>NZ_JBKEBW010000143.1:0-23198 GCF_047973365.1 Vibrio sp. | reverse complement strand
GAAAGCTTAGATAGAAGTGTTAACGAAATTTTTCGCATGCTGTCTGTGTTAGTCGAAAAACAGTTCATTGAATACGATAGTTACACTTCAACCTATGCATTAACGCTAAAAATGTTTGCGTTATCGAACCAACATCCACCGATAGCACAGCTTTTAAAGCGTGCGACGCCTTTGATGGAAGACATCTGTAACAAAGTTAACCAATCTTGCCATATGTCGGCATACAGCAATGGCGAAATGACCGTTATTGCTCGTCAAGAGAGCCCATATAAAATGGGTTTCAGCCTAAGGCTAGGTTCTATCATTGATATCTGTTCATCGGGCTCGGGTATCGTTTTCTTGAGCTTCCTTAATGAAGAGAAACGTCATTCGATCTTAGACAGACTCGATGCAACACCAGAAGAGAAAGCGCATGCACTAAGCCATGTAGCAACGACAAGAGAACGTGGCTACTACGTGGGTGAAAGTCCGCAAATCAAAGGTGTCACCAACATCAGTTTGCCGATTTTTGGTGTGCTGGGGGATTTGTTGGCAACCATTACCATTCCGTATATGACGTTGAACTCCGATACCGTTCACCACCATATTGAAGATCTAGAAAACACCAAGCGAGAGTTGATGGAATTGGCCGCAAAACTGAATCAAAACTTATCATAAGACAGTATTAACAATGGATATTGAACATAAGAACAGATATTGAACATAAGCATATGTATAGTTTTTGTATCTCGACTCCATACTTCCATATCATCAAATAGCCATATTGTAGTTAATGCCAACTTCCAGTGTCTTCCAGGTATAGAAATGAGCAACGAATCATCAGAAAAAGGGTTGTGCAACGTATTTTTTAGCGGGGCTAAGTATTTTATTAACGATAGGCACGTAGACTTAGATTTCCTGTGCCACAGAAAATCTGTTTTGCCTATTGTACTTGCTGCTATCGAGTTGGTTATTGATGACCCGATCATGATGAATACCATGCTTAGGTATAAGTTAAAATATGATCATCATGCTTTGTGTTTGGTATCCGCTTCAGACGTTGAAATAGTAGATAAAAACAGATTGTTTTCTACCATCCAAAAATTTGGTGGTTTTGACTGCTTAAAAAATTGGGTTTCGATTCGAGATGCAGAAGATTCAGTTCCACATTATGAGTTAATGTCTCTCTGTGAAACGGTGCAAAATGCATTAAAAGGAGCGGCTACATCAGACGAACTAACGGCAAGGAAACATTTTTCTTTCTTAAAATCAAAGCTTTTATTCAATAAAGAGGTTGCACCGGAATTTACTATTGAATCGTTTTATCAATCATTAGATTCAATGGGTAAGTCGTTTATTGAAGAGATCGCTGTTGTCGCTTGTGCCAATTATTTTTCATCGCACAGAAATCAAAGCCTGGAAAATATTTTAGCTAGAACAACGTTTTCAGTTGATGAAAACTGCTTATTAGCAGCCAGCCTTTCTGATCCGCAATTACTTAATGTGTTGGCCAAACACTTTGGCTGTAAGGCATATCAATTAGTCTTCAGCAAAGAAGTCTATGATCTTAGAGATAATATGTTCCGTTTCTCTGAACCGCGTAATTTTGGCAGTCCATCGACAACCTGGTTTCTGGAAGCGAAAAAACAGTATTCCAAGCTTACCTTTTCAAAGGATTGTTTAGATATCCTTAGTAACGCAAGAGAAGCAGGGGGGCTGTCTTTAGACGCTTTAGTCAAGCATATTACGCAATCATCAAGCGACGTTATGCAAAAGTTTATCTCGCTCAATCCGATACGAAATGATTTGGTTTATCGGACTCAAATAAGCCAGAAAATACGCACCTCGCTCAATGATAAAGTTATAGGTCAGGAAGCGGCTGTGGATGGGATATGCCGTGGTTACCTGTCGTCTAGTATTGAATATCAACAAGGACCTCGTTCTATTTATACATTTGTCGGTCCATCAGGTGTTGGAAAAACATTTCTTGCCAAACAACTCCTCGAGCAAATAGAGCAATTCGAGCTAACCGGAAATGAATTTAACATCTTCAATATGGAGAATTACGCCGATTATCGTGATGGATCGAGGTTATTTGGTAGCGGCTCTCAATATACCGACTCTTCGCTGGGGGTATTAACGCGCTTAGTCACCGCCAAACCTCGACAAATTTTGTTGTTCGATGAGATTGAAAAGGCGCATTCGTCGGTGATCCAATCACTACTTTCTGTTCTCGATAGTGCGCTAGCTAAAGATCAGACAAGCCAGGAAGAAGTCGATTTTAGTCAGTGTATTATTATTTTTACGACCAATTTAGGACACGAGATCATCAACAGTAACACTCAAAATAAGACGCTTAGTGTTATTGATATCCTTAAAAACAGAAGTAACCCATCAAATAATGTCTCTTTGTCACCAGAGTTTATCAATCGATTGGCGAAAGGCTATCCCATTATTTTTAAACAGTTAAAAGTCAATCATTTGGTCAAATTGGCTGAAATCGAACTGAGAGATAATGCGCTTTCAGAAGGTGCGATTTCATTCAAATGGAAGCCGCAATTTGCTCCTTTTCTGCTGAAAACTCTCTCGCCAGAGATTAATGTTCGAGCTCTTAAAAGCCAAACCGCGAAACTTCAAGCGGACATTTTAACCCGGTCAGCGAGCTATTTTGATGCAATCACCAATCAGGATGTCCAGTTTTTGGTAGAAGCCGATTTGGGTCATAACGATAGATCTTTTAAATTATTGTTGCTTGATGATGACAAGCGTGTTTTTGACAAACTGGAAAGCGCGAGCGACGATTTAGTCTGCTTGTGCCAGAATGTCGATAGGCTTGAAGATATGCTGGAAAAAGAGTTACCGGATGCATTGCTAATTGATATCACAGTTATCGAGTCAACGGGCTTAAGGTTTTCAGATTTTGTATCGCAATATATTAAGTCGAAACAAATGCCATTGTTTACTTACCGTTTGGTGGATTCAAAAACATCGGCAGTGGTTAGTTATATAAGTCATGATGTGCGAGAGCATTTTGATATTGAACTCAACGTTGAAAATCAAATAAAAGGATCGGCAAGTAAAGAAATACGATTTAGCGAAATGTTGCAACGGATTCAGCATTATCTCTCAATTGAGCATACGTTAACGAAAATGATAAACCGTAAAGAGGCGATTGAGTATTCGTTTAGTGTTCATCCTGATACTAGTGGGCTGCGGGTGAAATTTTCGCAGAACTCGATTCAACAAGTGATCGATGGTGAGGATTTAACGGATAGTCACTTTTTTAAAATGACACTTCCAACAGTCGTTTTGAATGATGTTATAGGGTTAGATAGAGCGAAAAAGCGGCTGGTTGATGTTCTGGGCTGGCTAAATACACCTGAAAAGCTTGGTCATCTTGGCGTACCTGTACCTAGCGGGTTTCTGTTTTCAGGCCCTTCGGGCACAGGTAAAACCTTATTAGCAAAAGCGGTAGCGGGGGAAAGTGGATTACCTTTTTTTGCTGTATCTGCATCACAGCTTTCCAGCTCTTATGAAGGCGGTACAGTAGAAAATATTAAGACACTTTTTCCCACGGCAAGAAAATATGCTCCTGCGATTGTATTTATTGATGAAATCGATGCTGTTGCAGCGAAACGAAGCAGTCGAAATGGTTTGTCGGAGAGAAATGCAGTCGTTAATGCGTTGTTGACCGAGATGGATGGCTTCGCGACAACGAATGATGGCGTATTTGTTATGGCAGCAACAAATCATCCTGATTTGTTGGATGAGGCTATAGTTCGCCCGGGACGTTTCGATGAAACGATTCAATGCGATTTACCTAACAGCGTTGCTCGAAAGCTATTCTTCGAAAGGTTTATCAATCGTCACCGTCTTTCATCTTCAGATTTTGATCTGTTGCATTTAGTTGCAGCATCGCGAGGAATGTCTTCCGCTGAGATTGATCAAGTACTCAGAGAAGTCATTTATGAATCGGTTAGCAAGAAGCTTGTGATCAATGATGCACTGATTCGAGAAACCATTATCAGAGTGAATTATGGTACTCCGAGCGAACACATTGTTTTAAGTGAAACGGAAAAGTTGCGAATTGCATATCATGAAGCGGGGCACTTGCTTACTTCCGTTTTGCTGTTTCCCGATCAGGATATCGATTTTGTGACCATTGAACCTAGAAACTATGCTTTGGGTTTTGTTGCGACCCGACCATTGGCACAGTATGAAGGGTATTCGAAGACATTGATTTTTAAAAGGTTGGAAGTCCTCTTAGCTGGCAGAGTTGCTGAACAGGTGTTTTTTGGCAGTGAAAATGAGGTCAGCACCGGAGCTTCAAATGATATTAGTAAGGCCACGCAGCTTGTCATGCATGCAATATATGAAGCTGGCTTAGAGCCGACGGTTGGTCCAATTGATGTAGGTATGGTGACTAAGTTTGAAGAGAGTGATTTACTGTTGAAAGCTCAAAGCGCTGTCCAGGCTTGGCTCTCTAAGGCAGAACAAGCTGTTTTTCAACGTTTAACCTCTCAGCGTTGTGCTCTTGATCAAATAGCTCAACAATTGCATGAGAAAGAGTCTTTGATGAACAACGAAATAAAAAATTTAATTCGAGATCTCAAGCTATAATGCATTGATATCATTCTAGAAAAATTTCTGTTCAGTGAATGGGCATCGATAAACAAACCCTCTGAGCCAGGGATGGCTCAGCGGAGCCCCATGGAAGGGTTTATGTGTGTTTGTGTTCGATGCCCATTCGCTGTTCCACCAATGCCCAATTTGATCATATTTTTACCTAGGATAATGGTATTAATAAAGAAGAGTATCACAGTGCAAATACAAAAATGCCCAACTTTTTCGTTGGGCATTTATATTTCGTTCTCTAAGGGGAGAACCGATAACGTTATTTTGCGATTACGTTAGCTACGTCTTTAACCAGTGCCGCTAGCTCATCCCATTTTTCGCCATCGATGAGATCGTTTGGAACCATCCAAGTACCACCACAAGCCAATACCGCAGGGATTGCTAGGTAGTCGTTAACGTTTTTCGGGCTTACGCCACCAGTAGGCATGAATTTAACAGGATAAACAGCTGTTAGTGCTTTAAGCATGTTAACGCCGCCTGAAGGTTCAGCTGGGAAGAATTTAAGAGTACGTAGACCCATTTCCATCGCTTGTTCAACAAGGCTAGGGTTGTTTACGCCAGGTACGATGGTTGCACCACGTTGTTGGCAGTATTTAACTGTTGTTGGGTTGAAGCCCGGGCTTACAATGAAATCAACACCGGCGTCGATTGCTTCGTCAACTTGCGCAGTTGTTAGTACTGTACCAGCACCGATTAGCATTTCTGGGAAAGCTTCGCGCATATTTTTGATTGCTTGAACCGCAGCTTCTGTACGGAAAGTCACTTCTGCACATGGCAGGCCGTTTTCAATCAGAACTTCAGCAAGTTTAACTGCTTTGTCTGCGTCTTTGATTGCGATTACAGGAACAACTTTGATTTCAGATAGTTGTTGGTTTAAATCTTTCATCTTCTCTTCCTTAAACTGTTGGCATAGCGCTATTTGGAATGATAGCACCACGGTATTGAATAACGGTTCCAGCCACTAAGTGACCAGCAGAAGCAGACTGTTCTTCGCTGCCTCCAAGAATTCGTTTTGCTAGATAACCTGCACTGAATGAATCACCCGCTGCTGTTGTATCGATCACGTTAGAGATCTTGTTCGCAGCAACAGTGTATTGCTCACCACCAGTAATCACGAAGCAAGCGTCTGCGCCACGTTTAACGACGATCTCTTCAACGCCAAAGCCTTGGGTACGTGCGATAGCTTGCTTTTCTTCACTGTCGCCCCAGAGTAGGACTTCATCATCGAAAGTAAGGAAAGCAATGTCAGTGATTTTCAGGATCTCAGTGTACACTTTCTTCGCGTCTTCAAGAGAAGACCAAAGAGCAGGGCGGAAGTTGTTATCGAACGCAACTTTAACACCTTTTGCACGGCATTTAGTCAGAACTTCGATAAGAGACTTCAGGCAATCTTCAGGAAGGATCGCGACACTGATACCACTTAGGTAGATCATTTGATGTTCGCAAAGTTGTTTTTCAAGCTCTTCAAGTTGAACATCACGTAGCCAGTATTTAGCTGCTGCATCATTACGCCAGTAGAAGAAGCTTCTTTCACCATCTTCACGAGTCTGGATAGTGTAGATGCCTGGCAATTTTTTCTCAGATAGGAAAACCATATCAGTATTAAGACCTTCTTGTTTCCAAGCTGATAGCATTTCAGCACTAAAAGGGTCTTTGCCAAGGCCAGTTACGTAAGAAGTCGTAACACCAGCAGACTGAGTAAGACGAGATAGGTAAACAGCAGTATTTAAAGTGTCGCCACCAAATCCTTGTTCAACTGCACCTTCGTTTTTTCTAAGTTCGACCATGCATTCACCGATGATCGCCACTTTTTTGATTTGGTTCATAGGAAAACTCCGTATGTATTACGAGATTTGATTAAATCTCGTAATGAAACAAGGCGTAATAAGCAAAAATAAAACAACTATCCATATGGTTATATAAAACGGCTGTCTTATGAAAATTTAAAACATTTCGACCATATTTAATCGAAAAAAGCCAACCAGAACTGGTTGGCTTAAAATCATCTATTCCCGATAAATGATTTACACACAATTAAGCGATTAGAGACTTAACGTAAGCTTCAAGTTCTGCATCTTGGCAGTTGCTGAAGAAACACTCTTGGAAACGAGCACCGCCAACAGCTGTTTTAACTAGCTCCTGGTCGATTGAACGTAGAGCTTCAACGATGCTGTCTTTCGCTACTGCAGATTTAACTTGGCTTAGGATGCCAGCATTACGTTGTTGTGGTTCAGCGCGCTCTTTAGGGTAACCTTCGCCACGTGGGCCAGTGAACGCTTTTTCAAACATGTAACGTACGTTTAGTTCGCCAGCCCAACCAAAGCCTTTAGCGAATGCTAGAGCGATAGCGTTACCGTTGTTGATTTGGTTGAATAGGAAAGCGTCAGATGGCTCTAGGCAGTAACCACAAACAACACCTGGGTGTAGGTTTAGAGACATCATTGCACCTTGACCAGTACCACAACCTGCAACTACGAAGTCAACTGCTTTAGAGTTAAGAAGGATGCTAGCCATGATGCCTAGGTGGATGTAAGTTAGGTGGTGATCAGCTTCATCGCTCATACCAACGTTGAATACATCGTGACCAAGAGGAGCCGCAACAGTGTTTAGTTCGTTTAGAACCATTGCGTTTTTACCAGCTTGGCTGTTTTCCATCATCAATGCAATTTTCATCAGATTCTCCTGCAACCGTAGTTGCGTATATTATTTAAACTTTTAGCAGTCTTCTGCGAAGCTCACTAACGTTAACGTAATTAATACTGTTAGTTCTAAACACTGAGTGTCAACGCTTAGAACTAACACTCTTAGAGCTTAAATACTAGATGTTTATCTTAATACAAAAGGCTAAGAACAAAGCCGTTCAGAACAGAGAAAGTGATCGTTAAACAATCACTTTCTCATAATCCGACAGTTAGACGAATTAACGTGCTAACCAACCACCGTCAACAGCGATAGTGTAGCCGTTGATGTAGTCTGAAGCTTTAGAAGCTAGGAACACACATGGACCCGCTAGGTCTTCTGGAGTACCCCAACGGTCAGCAGGAATACGCTCTAGGATAGCTTGGTTGCGGTCTGCGTCTGCACGTAGCGCTGCAGTGTTGTTCGTCGCCATGTAACCAGGTGCGATAGCGTTAACGTTGATGTTGTGTTTAGCCCATTCGTTAGCCATTAGACGAGTGATGCCCATTACGCCGCTCTTAGAAGCAGTGTATGAAGGAACACGGATACCACCTTGGTAAGAAAGCATAGAAGCGATGTTGATGATCTTGCCGCCGTTACCTTGAGCCATGAATTGCTTAGCAACTGCTTGAGACATGAAGAATACAGACTTGATGTTGATGTTCATAACATCATCCCAGTCTTGCTCTGAGAAATCGATTGCGTCGTTACGACGGATGATACCAGCGTTGTTTACTAGGATATCAACACGACCACACTCTTCAACAGCACGGCTAACGATTGAAGGGATATCGTCCAACTTCATTAGGTTCGCACGAATGTCGATGAACTTTTGGCCAGTTGCTTTGATTAGTTCGATCGTTTCAGTTGGTTCAACAATGTTTACACCAACGATGTCACAACCTGCTTGTGCAAGACCTAGAGCCATACCTTGACCTAGACCAGTGTCACAACCAGTTACGATTGCAACTTTACCTTTCACATCAAATGAATCAAGAATCATTACTTTTTTCCTCAACGTACCTAATTAAATATGAACAGGAACGCCCTGATCATCATGTGCAGTAAACATAACAAAAAAGAAATCGACCATCAATTAAAAATGAAAGACCATTTCAAAAATTTCCACCCACATCTAATTTTTGCTCTGTAACCGTGAATCTCGAAAACAAAATAGCATTTTAAAATTAATGTTGGATAGCATTAAAGCTGTTACAATGGACATATGTATTAATGAATGGTTAAGAAAATATGACAGAAAAAGCAACTCTACCTGAGCAAGTCTCTTCGGTGCTGAAGGTGTTCAACATATTGCATGCTTTGGGCGAAAATAAAAAATGCGGTGTCTCTGATTTGTCGCAACGTTTGATGATGTCCAAAGCGAAAACTATTCATTTTCTCGAAACCATGATGAGTTTAGGCTATGTCACCAAAGAGGGCGAGGAGTACTCTTTGACTCTGAAACTGTTTGAGCTCGGGGCAGGTCCACTTGAATACATTAATTTAGAAGAACTTGCAGACAAAGAGATGGTGTTGATCTCGGATGCGATTGGCGAAGCCATTCATTTAGGAGTATTGGAAGGTGAGAGCTTTGTTCACACACATAAAATTGATGCGCAATATAACCTAATTACCCATTCAGACATCGGTCGCCCGCGTCCTTTATATAGCACTGCGATTGGCAAGATGCTGCTTTCTGGCTTAGATGACAATGCAGTCAAAGTGTTACTGAAAGACGTACCGTTTATAAAGTACACGCCAAATACGATGGAAAACGTCGAGCAGATTTTGGCGGCGTTGGCTCCAATTCGCAGCCAGCATTATTCTGAGAGTATGGAAGAGCAAGAGCCTGGTATCCGCTGCCTTGCCGCACCTATCTATGATCGTATGGGGAATATTATTGCTGGCTTGTCTATCTCTACGCCAACCATTCGTTATAACGAGACGCGTAAAACAGAATGCATTCAACTGCTTCATGGTGCATGTCAGCGCATTTCAGCTCAGTTGGGATTCCATAAATATCCAGTAGCAGTGATGCAAGCTGAAGTTATCTAACTTATTTACTACTATCCATTTTTACTACTATCTATTTTTACTACTGTCCATTGCTTAAAAAGCCACCGTCGTTAGAGGGTGGCTTTTACTCATCTAATGTCTCGTTTGAGGTTATTTAGTTAAACCTAACGCTTCATTCATCACGTGGAAGATGTAGTTTTGCTCAACTGCACCTTGGAAAAGGTAAGCTTGAGGACCACGAGCAAAGATAGCTACGTCTTCACCTGAGTGTGTTTCTGAATCTAGTTTGATCATCGACTGTTGTAGATAGTTAATGTTCATTACTTCTTCTTCAGTTGGGTTTGGACGATCTGCACCACCAGTAGCCACTGCACCAGGACCATTACCATAGTTCAATGTTGTGTAGTTTTTGCCGTATGCATCCACGCTCAGCTTACCGTTTGATTTTGATAAGCCTAGGATAGGGTTACCACGGTCAGCATAGCCGTTAGAAATCAATGTGTGAGCATGGTCAGCCGTAACAATGATCAACGTATCTTCTGGGTTAGTTTTATCCAGTGCGGCTTTGATGGCGTCATCGTAAGCAACGGTATCCCATAATGCGCGAGCTGCATTACCTTCGTGGTGAGCGTGGTCAATACGACCAGCTTCAACCATCAGAACGTAACCTTCTTTATTTTGAGCCAATAGATCAATCGCTTTAGAAGTCATTTCAGCTAAAGAGGGTTCATCACCTTTGCGATCAGCTTCGTATTGCATGTGGCTGCTTTCAAACAGACCAAATACTTTTTTTGCATCAGCAGGGATGTTTTCGAAACCTTTTGGGTCGTATACGTATTGACCATCAGGGTGTTGAGCTTGCCACTTTTCAACCAGGTTCTGACCGTCTTTACGTTTACCTTTTTTGCCTTCTGGATCGACTGTATCAACAGGTAAGAATTCACGGCGACCGCCACCAAAGACGACATCCATACCGTTACCCTCATTGAAGTTGATCAACTGCTGAGCGATATCCACACAGCCTTGATTCTTCGCAATGTTTGGCATTGTGGAGTCATTCTCCCAGTCGCGATCAGCTGAGTGAGCATAAGTGGTTGCTGGAGTTGCATGCGTGATACGTGCAGAAGAAACAACACCGACAGACAGACCTTTTTCCGCCGCCATCTCCCATGCTGTTTTCGCTTCGTTCCCTTTTACTGTATTACAGAAACCACGTTGAACCTTGTCATCAACACTAATTACGCCTTGTTTGGTTTTCACACCCGTAACCATCGCCGACGCGGTACCCGCTGAATCTGGTGTTTGTGCGTTGGTGTTGTAAGTTTTTGATAGCGCCATATTTGGCATACTTTCCATGCTTAGGCGATATTCTTCACCCATTAAACCCCGGCGTTGACCTTCAAAAATTCGCGCCGCAGTAATGGTGCCAACGCTCATACCATCACCAACAAACAAAATAACGTTCTTTGCTGGTTTATCAATTGGTCGGTTAGCTTTTGCTTTTGCGATATCTTCTTGTGCTTGTTTGAACCAAACATCGTCTTTTTGCGGTGCAGTGACACCTGCTGTTTGACTTTGAGAAGAACAACCCGCTAGGGCTGCCAAAATACCACTGACTAATAGAAGTTTTTTATTTTTCACGGGCATAGACTCCAATTGTTTTGTTAAATATCCATGTTGTTCAAAGGGTTAATGAAATCTAATTACCCAATATTTTTATGAACAATGCGTTACTGGTCGATGAAGTTTTTATTATTGTCATATTACTGTCTTATCGATCGGTTAGTTTTTGGGCTAACGATAAATAACACATCTTTTTGATATCAATAAAATTACTGACAATGAAAACAACTCGATTAAAACGTTATGTAGGCATAGCGATAGTGGCCGTGTCGTTCACGGTGGGAAGTGTCGCAACGGCTGCGGCACAACACAAAACGACAGTACCCAGCTCAGATGTTATTACTCTCGACTGGGTGGATTTGATTCCTGAAAACGAACGCAATGTGGCTTTAAAGCCGAAAAAAGCACCCGTCAATCATGAAAGTGATACCCCTGCGCAAAATCTGGCCGGTGGATTTCGTGACGACTTAGATGGAAAGCAAGTGCGCATTCCTGGCTTTGTTATTCCCTTAGAAGGGGATGATGAGGTTGTGACTGAGCTACTCTTAGTCCCTTATTTCGGCGCTTGTATCCACGTTCCGCCACCGCCGCCTAATCAAATTATCTATGTGAAGTTTGAGAAAGGAGTGCCACTACAAGGTCTGTGGGATGTGGTTTACGTTGTAGGAGAGCTCAATGTGGAAATGGTTGAGTCAGATTTAGGGCAAGCCGGTTATCTTATTAACGGCGTTACAGTAGAAGCCTATAACGATTCAAGTTCATTGTAGTTTACAACGCTAAATCAGTCTTAACAGCTAAACAACGACGCAACATAAGAAGGCCGCTGAGTGGAAGGAGTTACCCCGCTGCAAGACAATATCCGTTTATTTAGGCGGGTGATGCTCTATCCAGTGGCGAGCGATTTGTTCGCGAGTTGCAATCCACACACCTTGGTGAGATTGCACGTAATCCAAAAATTTTTTCAGTGCCATAAAACGACTGGGTTTTCCTATAATTCTACAGTGAAGACCTACCGACATCATTTTCGGTTTATCTTTGCCTTCTTCATATAAACAATCAAAGTTCTCTTTTAGATACTGGAAAAACTCTTCGCCGTGGCTAAAGCCATAAGGTGAAGAAAAACGCATGTCATTGGTATCTAAAGTGTATGGAATCACCAGATGTGGTCTGGTTTCACTCGGTTTTGGGTTGTTTGGTACGGCTGTCCAAAATGGCAGGTCATCACCATAGTAATCGGAGTCGTAGAGTATGCCATTTTGCTCTGCGACGAGTTCACGGGTGTTAGGTGAATCTCGTCCGGTATACCAACCAATAGGGCGCTTACCGGTTAAACGTTCGATGAGATCGAGCGCTTGTTTCATCTGCTCGCGTTCTTTGTTGATCGGCATATTCTGATAGTGAATCCATTTTAGACCGTGACATGCAATTTCATGCCCATCTTCGATAATGGCTTTGGTCACTTCAGGGTTACGTTCTAAAGCCGTGGCTATGCCGAAAACGGTTAACGGCAGCTCGCGTTTTTTAAATTCATTGAGAATGCGCCATACACCTGCGCGTGAACCATATTCATACAGTGATTCCATACTCATATGACGAGCAGGATAAGCCTCTGCGCCGGCGATTTCTGATAAGAAAATTTCGGAATGAGGATCTCCGTGCAGAACACAGTTTTCACCACCTTCTTCGTAGTTAAGCACAAACTGAATGGCGATTTTGGCACTATTTGGCCATTTGGCGTCTGGAATGTTATTGCGTCCATAACCAACGTAATCACGAGGATTTAACTCTTCCATGTAAATTCCTTTTTCGTGGTGAGTCTCTTATTTTTGGCTCAAGCGAATAGTTTGCCAAAATCGACATGGGTTTCTTGTTTGCTTGCCAGTGATATTGAAGATTTTATCTGTTCTAAGTGATGTCGCATCCAGTGTTGCGCCTCTTTAATCAGACCGTCATCAAGCAGATTAATTAAGTCTGAATGGTCACCACAATCGCAATTGACACTTTCATGAGTTCCATAAGCGGCAATAACCAGTGATGAACGATAGCAAAGCTGCTCGACAAACTCGGCTAAAACTAAATTGTTACCAACACGAGCCAGCTCGTAATGAAACTTAGCGGTTAACTGAATAGCTTGAGCCATATCGCCATTGATATTTGCTTGCCTTTCTAATGCCACCATCGCTCTGAACTGATGTGACAACTTGTCATTCCAGTTGCTTATAATCTCTGGTATTAATAGAGATTCAATCATGATTCGGCTGTCCCAAACTTCACAAGCTTCTCTGCGGCTTGGTCTATTTACTTGCGCACCTTTATTGGGTTGAATTACCACAAAACGCTCTAATGCTAATCGTTGCAACACCTTACGTATCCCAGTGCGGCTGACGCCAAATGCTTCGGACAGTTTGTCCTCTGGAAGACGTTCGCCCGGCGGTAGTTGGTGTTCAACAATGGCCTTCAGCATTTTTTGATAAATGATATCGTCGTTAGACATGCGGAACTCTCCAATTGCGGTTGTATACAAAGTTCTAGTGCAATATGTATACCAAATAGCCTGCTATTGTTTTCCGTATGCATCAGGAATGCTCAGGTTGACAATGCTTTATCCTATTGCACTAAGATGCAGCAGTTGTTCGACTCTGGTGCATAAAAGTGTGTGTACAATATTCACTAATCTAATGATATGGTAGCTTGCGAATTTGGCATACTACTTGTATTTATAATTGTATACAATTGATCTAATCAGAAGCTTACATGGGTATGTAGGGACTATTTTAAGAGCAGACACAATAATATGAACGTAATCGATAAGTTAAAAAAGGAATGGTTTCTGGTTGGCATGGTGGTCGCTATCGCGTTGGCCACGGTTAGCTCGGATGTGGGCAAATCAGGAGGATGGATTCACCTTGATGTGCTTACTGGTGTCGGCGTCGCGATTGTTTTCTTCCTCCATGGCTTAGGGCTTTCTCCTCAGTCAATTAAAGCCGGTATGACAAATTGGCGTCTGCATCTCTATATTCAAGCAGCGACTTTCGTTGTTTACCCATTATTGTGGGTGATCTTTGGTGAAGCGTTTATGGCGTATATGCCGGCCGCTTTAGCTTTTGGCTTCTGTTATCTATTAGTGCTGCCAAGCACAATCTCGTCTTCTGTTGCGATGACCAGCGTAGGTAAAGGCAACGTACCGGGCGCAATTTTTAACGCATCGTTATCGAGCATTATCGGCGTAGTGATCACGCCATTCCTGATTCAACTCTTTATGGGTGTTGAAGGGGTGGAGCTTGATCTAATGGCTTCGGTTTTATCCATCGCCAAGTTGCTGCTTCTGCCAATGATCGTCGGTCAAATTCTTCGTCCCTATCTTGTTGATTGGACCTCGAAACACAAAGGTGCGGTGGGTAAAGTCGATAAGTACGTGATTTTAGCTATTGTTTACAACGCGTTCTGCGATTCAGTAGTAAACGGCATCTGGAGTGAGTTCTCAATTGGGTTACTTGCGACTTCTATCGCGATCTGTTTGTTGGTTCTGCTGCTTATGGTGCATTTAATTCAGTGGGGTGCGCGCCGTGTTAAGTTCGAACTTGCAGATGAAGTGGCGGCAGTGTTCTGTGGAACCAAGAAGACACTGGCTGCGGGAATTCCTATGGCAAAAGTGATTTTTGGAACCGATCCAACACTCGGCATGATCTTATTACCTATCATGCTTTACCACCCAATCCAGATTTTCTACTGTGCAATATTAGCCAATCGCTATGCTCGTCAAGCAGAGGGTACTGCAGTCCCTAACTAAAAAACATAAGGAAGTAAAATGACTAAGGATAGTCGAGTTTATTGCTCTCAAGGGCCAGAACAAATATCCTCGAAAGAACACGGAAGCTTAAGCGGCAAACAGTTTGTTTTTAAAGACTTGTTTGATGTTAAAGGCTATAAAACTGGAGCAGGAAATCCTCAATGGTTGGCGACGCATGCTTGTGCGCCAACCACATCTTCATTGATCTCTAAGTTGCTGAATAACGGTGCCGAGTGTGTTGGCCGTGTACAAAGCGATGAACTGGCTTACAGCTTAAATGGCCAGAACATTCATTACGGCACGCCACTCAACCCTGTCGCGCCTGATTGCATTCCCGGAGGTTCATCCAGTGGCAGTGCTGTTGCCGTGGCAAACAGCGATTGTGATTTCTCAATTGGCACGGATACCGGCGGATCGGTACGAGTACCCGCGAGCTATTGTGGTTTGTTTGGTCTTAGACCAACACTTGGTTCGCTTGATCTTCACGCATGCTTTGAACTATCGAAAAGTTTCGATACCGCAGGCATTTTTAGTCGCGAGTTACCCTTACTACGCAAAGTTTGGCGTGTGTTGTCAGGTTCAAAATCAGAAAGTCGCAGCGAGACTCATTTGTACTTGGATAATCAGTGTGCTCAACTGCTCAGTGAAGAACGCTTGGCTCGTTTAATAAGTTGGTGCAACCAGGCTGAGATTGAGTTAGTCCATGGTGATGTTCTGCAAGAGAACGACTGGCAATTAAGTGATCTCAGTTTGTTGTTCAGAACGATTCAAGGCTTCGACATTATTCAAAAACATGGATTATGGCTTGAACAACATGGTGACAGTTTAGACCCTGCAATTTTGCAGCGGGTAAAATGGTCTCGTACCATTTCTGAGCAGGATTATTTGCAAGCGTTGGATAAGCAGTCCGAATTCCGTGAACTCATTACTTACCATCTAACCGAATATGCGCTTGCTTGGGCAATTCCAACCACACCATCAGGTCCGCCAGCGCTGACTATGAGTGGCGAAGCGCTTGCGACATACCGAACTCAGCTTATGGGCTTAACCAGTATTGCTGGTCTAAGTGGATTGCCTCAATTGCATCTGCCAATGCAAGGATTGCAAGAAGGCCCATGTGGAGTGTCCGTTATGGGCTTATCGAATCGAGAAGAAGACCTGATGACGACGGGTGAAAAGCTGATTCAAGCAGAAAAGTTTGTTCAAGGAGAAATGCTTGTGCAAGGAGAAAATAGATGAAATATCAAACTGCTTTTACCGCTCCACACTATAAAGCTGCTCAAGTAGGTCAGCAGATCCTCGATCAAGGCGGCACTGCAAGCGAGGCAATGGTTGCAGCGGCGGCGATGATTGCCGTGCAATATCCTCATATGAATAGCATTGGTGGTGACAGCTTCTGGCTGATCGCCAAACAGGGTCAAACTCCAGTTGCCATTGACGGCTGTGGTGCGGCTGCAATCAATGTTGACGTTGAACACTACCGCAATCAAGGCACTGAATTGCCAGAATTCGGTGGGCAGGCTGCGATTACTATGGCGGGTACTATTTCAGCTTGGCAGAAAGCGTTAGAGCTTGATTCGACCAACCTCAGTTTGCATACTTTGTTAGACCCAGCGATCATCGCGGCGCAGCAGGGTATTGAAGTGACTCAAAGCTTAGCTAATGCCAGTGAGAAAACATTTGGTCGATTCGCTCAGCTTAAGTCATTTGCAGAAAACTTTCTTAAAGAAGGAAAAACACTAATAGTGGGTGACATTGTCACGAACCAAGCGCTGGCAAACACTCTTAAAACGCTTGCCGAAAATGGCTTAGATGATTTCTATCGCGGAGAGATAGCAAAAAGTGCTGCCGCAGAGTTAGCCCAAGTCGGAAGCCCCATTTCGTTAGACGATTTCGAGCAACATCAAGCCAAAGTCATGGCTCCTTTATCGGTAGAAACATCGAAAGGTAAACTTTACAACTTTGGCGCGCCAACCCAAGGTGTCGCATCACTGCTCATATTGGCGATATACGACCGATTAGCGTCACAAGCTCAAAGCGAAATTGACCATATACATCTCTTGGTTGAAGCGACCAAACAAGCCTTCATCATTCGTGATAAAGAGGTGTGTGATGAAGAATATCTGACTCAGCCTTTGCAAGAGTGGCTCAATGAGTCAGTGATTGATCGCTGCACGGCACAAGTCTCAATGGAACAGGCATTGCCTTGGCCGCATCAGGCACAACCGGGTGACACCATTTGGATGGGTGCAACCGACCAATACGGCACTATGGTCAGTTTCATTCAAAGTATTTATTGGGAGTTTGGCACTGGTGTTGTGCTGCCATCAACCGGCATTTTGTGGAACATCCGTTCAAAGAGTTTCTCGTTAGAGACTAATCATCACAACGTGCTCTCGGGTGGTAAAAAGCCGTTCCACACATTAAACCCTGCATACGCAGAACTAGCTGATGACAGACGTATGGTTTATGGAACCATGGGTGGTGAAGGGCAGCCTCAAACTCAAGCCTGTTTGTTTAGCCGCTACCACTATCAGGGATATGCACTGGATGAAGCTGTTGCACTTCCGAGATGGTTGTTAGGACGCACTTGGGGGGATTCAACCAACAACTTGCGCCTTGAAGAATCTCTCTATCAGCAATATGGCGAACAACTGAAACAAAGAGGCCATGATGTTACTTACGTGGCGGATAACAACGAATTAATGGGACACGCTGGCGCAATCATTATTGATACGCATGGAAAAGCCTCGGCGACCAGTGATCCTCGTAGCGATGGAACTTATTTACTTGGAGAATAAAATGACAGCCCATAATGAATTGCATGCAACTGGCAATCTGTTTGAAACGCTCAACCCGCCACAACGTCTGCTTATGGGGCCAGGACCAATCAATGCGTACCCGCGCGTGCATCAAGCGATTTCGCAATCCCTGATTGGTCAGTACGACCCTGTAATGACAGGTTATATGAACCAAGTTCAGTCGCTGTATCGCGGTGTGTTTTTTACTAATAACCAACAAACCATGCTGGTGGATGGTACAGCGCGTTCTGGTATTGAAGCGGTATTAGTGTCGGTTCTTCAACCGGGTGATAAAGTGCTGGTTCCTGTCATTGGTCGCTTTGGTCATCTGCTCTGTGAAATAGCCCAGCGTGTAGGTGCCGTGGTTAAAACGATCGATATTGAATGGGGTGAAATTTGTCCTGCTGAAAAAGTGGAGCAGGCGATCAAATCCTTCAATCCCAAATTAGTGGCAACGGTTCAGGGTGATACATCCACTACCATGAATCAGCCATTGCGAGAAATTGGCGAGATTTGTCAGCGTCACGGCGTGCTTTTCTACTGTGATGCTACCGCTTCAATTGCGGGTAACGATCTTAAGGTGGATGAATGGTGCTTAGATGCGGTATCAGCAGGTTTACAAAAATGTCTCGGTGGACCTTCTGGCTCTGCACCAATTACTTTAAGTGACCGTTGTGCCGCTGTGATTAATCGTCGTAAACATGTAGAAGCGGGGATTCGCGCCGATCACCATACACAAGGCGAAGACGCGATGATTCAATCGAACTATTTCGATTTAGCAATGATCATGGATTATTGGGGACCTGAGCGTCTGAACCACCACACAGAAGCGACCAGCATGCTTTATGCCGCTCGTGAGTGTGCACGTATTTTCCTTGAAGAAGGTCCTGAAAAGGTTATCGCACGTCATAAACAAGCTGGTGATGCGATGGCGGCTGGATTAAGTGCGATGGGGCTTGAGTTATTTGGTAATCAAGCATACAAGATGAACAACGTCGTTGGTGTCTATATTCCTGTGAATGTGAATGGCGATGCCGTTCGATTAGATCTTCTGAACCGTTTCGGTATCGAAATCGGCACTTCATTTGGACCGTTACATGGTAAAATCTGGCGTATTGGCACTATGGGCTATAACGCTCGTCAAGAGTGCGTGCTTTCTACCTTGGCAGCACTAGAATCAATGCTGATTAAGCACAAAGCGAAAATAGACCCGGGTCAAGCGGTCGCTGCGGCAATGGAATTTTATCAATAGTGGGAGTGTTATGACTGTTTTTATTGAGATGGACACGCAAAGTCGCGCGGCGCAATTGATGGAGCAAGCTGATGTGCTTGCTTCATTTAGTGAGAGTGAAACGGGCTTAACACGAGCGTATTTAACGCCGCAACATCGTGCTGCACATGATCAACTAGCGCAGTGGATGCAACAAGCGGGCTTAGAAACTTGGCAAGACAGTGTTGGCAACCAGTGGGGCAGAAAAGTCTCGCCAAATCCAACGAAGCCAACGCTGATTTTAGGCTCTCACAGTGATACGGTGGTGAATGCGGGCAAATATGACGGTAACTTAGGTGTCTTGCTCGCCATAGAAACACTGGCAGCACTGCGTGGGGAAACCTTTCCATTTCACATCGATGTTGTCGCCTTTGCTGACGAAGAAGGCACAAGGTTTAACACCACGTTGATCGGTTCCAGTGCAGTTGCTGGCTGCTTTAACTCTAATTGGATACAAGTGACTGACGCAAGCGGCATTACTATGGCGCAAGCGATGCGAGAGTTTGGACTTAATCCAGAGAAAGCGGGTAATGATGCACGTAAAGCGCAGGATGTTCAGGCTTATTTAGAAGCACATATTGAGCAAGGACCGATACTTGAAGCAGAAAACCTGGCGGTGGGCGTGGTAACCGGTATTGCCGGTGCAAAACGTTTTCAATGTGAAGTGACGGGTATGACTGGTCACGCGGGCACTGTGCCAGTGCGCTTACGTCAAGATGCGATGAGCGGTACTGCCGAGATGATTTTATCCATTGAAAAATTGGCTAAAGACCAAGGTGTGGTCGCTACCGTGGGTAAATGCGAAATCATATCTGGTGCCGTAAACGTGATTGCCGGCAAAGTGAAGTTTACCATTGATATTCGTAGTGCTTCGCAGTCTGCGTTAGAAACCGCGACGTATGAAATGCTCGAGCAACTGAAACATATCGCGCAGCAGCGCAAGCTTATTTTTGACTGTGAAAACATCTACCAAGCGAAAGCCATTCAATGCAGCAATAAGCTGCAACAAAAATGGGCGAATGTGGTTGAAAAAGTCACCCATTCATCGGCGCGTTATTTACCGAGTGGCGCAGGACATGATGCCATGGTGATGGCGGAGCTGACAGACACAGGAATGTTGTTTATTCGTTGCGAGAAGGGCATCAGTCATAACCCAAGAGAGCAGGTTCAGACGTCCGATGTTGAGATTGGATTGGCGTGCTTTATTGAGATGGTTCGAAGCTTTAATGTTTAATGATTTTTAACGTGTAATTGGACACTCAGTTGCCGACAGGTTAAACAAAGAACCCCACAATCACAATCGTGGGGTTTTTGTCACCTTAATTCAGCTCTTCCGCTTGAATAAAATTCGCCGTTCTTTCTTCATAGGCATGCTCAAACGCTTTAAGACGTTTGTAGATAGACAGCAGTTCGACGATGGTTGTCCATGAGTTCACCAAGTACTGGAATGAGTTTTCTACCTGGTTGAACGCGTTCATGATGCGCTGCATCACGCCGAGCGTAAAAGCACCAGCAACGATAGACGGAGCAAGTGCAATAAAGGGGATAAATGCGCCAAACTGCAAGTAGCCGTAGCGAACCACGTTGAAATACACATAGTGCATGTACAGTTTGAAGTAGTTCTGACGAACGTTACCAAATAGTTCTTCTAATGTGAGTGGATGTGCACGGTCTTCATAGTCTTCACCGTAAACCAGTTCTTTACGATACGCGGCTTCTACTTTCTGGTTGTTAAATTCCAGACCCGGCAGTTTGATACCTGCGAATGCAAGCAGTACGGTACCAAAAATTGACCAAAGGATAGCGACGAAAACCAATGCTTGAGGAACTTCACCGACGAACGGCAGCGTAGTGACATAGCCTGATAATCCCCAAAGAATGGGTAGGAAGGCGATCAGCGTCATTACAGAGTTAAGCAAGCGAACGCCTAAGCTTTCCATAATGCTGGCAAAACGCATGGTGTCTTCCTGAATACGTTGCGCGGCACCTTCAATGTGACGAACATGCTCCCATCTTGCGGTGTAATGTTCAGTCATTGCTGTACGCCAACGAAAGACAAAATGGCTAACGAAGAAGGCATTACCTACTGCCACCATGATGGCGATCATCAGTAGTACCATCACGGTTGAAAGCTCAGAGTAAAACTCTGTGAGGGTGATACTGTTAGGCGCTGTCAGTGCTTTTTGAATTAGGTTGTAAAAATCACCGTACCACTCATTGAGCATTACGCTGACTTCCACCTGGAACCAAGTGATGAACACAATTAAGCCAGAACCAAGTACCGACCATTTCGCCCATTTCTGTCCGCCGAGCACCATCCAGCCGCCAATAAACAATCCATAGCACAGCGTCATAAACTGATACAGCCAGGCATTCACGGCGGTTTCTGTTGTCGCTTGAAATTCAACTGTGGCGGCTTCGTTCGCGCCTTCAGTCAGAGCCACAGGGTAATCAACACCGAAAATATGAGCCAAACTGAGGTGAGGACCGAGATCTTCAATAACGGTGTACCAACCAATCACACAAACAAGAGCCCAAACAACAAAGCTGAGAAAAAACAATTTGGGTCGTGGGAAAAAAGAACTAAACACAGCAGCTTCCTTTTGATGACAACATGCATACCCATTCTTTAAGAGCTTGAGTCAGGGTATCTTTAATTTCAGTATATTACTGACCGCATAAAATACGATTAGTTTTATACTCATGTTAATTTAATCCAACAAACCTCTTTTCTTACGGGTTGAATCTGTTTTAGTATCAGAATACTAAGTATTGGACATGCATCTCACATCACCAGCCCAGACTTAACGGACTTATCTTTAGTAGTAACTTATTTTGTAGGAAAACATATGGCGGCTTTTGGTACTGTATTTATGCCTAAGATGGCATTAGCAACATTCGAAAATAATCAATGGTCAGACGCAGAAATCGTCGCTTCTGACAATATCTCACTTCATCCGGGAGCTCACGTCTTACACTATTCAAGCACGTGTTTTGAAGGGTTAAAAGCATTCCGTCACGAAGACGGCAGCGTACACGTCTTTCGAATGGACCAAAACGTCAACCGTTTTGCTCAAAGCAGCAAACTGCTTTCTCTACCAGAAGTGAACAAAGAACAGCTTTCTAAAATGATCGTTGATATCGTCGCCGAGTTTGCTGCAGAAGTGCCTGTGCCTCCTGGTTCTATGTACATTCGTCCAACTCACATTGGTACTGAAGCGGCGGTTGGGAAAGCAGCGGCTCCATCTCTTTCATCTATGATGTACGTGCTACTTTCTCCAGTAGGTGACTACTTTGCTGGTGGTGCAAATGCGCTGCGTCTTCTACTTGACGAAACAGGTCAACGTTGTGCGCCGCATATGGGTATGATCAAGAGTGGTGGCAACTACGCCAGTGCGCTTTCTCCGACACTAGAAGCAAAAGAAAAATACAAAGCTGACCAAGTTCTGTTCTGTCCAAACGGTTATATTACAGAAACAGGTGCTGCGAACTTCCTGCTGGTTGATGGTAACGAAATTATCACTAAAGCATTGGATTCAAGTTTCCTACACGGTGTCACTCGCTCAAGTATCCTGACTATTGCTAAAGATCTGGGTATGACAGTGAGCGAACGTGAAGTGTCTGTAGAAGAGCTTCTAGAGCGCGCCGCAAAACCGGGTGTAGAAGCTATGCTGTCTGGTACAGCGGCGGTACTGACGTCTGTTGGCACATTCATTCACAACGGCGAAGATGTGAAAGTTGGCAGCGGTGAAGTTGGTCCTATTGCGCAGAAACTTCGCCAAGCACTGAATGACATTCAGTGGGGTAAAGCGTCAGACACACATAACTGGTTAACTAAGATCGTTTAATTAAATCTGGTTACCAGACACAAAAAGTCAGATCGAACGATGAAATGACCCGCAGTTATTGCGTAATGTCTGTCAGTTAAGCTCAAAAAGACATAATTCTCGTTCCCACGGTCCCCTGAAGTGACCCCCAATAGTTGGACAACCAATTATTGGGGGTCACTTCAGGGGACCGTGGGAACGAGAGATTTTCTTAACTGATTGGCATTGCGCAATTATTGCGGGTCTTTTTATTGCTAGTTAATCGTGTTTAGCAGATAACCTAACCGTTGACGTTCTTCATCCGTCATTTTTGTCTTATTAAGAAAAGGCATATCGCCACTTACGACAGCACGGGCAAGAATCCTCGATTTCCATCGTTCAACATCTTGCCAACTATCGAACATTGCTCCACCTTGAGCGACCTTAAATACATCATCGGTAGGCGCTGAACTGTGGCACTGACTGCATCTCGTTTGGATGATCTCAAAAGCGTCGTACTGCTGCTGAGTTAAGCTCGCTGTAGTCGGTGTTTCTGCAGTTGAGGTCGAACTTGGGCTTGCCGCCACAGCTGCTTCACT
>NZ_JBKEBW010000018.1:0-74400 GCF_047973365.1 Vibrio sp. | reverse complement strand
TTAGCGCCGATGGTAGTGTGGGGTTTCCCCATGTGAGAGTAGGACATCGCCAGGCTCATATTTAGCACCAAGCGCTAACCAATGCGGAGCGGTAGTTCAGTTGGTTAGAATACCGGCCTGTCACGCCGGGGGTCGCGGGTTCGAGTCCCGTCCGCTCCGCCACTTATTGAGAAGCCTCGTCAGAAATGACGGGGCTTTTTTACGTTAGGAATAAACCACACTCCTACAACCCAGCGTCACCACCCAACGGCATCATCCCAGAATTTCGGCACGAAATATCTGGGATCTGCTGACGATGGAGAGCACAGTAGGGAGATCCCTGTTTTCACAGGGATGACGTGATTGGTATCCGTTGGTTCCTCTTTGTTTAAGAGTAGGCCGGTCTGTCACGCCGGGGGGCGCGCCAACGCAAGGTGGATAGGGAGACCCGTCCGCTCCGCCACGCTTTTTTGTTATAGAGAAGGAAGCCTCGTCAGAAATGACGGGGTTTTTTACGTTTTGTGAATATTCATTTAAGCCGACACGTTCGTATCGGCTTGAAATTTCTATGTTCTTTGTGCTGCTTTTTGCTTCAGTATCGCTTTCTCTGAATCAGGTAAATACGCGAGTTCTAATCCATTTATTTGAGCTTGGCGGATTTGATCTTGCGAAAGACCGGCTTGAGGAGCTGCCACTTCATATTCGTATGGAAGCTCAATGCCTTCAACCGCTGGGTCATCAGTATTTAAACAAGCAAGAACACCATGTTCTAAGAATTGCTTCAGAGGGTGATTCTGTAAGCTTTCAACAGTGCTGGTTTGAATATTGGATGTTAAGCAAGACTCAATACCTATCTTATGCTCTGCTAAGTAATCCATCAGTTTAGGATCTTGAATCACTTTTACGCCGTGTCCAATGCGAGTTGCACCAAGATCTTTGATCGCTTGCCACATACTCTCTGGGCCTGCTGCTTCACCTGCGTGAACGGTAATGTTTAAACCAGAATCACGTACTTGTTTAAAGTGGCTAGTGAAGAGTTCACCAGGTTGCCCCAGTTCGTCACCCGCTAGGTCGACAGCAACAACGCTATCGCGTTGTGATAGGATTGCATTGAGTTCTTGCTGACATGCTTCTGTACCAAATGTACGGCTCATTATTCCGATAAGATTCGCTTTGATACCAAAGTCGCGAATACCAGTTTTTACACCATCGACAACGGCTTCTACAACGCCCTCAACAGGTAAGTTGTGTTTCATTGCCATGTAATAAGGCGAGAAACGCAGCTCCGTATAGTCGATTTGCGCGTTCAATGCATCTTCTACGTTTTCATAGGCTACGCGTCGGCATGCATCCAAATCGCCTAATACCGCTACACCCCAATCCAGTTTTGATAGAAATGCAACCAATGATGGTTCTGCTTCTACGATCTGCACATGAGGTGTTAAATCGATGATGTTGCTCGCAGGTAGTTTTACACCAAACTTGGTGCCTAAATCTAGGATAGTTTGAGTGCGTATATTGCCATCTAAATGACGGTGTAAATCCGTTAATGGTAGGCTCTTAGTTATCATTATCTATTCCCATTGTTTATCTGGGTGAAGTATAAGAACCAATGTGGCACGTGTCAGTAGCTGTTTGAGCTAAAAAGAGGCTAATTTTCTGCTTTTTTGTCTGATGTTAACTAAGTTTGTTGGCCATTCCTGATAAGGGATTGGCTTGCTAAACAAGAACCCCTGACCTTGTGGGCAATGTAGCTGATGTAATAAGTTGGCCTGTTCCTGTGTCTCTATTCCTTCAGCAATCAGATGTACTTTAAAGCCTTTCATCATGTTGATGATTGCCGCAACAATACTCTCTTCTAAATGCTCCTGGCTAAGTTGGACAACAAAAGCTCTATCAATTTTTAAACAGTCAAATGGTAGTTTATGTAAATAAGATAAAGAGCTGTAGCCAGTGCCGAAGTCGTCAATGGCAATATGTATCCCCAGATTTTTCAATGCAACCATGTTATCTAAGATGATTGGGTCGTTATCGACGATTTTCGATTCAGTGATCTCAAGTGCAAGATTACTTGGGCTGAGTTGTGTCACTTGCAGTATTTGTTCTAGCTGAGGTAAGAACTGACTGTTTGAAAGCTGACTAACTGACAAATTAACGTGCATACGGAAATCGTTAGCCCATTTACCTTCTTCTATCCCTTTTACTGTGTCTTTACAGGCTTGGAGAAGAACGAGTTCACCAATTGTGTTGATAAGGCCACTTTCTTCTGCCACGGGTATAAATTCCGTTGGTGGAACCAGGCCGAGTTCGGGGGAAATCCAGCGAGCGAGAGCTTCTGCGCCCAATACTTCTCCGCTATTTAGGTCAACAATAGGTTGATAAAAAGGCACAAACTCCTGTTTCTCTATTGCGACTTTGAGTTGAGTAACCATTTGTGTGCGTTTACGGGATGCTCCCGCCATTTCCGGTGCGTAATAGCTAATACGAGTTGCATCTAATTTGGCATTACTTAAGGCGATGCTTCCGTTTCTTAGCCAGACGGTCATATTGCTGGAATCAAAGTTATGGACTATTCCGACCGATACGTTAACCGCTATCGGCTCATTCGGCATAGGATAAGGTGTTGCGAATAACTGAAGAATGCGACGTGCCTCAGCTTGAATTTCCTGCTCGTCCTGAAGCAAAGGTAGATAAAGAGCGAATTCATCACCGCCAATCCGGGCAATATAAGCATCGGATGCAAAAATGCTCTTCAGTCTTTGTGCTATCGCGATAAGCAGTTGGTCTGCGAGTTGATGTCCTAAGCTGTCATTAATATCTCTAAATTTATCAATGCCAATCAGCAATAGGCAGCCATTAAGCTTTTTGAGGTTACTACAGCTTTCAACCAGACCTTCTCGGCTATAAAGCTGAGTGAGAGAGTCGTACACCAATTGGGTTCGTAAGGCTTTAAATGATGCTTTTAGGTTATTTGCCATCTCACTAAAGGCATGGACGAGTAAGCTGGTTTCGTAAATATTACCAGACTTAGGCATTGGAGTTGTCCAATCACCCTGCGCTAAATGTTGAGCAGTAGACGCGGTCGAAGTGATTGGCGCGGTAATGCGATTAAAGGCGAAATAGCCGATAGCGATACCTAACATGCTGATCAACAATCCAATATACCAAGCGTTACGCTGGTTATAAGGCATCTCTCCGAGTAGCTTGGGCTCGGAAATAGAGACGCCGATATACCAGTGTAATCCAAACTCATCTTCAAAAGGTGTCACTTTGTTGAAGTAACGGTCAGCATTGATGTAAGTAACGAAATTTTCGTTTAAGTTGCCCGCAGATTGTTGCAACTGTTTGAAGTACCGTGCGCTGGCTTTGATGACAGGACTGGTGTTTTCTGTCGCCAGTAGGCGAGTACCTTTAGGGGAAAAGTTTGTCCCCCAAGACACGACTCCGCCAGCACTTGAATGAGCGATAAGGCGATGCTCTTGGTCAAAAATAAAGATATCTGCTTCTGTTTGCTGCTTCATCTCACGCAAGAAAGCGTTAAAGGTATCTATCTTGACATCGGTAACCGAAACGCCAACAAACTGCCCATACTGAAACACAGGACTCAATGAAGAGAGTGTAATGTCCTGACGCTCATCCGCGTTGGTATAAATTGATGACCACATCGGCTTGTGATTTTCAGCGATCGGGATATACCAAGGACGAATTCTCGGATCATAACTTTCTATCACTGAGCGAATGTCATTACTAATGGTTTCGTTTTGATAAATAACTAATTTGTTCTGTGTTCTTCTATCTTGCACCATCAAAGTATAGTTTTGTTCGCGCTCTTTTCTGAATCCGACGTACTCAGCATTAATGCCACCAAATCCAATCACATCCATTTGTGAAATAGATGGATAAAGTTGTGAAAAATTGGAAAGGAAAAAGTCTTCGATTTTTTTCGTATTTCCTTTTACGTATAGCTGGTTGAAGCCAATATTGTGGCTCAACGTCAAATTTGCGAGAAAAGGTTCTTCGAGGAAGTTATCGAGGCGCTGTTCTACGTTATTGGTGAGATAAGTCAGTTGTTTATTACTGATATCTTGAACCATTTGTTCGTAGTTGGCTTTTTGCACAAAAGCAATCACACCGAACGTGACCATAAAAATGATCACGAACGGTAGTAATACAGCCGTTTTTAATTTTATTTGCTTCTTAAAAGGCATATCCCTGATCTTAATAAAAGCACTGTTCCTATGCTTACAGAATATCGCTCTTCAGAATCAATATAGCTCTTGAGGATCAATATAGCTCTTTGAGTTTCCTGGTCAGCGTGTTACGACCCCAGCCTAGTACTTTTGCTGCATCTTGTTTATGACCATTGGTATGATGCAGCGCTGCTTCTAGAAGTATACGTTCGAATTCAGGTAACGCGTACGAAAGAATTTCCGTTTCTCCCGAAGCGAGTGCTGATTTTGCCCATGACTCTAATTGTTTCTGCCAACTAGTGTCATTTTCAAAGTCAGCGTTCTTCTTCTCTGAAATCAGTTCTGATGGCAGATCACTTGGTAGTACTTCCGAACCACTGGCCATAACGGTTAACCAACGACACATGTTTTCTAGTTGGCGAACGTTACCTGGCCATTCTAAGCGGTTAAGAATTTCTACTGCTTTAGGATGAAGAGTTTTCATCTCTACACCGAGCTCTTTAGCGGCAAGGGCGAGGAAATGTTGAGTGAGCTTTTCGATATCTTGACGGCGTTCACGTAACGATGGAATTTGAATACGTATTACATTCAGACGATGGAATAGGTCTTCACGGAATTTGCCCTGATGAACCAGTTTCTCTAGATTTTGGTGTGTGGCTGCAACGATTCGAACATCGACCTTAATCGCAGAGTGACCACCTACGCGGTAAAACTGACCATCAGCTAATACTCGTAGCAAACGGGTTTGAATATCGAGTGGCATATCACCGATTTCATCAAGGAACAATGTACCACCGTTTGCTTGCTCAAACCGCCCTTGGCGTACGTTGTTTGCCCCTGTAAAAGCCCCTTTTTCGTGGCCAAACAGCTCTGATTCAATCAGGTCTTTAGGAATCGCAGCCATGTTGAGCGCAATGAATGGCTTTTGAGCACGCGGGCTGTGGCGATGCAAAGCATGTGCGACCAACTCTTTACCCGTACCGGATTCGCCGTTAATCAATACTGAAATTGAAGAGCGGGATAGGCGACCGATAGCACGGAAAACTTCCTGCATGGCCGGTGCTTCACCAATGATCTCTGGTGAGTCATAGGACTGTTCAAGTTGGGTCGACTGCTCTTTACGCTGTTCTTGTCCATGCGCAATAGCACGTTCAACCAGAGTTAATGTTTCATCAACATCAAAGGGTTTAGGGAGGTACTCAAACGCGCCTTTTTGGTAAGCGTTTACCGCAGCGTCCAAATCAGAATGAGCGGTCATGATGATGACAGGCAGTTCTGGTGAGCGTGAGTGTACTTGGTTAAGCAACTCAATACCGTCAATACCCGGCATACGAATATCGGAAACTAACACATCAGGCGTTTCACGCTCTAGTGCCATTAAAACACTTTCTGCATCGGAAAAGGTTTCACATTTGATATTGGCTGATGAAAGGGTCTTCTCCATAACCCAGCGGATAGAACTGTCGTCATCGACAACCCATACGTATCCTTTACTCATAGTTTCATTCCTTAACAGCAAACGTGTCTAAATAGGTAAATAAATGGTGAATGTGGTTCTGCCCGGCCAGCTTTCTACTTCAATTTTTCCATTATGTTGGTCAATTAGGTTTTGAGATATTGATAGACCTAAACCTGTCCCGCCCTCTCGTCCACTGACCATGGGATAAAATAAAGTATCTTGCAGTTCCATCGGGATGCCAGGACCGTTATCAATAATCTCTATTCTGGCCACCAACTTATGTCGTTGGCCTTGAATCGAAGCTTGATGGACAGTCCTGGTTCGCAGCGTGATCTGTTGATGTTTCTGATGGGATAAAATTTGTGCTGCGTTGCTGACGATATTAAGTAGTGCCTGCTCAATTTGATCTGTGTCCATGATGATATCTGGCAGGCTAGGATCGTAATCGCGCTCAATGACGAGATCTGTACCGCCTTCCAGTTCAACGAGCTGACGTACTTTTTCCAGAATCAAATGCAGGTTTTCCGATTTCTTTTTACCCGGCTTTTGTGGGCCGAGTAAGCGGTCAACCAGTGCTCGTAAACGATCGGCTTGCTCTATAATGATTTGGGTATATTCGGTCAAACTTTGATCCGGCAACATGCGTTCTAAAAGTTGTGCTGCACCGCGTAATCCACCTAATGGATTCTTAATTTCATGGGCTAAGCCACGAACCAGCAATTTCGCTGCTTGTTGTTGAGCATGCTGGTTGAGTTCTTGTGTGAGGCGTCTTTGCTGACCGATACGGCGCATTTCGACCAATAAGTACAACTCTTTTTCCCAAGACATAGGGCTAACCGTGACTTCAAGCATCAGTGGTTTGCCTTCGACAACAAAAGTGACGTCACTATCAGTAATGCTTTGTCCGCTCTGTAAGGGCTGAGTGAGCAGAGCCAAATCCATGGAAGCATGTTGAATCAGTTTGGAAAGTGGCTGGTTGGTAATACGTTTAGCGCTTTGTGAGAACAGTTGCTCGGCGGCTGGGTTTGCATAACGTACGCACAACAATTCGTCCAACATTAAAGTGGCCGTTACGACGTTGTTTAAAATAGTGTGGCTCAGTTCTGCATTCACAGTTTCTTCCTTGTCCGTGTTCCAAAATAATGCAATGCACCTTTTTGGTGCACTGAAATGTCAAGTATGGCGCAACGGTATGCAAAGAAAAAGAAAAACTCTTTGAGATATCAGGCTAATTAGTCGCTCATCGACTAATTCACGGACGCCCGATGCAGGTACACCGTTACTACTGAGCTAGATGCAATAACCTTGCCGTTTCCAACTATCTGAATTGAATAGCGATGAGTGCCTCGATCTAAATTATTAAGCTGCCACACTGTTTTGGTGCTTGGTGCACCAATGGGCTGTCCATCCATCAACAATTGTAGTTGTTCTGTATCGGAAAGCGCTCTGCTTAAGGTGATATTTATCTTTATGTCACCGTTATTGCTACGAATAGTCTCACCATCTCTGGGCGATAGCGTATTGATAATGGGTGGTGCGACTCTTTCTGCATTGTTTTTAGATTTAGGCTGTAGGGTGGATGGAGTATTAACGGATACAGTGCTGCTAGCGTCAGACTTTATACTGGGAATTGATCGCTTATCTGCATCTGGATGTGGGGTATCACTGAAGTTCTGTACACCCGAATCATCTACCCATATGTAGACTTCTTTGCTTGTTGCTGAAGATGTAACACTCAAAAGAAGTAGACAAAATGCTCTATTTTTCAATCTGCTCTCCGATACGTTGTAGACCGAAATGGCATGCATCATATTAAAGAGTATTCGCTAGCTGAGAATAGAAAAAAGGCCCGCCTGCGAGGCGAGCCTGATATATCGTTAAAGCGAATGCTTATACTGATGAGTTTCTTATACTGAGTAGTATAGTTCGAACTCTAGTGGGTGAACGGCTACGTTCACGCGTTGTACGTCTTTTGTCTTCAGCTCAATGTATGAGCTGATGAAGTCATCAGAGAATACACCGCCAGCGGTTAGGAACTCACGGTCATCATCTAGGTATTGCAGAGCTTGTTGTAGAGATTCTGCAACTTTTGGAATCTGTGCTTCTTCTTCTGCTGGTAGATCGTACAAGTCTTTATCCATAGCTTCGCCTGGGTGGATCTTGTTCTTAATACCGTCAATACCAGCCATTAGCATTGCTGCGAACGCTAAGTATGGGTTTGCTGCTGGATCAGGGAAGCGAACTACGATACGACGTGCTTTAGGGCTTGGTACCACTGGAATACGGATAGACGCAGAACGGTTACGTGCTGAGTAAGCAAGCATAACTGGCGCTTCGTAGTGAGGAACCAAACGTTTGTACGAGTTAGTTGATGGGTTAGTCAACGCGTTCAATGCACGAGCGTGTTTGATGATACCACCGATGTAGTAAAGTGCCATTTCAGATAGGCCGCCGTACTTGTCACCAGCGAATAGGTTAACACCGTCTTTCGCTAGAGATTGGTGAACGTGCATACCAGAACCGTTGTCGCCAACGAGTGGTTTAGGCATGAACGTCGCTGTTTTACCAAACGCGTGAGCCACGTTGTGAACAACATACTTGTAGATTTGGATTTCATCAGCTTTTGCTGTTAGCGTGTTGAAACGAGTTGCGATTTCGTTTTGACCCGCCGTTGCCACTTCGTGGTGGTGCGCTTCAACAACCAGGCCCATTTCTTCCATGATTAGACACATAGCAGAACGTAGATCTTGAGATGAATCAACCGGAGCTACTGGAAAGTAACCACCTTTAACGCCTGGGCGGTGACCTTTGTTACCGTCTTCGTAGTCAGAACCTGTGTTCCATGCCGCTTCGATGTCGTCGATCTTGAAGAAAGAGCCAGACATGTCAGTTGAGAATTTAACATCGTCAAATAGGAAGAATTCTGGTTCTGGACCAACGAGAACGGTATCTGCGATACCTGTTGAACGCATGTACTCTTCAGCGCGTTTCGCGATAGAGCGTGGGTCACGGTCATAACCTTGCATTGTTGCAGGCTCAAGGATGTCACAACGGATGTTTAGCGTTGATTCTTCTGTGAATGGGTCTAGCACAGCGGATGCAGCGTCTGGCATCATCACCATGTCAGATTCATTAATACCTTTCCAGCCAGCAACTGATGAACCATCGAACATTTTGCCATCTTCGAAGAAGTCTGCATCAATTTGGTGAGCAGGGATCGAAATGTGTTGCTCTTTACCTTTTGTATCTGTGAAACGTAGGTCCACAAACTTAACTTCGTTTTCTTGAATCAGCGATAGTACGTTTTCTACTGACATCTCGGATAACCTCCAGTGTTAATAAAGCGATTTGGGCTCGAATTAAAATTAGTTTGTGGCATCAACCTGTGCTCAAACCCATCTTAATTGATGTTGGTCACATACTTGCGATATTCGTGCCAAACATTTTAGCTTATACATATCAATGCGTTGCGAATGGTATGTTTTTTTTGGTGCTTTCTGCTGCACCAAAAAGATCCTTTGTTGAACTAAACTGGTGCATCTGCCAGTGCAGTGCACCAATTTCTATCAAAGCGTACACTATTCAGACAATGATTCATCCACTTTTTTTGACCATATGAACTTTAATTTGCCACGGTTTGTTTAAAATCAGTTTAACGACTAGGCTCTATAGAGTGAAAATCAGCGTGATGGATCACATATTCCTAGGTTTTTCGCCAAAATCTGGTACATTATTGCCCGTTTTTTGAACCGGTTTTTATTAACCGAATGAAAGGCTACGTCTTTATATCCCATAAAGGCGGGCCGTTTTGTGTATATAAGTGAAGCAAATTCCATGGCTACTCCACAGATAGATAAATTAAGAAATATCGCGATCATCGCGCACGTTGACCACGGTAAAACAACCCTTGTTGATAAACTACTCCAGCAGTCTGGTACGTTAGAATCACGCGGTGACATCGAAGAGCGAGTCATGGACTCGAACGATATCGAAAAAGAACGTGGCATTACGATTCTTGCTAAAAACACAGCAATTAACTGGAATGACTATCGCATCAACATCGTAGATACTCCGGGACACGCGGACTTCGGTGGTGAAGTTGAACGTATCATGTCTATGGTCGATTGCGTATGTTTGATCGTTGACGCTGTTGACGGTCCAATGCCACAAACTCGTTTCGTAACGCAAAAAGCGTTTGCTCACGGCTTGAGACCGATTGTTGTTATCAACAAAATCGACCGTCCTGGTGCTCGTCCTGACTGGGTTATGGACCAAGTGTTCGACCTATTCGACAACCTGGGTGCAACTGACGAACAGTTGGATTTCCAAGTGGTTTACGCTTCAGCTCTTAACGGTTGGGCAACGCTTGAAGAAGGCACAACTGGCGAGAACATGGAGCCATTGTTCCAAGCTATCGTTGATAACGTTGAACCACCACAAGTTGACCTTGAAGGTCCACTGCAAATGCAGATTTCTCAGCTTGATTACAGCTCATATGTCGGTGTAATCGGTGTTGGCCGTGTTACTCGCGGTACAGTAAAACCAAACCAACAAGTGACAGTGATTGGCGCTAACGGTAAGAAACGTAACGGCAAAGTCGGCACAGTTCTAGGCTATCTGGGTCTGCAACGTTCTGAAACAGACCTAGCAACTGCGGGTGATATCGTTGCGATTACCGGTCTTGGCGAGCTTAAAATTTCTGACACTATCTGTGATGTGAACGCAGTTGAAGCTCTTCCAGCACTGAGTGTTGACGAACCAACCGTTACGATGACTTTCCAGGTAAACAACTCTCCGTTTGCTGGTAAAGAAGGTAAGTTTGTGACTTCACGTAACATCCTCGAGCGTCTTGAGAAAGAATTGGTGCACAACGTTGCATTACGTGTTGAACAAACTGACGATCCAGATAAGTTCCGTGTGTCTGGTCGTGGTGAACTTCACCTGTCTATCCTGATTGAAAACATGCGTCGTGAAGGTTTTGAGCTCGCGGTATCTCGTCCTGAAGTTATTCTGAAAGAAGAGAACGGTCAGCTAATGGAACCGTTTGAAACGGTAACGATCGACGTTCAAGAAGAGCACCAGGGCGGTATCATGGAGAAAATCGGCATGCGTAAAGGCGAGCTGAAAGATATGTCTCCAGATGGTAAAGGTCGTGTACGTCTTGACTTTATCATGCCTTCGCGTGGTCTGATTGGTTTCCAAACCGAGTTCATGACTCTGACTTCGGGTTCTGGTCTTCTTTACCATACGTTTGATCACTATGGTCCACACAAAGGTGGCGATATCGGTCAGCGTGTTAACGGCGTACTGATTTCTAACGGTGCGGGTAAAGCACTGACCAACGCACTGTTCAACCTGCAAGATCGTGGTCGTTTATTCATTGGCCATGGTGTGGAAGTTTACGAGGGTATGGTGATCGGTATTCACAGCCGTGACAACGACCTGACAGTAAACCCTCTTAAAGGTAAGCAGCTAACTAACATGCGTGCATCAGGCACGGATGAAGCGCAGGTACTGACTACGCCAATCACCATGACGCTAGAGCAAGCACTAGAGTTCATTGATGACGACGAGCTAGTAGAAGTAACACCAGAGAGCATTCGTGTTCGTAAACGTCACCTGACTGAAAACGATCGTAAACGTGCATCTCGCGGTTAATTGATTTCTCACTGTTAACGTTTCTAAAGCCCTGAACTGATAAAGTCCGGGGCTTTTTCTTTTTAGCGTATTCTATGCCAAAATAACCTTGCAAATTAATAATGAATCAATGGGTTAAGCAAATATTCTCAGCATCGCTTAAAATGAACAGGTGATGTGAACGGTGACCTTTTTAGGAGAGCGTGTTGAACTTACACTACTTAGCTAAGCAGAGTTTGGCGTTTAGTCGTTATCTGCTTTTGAGAGTCAAACATGACAGAGTGAATGTAAACGCGGGTTATCTGGCTTACATCACTTTGCTTTCTATTGTACCGATGTTCACGGTGTCCCTCGCGATCATGTCATCTTTTGAGATTTTCGCTAATGTCGGAGAAGTTCTGCAAGACTTTGTGATAGAGCATTTTGTTCCTGCCGCCGGAGTCGCTGTGCGTACTGCTCTATCAGAGTTCATTGCCAACACGGCGAAAATGACCGCTGTTGGTGGTGTCTTCTTGTTTGTTGCCGCGCTGATGCTGATTTCTAATATTGATAAGAATCTGAACTATATATGGCGGGTGAAGAACAAGCGCCGTGTTGTGTTCTCCTTTTCTATGTATTGGATGATATTGACGCTAGGACCGCTGTTATTGGGTGCAAGTATTGCGATGACGTCGTATATCACTTCGCTGAAAATAGTCGATAGTGAGGCTCTGGTTGGCGTTTATAACCTGTTTTTGCGCTGGCTTCCATTCCTGCTTTCTTTTTTCGCTTTTTCCGGTTTGTACTTATTAGTTCCGAATAAAAAGGTCTATATTTATCATTCCCTTGTTGGCGCGTTGGTGGCTGCGGTTCTGTTTGAACTGAGTAAAAAAGCATTTGCTGCTTACATTACCCATTTCCCTTCCTACCAGTTGATTTATGGCGCACTGGCTGCGATACCGATTCTGTTTGTCTGGATATATCTGTGCTGGGTGATTGTGTTGATTGGCGCTGAAGTCACGGCGGCTTTGGGTGAGAGCGAATGCTGGAGTGAAGATGAAGACATGATACACTCTTGCTCGATTGCAAATAGTGACGATGAAGAGAACTCCAGTGATAGCGTTGATTCAACGAGTAAGTGAAGCCGCAGTACGTGTCGACGGTGAAATCGTCGGTGAAATTGAAAAAGGCTTATTAGTACTGTTAGGTGTTGAGCGCGAAGACGACGAAGCGAAAGCGAAACGTTTGATGGAGCGCGTGACTTCCTACCGAGTATTTGAAGACCAAGCTGGCAAAATGAATTTAAGTGTGAAAGATGTAGCAGGCAGTGTGTTGGTTGTCTCGCAATTCACGCTACCAGCGGATACGAAAAAAGGGACGCGCGCCGGTTTTTCTCGAGGTGCTCATCCTCAAGATGCAGAGCGCCTGTATGATTATTTTTCTGATTTATGTGAAATTGTTTTGCCAACAGCGCGAGGACGCTTTGCCGCAGACATGAAAGTTTCACTGGTCAATGACGGGCCTGTGACGTTCTGGTTGCAGGTATAATTTTTAGGAACGGACTCTATGTTTAAACTTATTACGCCGACTACGGATAATCAGCTCAATAAGTATTACCACTTCCGTTGGCAAATGTTGCGCGAGCCTTGGCGGATGCCTATTGGCTCTGAGCGCGATGAATATGACCCTATGAGTCATCATCGAATGATTGTCGATGGTAGAGGAAGACCTATCGCAATCGGTCGTTTATACATTACCCCAGACAGTGAAGGTCAGATTCGCTATATGGCGGTGAAAGCGACTCGCCGCAGCAAAGGTATGGGTTCGTTAGTATTGGTCGCTCTGGAGTCATTAGCGCGCCAGGAAGGGGCAAAGCGTCTGGTCTGTAATGCCCGCGAAGATGCGATCGCATTTTATGCCAGGAATGGTTTTGAGCGTCGTGGCGAACTGAACGATGAACGTGGGCCTGTCCGTCATCAACAGATGGTTAAACATCTCGACCCAATGGCAAATGTGTTACGTAAACCAGAGTGGTGTACGGATCTTCAGGAACGTTGGGCTACACAGATCCCTATCAGTGACAAAATGGGTATTAAGGTACAGCAATATACCGGTTACCAATTCCAGTGCTGTGCGCAAATAAACCCAAACCTGAACCCTCATAACACTATGTTTGCTGGCTCAGCATTTACCTTAGCAACCTTAACCGGTTGGGGGATGGCATGGCTTCTGATGCGTGAACGTGGCTTGGAGGGGGATATTGTGCTGGTGGATAGCAGTATTCGTTACCGCCATCCGGTGGTGCATAATCCTGTCGCTTCAACTTCTTTAGATGGTATTAGTGGTGATCTGGACCGCTTAGCTTCGGGGCGTAAAGCGCGTATTGTGGTGAATGTGAACATATCGAGTGGTGATGTCGACGCTGTTGCTTTTGTTGGCACTTATATGCTGATCCCTAATTATCATGAGATCCTTAAAAAAGCAGGTGCTCACTAAATGGCTAAGTTTAGTGAGAACAAGGTTGAATCTCTTGTTTATCGTCAAGTAAGTCATAACTTATCGTCTCACAGCCCTGAGCGACATTCATCTTAAATTGCCCTTCTTGAGGTGAAACTAAATCAAGTTGGGCAGAGATGTCTGCTTGCAACCCCGCGCCACTCAGCGCTGTCTTTGTCAGACTGATTCGTCCTCTGTCTGCGGTAAATTTTAGGTTATCCACGGCAAAAGGTTGTATGACCAATGCGTTGGGGCTTTGAATGGTCATAACACCATCGCGCAAGTTCGCCTTGAGTTCTCCCGAAATGGTATGGGCGAGCATGGAATAGTCACCGGCTAAGCCTTCAGCATTGATATCAAATTCAGCGGTAGCGTCAATTTTCACTGGCAGTTTGACGAAATGATGGATAACCGGAAACGGCAATCCATCAGCATGTGCGGTCAAAGACCAAGGTGCGCTAGGCTGGGAGAAATCCCAACTGGCATTGGCTTCAAGATAACCTTGTTCAAGCGGAATAAAGGCTCGGTCTAATTGCCACTGACCTTTTTCACTGCGCATCTCAATCACACCCTGTGTGCTGACTAACTCACCAATGCTTGCGCTGTTGGCACTGATGCTGAGTTCACCATTCCACAATCCCCACTGAGCGTTTTTGACCAGTTGAGTATTTGAACCTTCAACGGTCAAACCTGACAGTTGCCAAAAGGGTTTATTGATGAGTTGAATAAGTTGCAAGTTATTGATGTTTAAACTGTCTATGGTCAGATTGTTGAGCTGTGACCACTGCTGTGGTATCCAGGCGAGATCGTGTTGTGATTCTGCAAACCATTTAACACCGCTTACATTGAGCTGTTTAAAATGAAGGCTATCTGGTGTGACAGTTGCAGATAATTGTACACTGCCTTGCAACATTTCTGCTGAAAAATCGCTGATGGAAACGGCTTGGTCTGAAAAATCGAGCTTAATACTGGGTTCAATCCATTGTGTGCCTTTCCACGAAATGGAATCGGCATTTAACGACAAATAGCCTTTGTCTTGTTGCCAGCGTGACTTATTAAGGGAAAGGTTCTCCAACGATGCTGCTAGGTTCTCTAAAGTAAATCCCGCAACGCTAAGTTGGCTATTAAGAATATCTAAGCTGTTAATGTGACTAATGTATTTGATTGCTTGCTGCCATACTTTATCGGCGTTGCTGTTTAAGGATTCAGGCAGGCTTAAATGGCTGATGGTGGTATTGATGAGTGACCAGCCAGAGGCAAATTGTTCTGCCTGACCTGAAAAATCGCCACCTCGCCATCTAAATGAAACGCCATATACTGTGCTATCAGAAGGTTTGTAATCTGCATCAATCAGAATTTTATCGAAGGCTTCCCCATTCCAGTAAAATTGGTCCGCAGAGAGTTGGAGCTCGCCATAGGGCAGCAATTGCTTGTCATCGTTCCACAAAGGACGTTTAACCTGAAGATTGACTCCGCGCGCAATGAGTCCTTGTTGTGAAAAGTCGACATTGTGCAGAGCCAGTTGATTCAATTGCAGGTTGTGCAGGAAATTTGACCTAGGTAAACCTTGGGAGAAGTTAGCACTGTCGAGTAGTAGGCTGTCGATGACCAGTTTATCTTGTTTAATCAGTTTTTTGTTCAGCCAGATCTCCACTTTGGCAAATGAGATAGGCTGTTGGTCGGTTTCGATACTGACGTTGTGCAGAGTAAAGTGCACAGGATACTCATAATCAAGCTCAGAAAATGTAAGTCTATCTGGCCATAGTTGCTGAGTTAACCATTGAGCGGAAGGCGTAAAATACCGGGTGTGCATAATACCAAATACCACCAACGTTAATGTCAGTAGTAAGGCTATAATTCCAATCCCTAGTGCGAGCAGCTTTTTCATGGTTTTGTATCGGCTATACGGAACAAGCTAACAGCTTTGATCAAATATCAATTTGCTTCAACAAAAAAGCCCCTAAAAATAGGGGCTTGCTAAGTTTTTAAACGCTACGTTTTTTTAAACGCTATGGTGTTAGTGCTAGTCCAGTTGTGGACCTGCGGCAACCAGAGCTTTACCTTCCGCATTATCTGTATACTTGTCGAAGTTGTTGATAAAGCGAGTAGCAAGGTCTTTTGCTTTGCTTTCCCATTGGAGTGGGTCAACGTAAGTATTACGAGGGTCCAGAATTGATGGATCAACCCCCGGCAGTGCGGTTGGGATTTCTAAGTTGAAGATAGGAACGTGTTTGGTTTTCGCATCTTCAATCGAGCCATCCAGAATTGCATCAATAATACCGCGAGTATCTTGAATAGAGATACGTTTACCTGAGCCGTTCCAACCCGTATTCACCAGATAAGCTTCGGCGCCAACCGCTTCCATTCGTTTTACCAATACCTCTGCATACTGAGTTGGGTGTAGCGTTAGGAATGCTGCACCAAAACAAGCCGAAAAGGTCGGTGTTGGTTCGGTAATACCACGTTCAGTACCGGCAAGTTTTGCGGTGAAACCGGATAGGAAGTGGTATTTGGTTTGTTCTGGAGTCAACTTCGACACTGGTGGCAGAACACCGAAGGCGTCGGCAGACAAGAAGATAACTTTGTTTGCGTGACCGCCTTTAGAAACCGGTTTAACGATATTTTCAATATGATAGATCGGGTAAGAAACACGAGTATTTTCCGTTTTCGAACCGTCATCGAAATCGATCGAACCATCACCGCGCACGGTTACGTTTTCTAGTAGCGCGTCACGGCGAATAGCGTTGTAGATATCTGGCTCTGCTTCTTTTGATAGCTTGATGGTTTTCGCGTAGCAACCACCTTCAAAGTTGAATACACCGTCATCATCCCAACCGTGTTCGTCATCACCAATCAAGGCGCGCTTCGGATCGGTAGAAAGTGTGGTTTTACCGGTACCAGACAGACCAAAGAAAATAGCAACGTCGCCATCTTTACCCATGTTGGCCGAGCAGTGCATCGATGCAATGCCTTGTAGCGGCAGGAAGTAGTTCATCATGGCGAAGATGCCTTTCTTCATTTCGCCGCCGTACCAGGTTCCGCCAATAAGCTGCATTCTTTCGCTGAGGTTAAACACAGTGAAGTTCTCTGAGTTCAGACCTTGTTCCTGCCAGTTTCGATTGGTGCACTTAGCACCGTTCATTACCACGAAATCTGGCTTGAAATTGGCGAGCTCTTCATCGCTTGGGCGAATGAACATATTTTTGACGAAGTGTGCCTGCCAGGCCACTTCGGTAATAAAGCGCACACACAAACGCGTATCAGCATTGGCGCCACAATAACCATCAAAAACAAATAGACGTTTGCCGGAAAGCTGTTGGTTGACCTGAGCTTTCAAGTCATTCCACACTTCCTGACTAATCGGTTTGTTATCGTTTTTCGCTTGCTCTGATGTCCACCATAGCGTGTCACGAGTAGTGTCATCTTTAACGATAAACTTATCTTTCGGTGAGCGACCAGTAAAGATACCAGTGTCTACTGCTACCGCACCCAGTTCAGTGACTACGCCTTTTTCGTAGCCTTCCAGATCTGAGCGTGTTTCTTCGGCGAATAACACTTCATAACTTGGGTTATGTATCACTTCCGTGATATCAGTGATGCCGTATTGAGTGAGATCTAATTGTGCAGCCTTTGTATGTTCCATAACGGTCATAGGTGCTCCTTATAAGGATTTTGTAGGGATTTTAAATCATGTTGTAATTGTTATCTGCTAACCATGCTAACAACGGGTCTGGGAGAAAACAGGGAGATAGTTCAAAAATAATCCACTCATTTCCTGCGGTTTTAGGCGACTCGTCACATATATCAGCTTGAGTATTCTATCTTGGAGTTGGCGAGATAAGCCAGAGACAATCATTAATAATGGCTAGAAATTAAGTACAGCGTACGGTGCTTACAAGCCTTGATTTTATTGGGTTTTGATCACAAAAAAAGCCAGCTTTAGGCTGGCTCTAGTGCAGAATTTACGTGCTTGTTAATTCTAGTGAATTAATGCAGTGTTTTTTGCTCACTTTGCGCTTGTGAATACAATTCGGCAACTTGCGCCGAATCGAAAGAATAGGTGGTACCACAGTAATCACAGTGCAAAGAAACCGACCCTTCCTCGGCTAAGATGTCGTTTATTTCATCGCGAGAGATAGTCACAATTGCCGCGCCGCTGCGGTCACGTGAACAACCACAAAGGAACTCAACATCTTGAGGTTCAAATAGTTTTACTTGTTCTTGGTTGTATAGGCGGTAGAGCAACTCGTTGGCTTCAAGAGTGAACAGTTCTTCGTTTTTCACTGTGTTTGTTAGTTGCTCTAAATGCTCAAAATCTTCAGGTGAACCTGTGCCATCAGGTACAACTTGCAGTAGCATACCAGCAGCATGACGTTTGCCTTGATGCTCACCAGTACGAATCCACAAACGTGTTTTTAATTGTTCTGAACGCATAAAGTAGTTTTCAATCACTTGAGCAATGCTATCGCCTTCAAGCCCCACGACACCTTGGTAGCGCTCACCTTTTTTCGGTTCGATAGTAATCACTAAATGACCTTTGCCCATTAAATCGTGTAACCCCGCGTCGTCGGCAATGTCACCTTCCCAGCGAGCCACACCGCGAATACGCTGGTTATTATCTCCATTGATCACCACTAAAGAGACAGGGCCATTACCTTGCAACTGCAGGGTGATAGAGCCTTCGAATTTGAGTGTTGCTGTTAACAGCGTGGTCGCAACCAATAGTTCGCCCAACAATGCTTGGATGGGAACTGGGTATTCCTTACTGGTGATGATCTCTTGGTACGCTTTGTCTAGCTGTACTAGCTCGCCGCGAACGGATAAGTCTTCAAATAGGTAGCGATTTAATACGTTGCTCGCCTTTGCGCTGGTAGTCATAAGAAAGAATCCGGCTGTTTACTGATGTTTAAATTTTAGAAGATCGCGACGTTGTTTTTTTTCTGGACGGCGATCTGGGCTCGGGTTGTGAGCATTTAATTTGCGTGCTAATGCATGACGCTCACGCTTTTCTATACTCTCAGGCGTTTCTGAATAGAGGGTTTGCGCTTCCGGTGCACCGCGCCTTTGATCCGATACCTTCTCGATGGTAACGGTTTTTTCTTCTTGACCTTGACGCAGGGTTATCACTGCACCAAGCTCAACAATTTTGCTCGGTTTTGAACGTTGACCATTATAATGGACTTTACCGCCATCGACCATCTCTCGTGCAATAGAGCGCGTCTTATAAAATCTTGCCGCCCAAAGCCATTTATCGAGTCGAACTGCTTCGCTAGTGGAACTCATGGTGTTGAATGACCTCTAATCTGTGTTCTTTACTCTTCGTTGAGGGATAAAGTGGTGCTTGAGCAGCATATTTTCAACTAATTTTGAAAATTAATGATATTAAAAAGACTAACGGATGTTTAATGGTATATTCTTCTGCTTTTGTGTTTTTGTTATGGCTTAAGAATAATCTGATAAGTGTGTAGGTGGGTTGAGTCGTCAGTTGGTGATGCATTAAAGTGTTATTTCTGGCAGCAAGGTAGTTCAATATGTTGAAAAATATCTCTCGTTTACAAAAGCCGGTAAGTTCGTTACTCACATTGGTGCTGCTGTCCATATCGGCTTGGATATTAGGAAAAATGGTTTGGATGATAACGAACGAGTCAGTTGTTATTTCCCCATGGCACCATTCTTCTGCAAGTTTTGCCTCAACAGAAGCCCAGTATCTCGACATTAGTTCGTTACAAAAAAGCAACTTATTTGGTCCGTATTCAGAATCTGCTGCTGTGCTTGAAACCCCTCAAGTTGTTGATGCCCCTAAAACACGTTTGAATTTAATTCTTGTTGGTGTGGTCGCCAGCAGTGATGCTGACAAAAATTTGGCTGTGATTGCTAATAAAGGGGCTCAGTCCACCTATGGCATCAATGAAGTGATTGAAGGAACAAGAGCGAAGTTAAAAGCCGTGTTTCCTGACCGGGTGATTATTGATAACTCCGGGCGTGACGAAACCCTAATGTTGGATGGTATTGATTACTCCAAGCGCAGCGACAGTGCTAGTGTTAGTGCCAATAACGAGCGACCTAAAGCTCCTCGCCCGGCGCCGAATCATATGAACAGTGACGAAGATCAGTTAGAAACTATTCGTCAAGCTATCCTCAACAACCCACAAGATATTTTTCAGTATGTTCGTCTTTCTCAAGTGAAAGAAGAAGACAACATTGTCGGCTACCGAGTCAGCCCAGGCAAAAATGCCGCTTTATTTGACTCTGTAGGGTTGCAAAACGGTGACATAGCGATTGAATTTAACGGGTTTGATTTAACCAAGCCTGACGTAATGAATGATTTAGCATCTGCGGTGTCAGAGATGACAGAGATTAATTTGTCGGTTCTACGTGACGGTCAGCAGCATGATATCTATATACCATTGTAATACTGACGCATCAGCTTCAGCTTAGGGAGTATTTGTGAAGCATTGGCTTAAAAAAAGTGTGTGGCTGATAGCCAGCAGCTTATTAATTTCACCTGCAGTATTAGCCAGTGAATTTAGTGCGAGCTTTAAAGGCACCGACATTCAGGAGTTCGTCAATATCGTTGGACGTAACCTTGAAAAAACCATCATCGTTGATCCGTCAGTGCGCGGGAAAATCGATGTACGCAGTTACGATACGCTCAATGAAGAACAATATTACAGCTTCTTTTTAAATGTCCTTGAAGTGTATGGTTTCGCGGTTATCGAAATGGATAACGGTGTCCTGAAAGTGGTCAAAGCGAAAGATGCCAAAACGTCGCCAGTACCGGTATTGGGCGATAATGATCGTGCGTCAGGCGACAGCGTCGTCACGCAAGTGGTTGCGGTTAAAAACGTCTCGGTACGCGAGCTTTCACCACTGTTACGCCAACTGATTGACAATGCTGGCGCGGGTAACGTTGTTCATTATGGCCCAGCCAATATCATTCTGATTACCGGGCGGGCTGCGGTGGTAAATCGTTTGGCAGATATCATTCATCGTGTTGACCAGGCCGGCGATAAAGATATTGAAGTGGTGGAGCTTAAGAATGCTTCGGCGGCAGAAATGGTGCGTATCGTTGAAGCGTTAAACAAAACCACCGATGCGAAAAATACCCCCGAATTTTTGCAGCCCAAATTGGTGGCGGATGACCGTACTAATGCCATTCTTATTTCCGGTGATCCTAAAGTTCGTCAACGTCTAAAAAGCTTGATTAACAAGCTGGATGTAGAGATGGCGACGAAAGGCAATAACCGCGTGGTCTATCTTAAGTATGCCAAAGCCGAAGAGCTGGTGGATGTGCTGAAAGGGGTCTCAGAGAACCTGCAAGCCAAAGAGCAGCAAGGCGGACAGAAAACCACAAGTGCAAAAAACAACGAAGTGATGATCGCGGCCCACAAAGGCACCAATTCACTGGTTATCACCGCTCCCCAAGACATTATGAATGCCATGCTGGACGTGATATCTCAGTTGGATATTCGTCGTGCTCAGGTGCTTATCGAAGCTTTGATTGTTGAGATGTCAGAAGGCGACGGTATTAATCTTGGGGTGCAATGGGGTTCTTTGGAGAGTGGCTCTGTTATCCAGTATGGCAATACTGGCGCCTCTATCGGTCAGGTTATGGTTGGTCTAGAAGAAGCGAAAGATCAAACCACAACGGAATACTATTATGATTCTGCCGGTAACCGTCACCCTTACGATTCTACCGAATCCGGCGACTACAGCACCTTAGCTTCAGCACTATCGGGCATCAATGGCGCGGCGGTAAGCATTATGATGGGCGACTGGACGGCACTATTGAGTGCGGTATCGAGTGATTCCAACTCCAACATTCTTTCATCACCCAGTATTACGGTAATGGATAATGGCGAAGCCTCTTTTATCGTTGGTGAAGAAGTGCCAGTGATTACCGGCTCTGCGGCGAGCTCAAACAATGAGAACCCATTCCAGACGGTTGACCGCAAAGAAGTGGGTATCAAACTGAAAGTGGTGCCACAAATCAACGAAGGCGATTCAGTGCAACTGAAAATTGAGCAAGAGGTATCGAACGTTTTAGGCGCAAATGGTGCGGTAGACGTCCGTTTTGCTAAACGTCAACTGAATACCTCGGTAATGGTGCAAGATGGTCAGATGCTGGTATTAGGCGGTTTGATCGATGAGCGAGCGCTGGAAAGTGAATCCAAAGTACCACTGTTAGGCGATATTCCGCTGCTTGGCTATCTGTTTAAATCCACCAGTACGCAGGTAGAAAAGAAAAACCTGATGGTGTTTATCAAGCCAACCATTATTCGTGATGGCATGACAGCAGATGGTGTCACGCAACGTAAATACAATTACATTCGTGCCGAACAACTGTTCAAAGCCGAACAAGGTTTGAAACTGATGGACAACAGCAATATTCCAGTATTGCCTAAGTTCGGTGAAGAACGCCGTCATCCGGCGGAGATCCAAGCATTTCTTGATCAAATTGATGCCGGTCAAATGGAAGCGAAGCAATGACAGAAGCTGTCGCATCCATTATTCGGCGTTTGCCGTTTAGTTTCGCTAACCGCTTCAAGTTGGTTCTGGAGTGGGACTCGACTCAGGCCGGTGCTTGTGTCTATTACGTTGCTCCGGTTTCGATGGTTGCACTGGCGGAAGTGAAACGTGTGGTTCGCGGTCGTTTTCAATTGGTGGCGCTGAGTGCCAGTGAGTTTGAAAGCAAGCTGACACAGGTTTATCAACGAGACTCTTCTGAAGCGCGCCAGTTAATGGAAGATATTGGCGCCGACAGTGATGACTTCTTCTCTCTGGCAGAAGAGCTGCCACAAAGCGAAGATTTGCTCGAGTCAGAAGATGATGCTCCGATCATCAAACTGATTAACGCCATGCTCGGTGAAGCGATTAAAGAAGGCGCTTCCGATATTCATATCGAAACGTTCGAAAAGTCATTGTCGATCCGCTTCCGTGTTGATGGTGTATTACGTGACGTGCTAAGTCCGAGCCGCAAACTCGCTCCTTTACTGGTTTCGCGTGTGAAAGTTATGGCGAAGCTCGACATTGCTGAAAAACGCGTTCCGCAAGATGGTCGTATCTCCTTACGTATTGGTGGCAGAGCGGTGGACGTTCGTGTTTCAACCATGCCCTCTTCTCACGGCGAACGGGTGGTGATGCGTCTGTTAGACAAGAATGCAACGCGTCTTGATTTACACAGTTTAGGTATGACGCCATCAATTCAGGACAGCTTCCGTCAATTGATTGAAAGACCTCATGGTATTCTGCTGGTTACCGGCCCGACTGGTTCTGGTAAATCGACGACGTTATACGCAGGTTTGCAGGAGATCAACTGCAATGAACGCAATATTCTTACTGTTGAAGATCCGATAGAGTTTGATATTGATGGCATTGGGCAAACACAAGTGAACCCAAGAGTCGATATGACCTTTGCCCGCGGTTTAAGAGCTATTCTGCGCCAAGACCCTGATGTGGTGATGGTTGGTGAAATTCGTGACCTAGAAACGGCACAAATTGCGGTTCAGGCTTCTTTAACTGGTCACTTAGTGATGTCGACTTTGCACACCAATACTGCCATCGGTGCAATTACCCGTTTACGTGATATGGGGATTGAGCCTTTTCTACTTTCATCGTCACTGCTTGGTGTACTGGCGCAACGATTGGTTCGCACCTTATGTCCTGACTGTAAAGAAGCCTATCAAGCCGACGATTCACAGAAAAAACTGTTTGCTGTGAAGAAAAAATCGCAACTGACGCTCTACCGGGCAACAGGTTGCGCGCATTGTAATTACAAAGGCTATCGTGGCAGAACCGGTATCCACGAACTGTTGTTGGTCGACGAAAAGGTTCAGGCGCTGATCCACGATGAGTCCGGTGAGCAAGCTATCGAGAAACAGATCCGCGACTACACCCCAAGCATTCGTCAGGATGGTTTGGATAAAGTGCTGCAAGGTATTACCTCACTCGAAGAAGTGATGCGAGTATCCAAGGAATCCTGATGGCGGCATTTGAATACAAAGCGTTGGATGAAAGAGGACGAAACAAAGCTGGCGTTATCGAGGGAGATAGCCCTCGTCAGGTACGCCAACGGTTGAAAGAGCAGAATTTAGTACCGATTGAAGTGGTAGAAACTAAAGCGAAATCACAGCAATCTCAGTCTGGATCTTCGCGTTTCAAGAAAGGCATCAGTACGCCGGATTTAGCGCTCATTACTCGTCAGCTTTCTACATTGGTTCAGTCCGGAATGCCATTAGATGAGTGTCTGATGGCGGTATCTGAGCAGGCAGAGAAGCCACATATTCGCAATGTGTTGTTAGCCGTTCGTTCTAAAGTGACGGAAGGGCACACATTGGCGGACAGTTTTGGCGACTACCCACATATGTTTGATGATCTGTTTCGCTCTATGGTTTCCGCCGGAGAAAAATCAGGTCATTTGGATTCCGTTCTTGAGCGTTTAGCTGACTACGCGGAAAACCGTCAAAAATTGCAGTCGAAACTTCTGCAAACCATGATTTATCCAATCGTGTTGGTGGTGTTTGCCGTCGGCATTGTTGCTTTCCTATTAGCTTCGGTAGTGCCAAAGATTGTTGGACAATTTGTACAGATGAATCAACAACTGCCAGCGTCGACTCAGTTTTTGCTTGCTGCGAGTGAATTTGTGCAACACTGGGGATTACACGTATTGGTCGGCATTGTCGCGCTAGTCTATTTAGTCAAGTGGGCACTGAGAAAGCCGGATATACGTTTACGTTGGGATAAAAAACTGATGTCTTGGCCTGTCGTCGGCAAGATTGTCCGTGGTTTAAACGCTTCGCGATTTTCACGCACCTTGTCCATTTGTGCCTCAAGTGCGATTCCGATTCTGGATGGTATGAGAATTGCCGTGGATGTGATGTCTAATCACTACGCGAAGCAACAAGTCGAGCTTGCTGCTGAAAAAGTCCGTGAGGGGATCAGCCTGCGCAAAGCATTAATGGAAACCAAACTTTTTCCGCCAATGATGCTGCATATGATTGCTAGCGGTGAACAAAGTGGTGAGCTAGAAAACATGCTGACCCGAGCGGCGGATAATCAAGACGCCAATTTTGAATCAACAGTGAACATCGCATTAGGCATATTTACACCAGCGTTGATTGCTGTGATGGCAGGGATGGTGCTGTTTATCGTTATGGCGACACTGATGCCTATTTTGGAAATGAACAATTTAATGACGAGATAACACTTTTGCCTTTTGGCTCACATAGAAAATGTTATTTCTAGCAATTACAAAAAATATGAATTTGCGGTATGGAGCAAAAATGAATAAACGTAATAAAACTCAGGCTGGCTTTACTCTTTTAGAGATTATGGTGGTTATCGTGATTCTCGGTATTCTGGCAAGCCTTGTTGTACCTAATTTAATGGGCAACAAAGAGAAGGCCGATCAGCAAAAGGCGATTACCGATATCGTGGCATTAGAGAATGCGCTGGATATGTATAAACTGGATAACAGTGTTTACCCAACCACAGATCAAGGCTTAGACGCATTAGTGACAAAACCATCCAATCCTGAGCCTCGCAATTATCGTGATGGCGGTTACATTCGTCGTCTGCCTCAAGACGCTTGGGGTAACGATTACCAATATTTAAGCCCGGGTGATAACGGCACGGTGGATATTTTTTCTCTTGGTGCTGATGGTCAGGAAGGTGGCGAAGGTGCAAACGCCGATATTGGTAACTGGAATATTCAAGATTTTCAATAAAACCGATAACTAAGGACAGGGGGCGGTAGCCTAATGCCAAGCAGTTAAGAGAATCCTCGTTCCCATGCTCTGCGTGGGAATGCATATTTGACTAACAGAAAGTCAGATTAACTGCCTATTTGGGCTTTGGTATGCATTCCCACGGGGGACCGTGGGAACGAGAACTCTGTCTTTTTGAGCTTAACTGACAGACATTAGGCGGTAGCCCCCGCTTTTCTTTCATGAAGCAATCCCGTGGCTTTACATTGCTGGAAATTTTATTAGTGCTAGTGCTGATTTCGCTCAGTACTGTGGCGGTTATTGCTACATTTCCAGTTTCGCAGCAAGATGAGGCTAAGCTGACTGCCCAAAGTCTATTTCAAAGACTTCAGTTGCTCAATGAGGAAGCGATTTTAAGCGGTCATGATTTCGGATTACGAGTTGATGAGAACAAAGGAGCGTTGCTCTTTCTCACATTAACCGCAGATGGCTGGCAGGAACTGGAAAAACGTCAATTGAGTTCAGAACTGAAACTTGCTGCGGATGTTGTGCTCGATTTCCAGTTAGGTGGCGATGTTTGGGCCGAAGATGACCGCCTATTTGAAGCGGGAACGTTGTTCGACCAAGAGATGTTTGCCGAGGAAAAATCGCAGCAACCCCCACAGGTTTTCATCTTGTCCAGTGGTGAAGTCACCCCTTTTGTTTTAAATATTTATCCTAAACAACAGGGTCTTGAACGTTGGCAAATTGTTGTGCAAGAGAATGGGCAAATACGCCTGTTAGCGCCGGGAGAGCAAGATGAAAAAGCATAATGGCTTTACCTTGCTTGAGGTGTTGGTGGCGCTCGCCATTTTCGCCACTGCTGCGGTCAGTGTTATTCGCGCGGTCAGTCAACACATCAACACCGTCCAATATCTGGAAGAAAAGACATTTGCTTCGATGGTGATAGACAACCAAATGGCTTTAGTGATGCTTGCGCCGAGTGAATTGCGTGCGAAAAAGGGCACAGAGTCGCTGGCAGGGAGAACTTGGTATTGGAAAGTGACACCGATTGATACTTCGAGCGGTTATCTGCGTGCGTTTGATGTTAGTGTCGCAGTCGATGAAAACAGCAGTCCTATCACCACGGTGCGAAGTTATGTCGCGAAGTAGAAGAATGCGAAATAACGGTTTTACGCTGATTGAAGTGCTAGTGGCTATTGCGATTTTTGCCAGTCTGAGTATCGGTGCTTATCAGGTTTTAAATCAGGTGCAGCGCAGTAATGAGCTTTCACAGCAAAGGACAACACGGCTAAATGAAATCAATCGAGCCGTTGTGCTCATGGATGCAGATTTTCGCCAAATAGCGGCACGTCAATTTCGTACTCAAGGTGATGAACCAAGTAAGCAGTTTTTGATTTGGCAAGACACCCTGTTGGGATCGGATCAAAAGGGAATCATATTTACCCGTTTAGGTTGGAATAACCCACAGCAACAATTTCCCCGTGGTGAAGTTGCTAAAGTTGCTTATCGCATCAGAGATGGAGTACTGGAAAAAATTTGGTGGCGTTATCCAGACACGCCAGTAGGACAAGAAGGTGTTGTTACGCCAATACTGACCCAAGTAGATAGCTGGAGCATGCGTTTCTATTACGATGGCAAATGGAGCGATACTTGGCAGAGGAATATGGTGTTACCTAATGCCATTGCCGTAAAATTGACATTAAAAGATTACGGTGAAATTGAACGTATTTATTTCGTCGCTGGCGGCGTTGTTCAAGGGGGCGAAGATGCTTCGTAACTCTTTACAACTCGACCAGCCTCAACGTAATCACTCCCAACGTGGTGTGGCACTGATCGTTGTATTGTTGCTACTGGTGATCATGGTTTCCATTGCGGCCACGATGTCGGAGCGATTGTTTACTCAGTTTCAGCGTACGAGTCATCAAGTGAATTACCAGCAAGCTTATTGGTACAGTGTGGGCGCCGAAAGTTTGGCGAATGTCGCAATTGAACAAAGTTATAAAGACAGTGACACCATCAATTTGAGTCAGATCTGGGCGCTAGAGGAACAGACGTATCCGCTGGATTATGGTCAGTTACGCGGGCGAATTTATGATAAACAGGCCTGTTTTAACCTTAACGTGCTCAGTAGCGTTGAATCAAGCTCGGGCAGCAACAGTAAGCCCTATCTGCTTAGCGTCTGGCAGACATTGTTGGAAGAGCTGGAGATAGATAACTATCAGGCAGAAGTCATTGCTGATTCGACTCGGGAATTTGTTGATAGTGACGAACGGGTACAAAGCACTTACGGTGTAGAAGATAGTTATTATGAGTCGATGTCGCCAGCTTACATGGCAGCTAACAGTTTGTTCGCCGATAGCAGTGAGCTACGCGCAGTACAGCAAATGACCGGCGATGTGATGCTCAAAGTTACGCCTTATGTGTGTGCATTGCCAACGGATGACTGGCGTCTCAATGTGAATACTTTGGCTCCTGAAAATGCCGCACTGCTAGCTGCGATGTTTAGCCCTAATTTGTCTCAAGCAAACGCCAAAGCGGTATTGGAAAATAGACCGTTCGATGGATGGGGAAGTGTTGATGCTTTTCTCGCAGAGCCGCAAATCGCCGCAACAGGCGAGAGCATTATCGAGCAGGCGAAAGGCTATTTGACGGTCGACAGCCAGTATTTTGAATTGGATGTACAAGTTTTAGTGGATGAGGCGCGCGTCAGAATTCGCAGCCTCTTTTATAGTGAAAATAGAGAAACTGCAACGGTAGTTCGCCGTCGCTTTGGAGGGATCAGTGAGCGAGTTTCTGACCGTTCGACTGAGTAGTCAAAAAGAAGCCATTATTCCTTGGTTGGTATGGTCTTCGACACAACAAGAAGTGATCGCCAGTGGCGAAGTTTCAGGTTGGCAACAACTGGAACAGCTCCGCTCATACGCTGAACAGCGTTCAACCATCGTTTTGCTATCTGCCAGTGATGTGGTCTTGAGCCAAGTGGAGATTCCTGCTGGTGCGAGTCGTAAAATTGAGTCAATGCTGCCTTATCTGCTAGAAGATGACGTCGCGCAAGATGTGGATGATATGCATTTTAGTATCATTCAAAAGTCAGGAAATAAGGTTGAAGTTGCGGGGATTGACCGTGAATTTCTGCAATCTTGTGTTGATGGGCTGTCTGCTGTCGGTGTGGTCGTTAAGCGGGTGCTCCCTGATGTTCTCTGTGTGCCCGTTCAGCAAGGTTTAACAGCCGTGCAATTGGGGCATGAGTGGCTGATCCGTAAAGGCCAAGCTCAGGGGATTTGTGTCGATAGCGACTGGCTGCCATTGTTCAGCCAATCAGATTGGGTTAAAGAGGGGGAGGATTTCTTACCTCTTACGGCCTTTACTCCACTGCCTGAGTTGAGCTTGGCGGAAGGTCAAAATTGGCAGTTCACACCTTCTGCTCTGGTGATGCAATTACTGACGGAGCAAGCTTTGTTAAGCAAAATCAATTTGCTTACCGGAAGCTTCAGAGTGAAATCGTCATCGTTGAAGTATTGGCGTATCTGGCGCAAAACCGTGTATGCGGCGGCGTTGTTTGTTGTGGTGCTTGTTGGTTTCAACCTTTTGCAAACTCAACGTTTTGAGCAGCAAGCGCAAACCTATCGTGCGGAAAGTGAACGAATATTTCGCAGCGTGTTTCCTGAGCGAGAAAAAATTCCAACCGTAAGTTATCTCAAGCGTCTAATGAATGATGAACTGAATGCTTTGCAAGGCGGGGGGCAGGGATCACTATTGGAGTGGATGAGTCAACTACCTGCCACATTAGGTACGATTCAGGGTATGGATTTACAGAGTGTTAAATTCGACAGCAATCGTGCTGAAATGCGCTTAGAGGCCACAAGTAAAGATTTTCAAAGCTTTGAGCAAGCCAGAGTGAAGCTCGCAGAGCAGTTTATCGTTGAACAAGGGCAAGTGAACAAAAATGGTGACGTAGTCGCAGGTTCGTTTGTTTTGAAGCAAAAATAGGTATTAGTAATGAATGAGCAAATAGCGAATAAATTAGTGATGCCATTGCAACGCTGGTGGCAGAACATCAATCAACGTGAGAAGGTGATGGTTGCTCTCTGTTCCCTGTTGATTGTGGTTGCTGTGGTATTTTGGGGCGTGATTCAGCCGCTTAACGAGCGAAGCGAACAGGCGCAAAACCGCATCCAAAGCGAAAAACAGTTATTAACTTGGGTCACCGATAACGCAGAAAAAATTACCATGTTGCGCAAACAGGGGGGCGTGGTTCGAACTTCTGCCCCGCTGAATGAAGTGATCACGACTTCGACTCGTGAGTTCAAGATCGAGCTTATTCGTGTGCAACCTCGTGGCGAAATGATGCAAGTGTGGGTGCAACCATTGCCGTTTTCCCGGCTCATGGCCTGGATTGCTTATTTGCAAGAGCAGCAGGGTGTGGATGTGGAATTTATTGATATCAAACGCGCTCAACAAGCCGGTGTGGTTGAAGTACAACGTTTGCAATTAAAACGAGGCGGATAAATTGAAGAAAGTTGTAGGCTACAGCGTGGTTTTTGTTGTGGTATTCATCACCAGCGCTGTAGTAAACCTCCCTGCGCAGTTTGTTTTTCAGCAGTTACCATTGCCTTTACCGTTGCAGGTGATGGGTGTTCAGGGCACGATTTGGCAAGGCAGTGCAGAGCAGGTGCGTTGGCAAGGTCGCCATCTCGGTGATATGCGTTGGCAGTTAAAGCCTTCAGCATTATTGGCTGCAAATGTGGAAGTGGATGTACGATTTGGACGCGGCAGTGAGCTAAGCTTGCGTGGAAAAGGAACGCTTGGTTATGGTTTATCTGGTCTTTACGCGGAAAATGCCATCGTGTCTATGCCCGCTGATATTGCGTTAGCACAAGCTCCGCTTTCGTTACCGATTGAAGCTCAAGGGCAATTGGAACTGTCGATTAACCAATATCGTTATCAGGCGCCATTTTGTTCAAGCGCTGAAGGCTCATTGGTTTGGAGTTCTGCCAATGTAGAATCACTACTGGGTGTGTTAGCGCTCAACCAAGTGATGGCTGATTTGCAATGTAGCGACAACACGCTGACAGTGAAAGGTAAGCAAAATAGCCAGCAAGTGGGCAGTGAGTTTTCTGCTCAGTTGAATCCCAACCTCAGCTATCAGGCTGACGGCTGGTTTAAACCGGGTGCCGAGTTCCCTGAATCGTTAGCACAGCAACTTAAATGGTTACCTGAACCCGATGCTCAAGGTCGTTACAGTTTTAAGCATCAGGGGCATTTATAGTTCCCCTTGTTGTGGCTAGCATTTCAGGATTTCATCCCAGGGAAGGTCTGCATCGCCTAAGACGATGAAGTTGGGGTTCTCTAATGTCTCTCGTTCATTGTAGGAGAGCGGCTTTAGCGCGGTATTGAGAATCCGTCCGCCCGCTTCTTCGACGATGCATTGGGTTGCGGCAGTATCCCATTCGCCTGTTGGTCCCAAGCGTAAATAGCAGTCCACAGCACCTTCCGCAACCAAACAAGCTTTTAGTGCAGCCGAACCAAGAGGAACTAAATCATAGTTCCAGGCACTACTCAGTTTGCTGGTAATGCGGTTGATGTCCTGACGACGGCTAATGGCAATGGCAATGGACTGATTTGGCAATTCATGGGTATGGGTGCGAATTCTCAGGCTCTCAGACATGTCTGGGATCTTCCATGCCCCTTTGCCGGAATAAGCATAGTAAGTGACGCCTGATACAGGTCCATACACGACGCCCATCACCGGTTTGTTGTGTTCGACAAGGGCAATAATCGTGGCGAAGTCACCACTGCGAGCAATGAATTCCTGAGTTCCATCCAAAGGGTCAACTAGCCAGTATCTCTGCCAGGTTTCACGAGTTTGTAAACTGATGTCAGCATCTTCTTCAGAAAGAATGGGGATATCCGGCGTTAACTCTTTTAAGCGTTCCATTAGTAGCTTATGTGCGGCGAGGTCAGCACTGGTCACTGGCGTTTCATCTTTCTTAGTGAATGCCTGATAAGACTTATTCTCATAAATATCGAGTATCAACTGGCCGGCAGAGCGAGCAATTTCGATGACTTCTGGCAGTAGATGAGAGAGATCTTTGGCTGTTGGCATAATCTTTCCTATAACTCTGGCGGTTATTATCGCAGGTAGCGCAGAGTAAGCATTAGCGCGGTGATACTGCGAGCTTCGCAGAAGTCTAAGTGTGTCAGCAGTTCTTCAGCTTGCGCTAAAGGCCAACGTACCACTTGAAGAGGCTCAGGTTCATCACCTTCCAATTGTTCTGAGTATAGATCCTGTGCAATAAAGAGCGTCATTTTGCTCGAGAAATAAGACGGAGCCAGTACCACTTCTTTCAGGGCGGTCAGTTTATGTGCCCCGACTCCCACTTCTTCTTTCAGTTCACGGTTCGCTGCTTGTTCCGTTGTCTCCCCCGGGTCCATTAACCCTTTTGGGAAGCCCAATTCATAGCGTTCTGTTCCGGCACAGTATTCGCGAACTAGAAGCAGATCACCTTGTTCAGTGATTGGAACCATCATAACGGCGTTACGACTACTTGGTTTCATCCGTTCGTAAGTGCGTTGTTCGCCATTGGAAAAACGAAGATCGAGTGCTTCGATAGAAAATAGCTTTGATTTAGCCACCACATTCTTGGCGAGAATCTCCGGTAACTTGGACGGCATTCACTGACTCCTTTACTGCATTAATTTTCTTACTATATGAGAAAATGTCGCAACTTAAAATATCACTTTCATCGGAGAGACAAATAAAAAAAGCTGATGCTTGTGGCATCAGCTTTTTTGGGATTGGATCATTAGTAGTATGAGTGGTCACCACGGTCATGTTCGGTTGCATCGCGAACCGCAGTTAGCTCGCCTTCGAACTGAGCCAGAAGCTCTTTCTCAATCCCTTCTTTTAGGGTGACATCGACCATTGAACAGCCGTTACAGCCGCCGCCAATGCAACAATAGCCACGCCTTGGTCAGTGATTTCAACCAGACTAACGTGACCGCCGTGACCCGCAAGTTGTGGGTTCACCTGAGTTTGAATGGCGTATTCAACACGTTCAAGCAGACTTGCGTCATCAGCCACTTTACGCATTTTGGCGTTTGGTGCTTTCAGCGTGAGTTGTGAACCCATTTTGTCAGTAACAAAATCTATCAGCGCATCTTCAAGGAAAGGTAGGCTGAGTTCGTCAACGTAAGCAGAGAATTGGTTAAATGGAATCTCAGTATCGCTGGCTTCAACCGCTTCTGGTGGGCAGTAAGAAACGCCACATTCAGCGTTTTGTGTTCCCGGGTTTACGACAAAAACACGAATGTTTGTGCCATCAGGTTGCTGTGACAGCAGTTTTGCAAAGTGAGACTGAGCAGATTCAGTAATAGTTATAGTGTTAGTATTTGACACGACGAATACCTGAGTGCATTTGTAGGTTATTTGGTCACCATTCTACTCCTGTGATGGCAAGAATCCAGCCCTTTTGTTTTTATGCTTGGGCTTTACCTGCTCTCGTCCGGTTCAGGAGTGCGGCATATACAGTAAATATCAACCCTTTCGACGCCTACTTCAAGTAGCAAGTGACATAAATGCTGCACGGTACTCCCTGTGGTGACGACATCGTCTACTATTGCAACATGATTGCTGTTGGGATGCCGGTTAAGACGAAAAGCTTTGGCAAGGTTGCGCTTACGCTGAGCTTTAGTTAAACCTTGTTGCGCTTTGGTATTCAATATTCTGGAAAACAGTTGAGGTTGATAATCAACTGCGAGAAATGCAGCTAAATGTTGAGCAATCAGATCGCTCTGATTGAATCCTCTACGCAGATATCGATACCAGTGAAGAGGAACGCTAGTAATGACAGGTGCTGGAGTATCAATACATTGTGACAGGCGTTTTGCCAGTGGTTTCGCCTGCCAGAATTGACGTTGATATTTGAGTTGATGGATGCTATTGCTGAGCGGAAACTGATAATCACCGACACAATAGAGTTGATGCCAAATCGGTGGTTTGCTAAGACATTGACCACACATATCAACGGGTGCCAGTGTTTTTAAACCACAGCGTTGACAACGAGGCAACTGGGGATACCAAGCTTCACATGCCGAGCAGACGCTATAAGCTTGTAGATTATCCGATGGTAGCTTACAGATTGGGCATTGCGGCGTGAGACTGTCTCGTATAAAGGAGTCATCTCGTCTAAAGAGAGCATGGCGTATAAAATTAGCTTTTTGAAACCAATCAGATAACATATTTTTTGCCTTAATCAAGAAGGAATCAATATCATGTGCCTTCGGTAAAATGGATGGAATGAATTTAGTAGGAGAGTGTGTGACTATGGTTTCAGAGTTGTATTGGCAAGTGAGTGGCAGTGGGCCTGATATCGTGTTGGTCCACGGCTGGGGGATGAATGGTGCGGTTTGGCAGCAAACGGTTGATATTCTCAGCTCCCAGTTTCGTGTTCATGTGGTTGATCTCCCGGGATATGGACACAGTGCGAATTGTCATGCTGAAAACCTGGAAGAGATAGCTCAGGCTTTGATAGTTAATGCACCGCAAAAGGCAATCTGGATTGGATGGTCACTGGGCGGGCTTATTGCAACCCATATGGCTCTGCATCACAGTCAATACGTCAGCAAGTTGGTGACGGTTGCCTCTTCACCGAAATTTGCTGCAGACAAACCGTGGCGTGGTATTCAGCCTAATGTGCTTGCTGCGTTTACAGACCAATTGGTGGAGGATTTCCAGCTTACAATTGAGCGTTTTATGGCTTTGCAGGCCATGGGCAGTCCGTCAGCAAGACAAGACGTGAAAACCTTAAAGCAAGCTGTTTTATCTCGCCCCACCCCAAACCCTCAAGCATTGTTCGCTGGGCTCAAAATGCTCGCTGACGTCGATTTGCGTAAGCAGCTTGTTCATATCTCCGTACCAATACTGCGTTTATACGGACGTTTGGATGGTCTGGTGCCGATTAAAGTCGCCCATGATTTACAGCAAGTGATACCGAACAGTGAGCAATACATTTTCAGCGAATCGTCTCATGCGCCATTTATGACCGAACTGGATACCTTCTGTCAGCAGTTGATCACTTTTGCCCGTAGTTAATCACTTTTGCAGCGAGTTTAAGGTTAACAATAAGCTAGCTATTTGATGTACATATGTTTTATTTTTGTGCTAAATATTTGTGCGGACTGGTCGATAAATAAGCTAACCCGATAAGGCAAAGGGAAACTCTGTTTTGTTGGGCTGGGCGATACTGAGGAGGTTTCGGCTATGATTGTGTCACCGACTAACGTTAGTGTGCCACTTATCGCCCCATCAGTGAACGTTCAGACAGAGCAGGCTGCGCGAGACAATAAAGTTCGTGAACCTGTGCTGCCGACCGTTGAGCTGGCCAGAAGCAACTCGGAACGTAATGTAAAAGCTGATGATAAAAGGCGAAAGCGGGCCTCGTGGGATCCATCACAGCATCCTGATTATGATGTGGTGACAGAACATGAAGCACAATCCTCTTATCAACAAGAAAGGCACAGTGAGCTCGATAGGCTATTTGAGCTATTGGCACTGTCGACATACAGTGAAGAGCAAGGTAAAGGCTATGCAATGCGGTTTCGTTTACCGAAACGTGTCATTGATGATGCGGTAACTGCTGGAAAAATGGCTCTCAGACGTACTGTCATTAAGTACCACTATGGGCACGCTGTGGCGCCAAATATTCCGTCAGAAGTGATCGCGATATTATGAATATCGTCATTTCGCAGCAGGAAAAATAAAATCCCCATGGCAAAAGCGATGGGGATTTTTATTGGTAGCGTCAAATTCTTTTGTTTCGAATTGAAGGCTCTGGGGTCACTTTAGCGTTTCGCTTTAGCAAAAGCGTCTGCAAAAGCACTATTAAAACCGCCACTTTGAGCGTCATTACGACCACGAGCAGTACTATTTCCTTGGGAAGAACGGTTGTTTCCGCGTGGTTGATTTCCCCTAGGTTGAGCGTTGTCAGAACGAGCTGGACGGCTGTCTTGTCCCGGTTCATCATTAAGACGCATAGAAAGCGCAATACGTTTACGCTGTACGTCTACTTCCATCACTTTGACTTTAACGATATCACCTGCTTTTACTACTTCACGGGGATCGGAGACATAGCGATCGGTCAGCGCAGAAATGTGCACTAAGCCATCTTGGTGAACACCAATATCCACAAAGGCACCAAAGTTGGCTACGTTAGAAACGACACCTTCCAGCACCATACCGATCTCTAAATCAGACACTTCGGTGACGCCGTCGGCAAAGGTGGCGGTTTTAAATTCAGGACGCGGGTCACGTCCTGGCTTATCAAGCTCTTTAATGATATCGCTAACGGTTGGCACACCAAAGTTTTCATCGGTGTAATCCACGGCACGTAAACGACTGAGGAAATCACTGTTACCAATCAAAGCGTTAATGTCTTGCTTGTTTTTCTCTGCGATGTTTTTCACCACAGGATACGCTTCAGGGTGCACTGCTGATGCATCAAGCGGGTTTTTGCCATTCATAATGCGCAGGAAGCCAGCACACTGCTCAAAAGCTTTTGGTCCTAAACGGGCGACTTTTTTAAGATCAGTTCGGGCGTTGAAACGACCATTCTCATCACGGTAGTCGACAATGTTTTGCGCGAGTACTGTTGAAAGGCCAGCAACTCGGGTCAACAATGCTGGAGATGCGGTATTCACATCCACACCGACGGCGTTTACACAGTCTTCCACTACCGCATCGAGACGTTTTGCCAGTAGCGATTGGCTGACATCGTGTTGATATTGACCCACACCGATAGATTTCGGGTCAATTTTCACTAGCTCTGCCAGTGGGTCTTGCAAGCGGCGAGCAATCGATACAGCACCACGCAAAGACACATCCATATTCGGAAATTCTTTGGCTGCCAGTTCTGATGCAGAATAAACCGAAGCGCCCGCTTCGCTGACCATGATTTTTTGCACTTTCAGACCATCACGTTTGATCATCTCAGCCGCAAAGGCATCGGTTTCACGAGAAGCGGTACCATTACCAATCGCAATCAAATCTACGTTATGTTTTTTGACTAATGCTGATACCGTCTGCATTGCACGGTCATATTGGTTTTGCGGTTGATGCGGGTAAATGGTATCGGTTGCAAGCACTTTACCGGTTGAATCAACCACCGCCACTTTACAGCCAGTTCGCAAACCCGGGTCTAAACCTAAGGTAGCACGAGGACCAGCAGGTGCCGCCATGAGCAGGTCTTTGAGGTTGGTTGCGAAGACATTGATGGCTTCGATCTCAGCACGCTCTTTCATTGTGCCCATTAGCTCGGTTTCCATATGCATAGAAACCTTGATACGCCATGCCCAGCTAATGACTTGCTTACGCCATGTGTCTGCTGGTGCTTGGCTCAAATGAATGCCGTAATGTTCCGCAATAATGGTTTCACAATGAGACTGACGTGCGGTTTCTTCAAGCTCTGGATCCGCATTTAGAGTCAGGGTTAAGAAACCTTCGTTACGTCCGCGAAGCATCGCAAGAGCGCGGTGCGACGGCACTTTGCTCACAGGCTCTTGGTGCTCAAAGTAGTCTTTGAATTTTTCACCTTGTTGTTCTTTGCCTGCAACCACGCGAGAGACTAACTCTGCATTACGAGTCAGGTGACGGCGGATTTTTTCCAGCAAATCAGCATCTTCAGCAATGCGTTCCATAATAATCGCTCGCGCACCATCAAGCGCCGCTTTGCTATCTTCGATGCCTTTGTCTGCGGCAATATAGCGCTCAGCTTCCGATTCAGGTTCTATCTGCGGTTCATTCCACAGCTTGTCTGCTAAAGGTTCTAAACCTGCTTCGATCGCGATCTGACCTTTGGTGCGACGTTTTGGTTTGTATGGCAGATACAGATCTTCAAGGCGGGTTTTGCTGTCAGTTTCAGAAATCGCTTGCTCTAATTCAGATGTCAGTTTGCCCTGATCCTGAATCGATTTAAGAATGGTTTGACGGCGGTCTTCCAGTTCACGCAAATAAGACAGGCGACTATCCAGAGTACGCAGTTGGGTATCATCCAGACCACCAGTTACTTCCTTACGGTAACGAGCGATAAAAGGAACTGTGTTGCCATCATCAATTAGGTTGACGGCTGCGATGACTTGCTCTGAGCGAACGTTTAGCTCATTGGCAATCAATTGGCAGATAGCTTGGCTCATCCGTAGATCTCTTTAATTCATTGGTACTAATAGGGCTATATGGGGGTGTGAAGCCGAAATTTCCAGTCTTGAACTATATGCGGCTTCACTGTTTGAAAATATTAATCTTGGTAGCGAATGGCATTTACAAACCACTCTTTCGGACCTTCAGGCGTGTGAACAACAAATTCATCGTCCACTTCTTTCTTCAGCAGTGCGCGAGCCATTGGCGAGTCAATCGAGATATAGCCTTTTGCATCGCCATAAATTTCATCAGGACCAACAATGCGAAATGCTTTTGCGTCGCCATGTTGGTTTTCAATTTCTACCCAAGCGCCAAAGAATACTTTGCCTTCCTGTTGCGGTGAGTAGTCGACGACTTTCACCTGCTCAAGACGTTTGCGCAGGTAGCGAACTCGGCGGTCTATTTCACGCAATCGTTTCTTGTTGTACTGGTAATCAGCGTTCTCGCTACGGTCACCTAAGCTAGCTGCCCAAGTCACTTTTTTTGTTACTTCAGGGCGTTCTTCGCGCCATAATGTATCCAGTTCTTTTTTTAGACGATCAAAGCCTTCACGTGTAATAAGGTTGGTCTTCATATTCCTGACTTATGGTAATTGCAACTGGCTGCTACATTAGCTAAAAAAGAAATAAACGTTAACAATTCTTTGAATTACTTTGGTCAGAAGGATGTTACATTTCACTATCCCAGAAAGGTATGGGGTTGAATAACGAATAGGTGGGACGTAAATGCAAGAAAACTTTAAAGTCTTAGTGGTCGATGACGATGCGCGTTTGCGTGCGCTACTGGAACGTTACTTATCTGAGCAAGGCTTCCAAGTGAGAAGTGTTGCCAACAGTGAGCAAATGGACCGCCTATTAACTCGTGAAACCTTCCATATCATGGTGTTAGATTTGATGCTGCCTGGTGAAGACGGTTTATCTATCTGTCGTCGTCTGCGTAATTCAAACAATATGATTCCTATTCTGATGCTGACGGCGAAAGGCGATGAAATCGACCGTATTGTTGGCTTAGAAATCGGCGCGGATGATTACCTGACCAAGCCTTTTAACCCGCGTGAGCTATTAGCGCGTCTTAAAGCGGTATTACGTCGTCAGACGATTGAAGCGCCGGGAGCGCCAAGCTCTGAAGAGTCGATGGTCGAGTTCGGTGAGTTTCGTCTAAACTTGGGTACTCGCGAAATGTTCCGTGGTGAAGAGTCAATGCCTCTGACCTCAGGTGAATTTGCCGTGCTAAAAGCGCTGGTGATGAATGCGCGCGAACCGTTATCTCGTGATAAGCTGATGAATATGGCTCGTGGTCGTGAATATTCGGCAATGGAGCGTTCAATCGACGTACAAATTTCTCGTTTACGTCGAATGCTGGAAGTAGACCCAAGCAAACCTCGCTATATTCAAACCGTGTGGGGCTTAGGCTATGTTTTTGTTCCCGATGGTAAATTAAATTAATTACCGTTCTAGGCACGCGTTGACTGATTGGAATTGGTGGCGCGTGTAGCTCTCTTTCCTCGATGCGAGCCTTGTGGTGTTAAACAAGGTTATTGTATGCGTATTCGTAGCTCGTTTACTCAATCCATTCTTCTGTTTTTAAGCCTGCTCATTGCCAGTCAGGTTTACTCGTATTACGCGGTGTTCAACTACGCGCTAATGCCGAGCTTAAACCAGTTCAACAAAATCCTCAGTCACGAAATCAATCTGATGCTTGATGATACCGTCAATCAAGATACGGGTGTTCCGCTGGATGCGCTGTTACGTCGCCGTGTTCTCGAACAGTTGGGTGTGACTATTCATGCTGAAGATAGCCCTATTGCCAGTGAGTTTGAACACGCTATCAGCATTGATTTGATGAGCGAAGACATGAGCTCGGAGCTTGGCTCTCCAACGGAAGTGCGGATGATGTCTGGCGCGGAGAGTTATATTTTGTGGATGAAAATCGAGGCGTTGCCGGGGCAGTTGCTGCGTATTCCTCTTTCTGAATTGCGCGAGAAGGATTTTGCCCCTCTGTTTCGTAACAGCATCATCATGGCGTTGATGATTGTTTTTGGTGGCTGGCTATTTATCCGTATGCAAAACCGACCACTCATCACATTAGAGAAAGTGGCGCAAGCTGTTGGTCGTGGTGAGGTTCCTCCACCGCTGCCAGAGAGAGGAGCCTCGGAAATTCGCTCTGTGACACGCGCTTTTAACCAAATGTCAAAAGGCATCCAAGCGTTAGAAGAAGACCGGGCTTTGCTGATGGCCGGTATCAGTCATGATTTGCGTACACCGTTGACTCGCATTCGATTAGCGACAGAGATGATGGCTCCGGAAGACAGCTATTTGGCTGAAGGGATCATCAGTGACACTGAAGAGTGTAATGAGATCATCAGCCAGTTCATGGACTATTTGAAACCTGTCAACAAGCAAACCTTCGAAATCGTCAACGTGAATGATATTGCTCAGGACGTAGCAAGCTCAGAAGGTGGATATGAAGTACAGATCGAAGTTGAACTATATAAAGACAAAGCGAATGCCTTTGGTAACCCCATTGCGATTAAGCGTGCGGTGAGCAACTTAGTGGTGAATGCGGTTCGTTACGGCAATGGCTGGGTAAAAGTCAGTTCAGGTGTTACTGCAGACAACAGCATGGTGTGGGTTTGTGTTGAAGACAATGGACCGGGCATTGAGCCAAGTCAGGTGAACAAAGTATTTGAACCGTTTACTCGTGGTGATACGGCTCGCGGTAGCGAAGGTACCGGTTTGGGGTTGGCGATTGTGAAACGCATTATCAGTCAGCACAGTGGCTCAGTGGTGGTCAGTAATCGCAGCCAGGGTGGTTTACGAGCGCAGATTAGCTTTCCGACTAAGTAAGATATAAATAAAGGCTCAATGACTTGAGCCTTTATTTTTATGAGCAGGGTTAGGGCGCTAAGCTTTGGCGTAAATGTCTCGCTCACCTAGCCAGCGATCGATAATCGCGGTGGCATTGCTCGGGTAATTTTCATGGATATGGCGAGCTATGCGCTGAACTTCTGGGACAAGGCGCTGATCTCGCACTAAGTCTGCAATTTTGAAATCCGCTAAACCGGTTTGCTTGGTGCCGAGTAGCTCGCCGGGACCACGAATTTCCAGGTCTCGTTGCGCTATAACGAAGCCGTCATTACTTTCTCGCAGTACGCCAAGGCGTTTTTGCGCGGTTTTGGATAGTGGCGCGTGGTATAGAAGTACACAGTGACTGGCAACGGAGCCTCGCCCAACCCGACCTCGCAACTGGTGGAGCTGTGCCAAACCGAGCCGCTCTGGGTTTTCTATGATCATTAAGCTTGAATTGGGTACATCCACACCAACTTCAATCACTGTGGTGGCGACCAGAAGATGCAGCTTATTATTTTTGAATGCCTGCATGACCTCTTGCTTCTCAGCCGGTTTCATTCTGCCGTGCACTAAACCGATTTTGACATCTGGCAGTTTGCGTTGCAGCTCTTCTGCGGTGTCTGCGGCGGCTTGTGCCTCCAAGACCTCAGACTCATCAATGAGCGTACAAACCCAATAGGCTTGTTTTCCTTCATTTAGACAAGCATTACGTACCCGTTCAACGATATCATCCCGTTTGGTGTCTGGAATTGCTACGGTCTGGATTGGTGTTCTGCCCGGCGGGAGTTCATCGATAATCGAGGTTTCCAAATCCGCATAAGCAGTCATTGCCAGAGTTCGAGGAATAGGGGTTGCTGTCATGATCAATTGATGTGGATACGCGCCCTGTTTCGCCCCTTTTTCGCGGAGTTCCAAACGCTGGTGGACACCAAAACGGTGTTGTTCATCGATAATCACTAAAGCTAAATGGTCGAATACCACCTGTTCCTGAAACAGTGCGTGAGTACCCACTACCATTTTTACTTCTCCACTGGCAATACGTGCGAGCTCGGTTTCTTTGGCTTTGCCTTTCAGTTTACCCGCGAGCCAACCGACCTTGATACCCATAGCCTCAAACCATTGGCTGAAGTTAATGGCGTGTTGCTCTGCTAACAATTCTGTTGGTGCCATCAAGGCGACTTGGTAGCTGTTTTCAATCGCACTGGCGGCGGCCAGTGCCGCAACCAGTGTTTTACCTGAACCTACGTCCCCTTGAACTAAACGCATCATAGGATGAGGTTTTGCAAGGTCAGCTTCGATTTCGTTAACCACGCGAGTCTGAGCTTTGGTCGGCGAAAATGGTAATTGAGCCAGCAACTGATTTTTCAGCGTGTCGGAGGCTTTGAGAGGTAAAGCGATATCTTGCTGGCCTTTACTGCGAACCGCCAGCATTGAAAGGTTCTGGGCCAGTAACTCTTCCATGACCAAGCGGATTTGTGCCGGATGGCGACCGTCATCAAATAAGCTTACATCGATATTCGATGGTGGGCGATGAATGGTATGCAGCGCCTGAGCCAGAGTGATTTGATGATCGTATAAACCGGATGGAAGCAGTTCCTGTACTGCCGCTTTATCAAGTAGAGTTAGTGCCTGCTCGGTCAAATTACGCAAGGTCAATTGTCGCAGACCTTCGGTGGTTGGGTAGACCGGAGTCAGGTTGGCTTCGACATCGGGTTTCTGCTCTGGGAAATAGAACTTGTACTCAGGATGAATGATTTCCAACCCAGTATTACCACGTTTTATCTCTCCGTAAGCGTGTACTAACTTACCTTCAGTAAAGTTGTTTTTAATCCCGGCTGTAAAATTGAAAAAGCGCAGTGTTAATGTGCCGTTTCCGTCGCTGATTTTTACGGTCAGCATTTTGCGGCGGCCGAAGGTGGTATCGACCGCCATCACTTTACCTTGCACTGCCGCCCAAAGACCCGGGTGCAGTTTTACCATCGGGTAGATTCGGGTGCGATCTTCATAACGTAAAGGCAAGTGAAACAGCAAATCTTGTACGGAGATAAGCCCAACTTTTTCCAGTTTTTCGGCCACTTTTGCGCCCACTCCGGAAAATGAGGTTAATGGAATTGCGGATAAAAGCTGAGACATAATCAACCAGTTAGCTGTTTGGAATAAGGGTTATTCAAACATTAAGCTGTGTTTGTGTACAGGGGAATTATTTGCACTGCATCGCGTTCCACCAAGAATCATCCGCCACAATTTGCCCTTCATCATCCAGTGGTGGGTAAGGCAGCTTTTTGCGCTTAGCCACTTTAGCTAACACGGGGTGACCCCGCTCGAACAAAATTCGATGAATGGTTTCCTCTGCAAGCGGGCTTTTTTCCCGTTGATACATACCGACTGCTTGGCGTTGACGCTGTGCCTCATACAAGATGAGTGCGCTAGCAACAGAGACATTGAGCGATTGCACCATACCAACCATAGGGATCACTATGTCTTGATCTGCCAGTTCCAGTGCATGTTTGGAGATACCCACTTTTTCACTGCCCACGATAACCGCTGTCGGTTTGGTGTAATCAATTTCACGAAAATCGACTGCTTTTTCTGACAGGTTTGTCACCAATATTTGCATGTTCTGTGCTTTTAGTACTTTTACCGCATCTTGAATACTGTCGTGAGTATCGACTTCGACCCAGTTGCGAGCTCCTGCTGAGGTATGTGCAAGAGTACGCATTTGTTTATTTGGCCAAACCGCATGGATTTTGTGTAATCCAATGGCATCGGCAGTACGAATGACCGCAGAGACATTGTTTGGCTTGTGTACTTCTTCTAAACATACGGTCAGATCAGGTTGGCGTGCTTTGAGCACCTGCTGAATTCGTGTGTAACGTTCTAAGTTCATAATAAATTTTCTATGCTTTATCCCCTTCCTACTTGAAGCAGCAGTGCTTTATGTTTTTGTATGGGGTCTACGTTCGTTCACCCCAATCACGCATGGTAATCTGTGGTCATGGGGATTCACTCACTTGCCGCCTACCTGCAACTCCAAGTAGTTTGGGTATAGTCTGTGGTTGGTAAAACGGTCACCACATAAAATAAAAAAGCCCTTGATAGGCCATATCAAGGGCTACATCGTTAGGTTACTTGAGCATCGGCGCTATTAGTGCCTTCTGCGTCTCACCTTCGGTGCATTTGGCATCGATCGGATCTTCTTCATTATGCCAGCAAGGTGAACCCGATCTTTAGTGGTCAGTACCACGGTCACGGTATACAAGCGACCATCGCGTTCTTCGGTTGAGAGACCATGAATATTGGAGCCTGTCTTGGAAATCACATTGGTCAATTCAGCAAGCGCGCCTTGGCGGTTTTGCATATCGACTTTCAACTCAGTGATGAAGTCTTGATCGTAATCCTTGGTCCATTCCACAGCCATATATTTATCCGGCTCTTTCTGATAACCGCGTACGTTAGGACAGGTTTCACGGTGCACCACTAAGCCACGTCCCGGAGAAACGTGGGCGATAATGTGATCATCCGGAATGGAGTGACAGCAGTTAGCGAAGGTTAACAGAATACCTTCTGCCCCTCGGATTGGCAGTTTCTTCTTCGGCTGACCGTCTTTGCTTTCTACTTCTGCCAATTCATCTGCATTGCCTAGCAGACGACGAGCAATCACGATACTCATCAGTTCGCCAAGGCCAATAGCTGCTAACAAATCATCGACACTGGAAAGTTTTAGGTCGTTAAGCACTTGCTGAACACTTTCTTGGTCGATGGTGCTGATCGACTCTTCACCCAAAGCATGATTCAGCAGACGGCGACCCAAGCTCACTGATTCTTCACGGCGCATGGTTTTCAGAACCTGACGGATCTTAGTGCGGGCACGTGAAGTCACGACGTAGTTAAGCCATGCCGCATTTGGTCGAGCACCCGGAGCACTGATGATTTCAACGGTTTGTCCGTTTTTCAGTGGTTTGCTTAATGGATAAGGGTTGCGATCGACACGCGTACCAACGCAAGTATTGCCAACATCGGTATGCACTGCATAGGCAAAGTCTACCGCCGTTGCGCCAACAGGCAGTTCAACGATACGACCTTTCGGTGTAAAGACGTAAATCTCATCGGGGAAGAGATCAGACTTAACATTTTCGATAAATTCGAACGAGTTACCTGCGCTTTGCTGAAGCTCAAGCAGGCTTTGCATCCAGCGCTGAGCTTTAATCTGCGCTGTTGTGCCGGTACGGTCACCATTGGCTTTATATGACCAGTGTGCCGCGACACCTTTGTCCGCCATTTGGTCCATATCTTCGGTTCGAATTTGAACTTCAACCGGCACGCCGTGTGGACCTACCATCGAGGTATGCAGTGACTGATAGCCGTTCGCTTTTGGAACGGCAATGTAGTCTTTCATGCGACCTGGACGTGGTTTATACAAGCTGTGGACTTGACCCAATGCACGATAACAGGTGTCGGCCGTATCAACCACAACACGAAACGCATAGATATCCATGATGGTGTGGAAGCGCTGTTCTTTGGTCTTCATCTTGTTGTAGATGGAAAACAGATTTTTCTCACGACCAAATACACGAGCAGCTAGACCAACTTCATGCAGGCGGCCTTCGATCTCGCTGTGGATGCGTTGAATCATCTCTTTGCGGTTACCACGCGCCGTTTTCACCACTTCTTTCAGCACTCGATAACGGTTTGGATACAAAGCTTCAAAACCTAGCTCTTCTAACTCGGTTTTAATATTGTGAATACCTAAACGGTGGGCAAGTGGTGCGTAAATTTCTAGGGTTTCTCGGGCGATTCGGCGCTTTTTATCTGGACGAAGAGCGCCTAACGTGCGCATGTTGTGCGTACGGTCGGAAAGTTTGATCAGAATAACGCGGATATCTTGCACCATGGCAAGAACCATTTTACGGAAGTTCTCGGCTTGGGCTTCTTTTCGGTCGCGGAATTTTAGCTTGTCGAGCTTAGAGACACCGTCAACCAGTTCAGCAACAGCCTGACCAAATTGAGCTTCTAAATCTTCTTTGCTGACGTCACAGTCTTCGATAACGTCGTGAAGAAGGGCAGCTTGCAGTGTTTCTAAATCCAAACGCATTTCTGCCAGAATTCGAGCGACTGCTACTGGGTGGATAATATAAGGTTCGCCGCTTGAGCGGGTTTGCCCTTCATGGGCATCTCTTGCCACTATATAAGATTGGCGCAGAGCCTCAACTTGAGGCTCTGTGAGATATTCCTGGGCAACGTCTTTGAGGCTATCGAATAGATACAAATTATAGGCCCGAGAGTTGTCTATTATATTACTTGTAGAGATTAACTGCGTTGCTTGCAGAAGAAATTAACGGTTGTGAACGATGCTGCTCACAGCGGCTAATTCAGCGGCTTCTTGCTCTTGCTGCTCTTGACGCTCACGAGCATCAAGTACGTCTTTAGTAATAAGACCTTCTTCGATTTCGCGAAGAGCGATAACCGTTGGCTTATCGTTCTCTTCAGGCACAAGTGAATCTTTACCACCAGTTTGCATTTGACGAGCGCGGCGAGCCGCAATCAGAACTAGGTCGAAACGGTTGCCAACTTTTTCAACAGCGTCTTGAACAGTTACGCGTGCCATGAGAACTCCAATATAAACAAAAATGTTGAATGACGAGAAAGTATACAACCTTACGCTAGTGGTTTCTAGCTAGTAACGTTGTTAATAATAGGTTTAATTACTCTGCGAGTAGCGCTTTAAGCATGCCTTTGTATTTGATCGACTGCTTATCTTGTTTTAATCGCTCAGCACGAATGATCGCTCTAAAATCGGTTAGCGCGGTATCGAAGTCATCATTAATAATGATGTAGTCGTATTCGTGGTAGTGAGAAATTTCAGATTTAGCTTCTGCCATACGCTTAGCAATAACAGCTTCGCTGTCTTGTCCACGCGCATTCAGACGGCGTTCTAGTTCACCGTTTGATGGCGGAAGAATAAAAACACTTCTTGCTGCTGGCATTTGCTCACGGATTTGGCGAGCACCTTGCCAGTCGATATCTAAAAAGACATCAATACCTTTATTAAGAGTCTCTTCAATCCAGATACGAGAAGTACCGTAATAGTTACCAAAGACTTCAGCGTATTCCAGAAATTCGCCTTTTTCGATCAGCGCTTCAAAGTGTTCCTTCTGCACAAAGTGGTAATGAACACCATCTTGCTCACCGGGACGCATACCACGAGTGGTGTGCGAGACCGATACTTTCATCGCATAAGCTGGGTTGTGCTCCAACATTTCAGCGATCAAGCTTGATTTACCTGCGCCGCTTGGTGCAGAGACAATATACAGAGTACCTTTGCCCATTGTTTGGTTCCACTTCGGTTTGGGATTGCGTGATCGGATCGTGCTCCGACACTCTTAAAGATAGCACTAGCTTAATCATTTCATTGGTTCGATGAAATTTAGGCTAGAAAAATGGAGCGGAAGAGTAGCATGATCTTGAGGATCTCCTCAAGAAAAAGGTCAAAAGAGGCGCAATTTCTGACTTCAAACTGTGGTGAGTGGTGAAGAGTTCAATCCGTTGTGGTTAGTTGTGGTTAATTGATGTGAGAAAACGTTTGCTATTTTGTCTACTATTGCAGGTGAAATTGATTAATGTATAATCGCCGCCCTTAGTACGGGAGAGTACAATCTTCCGGATGACAATCAGTGAGAAGCGCAAGCTTCATTTGGGTTCCCTCGCCCCCAAATCAAACTAAAAAGGTACAATATGAGTAACTTTACCCCTGCGCAACAGCGCAAAGCCCTGACATTTTTGGTTTTGTTCCACCTAGTGATTATTGCGTCAAGCAATTATTTGGTGCAAATCCCGTTTACCGTATTCGGTTTACATACCACTTGGGGCGCTTTCACTTTCCCATTTATCTTCTTAGCAACAGACTTAACGGTACGTATTTTTGGTGCTGGTCTGGCACGTAAAATCATTTTTTACGTCATGCTACCTTCACTGGTGGTTTCGTATCTGCTTTCTGTTGTGTTCTACGAAGGTCAGTTCCAAGGTTTTGCTCCCTTGAGTGAGTTGAATCTATTTGTCGCGCGTATCGCGATCGCCAGTTTCATGGCTTACCTACTTGGTCAGATCATGGACGTACATGTGTTTAACCGCTTGCGTCAAATGAAGCAGTGGTGGGTGGCTCCAACCGCATCAACGCTGTTTGGTAATGCTTTAGATACAATTGCTTTCTTCGCTATCGCATTCTACCAAAGCCCAGATCCATTTATGGCACAGCACTGGACGGAAATCGCAACGGTTGACTATGGCTTTAAGTTAGTGATTAGCCTTGGTTTGTTTGTGCCTATGTATGGCGTGTTGCTGAACTACCTGATCCGCAAACTGACCACTGTAAACCCAAGTTTTACCGCTATGGATGTAAAAGCGTAATCATCGCAACAGATGAAAAGAGAAAGCCCAAAGCAATAGCCATGCTTTGGGCTTTTTGTATTTCCTCTCCTGTGAAAAAGAGGAATAATCATTAATGGTCTTGAGCTGCGCCTGCACCTTTAGGGAAGCGGATTGACTCAACCATGTCTTGTACTTCAGTTGGTACTTCGGCAGTAAACTTGTTCACTACGATAGAGACCACAAAGTTCAAACACATACCTAGAGTACCGATACCTTCTGGGCTGATGCCGAAGAACCAGTTGCCAGGTGTACTTGCTGTTGGGTTAATGAACTTGAAGTAGATGATGTAGGCTGCTGTAAATACGATACCTGCAACCATACCTGCGATAGCCCCTTCTTTGTTCATCTTCTTGTAGAAAATACCCAAGATGATGGCAGGGAAGAAAGAGGCTGCGGCCAAGCCGAAGGCGAAGGCGACCACCTGAGCTACGAAGCCCGGAGGGTTGATACCCAAGTAACCAGCACCAACGATAGCCACAATTGCAGCCAGACGAGCGGCGAGCAATTCTTGTTTATCGGTCATATTTGGCTTGAAGCCTTTCTTCAACAAGTCATGAGAGATAGAGGTTGAAATAACCAGTAGTAGGCCTGCTGCGGTAGATAGTGCTGCTGCCAAACCACCTGCTGCCAGTAACCCAACAACCCAGTTAGGCAGTTTTGCCAGTTCAGGAGATGCCAGTACGATAATGTCTTGGTTGATCTTCATCTCGTTACGAGCATCGCCGGAGTAGAACATACGACCGTCGCCGTTTTTATCTTCCCAGCTTACGAGCCCCGTACTTGTCCAGTTCTGATACCAGCTTGGTGCTTGCTCAGCAGGAACCCCTTGCATATCGGGACCGTTAATCGTGTCGATCAGGTTTACACGAGCAAACGCAGCAACGCCTGGTGCCGTGGTATAAAGTAGCGAGATAAACAGTAGCGCCCAGCCGGCAGAGATACGCGCGTCACGCACTTTTGGTACCGTGAAGAAGCGAATGATGACGTGTGGCAGACCTGCAGTACCTACCATTAGCGCTGCACAGATGAAGAATACATCCACCATGCTTTTGCTGCCTTCAGTGTACTGAGTAAAGCCAAGCTCTTGCGTTAATCCATCCAGCTTATCGAGTAGATAAACGTCAGAACCTGAGATGGTTGAACCCATGCCGATTTGCGGTAATGGATTACCCGTCATCATGATTGACGTAAAGATTGCTGGTACAAGGAAGGCGAAAATGAGCACACAGAATTGAGCTACCTGCGTATAAGTGATGCCTTTCATGCCACCAAGTACGGCATAGAAGAACACGATTGCCATACCAATGATGATACCAACGTCAATGTCTACTTCCAGGAAGCGAGAGAACACTACGCCGACACCGCGCATTTGACCCGCAACGTAAGTAAACGAGACGAAAATCGCACAGAACACCGCAACCATACGAGCGGTTTTGGAATAGTAACGTTCACCAATGAAGTCTGGCACAGTGAACTGCCCAAACTTACGTAGATAAGGCGCGAGACATAGAGCCAAAAGAACATAACCACCAGTCCAACCCATGAGATAAACCGTACCATCGTAACCGATGAACGAAATGATACCCGCCATTGAGATGAACGATGCTGCTGACATCCAGTCTGCCGCGGTTGCCATACCATTCGCTACCGGGTGTACACCACCGCCAGCGACATAGAATTCACTGGTTGATCCCGCACGAGCCCAGATGGCAATGCCAATATAGAGAGCGAAAGAGAGACCAACGAGAAGAAACGTCCAAGTTTGAATATCCATTGCTAAAACCTCTTAGTCTTCGTGCACGTTGTATTTCTTGTCGAGCGAGTTCATGCGCGCAACATAGATAAAAATTAAAGCGACGAATGTGTAGATTGAGCCCTGTTGTGCAAACCAGAATCCAAGCTTAAAGCCGCCTAAATGAATGCTGTTTAGTGCGTCGACGAATAAAACGCCTGCGCCATAAGATACTAAGAACCACACTGCGAGCAGTGACCCCATAATCCCCAAGTTTTCTTTCCAGTAGGCTTGAGCATGTTCTGTAGATTCGAACGCCATGGCCTTCTCCTTGCTATTAGTTGTTGTGTTAACGTAATGTTACAATTTATACATTAGCAGCGTTAAGGCAAGAGATCTGTGCAACTTTAGTCTGTGAGGTTTTGTTTGTAACTGACTGTATTTTAATTGTTTAATGGTTTTATTGCTGATGTTGTGAATGTTAATTAACTGTTAAATTAGCCAAAAGTATAAGAGAAGGGAGAGGAAGGGTGAAAATTAACCTTGTGAATAATAGGCAGTGACCTATGGTTGCTCATTTCTAAGCGCCAAAAGCTCTGTGTTGCAATTATTTACACAGACTTTTCTGACGTAGGTTAAAAAATTGTGCACAATGGTCAGCATAATAAAATTATATTTGTAAACAGTTGAGTCGGTGAGTAGGTGAAAGATTGGATACGATAACGATAAATAGTTTTTTTCTGGTTGGTGCGTTGTTGATCGCTCTAAGCGTGCTACTTAGCCCTGTTTCTTCGAAATTGGGTATACCTATTCTATTGGTATTTCTTGCTGTTGGTATGCTAGCGGGAGAGGACGGTCCCGGAGGAATACAGTTTGATAATTATCCGTTAGCGTATTTAGTCAGTAATTTAGCTTTAGCCATTATTTTGCTTGATGGTGGGATGAGGACACGGGTCGCTAGCTTTAAAGTGGCGTTCTGGCCTTCGGTTTCTTTAGCGACGCTCGGTGTGGCTTTAACTACTATGATCACCGGTGTTTTGGCGACTTGGTTGTTTGATTTGTCGCTGATGCAAGGCATTTTAGTGGGCGCTATTGTTGGCTCAACCGATGCGGCGGCTGTTTTTTCATTACTGAAAGGTCGAAGTCTTAACGAGCGTGTCGGATCTACGCTAGAAATTGAGTCCGGGACCAATGACCCAATGGCGGTGTTTTTAACCGTCACTATGATCGCGATTTTGAGCAGTGTTAGTGGCGATTTTAGCATCAGCTTTTTAGTGCTTAACTTTGTCCAACAGTTTGGTGTTGGTGCTTTATTAGGCTTATCTGGTGGCTGGTTACTTTGGAAGGTCATCAACCGCAGCCAACTGGCTGAAGGACTTTATTCTATTTTGACCGTGAGTGGTGGGTTGATCATTTTTGCTTTGGCTAACGCTTTAGGCGGAAGTGGAATTTTATCTATCTATTTAGTGGGATTATTACTAGGCAACCGACCAACCCGTAGTCGCCATTCTATTTTACACGTATTGGATGGTATGACCTGGTTGGCGCAAATCGGTATGTTCCTAGTCCTAGGTTTACTGGTGACGCCAAGCAACTTGTTAGCTATCGCGTTGCCAGGTCTGGCGTTGGCATTTGGTATGATTCTGTTTGCCCGACCGATTTCAGTCTGGATAAGTTTGCTACCGTTTAAAAGTTTCACTTCAAGAGAAAAATGGTTTATTTCATGGGTTGGCTTGCGCGGCGCAGTACCGATTATTCTGGCAGTGTTCCCTATGATGGCGGGTTTGCCAGATGCGCAGATCTATTTTAATTTGGCATTTTTCGTGGTGATGGTCTCTCTGATTGTTCAAGGTGGCTCTTTAACTAAGGCGATGACTCTGGCGAAAGTTGAGCTGCCATCTAAACCAGAACCCATCTCGCGTTCTGGTTTAGAAGTGTTCCCCACTAGTGAGTGGGAGCTGTTTGTTTACCAGCTACAACAAGAAAAATGGTGTATTGGCGAGCCGATCCGCAACCTGTTTATGCCAGATGGAACACGTATTGCGGCGTTATTCCGCGATAAAAATTTACTGCACCCATCGGGCAGCACACGTTTAGAATCTGGCGATATTCTTTGCGTTGTTGCTCAAGAGAAAGATTTGGCGGCGCTGAGCCAACTGTTTAGTGAAGCACCAGTGAAAGAGTCGTTTGCCCGCTTCTTTGGTGACTTCTTCCTCGATGTGGAATCAAAGTTAGTGGATATTGCCATGATTTACGGTTTGGAACTCGGTCCATTCAGTACGGATATGACGCTAAAAGACTTAGTCACAGAACATTTGGGCGCAACGCCAGTACTGGGTGACCATTTCGAATGGTACGGTTTGCATTGGGTCGTTGCAGATGTTGTCGACTGGCAAGTGACTAAAATCGGTTTGCGTTTGCCAGCCGAAGAAGATGTGGTTGAATCTAACCAAAGCGATTAGCTGTTTAGTTCTTTCAATAAAATAACCGCTTGAGTTCTGCTTTTTACCCCAAGTTTTCGGAAGATGGCTGTCATATGTGCTTTGATGGTGGCTTCCGAAACATTCAACTCATAAGCGATTTGCTTGTTGAGTAAACCATCGGATAGCATACCCAACACCTTATACTGTTGAGGCGTTAGGGTGGCAATTTTACCCGCCAAATCATCACAAGCTTGGTTGTTAGTGATCAAACCTTCAGGGAAGTAAGGTTCACCGTTAAGTACTTGGTTTAACGCGCTGATCAATGCTCGCATATCACTGGATTTAGGGATAAATCCAAAAGCACCGTGGCTCTTCACCTGTGAGACAACAGAAGCTTCTTCACTAGCAGAAATGACCACAATCGGCAAATCTGGATACTCAGCACGCAATTGAATCAAACCGGACATGCCATTGGCGCCGGGCATTTTTAAGTCCAGTAGCAACAGATCTGGTTCTGAGTCTTTTTCGAGAAGATGAAGTAAAGCATCTAAAGAGTCTGCTTCAAGCAAGTTGGCACCGCTTATCGCCATATGGACGGATTGAAACAATGCGTTTCGAAACAGAGGGTGATCATCGGCAATGATGATGGTGTAGGTCGAATCCATGACGTTAAGCACTTTTGAAAATTACGTTAAATAAATTATTGTATGCTTTGACGTTTTGAACAATCGCCACAGAGCAAAAGTCTGAACTGTATTCAGTTTTTATCTGCATAAAGATGAATGTCACGTATCCCCTTCCTACTTGAAGTTGCAGCGCTTTATGTTTTGAAATATGGGGCTACGTTCGCTCACCCCAATCGCATCGTTTATCTATGCTCATGGGGATTCACTCACTTGCCGCCTACCTGCAGCTCCAAGTAGTTTGGGTATATAAGCTCAAACCTTGTGGCATTAGGCGCTGAAAAATTAGATTTGGTGGTCTTTGAGGTGCTGCAGAAAACGCTCTGCTTGCATAAATCCGGTAATTCGGGCATTGGGAACTCTTTCGCCCTGATTGTTCCAAAATTCAATGGTCGGAAGCCCAAGCACATCCATCTGATTGAGTAACTCGATATCTTGTGGCTGATTGAGTGTTACGTCTGCTTGTAACAGCACTACATCCCTTAATTTCTGCTCCACTTCCGGCTGGTGGAAGGTGTACTTTTCGAACTCTTTACACGCCACACACCAATCGGCATAGAAATCTAACATGACAGATTTTCCTGCCAACTTCGCTTGTTGTAATTCAGCGTTAAGTTGATTGACATTCGCGATACGCTTGAAGCTGATTGTTGATGGCTGCTGTTGGTTTTGGCTGTTGCTGCTAAACCAGTAATTGAGGGCTGGTTGCGCTGAAGCGAGTAAACCAAGAATGGCAATAATGCCTAGCGTACTTTGTTTCCAGCCACCGAAAGGCAGGCTGTTTTTAATGTGATATAGCCAAGTAAACGCAGCAAAGCCTAAGGCAGACCAAAGCACCGTTGACCAAATCTCAGGGAGTAGACGCTCAAGCAAAAAGATTGGTGCAGCAAGCAGGATAAAGCCGAATGCGGTTTTCACTTTATCCATCCAAGCGCCTGCTTTTGGCAACAGACGATTGCCAAATACGGCGACCAAAATCAGCGGAATTCCCATGCCAATTGCTAGCGCATAAAGTGCAACGCCACCCGTTAGCCGATCGCCACTTTGCGCTACATAGAGTAGAGCTCCGGAAAGCGGTGCGGTTGTGCACGGCGAGCAAACTAAGCCAGAAATAGCCCCCATGGCAAAAACGCCAGCTAAGCTACCGCCTTGTTGCTGGTTGCTTAAGTTGTTGAGCCAAGTTTGTGCTGAGCTTGGCAGTTGCAGGGTGTATAGACCAAACATCGATAGAGAAAGCAATACAAACAGAGCACTTAAACCCATCAGTACAAAAGGGTGCTGAAGGGCTGCTTGGAATTGCAATCCCGCAGAGGCGACGACCAAGCCGAGTAGCGTATAGGTGAGTGCCATCCCCTGAACATACACCACGCTCAATAGTAGCGTGCGTTGATGGCTAAGTTGCCCGTGGCCTAACACGATACTGGTTAAAATTGGGTACATAGGCAAAACACACGGTGTAAAAGCCAAGCCAATGCCTAATGCCAAAAATAGTAGTGGTGTCCACCAGTTTTGCGCTAGCTTGCCCGCTAGTGTCTCTTGTTGTGAAACTGGCGCGTTGCTGATGCTGACAGGCTGAGGTTTGTTTTGTTGATTGTCGTTTTGTGGCTTGTTGTTTTGTAAATTGTGGTTTTGCCCGACGGTCGTTTTCTCAGCATTATTAGGTTGTGAAAAGTCGAACTTACTGATTTCGATCACTCGTGATTCTGGCGGATAACAGAAACCGGCTTTAGCACAGCCTTGATATTGAATGATAATACGTGCACCGAGTTGGTAGTCACTCAGTGGTAGTTCAATAGAAAGTGGCGCGGTGTAGATGATGACATCACCAAAGAATTCATCATGGTAAGGTTCGCCGTCAACTAGCTGGTATTCATCTAACGTGACGTTTTCTGCACTGATTGTGATGCGATCTTGATATAAGTAGTAGCCATCTTTCACTTGCCAGTCAACGAAAAGACGATTGCCTTGCTGGAGGTTATTAAACGGAAAAGCCTGATCGACAGGAACAAACTTATTGCCGTCATTACCCACCGAAAGCGTATTGTTGTTGCCGAATACAGCAAAGGCTGAATGACTAAATACAGACAGTGTCAGTAGCAAAAAATAGGAAAATTTACGTATCATCGAATCAATTTCTGGTTGAGAGTGAATGGCACAGGCGACAACTTATTGTGCCATATTAACTCAATCAGACCGAAATGAGAGCGAATAAGTTTCATCGAAGTAAAACAAAACCCGCGAATTCATCCAACTTTAGGTTGTTTGAATCTCACGGGTTATTTCTTATCAGGCTTTTAACCGACTATACCCTTCCTATTTGAAGTTGCAGCGCTTTATGTTTTGAGATATGGGGCTACGTTCGCTCACCCCAATCACGCATGGTAATTTGTGGTCATGGGGATTCACTCACTTGCCGCCTACCTGCAACTCCAAGTAGTTTGGGTATAGTCAGAACTAGATGAACAGTCCGCCAAATAGGAAGCCAAAGGTTACTGCTGAAGCAATGGTTACCACACCCGGAATAAAGAATGGGTGGTTGAAGACATATTTACCAATGCGTGTTGAGCCAGTGTCATCCATTTCAACTGCCGCAAGCAGTGTTGGATAAGTTGGCAGAACAAACAGAGCACTTACCGCAGCGAAAGATGCAACCGCTGTAAGAGGTGCTACACCAATAGCAAGAGCCGCGGGCATTAGCGCCACTGTCGTTGCACCTTGCGAGTAAAGCAGCATAGAGGCAAAGAACAGCACGATAGCCAGCATCCAAGGGTTATCAGCCAATAGTGCGCCAGCAACTTCTTTGATGTCAGCAACGTGTGCATTGACGAAAGTTGAACCTAGCCATGCCACACCAAGCACACATACACAAGCCGTCATACCTGAACGGAATGTCGGTGCGCTAGAGATTTTTGCTGCATCAATTTTAGTTACAAACACAATTAGCGCGGCTGCGGTCAGCATCACTGTCATAATCGCTTCGTTACGACCTAACGCAGGGTTCTCAATCAGACCGACCGATTTAGAGATAGCCGCTGCATATAAAACAACAAAACCGATTGCCGCAAGGAAAATATAAGTTGCTGTTTTTGCGGTTGGTAAAATTTTACGTTGTTGTGCTTCTTCAACCTTAACCAGACCTTTTGCTAGACGATCTTGGTAAACAGGATCGTCTTTTAGTTCGCCACCCATGACATTCGCCACTATCGCGCCAACCATACAAGCGGCAAATGTGGTTGGAATGCACACAGCAAGTAGCGTTAAGTAATCAACACCGAATGGCACTAGCATGGCTGCAAAAGCCACCACTGCCGCAGAAATCGGGGAAGCTGTAATCGCAATTTGTGATGCAACTACTGCAATCGAAAGCGGGCGTGAAGGGCGTACGCCTTGTCCTTTTGCTACTTCAGCAATAACGGGAAGTGTAGAGAACGCAGTGTGACCAGTACCCGCCATTAGTGTCATTAGAAAAGTAACAATTGGCGCGTAAAAGGTGATTCTTTTTGGATTTTTACGCAGGAAATTTTCTGCGATTTGAACTAACCAATCCATACCACCTGCCACTTGCATTGCGGCAATCGCCGTAATTACAGACATGATGATAAGAATGACGTCAACTGGGATGAATGCTTGGCTGGTTGGTACGCCAAGGCCTAGAGAAAGCGCGATAACACCTGCACCACCTGCTAAGCCAATACCAATGCCACCAATGCGTGCACCCAAGAAGATGAAGAGAAGAACAACTAATAGCTCGACCCAAACCATAGTGATACCTCGTTTAGTAAATGAAATAATATTGGTTTGCAGTCCGTTGCATTTGTTATTTATCCGCTGCATTTGCAGCTTTTTTAAACAAAAAGACTCCTTAGAGAGCCTTTTCATTAAATCACTTATACTCTTCCTACTTGAAGCTGCAGCGCTTTATTTTTGGCATGGGGACTACGTTCGTTCACCCCAATCACATAGTTTATCTATGTTCATGGGGATTCACTCACTTGTCGCCTACCTGCAACTCCAAGTAGTTTGAGTATATTGTTAATGCTTTGCTTTATACTGTGGGCGCATTAGGTTTTCAACAGAGAAGATGTCATCAAGATCTCCTTCTATTAGTTATCCGCGAACGAGTACAACTTTTGGGGTATTTTTCCTCGTTTAGGCGCAGACTTTTCCTACAAAAATTCCATTACTAAGAAGTGGGAAGTAACCCCAAACGTTCTCTAACAACCGTTTCGCATTTCTCTATTTGTGTTACGTCTCTGGGAATAATCAGTACTGTATCGTTTCCACCTATTGTGCCCAGTATGTCGTGATGAGGGTCTATATCAACGAGACGAGCGACCAACTGAGCACTGCCTGGGTGTGTTTTGACAATGACATTCGATTGATTATGGGTAATTAACTCGATTTGCGAGGAGATAGAAGATTCGATGCGAACAGGAGCGCTTTCAACGGTAATACAGTAGACTTTTTTACCGCAGGCGTTTTGTACCTTGACAACACCTAATTGTGATAGCAAACGGGATACCGTAGATTGGCTGATACCGGTGTAACCTATTTCAACCAGTTTCTCACGTAACTCATTCTGGTTGGTGAAGCTTTGTTGATGTAATAAACGCTTACAAGCATTAGCTAATGAGTCATCTGCGGATTCAAATGTAACGAGTGGAATGTGTCTATTCACGGGCAACTCCTCATCTAACTACGCTCTCGCGTGAAAAATAGTGGTCATCCCTGTGCTGTTATACACTCAGATCCTTAGAGTGACGATGGTAGCTAATGAACGAATCATTAGCTCCAGATGTATACTTCTTCAAAGATAATTACTTTCGCATATTATTTTGCAAACTTATTGATGAGCAGAATAGCATCGACAAATAATTGGGTTTTTGAATAAGATCACCAAATAAAAAACTATTAATTGAATGATATCCTGTATAATTATGCCGTTTTTGGAAAATTATGCACATTAGGAAAAAATGTGTTCGTTCACCCCAATCGCACATGGTCATTTGTGGTCATGGGGATTCACATTAATCACCCAAAGTTGAAACCATAACAGCCTTTATGGTGTGCATGCGGTTTTCCGCTTCGTCAAACACAATAGAATGATCAGATTCAATGACCTCGTTGGTCACTTCAACACCCTCTTTTAAAACCGGGTATTCACGCGCTAGCTCTTTGCCGACCGTGGTGTCTTCACCGTGAAATGCTGGTAAACAATGCATAAATTTCACATGTGGGTTACCCGTTGCTTTAAGCATTGCCATGTTGACCTGGTAAGGCAGCATCAGGTCAATACGTTCAGCCCATGCTTCTTTGGCTTCACCCATAGAGACCCAAACATCTGTGTAAAGGAAATCACATCCCATAACGCCTTCATTAACATCGTCTGTTAATGTAATTTTTGCACCGGTGTCTTTAGCAATAGAACGGCAGGTTTCAACAAGTTCTTCCGTTGGCCAGAACTGTTTTGGTGCGACAAGGCGAATATCCATACCCATTTTGGCCGCACCAACCATGAGAGAGTTACCCATATTGTTTCTAGCATCACCAAGATAAGCGAACTTAATTTCATGCAGTTGTTTACCGCGTCCATGTTCTAGCATGGTCATAAAATCAGCAAGAATTTGGGTTGGATGGAATTCATCCGTTAGCCCGTTCCACACTGGAACACCGGCATATTTGCCAAGTTCTTCGACAATACTTTGACCAAAGCCACGGTATTCAATACCGTCGTACATACGACCCAATACACGAGCGGTGTCTTTCATCGACTCTTTGTGACCAATTTGTGAACCTGAAGGACCAAGATAAGAGACTTGCGCGCCTTGATCGAAAGCCGCGACTTCGAATGCACATCGTGTTCTGGTTGAGGTCTTTTCAAAGATCAGAGCGATATTTTTTCCTTTTAAACGCGGTTGTTCATAGCCGTTATATTTGGCTTTTTTGAGTTCCACAGCTAAATCCAACATGTGTTGAATTTCGCGTGGAGTGAAATCGAGTAATTTTAGGAAGTTACGATTGCGTAGGTTAAAAGCCATGATGTTGTCCTCTTGTTCGGCGGTTACTTGATTGAAGTAACAGCGCGAATAATCATTAAGTTATCTCGTTAATTTGTTTTTAGTCGCGAGTAATATTGGTTCCCGCTTCACCTTGTAAAATTCGCAGACCATCTTCTAAAGCGCCAATACCTACTACGGTGCCGCCTTGTTTGATGAATTCACAAGAGGCTTCAATTTTGGGCCCCATTGAACCTTCATCAAATTGATAATGAGATAGCTCACTTGGTGTTGTGTTGCGTAAGGCTGTTTGAGTGGGCGTCCCCCAATTCAAATAGACAGCATCTGCGTCGGTCAGAATTAACAGCGCATCAGCGCCAATCTGTTTCGCAAGGAATGCAGCAGACATATCTTTATCTATGACCGCCTCGACTCCTATCAGCTTTCCGTTCTCTCGTTTGACCGGAATACCGCCGCCGCCAGTGCAGATGACTAAGTGACCTTGGTTAATTAATTGAGTGATGGCTTCATGTTCAATGATTCCAGTGGGTTTTGGACTTGGAACCACTCTGCGAAAGTGGCTACCATCAGGTTTCACTGTCCAACAGTATTTTTCTGCTAATTCACGAGCTTCCGCTTCTTGGTAAATCGGGCCAATAGGCTTTGTGGGGTTAATAAATGCAGGATCTTTAGCATCAACGGTCATCTGAGTAAGCATGCAAGTGACATTTCTCTCTGGTAAGCGATTTTTGAACTCTTGCATTAGCATGTAGCCAATCATGCCTTGTGTTTCACTCCCTAAAACATCAAGTGGATAAGGGTTTACTTTCTTGTATTCCAACCCCTGTAGCGCTAGCAAGCCAACCTGAGGGCCATTGCCATGCACCAATACCACGTTATATTCCTGAGCTATTGCAGAAATCGTTTTGACGGCGATTTCAATATTGTGCCGTTGAACGTTGGCTTCTAAAGGCTCACCCCGACGGAGTAAGGCATTGCCGCCTAAAGCGACGACGACGGTTTGTTTAGCCATGAGTTATTATCCTTGTGCTTAGGTTGTGGTAGGGATAAACGCGCCACACCCTGAATTTAATGATTAGAGATCGTCACGTTCAATTGGGCAGCTCATACAGCGAGCACCGCCACGACCACGGCCTAACTCATCGCCAGGAATAGGCAACACTGTGATACCTGCTTTATCGTACTTCTCATTGGTATAGGTATTTCGTTCGTAACCGATCACCACACCAGGACGCACGGTTAGAACATTGTTTGCATCGTTCCACTGTTCGCGTTCTGCTTCAAAACTGTCGCCACCTGTTGTGATCATGTTTAGCTTGTCGATGCCTAACGCCATTTCAATGGTGTGAATGTAGGAGTCTTTCTGAGTGGCTTTTACTCTTCCTGATCCATCACCTGTTAAGCTCCAGCAATTCACATCATCAGGAATCACATTGGGATAGACAGAGAATGTATCTTCACGCATGTGTGTCATTACCGTATCCAAGTGCATGCATGAGCGATCTTTTGGCAGTTCTAGAGCAATCACTTCTTTTGCTTGTCCATGTTTAAATAGCGATGATGCTAGTTGCTCAACCCCTTGTGGTGTTGTGCGTTCTGACATTCCAATCAAAACAGCGCCACGACCAATAACCAGAACATCACCACCTTCAATGGTCGATTTGTCGTAGCCATGTTCTTCATCACCGAAGTACTTAACAAAGTCTTGCGCGGCAAAAGTTGGATGCCAGCGATAAATTGCCCGTAAGTGATTGGTCTCTCTTTGACGAGCAACTTTAGCCATCGGGTTGATTGAAACACCGCCATAAACCCAGCAAGAGGTATCACGGGTAAACAAGTGATTTGGCAATGGCTTAATAATGAAGTCATTGGTTTTGTTCATTTGTTGAATAAAGGAAGATGACTGCATAGGCATTTCACCGAATGAAAGCCCACCAGTGAGAATTTTGGCTAATTCGATAGTTGGAAGATCATTTAGATAGCAGCGAAGATCGTTGGCAAACGTTGGACCAAAGCGATAGTCAGAAATTTGCGTGTTGAGTAGCCATTCTTTGGCTTCAGGAACATCCAATGTTTCAGCGAGCAAATTTGTCAGTAGTAGTACTTCAACACCTTCGTTACGTAGAGTATTGGCAAAGATATCGTGTTCTTTACCTGCACGTTCGATGTCCAATACATCATCAAACAATAAATCATGGCAGTTTGATGGCGTTAAATGACAGAGCGCGCGTCTTGGGCGATGAATTAACACACGACGTAGCTGACCGATTTCTGAACCTACATATAACTTACTCATAATCGTATCTCTCTATATTCTTTATTCTTTGTTTCCAATGCGCGATTAAATACATAATTATTTAATCGCGTTTATTGGGTGTTTTATAATTGGTTTTTTCTTTGTCTTGATATTTATATTACGGAGGGGGTTCCACCTTTCTTGGATATTAATCACAAATTGTTATTTATCGATTTATTGTGATTGGAATGTGTTTTTAACAAAAATTATTCATTTTGTTTTTCTATTTTTTGTGTGGGTAAATGAAGAGGTTTAATGAAAAATAATTCGATTTAATCATAGAGGAAAACATGTTTTTATCCAGTGTGTATATATGTGTTGTAAATTAATGGGAATTTTATTCACTGTCTTAGTTGTTTTTTGCATGTTTTTTACACTTTTATATGCATAAAACTAGAGTAGCTAGTTACTTTTTTAATCTTTATTTGTTGTTCTTTAACAAAATAAATTGATTAAACTTGATCTAAAGCAAGTTGTTTCTTAGCTGTTTTTTAGCATGGTTTCTATCTTCAGATTACTTTTTGTATTCTATTAATTATAAAAAAGTAATCTCTCAATTATTATAATAAAACCATTTAGAATAATATTTCTGATATGTGTGTTAATTATCCCGCACAGCAAAGTGCCTATCGCATGCTTTATATCTGAACGACATGAGGCGTATTTATTTGAGTTGTCTTGTTTAAACAATAAAAAAGCCGCGCTTAGCGCGGCTGATTGGGCAGGAAAGTTCTACAGGAAAACACCAATACTGAGTGTTGCCATAATTAAAATACACAGAATACCCAATAAAGGTGCTATCCATTTAATCCAACGAACATAAGGGATCCGCGCGATGGCTAAACCACCCATAACAACCGCTGAGGTTGGTGTTATGAGGTTGACAATACCCGATGCTGATTGGTAAGCGGTGACGACCAGCTCTCTTCCTACTCCAGCAAAATCGGCTAGTGGTGCCATGATAGGCATGGTTAGCACCGCTAAGCCTGATGATGACGGGACGAGGAAAGAGAGTAAAATTTCTAACCAATACATCACGTTGATGAAAATTACTGAAGAAAGCCCAGTCACTGCTTGTTCAGCAGAGTTTAGGATAGTATCGGTAATCATTCCCTGATCCATTACGACGACTATCCCTCGAGCTATCCCAATAATTAATGCCACGCCTAGTAAATCTCGAGCTCCGTCTATAAAGCTACTAGTGAACTCTTCTTCACTCATGCGTGCTACCAAACCAATGATGATAGTTGCACCTAAGAACATGGCTGATATTTCTGCCATCCACCAACCTGCAACGGAAACACCATAAATCATCACACCGAATGCAGCGGCAAATATCGTTAGGATAAGCTTTCGTGTGCCAGTGAATTCGATAGACTCATCGCTTTGGCTCCCGAGGAAGTGCGCTTTGTTTTCCTCAAATTTGTCAAATACAATGGATTTTGTTTGGTCAGCTCGAACCATTTTTGCGTAACGCATAACGTAGAGCACGCAAACAACCCAGTCAATGATAAGCATGGCGGCTCTTAACAAAATGCCATCAGTAAACGGGATTCCTGCCGCATTGGCGGCAATAACCGTTGCAAATGGATTAATGGTTGAACCGAGAGTGCCAATGCCCGCGCCAAGGAGCACTGTTGCTGCAGCGACAACGGGGTCAAATCTTGCAGCCATCATGACAGGCACTAACAGGGTATAAAACGGTAGTGACTCTTCTGCCATGCCATAGACGGTTCCGCCTGTGGCAAATAGCGCCATTAGGATTGGAATCATCAGCTCTTCTCTTCCTTCAAGGCGCTTTGTTACTCGTGCAATACCTGCATCGATAGCCCCTGTCTTTGTCACAAGGCCTAGAAAGCCGCCAATAACCAAAATGAACAGTGATACATCAATGGCAGACGCTTCATAGCTGTTATGATTGTAGAAGCCATCAATCGGTGCCATTAAAATATCAATGATTCCTTGGGGGTTTCCTTCGGTTGATTGATATGTACCAGCAATAGGCACTTCTCGACCTAAATCTTCGTTCATTGTGCGCTCGTATTGCCCCGCGGGAATAATCCAAGTAAGAGCCGCGACGAGAGCAATTAATAAAAACAAGATGGTATAAGCAGAAGGAAATTTAAAGTTAGAAAAGAACCCACCTTTAGGTTCCGTAGATACTGTTTGGGTTGTCATAGCTATCTCCTTACATTAGAACCTATAATCCCAATGTTTTCAGTGGCTAAAATTATTATTCCCTAATTCAATAAATTGAATATTAAAAAATCATGAAGTAGTGAATTAATGACTACGCATTAGAAACGTATTATTTTCATTATGAAAATAATAAGCTTGTTTGTTTTTTAAGGTTTTTGATTTAATTTCGTTGGGATTTTAATTTGGCTAGATATAACTAACTTTGCATTTCCTCACAAAATAATAGAGGAAGGATTTTGCAGAGAATAATTGAAAAATAATTCCGGGGTATTTTGTTATATTTAATGAAATTCTATTCTTGAATTTTGTTTTATCTCTTTTTCTTTTGGCTGTTATTGTTTTCTTTTAATCCATTTATGGAATTTTATTCAATGATAACAAATTTAGGTTATTAGTGATTTTTTTGATATGCATCAATTTAATTGTTATACCAAATAAAAAAGGAGCCTAAGCCCCTTTTTATACTAACAGTGAACAGAGAACTACTCGTAGCGTTTAGCTTTATATTGTGGGCGCATGAGGTTTTCAACAGAGAAGATGTCATCAAGCTCTTCTTCTGTTAGTAATCCGCGTTCTAAAACCACTTCTCGTACGCTCTTACCGGTTTCGGCGCAGATTTTTCCGACAATATCGCCCTCGTGGTGACCGATGTATGGGTTCAGATACGTCACAATACCGATAGAGTTAAATACGTAGTTTTCGCAAATTTCTTTGTTGACCGTAATGCCATCAATACATTTGTCGCGAAGGTTGACACATGCATTTGAAAGCAGCGAGATAGACTCAAACATGGCTTGTGCGATGACGGGTTCCATGACGTTGAGTTGTAATTGACCACCTTCAGCGGCAAAAGAGACAGTGTTGTCGTTGCCAAGTACTTTAAAGCACACTTGGTTTACCACTTCTGGCACTACAGGGTTTACTTTCGCCGGCATGATAGAAGAACCTGCCTGAAGTTCAGGTAGGTTTAATTCATTTAAACCTGCACGAGGACCCGAAGAAAGCAAACGTAAGTCGTTACAGATCTTAGACAGTTTCACTGCCAAGCGTTTTAATGCGCCGTGAGTCATTACGTATGCGCCACAGTCTGACGTTGCTTCGATAAGATCTTCAGCAGGTACAACTGCTAAACCTGTTACTTCTGCTAAGTGTTTTACTGCTAACGCTTGGTAACCTGGAGCTGCGTTTAAGCCAGTACCGATTGCGGTTGCGCCAAGGTTGATTTCAAGCAGTAGCTTAGAGGTGTATTCAAGAGCACGAATCTCTTCGTTCAGTGTCACCGCCCAAGCATGGAATTCTTGACCAACGGTCATTGGCACTGCGTCTTGTAGCTGGGTTCGACCCATTTTGATAATAGTACTGTACTCTTGGCTTTTAAGTTCAAATGCTTCTTTCACGTACTCAATTGCTCTAATCAGTTTGAGCACGCTGTTGTAAACGGAGATGCGGAAACCGGTTGGGTAGGCACAGTTGGTTGATTGGCTGCGGTTAACATGATCGTTCGGATTAATGAATTCATATTGACCTTTTTCCTTGCCCATCAGCTCAAGAGCAACGTTGGCGATAACTTCGTTAGTATTCATGTTAACTGAAGTACCTGCGCCGCCTTGGTATACATCAGTTGGGAATTGATCCATGCACTTCCCTGTTTCAAGGATCAAATCACACGCTTGAATGATGTAGTTCGCGACATCTTTAGGAATAACCGCTAATTCTTTGTTGGCAAGAGCGGCGGCTTTTTTGGTCATCACCATACCACGAACAAATTCAGGAACATCTGAAATTGTTGCAGTAGAAATGTTGAAGTTTTCAATTGCACGGAGAGTATGAACGCCATAATAAGCGTCGGCAGGAACCTGACGTTCGCCAAGTAAATCTTCTTCAATGCGGTAATTTTGGTTAGCTTTGACTTCTGTGAATGTAGTCATGACTGAATCCTTAGATAATAATTCTATTGATGATGCTTATAGGTAAGCCGTATCTGTATTAAGAATCCATTCATCAGAATAATTGGCTGAAAAACCGTCCTGATATAGCGATGTATAATACTTGAGTTGCAATTTTAAAATAGGATCTGTGTCACCTTTTATGTCAGCAAAAATCAAGTTTATGGTGAGTTCGATTCTAAAGCGCTCAAAGTCTCTTTGCCGTGGATGGAAATGCAATTTCGCCCTTTGCGTTTCGAGCGGTACATTGCGTGATCAGCGTTGGTAAATGTTTGGTTTGCATCGTCTAGGACTTCAGCCAAACCGACACTGATCGTGACATCGTACAGTGTCCAGCTTTCGATATCTGCTGAGACTCGCAGCATGAGAGCTTGAGCTTGTTCAATGTCAGTGTGCTGAATCAGTGCTGCAAATTCGTCTCCGCCAATGCGGGCGATAAAGTCGGTATCACGCAATACGCTGCGCAGTTGATTGGCAATATATAAGATGACCTCATCACCAGCCGTATGACCAAAGTTATCGTTAATTTTCTTGAAGCAATCAATATCTATGACCGCAAGACAGCAAGAAGGGTGATTGGTGTAGCGCTGTTTTAACCGACATTGGTATTGGAGGTTCTGGTCAAATTTTTTCTTGTTCCACAAAGAGGTCGCAGGGTCTCGCTCTGTACGCTCTTTGAGGGTAATGATGGTGTTGTGGTGCTCGGAAATATCGGTAAAAGAATAAACGTAATATTGAATGTTTTTGAGCTTGCCTGTAATTGCGTGTATTTCGGTTTGGCAAATAACGTTTTTGTTATCCGTGGTATGCAACGAGAAGTGTCCTTGCCAAAGGCCACGGATAGAGAGTTGTCTTTGGATCAGGTTCTGTTTTGCTTTAGAAGGGAAGAAATCAACAATATGGCTACCGAGCAATAAGCTTAAGTCACTGTTGACTAAATTGCAAAACCCTGTATTCACTCTCAGGATTTTCATATTTTTATCAGTGACAACCACCGCCATACTGTTTTCTATCGCATACTCCGCATAAGTTTGGTCCGCCTTGATGCGTCGATAAGCGTCGAGAAACATTGATGCAATTATGGATAAGATCCCTAAGCCTAACCAAATGATCGCGGCTTCAATTTTTAACTGTTTTTTCCTGTCTGCAAGCAGTGCAATAATTACTGAGTTAGGGTACATCGTCAGCATGGTTAATGAGTTCTTAGAAGCAAAAAGCTGGCTGCTAAAACGTTGAAAAATAAACAGACCTTTATCGGTTAATAAACTATGTCCTGCGCTCTGGCTTTGATTGATTGCGTTCCATATTTCATTGTTCTCATTAGCTAAGTTGTTAGTGGAGCGTGTTTGTATCAAGTCGCCAAAGAGTTTGCTTTTATCACTGCTAATTACGTAGTAGCCATTTTTATCGATAAAATCGACATTAAGATTTTGCGTATTGGAGGTGATTTGCTCGATAATGGTCAGCACATCAAGATTGGCAATGAAATAGCCCTGTCGGACATTGTTCGCAATGATAGGGTAGATGATTCTGTATCCAGGTTTATAAGGGGTGACGGGTTTACCATTTTCAAACTCCAGATCAATACCGTAGTGTCCTTGCTCACCATTGACCAACTGTTGGGCATAAAGGAAATAGTCGCGGTTGCTTTTGTTTTGCAGTCGATCATTGGGCACGATATAAGGTCGCGCCATGTTTGGCATGTAATCGACCCGAATGACTTCGTATCCTCGGTTATCAATAAAACGCAACTGATAAAACAAGGTGGAGTTAAATGCGGTTATAGACCACTGGCTTTCAAGGTAGTGTCTGAACTGTGGATCGCGATTGATAGCAAAATCATTGAGTAAAGTTGAATGGCTCAGCTCATAAAAAGTTTGTTGGATCTGTGAGTCTGTTCGGCGAGCTTTTGAGTCGACGTAAGAGAGAAATTGTAGCCCCTGAGCTTCCAGACGAGAGATATAAAGCTGATGAGCTTTATCAGTTAAGTGAAAATAATAGGCAAACGGAATCAGTGACAACATTAGCCACAACACAGTACCGGTTTTGATAGTGTTGGCAATTCGCTTCATTATTTATGTTCAGGCTCAAACTCTAGTTAAAAGGTAGTTGAGTCTATGCTGCTTTTCCATTGCGCTGATGAAATGTTGGCGCTAAGGTGTAGCAAAATAAGGAGGAGCCGTGTTTCCGATTTTACTCATTCTATTTATTGCTGTGCCTATCATCGAGATTGGTTTGTTTATTCAAGTTGGCGGCATGCTGGGCTTGTGGCCAACGATTGCTTTGGTGTTAATCACCGCATTTGTCGGCGCTTCTTTGGTTAGAAGCCAAGGTTTACAAACTTTACTTACGGTTCAGCAACGCATGCAACGTGGCGAAATGCCTGCGCAGCAGATTGTTGAAGGTGTGATGCTAGCGGTAGCGGGTGTTCTGCTGTTAACACCTGGTTTTATGACGGATGCGATGGGCATGATGGTATTACTGCCAGCGCCACGAGCACTGATTGCTCAGTATTTGATGAGCAAAGTGGTGGTATCGAATATGTCTGGTGGTTTCCATTCCAGTCATTTTGAGCATGATCCATTTCGCTCTCGCGATTCTCATCAGGGAAATACCTTTGATGGCGAATTTGAAAGCAAAGACGATGACGATCAGAACTCGAACCATCGCCTTCATTAATCGCATTTATCAGGCTGAGAATCGGTGGAGTAGTGAACGGGCATCGAACGCAAACGCGCATTAATTCATCCCTGAAGCTCCGCCGAGCCATCCATGGCTTATCGACACCCATTCACTGATCAGAGTTTTTCTCTATTGCCGATCTATGCAGCGAATTACCGCGCACCGTCAAATCCCATTTGTCGCCATGCTTCATAAGCAATAATAGCTACGGCGTTTGATAGGTTTAGGCTGCGAGCATCGGGCATCATTGGAATACGGATACGTTGTTCCATCGGCAAGCTTTCAATGATTTCGCCTGGAAGCCCGCGAGTTTCTGGACCGAACAGTAGCACATCTCCCTTTTGGAACTTGGCATCGACGTGATGACCCGTGGTTTTGGTGGTACAGGCAAAAATGCGGTGCTCACCTTTTTCAGCAAGGTAATTTTGAAATGCTTGATAGTCTTTATGGCGAGTGACACGAGCTAAGTCATGATAATCCAGACCTGCTCGACGCACTTTCTTCTCTTGCAAATCGAAGCCCAGCGGTTCGATTAAATGAAGATTGGCACCACAGTTTGCGGATAAACGAATAATGTTTCCTGTGTTTGGGGCGATCTCGGGCTCATACAGGGCAATATCAAACATGACAGTTCACTTCCTTACTCAATTTAAGGAGCGAGTATAAAGCTCTCACCCCTGAATTCACAAGTGATAGCCACCGCGGATTAAATGGGTAGTGTGAACTGAACTTTTAAGCCATTTAACGGGCTACGGCTTGCTTCAATGACTCCGCTATGCTGACGGATGGCGCTTTCAGTGATAGCCAGACCTAACCCCGTCCCTCCGCTGTGCCGGTCCCGAGCGGTCGAGACTCGATAAAATGGCCGGAAGATTTGTGTCAGTTCATCATCAGGTACGCCTTCACCGTTGTCCTCTACCGACACAGTGATCTGGTGCTCGGTAGTCGAAAAGCGTACTACAATGGTGTCTTTGCCATAACAAATCGCATTACGAACGATATTTTCCAAAGCACTCATCAATAATTTTGGATTACCAGCAATGCTGACATTCGGTATCTCGTCGTATTGCAGCGTTTTATTCATTTGTTCGGCTTCAAACTGAGCATCGCTGAGCAGTTCTTCCCATAGACTACGTAGTGGTTGTTCTTCTCGGCTCAGATGACTGTTGGTCTGCATTCTCGACAATTCGAGTAGTTCACCAATCATCTGCTCTAAACGTTGGGCTTCGGTATCAATCCGCTCTAGCTCGGTACTGGTGCCCTGTTTACGTGTTGCTAATGCATTAGCCATACGCAGCCGAGTCAGGGGTGAACGCAGTTCATGGGAGATATCCGACAACAAACGTTGCTGACCGGAAATCATCTGATTCACCGCTTCCACCATCTGATTAAAGCTGCGCCCGGCCTGACGAAACTCCATGGTGCCTTTTTCAAGTTCGGGGTCAGCTTCAAACTGTCCGCGTGCCACGCGTTGAGCAGCCAGAGCCAGACGCTGTGCAGGCTTACTCAGCGCCCAGGCAAGCCAGAGCAATAGTGGAGTGCTGACCAACATAATCGCCAACAGCAACTGAACGGGTTTATCGAATAATTGCAGTAGGAACGGTGGCGGTTCATCCCAACGGAAGCCGACATACAGCAACAGTTCCTGCTGAGCGAAAGTCACGGGAACCGGGCCTGCTATCATATAACGCCCGTAAAGACGCTGTTGTGGTTTGTCTATCGACTCAATGCTCGTAGCAAAATTCTGCAATGCTTTGTATTTGAAATCAGGACGTTCGCGGGCGGTAAGTACGTTGCCGTCCAGGTCAGTCACGAAAAAGCGTGGACGGCTGTCCTTGTCTTCATTGCGCATCATTTGACCTTGCCCATGATTGCCGTTTCCATTGCTTTCAAGGAACATTAGTATTCGGCTTAGATTGTTTTCACCTTTGAAATGTTCTTCAAGCATCTCTTTTTGCACTACAATGCGCTGATACATTTCCGCTGGTAAGTCGCGGGATTTTCGCGGGTCTAAATGAGGAAGTGCCAGTACCGCGAGCAACACCAAAAACATGGTGAGCCAGAAGATGGCAAAAATACGACCATAAAGGTTATTGAATGTAGGTAAACGCATTAATCCTCCAACACCATTAGGTAGCCTCGCCCTCGAAGGGTTTTAATTCTTAATTTGCCATCGGCGCGTTCAGGGAGTTTTTTACGTAGATTGGAAACATGCATATCAATCGCTCGGTCAAACGCCGCCAATCTTTTACCTAATACATCCAGGCTAAGATCTTCTTTGGTAATGGTGTTGCCCGGGTTTTGTACAAAGTGTGCTAATAGCGCAAATTCGGTGGTGGTGAGATCGAGCAGTTCACCCTGACAGTAAGCTTCTTGTTTACCGGGAAATACCTGAATATCTTGGCATTCGATAACATCGGAATGTTTGTTTGAATGTTGTTGGGTTCGGCGCAACACGGCGCGAATTCTTGCCAGCAGCTCTCTGTCACTGAATGGCTTTGGCAGATAATCGTCTGCGCCGAGTTCTAGGCCGATCACGCGGTCAATCTCTTCGCCTTTGGCGGTTAGCATAAGAACAGGGGTCTGCCACTTTTCGCGCAATTTTTTCAGCGTTTCCATGCCGTTGAGCTTGGGCATCATGACATCTAACAGAATTAAATCGACGCTGTCGTTGATGGCGTGCAGCCCTGCTTCTCCATCATTGGCTTCGGATACGTCAAACCCTTCATAGCTTAAAACTTCTTTTAGCAAGTTGGTTAGTTCTGTGTCGTCATCAATTAATAGGATGTGTGCCATGGTTACCTCAAAAGTATACGAACTGCCAATCCAGCGCTTGTGACAAACAGAAGCTCACAATAAACGTTGGATGCTGAATACAGTGTACTGTGAATTGACCTTTAGCATCATAGGTAAAGTCACCCTTTACGATTATTTACGCTTCGCAAACACTGCTTTACGTAGCAAGTCGTATTATAAATTCAAGCGCTGCACAGGCAGCCGATTCAAGTCCCCTTGATTCAACAAATACCAGAAGGAAAAGATTATGAAACTGGCAAAAAAAATGATCCTTGCAGCCGTTGTTCTACCTATTACTCTAGGCTCAGCAGCTGTGTTTGCGGCTGGTGGCGGTAAAGGTCCGGGTCGAGATTTCGGCGCTGACTGTGGTCGTGGCGGCATGATGAACCCTGCAGTGTTTGCCCAGCTTAATGTGACACCAGAGCAAAAAGCCAAAATGGTTGAACTACGCTTAAAACAACGTGATGCGATGCAGGCACAACGTTCTGGTAAACAAGCGGAGATGCGCGCTTTTAGACTGCAAGAGCGCGATTTGGTGATGTCAGCGAACTTTGACGAAGCCGCCGCAAAAAAACTGGCAGAACAAATGGTTCAACGCCGATCTGAGCAACGTGTTGCGATGATGAAACAACGCAACGAAATGATGAACGTATTGACTGCGGATCAAAAAACCAAACTTGCAGCTATTCAGCAAGATCGTATGAATGAATGTGTGCTATTTGGACAAGGTGGTGCGAATGGACAAGGCGGTAAAGGCGGTCAGGGTCCTCGTGGTCAAGGCATGATGCGCGGCGGTCCTCAAGGTCAAATGTTTCCACTGATGGCTCAATAAATGGCACGATAAATCTCACACCGTTTGTTATTGTGGTTAATAATTATATGGTGAGTGAATAAAGGCAGCTTCGGCTGCCTTTTCTTATTGTGACCAAAGTAAGTAATACTATTCCAGGTAAAAATATGATCAGATTGAACATCGGTGGAACAGCGAATGGGTGTCGAACACAAACACGCATAGACCCTTCCATGGGGCTCCGCCGAGCCATCCATGGCTCGGAGGGTTTGCTTATCGACACCCATTCACTGATCAAAAAGTTTTCCAGAATAGTATAACAAACAAGCATCCTGAGCGCTTTTAGGTATAATCAACACATTGTTTGTTATGGTAAGACGTTATGAAAAAGGAATACGCACGTTTAGTTACGATTGCTGCGTGGACGGCAACTTGTGTTGCGACCTTACTTATGGTGGTTAAAGTGGCAGCCTGGTGGGTCACCGGTTCGGTAAGCTTACTGGCATCACTGATTGATTCAATGCTTGATATTGCCGCTTCAGTCGTCAACCTCGTGGTGTTGCGTTATTCGCTTCAGCCAGCAGACAGAGAACACGCATTTGGGCACGGTAAGGCAGAATCTTTAGCTGCGCTTGCACAAGCAATGTTTATCTCCGGCTCGGCTTGTTTCCTAATTCTCAACGGCGTTGACCGTTTCTTCCGCCCTCACGATCTTCAAACACCGGAATATGGTATTTATGTTAGCTTATTGGCTATTGTGGTGACTTTTGCTCTGGTGATGTTTCAGCGTCATGTCGTGAAGAAAACTGGCAGTCAAGCGATTGCGGCAGATTCTTTACACTACCAATCCGACTTATATATGAATGGCGCTATTATGGTGGCATTAGGGTTAAGCTGGTTTGGCGTAAAACAAGCGGATGCCGCTTTTGCTATCGGCATTGGCTGTTTCATCTTATTTAGTGCGTTTAGGATGGTACAAGAAGCGATTCAAACATTGTTGGATAGGCAACTTCCGGAACATGAGATCGAGCAAATTCGTCATATTTCGCTATCTGTCGGCGGTGTTTTGGGGGTACATGACCTCAGGACTCGAATGTCAGGGCCGGTAAGATTTATTCAGCTACACTTAGAACTGGATGACAAGATGCCTTTGATTGAAGCGCATCGAATCGCAGATATTGTGGATGCCAAATTATGTAAAGCGTTCCCAGGGGCGGATGTCTTAATCCATCAGGATCCATATTCATTGATGTTTGGTCCTGAAAGGAAACAAAAACTTCAGCCATGGTAGCGACAAAGCCTGTCAGATAGACTATATTTTTTGCGGCATGAATAAAATGCACGAATCTGATGTGAATCAACGATGTGAATGTGCAAAACTGCAATACTGCTTGTGGGTAAAAAGCTTTATCGCAGCGCATGCTAAGCAAGTTAGTTTTTCTAACATGCAAACATAATTACAAGATTCTGCTGTTCGAATGTGATTTCGGGCAGCGCCAAAAATAGCTATACAAATTCCAAAAAAATTGAGGGTGATCATGATTAAAAAGATCGGTATTTTGACTAGTGGTGGTGATGCTCCGGGTATGAACGCGGCAATTCGTGGTGTCGTTCGTACAGCCTTGAGCCATGATATTGAAGTTTTCGGTATCTATGATGGGTATCAAGGTCTTTACGAAGGTCGTATCAAACAGCTTGATCGTTCAAGTGTGTCTGATGTTATCAACCGTGGTGGAACTTTCTTAGGTTCAGCTCGTTTCCCTGAGTTTAGAGAAGAATCTGTACGCTTAAAAGCGATCGAGAACCTGAAAAAACACGGCATCGAAGCGCTGGTTGTTATCGGTGGTGACGGTTCATACATGGGTGCGAAGAAACTGACTGAAATGGGTTACCCATGTATCGGTCTTCCGGGCACTATTGATAACGATATCGCGGGCACCGATTACACTATCGGTTACTTAACTGCACTAAACACAGTTATCGAGTCAATTGATCGCCTACGTGATACTTCTTCATCGCACCAACGTATTTCTATCGTAGAAATCATGGGTCGCCATTGTGGTGACTTAACCCTGATGTCTGCGCTAGCGGGTGGCTGTGAGTACATCATTACACCTGAAACTGGTCTGGATATGGATAGTCTGATTTCCAACATCCAAGACGGTATTAAGAAAGGTAAGAAGCACGCTATCATTGCTCTGACTGAGCTAATGATGGATGCAAATGTATTGGCAAAAGAAATTGAAAAAGCCACCAAGCGTGAAACTCGCGCAACGATTCTTGGTCATATCCAACGTGGTGGTAAACCAACCGCATTTGACCGTGTACTCGCTTCACGTATGGGGAACTACGCTGTTCACCTATTAATGGAAGGGCAAGGTGGTCGCTGTGTTGGTATCCAAAAAGAGCAGCTTGTTCATCACGATATCATCGATGCGATTGAGAATATGCGTCGTCCAGTTCGTGAAGACTTATACAAAGTGGCGGAAGAGTTGTTCTAATACCGTTACTGCTTAAATAAACAAAAAAGACCGCAAGATGCGGTCTTTTTTGTTTGCCCAGCAAAGCTGGCAAACCCGTCCACTTGAAAGAAAGTGGAGTCACCCTGACTAAGGGGAAGACAATCCGAATGGCAAGGGCGTCACGGGCTAACGGTGGGGTCTGAAGAAAGCCATAGGAAGTTAGATGTACACAACTAACCGTAATCTGTTTCGGCGGTACTGGTGGGTAAGCGTCCAAAATAGCGCAAAGCCCAATACTTAGTCAGACCAATACTGTGATTGAGGGTGGGATATCTAACAGGGAGTCAGTGCAATAACTGGCGAAGCCTGACACCACATCCGGGCAAATGCCGGAAGCATCCATCAAGAGGTGACTCAAGGTGAATGTTGGTGCGAGGTGGCAGATGAATCCGTAGTAGT
>NZ_JBKEBW010000024.1:0-10760 GCF_047973365.1 Vibrio sp. | reverse complement strand
TCAACCATTTAGTGTGAGGATATTTGGCATTCAGTTGATTTGGTATGTCGCCTAAATAGCGGCTTTAGCACGTATCTGAGCAAATTTTTAATGCGGGCAACTCGGATAAAGGGAACTCGTAATGCATCAGTTAAAAGCCATGAAATGTGCTATCTGCATAGGTTTTAAGGTGATCATTTTCATCGTCATAAAGAGCAAAAGAAATTCGATCAATTTCTGGAGCAGACACTCGTAATCTCTGATGAAGATCAGCAAGCTGATCGTTCAGCGTTCCCGTTGAAGCGAAATAGCTGTGTTCGCCATTTTTGCTATGCGTGTCCATTTTATTCCCCCATTTATCAGCGTTTCACTATGTCTGGATTTATATACTGATAGTTACTTAATAAGTTTAGTTGAGGTTACCATTTGCTGTTTAATTTATCGGCAATAAAAATGCTGCAAAATATTATTGTGAAATCGTTTACCTATTATTGCATAAGGGGTTTACAGCAATGCTTTCGGTAACAGATAGATATTTGATGGCTAAAGTGGCGCTTTTTTATGACAATTTAATGTAATTAGTGTAAACGTTTTCACATTGCAGCCATGATCACAGAATACAGGCGATATAGCCTGCTACACTCTTGTCCATTGAATGAGATGTTGTTTGAGGTAAGTGAAGTGAAAGTATTGGTCACTGGCGGTATGGGCTACATAGGTAGCCATACCTGTGTACAAATGATTGAAGCCGGCATGGAACCGATCATTGTCGATAATTTGTCTAATGCAAAAGAAAAGGTATTAGACAGAATTGAGATGATTTCAGGCGTTGTACCCGCTTTCTATCATGGTGATATTCGTGATGAATCTCTGCTCGATTCTATTTTTGCCGAGCACGATATCAAAGCTGTGATTCATTTTGCGGGCTTAAAAGCGGTGGGTGAGTCGGTGGTTAAACCGCTGGAATACTACGATAACAACGTCAATGGTTCTTTGGTTCTTGCGCGCGCAATGCGCAAAGCCGGAGTGAAAAACATCATTTTCAGTTCATCCGCGACTGTGTATGGCGACCCGGCATCCGTGCCCATTACTGAATCTTTCCCAACCGGTGCTACCACTAACCCATATGGTCGCAGCAAGTACATGGTGGAAGAGTGTTTATCGGATCTGTTTACCTCAGACCCAAGTTGGAGCATTACCCTGCTACGTTATTTTAACCCTGTTGGCGCGCACCCATCGGGCTTAATGGGGGAAGATCCACAAGGCATTCCAAACAACCTTATGCCGTATATTGCTCAAGTTGCTGTTGGACGCAGAGAAAAGCTTTCAGTGTACGGTAATGACTATCCAACCCCTGATGGTACTGGTGTTCGTGATTATATCCACGTGATGGACTTGGCGGATGGTCATTTAGCGGCATTGACCAATGTCGGTCTTAAAAGTGGTTTGCACATCTATAATTTGGGCACAGGCAAAGGCTCGAGTGTGCTCGATATGGTTGGCGCGTTTAGCCAGGCTTGCGGCAAAGAGGTGGCTTACGAAATCTGTGCTCGTCGTGCTGGTGATATCGCAGAGTGTTGGGCGAGCACTGAAAAAGCCGAACGTGAACTGGGCTGGAAAGCGAGCCGCAGCGTAAAAGAAATGACAGAAGATACTTGGCGTTGGCAGCTTGCTAACCCAAAAGGTTACTAGTTTTTAGAGAAGAATGAACGCTATGTCGAATACTGAATTTAACCCTGTAGACCATCCTCACCGTCGCTATAACCCGTTAACCGGGCAGTGGGTACTTGTCTCCCCCCATCGGGCTAAGCGTCCGTGGAGTGGGCAAGATGAAAAACCATCGGTTGCGGAACTACCTTCTTATGACGCCAAATGCTTTTTGTGTCCAACCAATGAGCGTATTTCTGGCGACAAAAACCCAGATTACCAAGGCACTTATGTATTTAATAACGACTTTGCGGCGTTAATGGCTGATTCTCCAGATGCGCCTGACAATGCTCATCCGTTATTTAAAGTGCAGGGTGTTCGTGGTTTAAGCCGTGTGATCTGTTTTTCACCGGATCACAGTAAGACGTTGCCTGAGCTGGCTCCGCAAGCGATACGCGGCGTGATTGATACCTGGAATGAGCAGATTGAAGAACTCGGTAAAGAGTACCTTTGGGTTCAGGCTTTTGAAAACAAAGGTGAAACCATGGGCTGTTCCCAGCCACACCCGCACGGACAAATTTGGGCAAATAGTTTTCTTCCTAATGAAATAGAGCGTAAAGACAAAAATTTACGCGCGTATTACCAAGAGAATGGTTCAAACCTGCTGGTGGATTATGTGCAAGCAGAGCTGAAAGATGGTTCAAGAATCGTGGTTGAAACAGAGCATTGGGTTGCCGTGGTTCCTTACTGGGCGGCTTGGCCATTTGAAACTATGTTGCTGCCTAAGACACACATCCGTCGCATCAGCGAACTGAGCGATGAAATGCGTGATGATCTTGCGATAGCGATTAAGAAGCTAACCAGTCGTTATGACAACCTGTTTCAGTGTTCATTCCCATATTCGATGGGCTGGCATTATGCACCATTCTTTACCGATGGGCAGAGTATTGAACATTGGCAACTGCACGCATTGTTTTATCCGCCACTACTGCGGAGCGCGAGTATTCGCAAATTTATGGTCGGCTATGAAATGCTAGCTGAAACCCAGCGAGATCTCACCGCAGAACAAGCCGCTGAGCGATTACGCTCGTTATCAGACGTACATTATAAAGAACAATAAGTGGAACAAAATTATGAGCTTAATTAAAAGTGTTGAAGCTGCATTTGAAGCAGTGCTGGGCTATAAGGCAAGCCACCTAATTCAGGCACCAGGCCGTGTAAACCTGATTGGTGAACACACCGATTATAACGATGGTTTTGTTTTACCTTGCGCCATTAACTACCAGACAGTGGTTGCCGCCTCTGCTCGTTCTGATTCCAAGGTAAAAGTGGTTGCGGTGGATTATGGCAATGCTACGGACGAGTTCGATTTAACTCAGCCGATTAGCTTTGTTGAAAACAAAATGTGGGCCAACTACATTCGCGGCGTAGTGAAATACTTGATGGAACGCGGCTACTCTTTTAACGGTGCTGATATCGCCGTGAGCGGTAACGTACCCCAAGGTGCGGGTTTAAGCTCTTCCGCCGCTTTGGAAGTGGTGATTGGTCAAACGTTTAAGGAGCTTTACCACTTGCCGATTAGCCAAGCGGAAATCGCTTTAAATGGTCAGCAAGCGGAAAACCAGTTTGTCGGTTGTAACTGCGGCATCATGGATCAGCTTATCTCGGCGGAAGGTCAAGTGAACTCAGCGCTGCTTATCGATTGTCGCAGCCTGGAAACTAAAGCCGTCCCAATGCCGGAAGAGATGGCGGTTGTCATCATCAACTCAAACAAGCAGCGTGGCTTAGTTGACAGTGAATACAACACTCGCCGTCAGCAATGTGAAACCGCGGCACAAATTTTTGGCGTCAAAGCGCTGCGTGACGTTTCTCTTGAAATGTTTAACGACAAAGTAGAGCAGCTCGATCCTGTTGTCGCTAAACGCGCTCGTCACGTCATCACAGAAAATGAACGTACTCTGCAAGCTGCAGATGCTTTAAGCGCCGGAGACTTGCAACGTATGGGTGAGTTGATGGCGCAATCTCATGCCTCTATGCGTGATGATTTTGAAATCACAGTGAAAGAAATCGATGCCTTAGTCAATATTGTGAAAGAGGTGATTGGCGAGCAGGGCGGCGTTCGTATGACGGGCGGTGGTTTTGGCGGCTGTATTGTAGCGTTAGTTCCGCCGTCATTGGTTGGCGATGTAGAAAAAGCAGTTGCCACTCTTTACCCACAACAAAGCGGCCTTACAGCCACCTTTTATGTGTGTCAGGCAAAAGCTGGCGCGGGTTTGATTCAATAAAGGACTCAATCAATGACCAATGGTTTATTTGACACTATGCCACAGTCACCGGCTTACGATGGTCAGCCAGCCAAGTTAGTCGCGCTAACTAACGCTGCCGGTATGCAAGTGGTGTTTATGGATATCGGCGCAACCTGGTTAAGCTGTGTGGTTCCTGTCGCTGGCGAAATGCGCGAAGTGTTGCTGGGTTTAAGCACCATGGACGATTTTAAACAGCACGGCAGCTTCTTAGGGGTGACGGTTGGGCGTTACGCAAACCGTATTGGCAACTCTCAATACTCATATCAAGGTGAAACCTACCAGTTAAATGGCAATCAAGGCGCGCACTGTTTACATGGTGGCAAAGATGGCTGGAGCCATCGCCGCTGGGATATCGTTAATCAAAACAAACAGAAAGTTGAATTCTCAATTTTCTCAGCGGATGGTGACCAAGGCTTTCCGGGCAATGCAACGGCATCAGTGACTTATGAGCTTACTGACGACAATCAGGTGGTGATCAGTTATCAAGCGTCAACCGATAAAGCGACGCCGTTGAATCTGACTAACCATGCCTATTTCAATCTGCTTGGTGCCGAATCTGGCGCTGATATTCTTGAGCATAAGCTGCAAGTTAATGCGGACTACTATCTGCCAACCACCTTTGAAGGTATCCCTCTGGGAGAGCTGGCGAGTGTTGAAAATACCAGTTTCGATTTCCGCACAGCGAAAACGGTCAAGCAAGATCTATTAACCGATGAGCAGCAGAAAAACTGCCAAGGCTACGATCATAGCTTCTTACTTGATGACAGTTGTAAAACGGGACAACCAGTCGCAACCGTTGAAGCGCCTGACGGTGCTCTGTCTATGCAGGTGTTGACCGATAAACCGGCGATTCAGTTTTATGGTGGCAACTTCTTAGCAGGAACACCTAATCGAAAAGGCTCTACATACAAACAGTATCAGGGTCTTGCTTTAGAAACTCAGTATTTACCCGATTCACCGAATCATACCGATTGGCCACAGGAGAGTTGCATGACTCTTCCCGGCGAAGAATACGCTTTTACCACTGTGTATAAGTTCAACGTTTTGGCGAGCTAGCCCGTAGGGTGCATAGTGAACCTAAGGACTGGGGGGATAAGGTTTACAGTTCTTAGGTTAAAGCGAGTTTGCCCTCACTTATCAATAAGTGAGGGCTTTTTTTTTGCCTATACCATCCTAGGTAAAAATATGAGCAAACGGGGCATTGGTGGAACAGCGAATGGGCATCGAACACAAACACGCCTATTTTTTATAAGAGCGGCCTTCCATGGGGCTCCGCTGAGCCATCCTTGGCTCAGAGGGTTTGCTTATCGATGCCCATTCACTGATCAGAAATTTTTCTAGAACGGTATTATTGAGCGGTGCTTTTAGATGGTGCTTTATCTACAGAATCTCGGCGTACCAGCGTTGGCGAGAAACACATAGGCTCTTGTTCCAGCGGTTCATCTTTTGCCAGTTGCAAAGCCAGTTTTGCTGCTTTTTCTGCCATAATTTGAATTGGGTAGCGAATAGTTGTCAGGCGCGGACTCACATAGCGTGCAATCAAAGCGTCATCGAAGCCAATCACCGATACCTGCTGCGGTGTTTTCACGCCATTTTCTTCCAGCACAGAAAGTACACCCGCCGCCATGTTGTCGTTGTAGGCAACCACACCGGTAATTTCCAAAGACTTGGTCAGTAAGTTGGTCATGGCTTCTTCACCGCCTTCACTGTCTGGTGAGGCGAGCTCTAGGTAGCTGGCAGGCAAGGTAATATTATGTGCCGCCAAAGCGTCTTTGTAGCCTTCGATACGTTGGTCAGCATCTTCAATGTGATGAGAGGAACTGACACAAGCAATTTTTTCATGCCCATGACGGATCAAAAATTCCGTCGCCAGATAAGCGCCTTTATAGTTATCGAGAGAGATGCAACGATCGGCAAGCTCAGGGATGTGGCGGTTGATCAGCACCATGGTGTTGATCTCCTGAGCGTAGGCGATGAGTTCTTGATCTGAAAGCGCTTTTGAGTGAATGACCAGAGCATCACAGCGGCTATTCATGAGCAGTTCAATCGCGCGACGTTCTTCTTCGACCTGATGGTAACCATTGCCAATCAGCAAATGTTTCCCTGCCTGATGAGCGATATTATCCACGGCTTTGACTAAGGTGCCAAAGAAAGGATCCGAGACGTCACTAACCAGAACACCAATAGTATTGGTGCTTTGACTGACCAGCGCCCGGGCTGCGGCATTCGGTCGGTAGCCAAGGTCTTTCATCGCTTTGGTGACTGAATCGATCGAAGCTTTACTCGCTTTAGGCGATTTATTGATCACGCGTGAAACCGTTGCCACTGAAACGCCTGCTTCACGTGCTACGTCTTTTATGGTTGCCATGACAGACCTCGCTACATAAGAGTCTTTATTTAACTATGTGAGTGAAAATATGGCAATGAATCCGTCAACTAATGTACAGATTTGAGAAGCTAAGCTTAGATTTGATAAGGGATGCTAAAGCGTGTAAACGTTTAGCAATCCCTGATTAGCTTTTGGCGAAAAACTGCAAGCGTTTTAATATCCAAAACTCGACGGCGAAAATACCCACCAAACTTAAACAAAAGAGCGTAAAGGCGACCGGCGATTCGGTTCCCGGAATGCCTCCGACGTTAACGCCTAATAGCCCGGTTAAGAAACTGGTCGGTAAAAATATCGCTGCAATCACAGAGAACAGATAAGTGTTCTGGTTCATCTTTTCAGCGTGGTATTGGCGCAGCTCGCCTTTGATGATTTCCAACTCACTGAGGAAGAAGTCGAGCGTTTCGTTGATACGGGTAATGGTGTTAACGCTGTGGCGCAGGCGCATGTTTTTGAAGTTTGCCAATGGCACATCTGAAGACATATAGTCATCAATCGCGTATTGCTGAGGTTTGATAAAGCGTTTGATTTTAAGCAAAGATTTATGGGTATCCATTAACTCTGTGCTCAGTTCGATTTCATCGTCAAAGAGCTCAATCTTCTCTTCGATACCATCTAGGTAGTTGTCGATATTTTTGTTTAAGCCATCAATGATATTCACCACCAGATCGGCCATGGTTTTGGGGCCTTCTCCTTGACTCAGTAACTGGCGAACGGCATTAATGGTTTTTGATGGGATCTTGCGGGTAGAGATCAATGCACCTTGATAATAGAGAATGCGAACGCTAAGCATATCTGCGGGATCGGCGTTTTCGTTGAGGTTGACGCCTCTTAAGATCAACAGGAAATTCTGCTCATCGTATTGCTCAAACAGCGGACGGGTATCTTCGGCCAGTAAACTATCGACGATAGAGGTGGGGATCGCGTTCTCTAACAGCCACTCTCTTACGCCGGGAGTATCCCGTTGGCAATGATACCAGTGTTGAGCTTGAAGCGATGTTGGCTTATCGCTTGGCTGTGTGGCTTGTGGCCCGGAAAACTGCCAGTGATCGATTAAAAAATTCATGTTGCTCCTTTTAATGCCATAGCCCAAGAAATCTTGGGCTATGGGTGATTGAGATTAGAAGCCGCGCATTTGAATGCGGCGCAAGAACTCAGTCATTACCCGGTCGTAAAGTAAGTCGCCCAAGAAAGCATCTTCCACATGGTGGTCAATACTTGGGTTGTCGTTGACTTCAATGACATAAACTTGACCGTCAATCTCTTTTAAGTCAACGCCATACAAGCCGCTGCCGATAAGGTTTGAAGCTTTAACGGCTACATCGACCACGTTTTTCGGTACTTGTTTTAAGTCGAGAGTCTCAAAGCCACCAGAGGAAACCCGCCCACTATTGTGGTGCTGATAAATCTGCCAGTGACCGCGACTCATCATGTATTTACAAGCGAAGATCGGTTGGCGGTTCATCACCCCAATACGCCAGTCAAAGTCGGTCGGCATGAAAGCTTGGGCAAGAATAAGCGCACTTTTTTCAAATAAAACAGAAGCTTCTTTTACTAACTCTTGCTCAGTACGCACTTTCACAACACCACGAGAAAATGCACCATCCGGGATCTTCAGAACCATGGGTAATTCAAGTTGCGCGAGCAGGTTTTCTTTCCAGTTCTCATCAAAGCTTTTTACAATCACCCCTTTCGGTGCCGGAACGTTGTTGCGTTGCAACAATTCAGTCAAAAAGACCTTGTTGGTACATTTCATTATGGATTCTGAATCATCCATGACCACTAAGCCCATCTTTTCCGCAGTTTTGGCAAAACGATAGGTGTAGTTACTGATGTTGGTGGTTGCGCGGATGAACAAGCCGTCAAACTCACCTAAGCGGGATAAATCATCCGGTGAAATAGTTTCTAAGTTCATGCCTAAGCGGTTTGCTGCGCGGGCAAAACGTTTGAGTGCTGATGCATCTGAAGGCGGCATTTTTTCATCTGCATCAACCAACATTGCTACATCGTAACGGTACTTCTTCTCTTGCTTAGGTTTACGCCAAACCTTAGTTGAGAACATCTCCAGAGACTCGATGAAGAAGTCTTGTTCTTGATCTTCCAAATCTTGAAATGGGAATGGTGCAATGCGGCTAATTTGCCATTGCCCCTGGTACTTGTGGATGTTCAGTTCAATCACAGGAACCATAAATTGTTCGAACAGACGACGAGCAAGCTTATCTAACCCCGGCTCAGGTGTACGACCGAAGTAGATTTTACAATGGATAGAATCGGTGTTTTTGCACAGTTTATTGAGTTTCAATAAACCGGAAGAAAGCAGAAATGGTTGGTTGATATCGTTAATTGCCATTACACGCGGGATCACTCGATGCCCACGAGCTTCTGCCATCAACGAACAGTAGTAGCCGTTGCTCATGTAATCATAATCACGACACAAATTGACCACTTGCACACTACGGAAGTTTTGTTTCCAGTCGGCATCAAGGTATTGGGCAACTCTGACAACTTGTTCTGAAGGGAAGTATTGTTGCCAGTCACTTGCTTGGTCAGTCACGATTAAAAGGTTTGCCATATTATTTTGATTCCTATTGCTAGAGTATATATACGCTAAAGTTAGAATCCCGCATCACAGTAAACAGCTTTACTGCTCATCACTCCCAACGGTTCAATACGATTAAGTGTAGACAATCGTTTGAAGGTTATTGTTCATTACCTAGCTGCATGCTTAGTTGCTTTGGGTGTATTATTGAGTTGCAATCTTGTCAACTACTTAAGGACATCGTATGGACTTTCGTCTTGCGAAAAGTACTGATCTCTCTGCGCTTAATGCGTTAGAACAACAGCTATTTGACGGAGATAAAATTTCTCCGCGTCAAATGAAGCGTTTTTTACATTCCAACCAAGCTGTCATTTTTGTGGCAGATTCGGGTGAGGAGCTGGCTGGATATGCATTGCTGCTATTTCATCAAGGTACACAGCTATCAAGATTGTATTCAATTGCCGTTAAACCCGATTTCAGAGGACGGAGAATTGCTCATAATTTGGTTGAGCAATGTGAGCGTGCAGCTCTTGATCAAGGCTCCACTACATTAAGGCTAGAAGTTCGCGAAGACAATACGGCAGCCATAAATTTATATGAAAAAATGGGCTATAAAACCCTGAAACTATTGATCCATTATTACGATGATTTATGTAATGGCCGTCGTCTACAAAAGCGGCTTATGCCTCATGGTCCAAAAGTACAATTAGCTATGCCTTTGTACGTGCAAACGACGCCTTTTACCTGCGGTGCTGCCTGTTTGCTGATGAGTTTTTCTTATCTTGATCAAACCTTTGAGCCAACGCGAATTCAGGAGATGCAACTGTGGCGTGAAGCGACAACCATTTTTATGGCTGCCGGGCATGGAGGGTGTAGCGGGCAGGGATTAGCACTGGCCGCCACTCGTCGAGGTTTTCATGTTGAGCTATGGAGTCAATCTAAGAGTACGCCGTTCATTGATAGCGTGCGTAATGCAAACAAGAAAGCGGTGATCGAACTGGTTCATCAGGATTTTTGTCAGCAGTTAGAAACCCAAGATGTCACGACCATTGACGCGCCACCAAGCCAAGAGCAGTTGGAACAGTGGGTTAGACAAGGTGCGTGTGTACTGCTGCTTATCAGTACCTATCGCTTTGATGGTAAGAAAGAGCCGCACTGGATTATTTTGAGTGGTATGAGTGAGAAGTTTTTCTTCTTCCATGACCCACATGCGGAAGGCGAAGAACACGCAATTGCATCAGCGTTTGTGCCACTGGGTAAAAAGGCGCTGTGCCAGATTTTAGGGTTTGGTAAGCAAAAACATACCGCCTGTGTGGTGATTACGCCTAAAGTTTCTTGATCGACTCTTCGTTACAAGACTTTATACTATTCTAAATAAGAATGTGATCAGATTGAGCATTGATGGAACAGTAAATGGGCATCGAACGCAAACACGCCTTATTTTTTATAAGAGCAGCCTTCCATGGGGCTCCGCCGAGCCATCTATGGCTCGGAGGGTTTGCTTATCGACACCCATTCACTGATCAGAAAGTGTTCCAGAAGGGTACGAACTACCGCTCCTCATTGGTCAACACTTTTCTACAGACGTAAAAAAGCCCCGTCATTTCTAACGAGGCTTTAAATAGTGGCGGAGCGGACGGGACTCCCTATCCACCTTGCGTTGGCGCGCCCTCCGGCGTGACAGGCCGGCCTGCTCTTAAACAAAGAGGAACCAACTGAACTACCGCTCCACATTGGTCAACACTTTTCTACAGACGTAAAAAAGCCCCAGTCTTTCAACTGAGGCTTCAAATAGTGGCGGAGCGGACGGGACTCCCTATCCACCTAGCGGTGGCGCGCCCCCCGGCGTGACAGCCCGGCAGGCTCAGCAACACACAGGAAACAACTGAAAAACCGCTCCACT
>NZ_JBKEBW010000047.1:0-10143 GCF_047973365.1 Vibrio sp. | reverse complement strand
ATTTCTAGTTAGCTTGGCTTTTTTTAGTATGCGACCAGACGAATTTTTATCTACAACATGAAAAATAGATTTGGCTGTATCTAAACCGACTGTTACGCTTGTCATAGGATCCTATATTACTGTTATTTGTTGTCTTTTCATCAATCAATATGGCTCATTTGAATCAGATTAGGTAGAGAGGGACCAATACATTAATCTAGATAAAAATGTGATTAAACTGGGAATTTGTGGAACAGCGAATGGGCATCGATCTCAAACACGCCCTTATTTTTATAAGAATGTCCTTGCATGGGGCTCCGCTGAGCCTTCCTTGGCTCAGAGGGTTTGCTTATCGATTCACATTCACTGATCAGAAATTTTTTCTAGAACGGTACAAAAAAGCCCCAACCGGTGAAGGAAGGGGCTTTCTTTATATATCAGCTGTGACGGAGCCGTTATTTCATGATTGCACTATTACCGTTTTCACGGATGTGGTTCAGAATGGCTTTCACGCCGCGTGGGCTTGAACCAACGATGTTGCCTGATTTCATGTAATCAGTACCGCCAGCGAAATCGGTCAGGATTGCACCTGCTTCACGAGCAATCAGTTCACCTGCAGCCATATCCCAAGGTTTCAAACCAAGTTCAAAGTAACCATCAACACGGTTAGATGCTAGGTAACATAGGTCAAGAGCGGCAGAGCCAGTGCGACGGAAGTCTGAACATTCAACAAATAGAGACGTCATAATCTTCATGTACGATTCTGAATGCTGCTTTTGTTTGAATGGGAAACCTGTAGCCAAAACGGCACCTTGCAGGTCTTTAATTGCTTTGATACGGATACGTGAGTTGTTTAGCTGTGCACCTGCACCACGTTGAGCAGTGAAAAGCTCGTTGAGCATTGGGTTATAGACACAAGCGACTTCTGTTTTGCCTTTAATGCGAACCGCAATTGAAACACAGAAGTGAGGCAAACCTTTTACAAAGTTTGTAGTGCCATCCAGTGGGTCGATAATCCATTGTACATCTTGGTCTTTACCTTCGATAAGACCGCCTTCTTCGGCAACGATGCAGTGCTCTGGGTAAGAGCTTTTAATCGTAGAAACGATAATGTTTTCAGCTTCTTTGTCTACATTAGTAACAAAGTCGTTCATGCCTTTTTGAGAGGCTTCGATTTTCTCAGGAGTTTCTAGAGATTTAGCAATATGATTGCCTGCTTTTCGCGCGGCGCGAATAGCAATGTTTAGCATAGGATGCATACGGATTTCCCAACGGATGTTAAAGAACGAAAAAAGCGGTGCGCAGTATACCAAATGTTTGTCAAAAAGGAAGTGGTTATTTTTTATCCGTTCAGTTCAAGGAATGTGAAGCTTCTGACCATTTTACTCAGGTTTATGTTAATATTCTGCGGTTATAAATTGAGTAGCGTAAGAACATCATGTTAAGCAATGTTAAAGTGGTTTTAGTGGGAACCTCTCATTCTGGCAATATCGGCTCTGCTGCCCGTGCTATGAAAGTGATGGGTCTTAGTAACATGGTTTTAGTTGATCCTCAATGTGAAGTGGATGCTCAGGCTGTTGCGTTAGCTGCTGGCGCAAGTGAAATCGCACTCAATGCTCGAATTGTTAAAAGTTTAGAAGAAGCGATAGAAGACTGTGGTCTGGTGGTTGGTAGCAGTGCGCGTTCGAGAACGCTGGAATGGCCAATGCTAGATGCGCGTGAATGCGGTGAGAAATTTACGCTAGAAGGGCAAAAACATCCGGTTGCTTTAGTCTTTGGTCGTGAGCGTACCGGGCTAACCAATGAAGAACTGCAAACTTGCCATTACCACGTTAGTATTCCTGCAAACCCTGAATATAGTTCTTTGAACTTGGCAATGGCGGTACAAACTCTGTGCTATGAAATCCGCATTGCTCATTTAAATCTGACTCAATCAGAGTGCATACCTCAAGCTGAAGAGGAATATCCTCGTCACAAAGAGCTGGAAATGTTTTATCAGCACCTTGAAAAAGTCATGATTGACACCCAATTTATCTCTGGAGTACAGCCAGGCCAAGTGATGAATAAACTTCGTCGCTTATTTAATCGCGCACGTCCTGAAGCTCTAGAACTCAATATATTACGCGGTGTTTTGACTGCGGTAGAGAAAAGCTTACAAAATAAAAAATAACCATTGTTACTGAATGGTTAAATACTTGAGCGTTTTAGTCAAATAAATACTTGACCATAAAAGTCAGGTATGTGAAACTTCCAACCACATAATCAATGTGGATACGGTGTGATATGAGACTTACATCTAAAGGAAGATATGCGGTAACAGCCATGTTAGATGTGGCTCTGCATTCGCAACAAAGCCCAGTACCATTGGCGGATATTTCTGAGCGCCAAGGCATCTCGCTTTCATATTTAGAGCAACTGTTTTCGAAATTACGTAAAGCAGGTTTAGTTGCTAGCGTTCGCGGCCCTGGTGGCGGTTATCGTCTAGGTATGCATGGTCATGCGATTTCAATCGGAACTGTTATTGCTGCGGTTGATGAGTCAGTAGATGCAACTAAATGCAACGGTAAAGGTGATTGCCAAGGTGGTACTCGCTGTTTAACACATACACTGTGGCGTGATTTAAGTTCTCGCATCAGTGACTTTCTTAACAACATCACTCTTGGTGAGTTGATGGTTGATAATGAAGTACTAGAAATTTCAGATCGCCAAGACATCGGTCTTGCGATTAACCACGGGATTGCACACAAAAATTCAAACACAGTCACCATTGGTGCGGCACCCGTAGGTATTAATGTTCGTTCTTAAGAACGACGTTTTACATTGGAGTAGAAAATGAAACTGCCGATTTATTTAGACTATTCAGCAACTTGCCCCGTTGATCCTCGTGTTGCTGAAAAGATGGTTCAGTACATGACGATGGATGGTACTTTCGGTAACCCGGCATCGCGTTCACATCGTTATGGCTGGCAGGCAGAAGAAGCGGTAGATACTGCTCGTGAGCAAATTGCAGATCTATTAAATGCAGACCCTCGTGAAATTATCTTCACTTCAGGCGCGACTGAATCTGACAACCTGGCGATTAAAGGTGTTGCCCACTTTTATCAAAAACAAGGTAAACACATCATTACCTGCAAAACTGAACACAAAGCTGTACTCGATACCACCCGTCAGCTAGAGCGTGAAGGTTTTGAAGTCACTTACCTAGATCCAGAATCAAATGGTCTTATCGATCTAAACAAACTAGAAGCCGCAATGCGTGATGACACCATTCTTGTTTCTATCATGCATGTAAACAACGAAATCGGTGTTATCCAAGACATCACTGCTATCGGTGAACTATGTCGCTCACGTAAAGTTGTTTTCCATGTCGATGCGGCTCAGTCTGCAGGTAAGTTGCCAATCGATGTACAAGAGATGAAAGTTGATCTGATCTCTATATCGGCGCACAAAGTTTACGGTCCTAAAGGGATTGGTGCTTTATACGTACGTCGTAAACCACGTATTCGTCTGGAAGCACAAATGCACGGTGGTGGTCATGAGCGCGGTTTCCGCTCTGGTACACTTCCTACTCACCAAATTGTGGGTATGGGTGAAGCATTCCGAATTGCAAAACAAGAGATGCAACAAGATTTCGACCACGCAAAAGCTCTGCGTGATCGTCTACTCGCTGGCATCAAAGATATGGAAGCAGTTTCGATCAACGGTGATCTAGAACAGCGTTTACCAAACAACCTGAACGTGAGCTTTGCTTTCGTTGAAGGTGAATCACTGCTTATGTCTCTGAAAGACCTTGCGGTATCTTCAGGCAGTGCATGTACATCAGCAAGCCTTGAACCATCGTACGTACTACGTGCTCTTGGTCTTGATGATGAATTGGCTCACAGCTCAATTCGTTTCTCATTCGGTCGTTTCACGACCGAAGAAGATATCGATTATGCGATTGAATTGATTCGTGTAGCTGTCAACAAATTACGCGAGATGTCTCCATTGTGGGACATGTACAAGGAAGGGGTAGATTTGAGCACTGTAGAGTGGGCTCATCATTAATCTTTCCAGCGATATAGAGGATTCGAGGTAACTATCATGGCATACAGTGAAAAAGTAATTGACCATTACGAGAACCCACGTAACGTTGGTTCTTTTGATAAAGAAGATCCATCCATAGGGAGCGGCATGGTTGGTGCTCCTGCTTGTGGTGACGTAATGCGTTTGCAAATTAAAGTTTCTCCTGAAGGCATCATTGAAGATGCAAAATTCAAGACTTACGGGTGTGGTAGTGCTATCGCATCAAGCTCGCTTGTGACTGAGTGGGTGAAAGGTAAGTCAATTGACGAAGCCGCCGCGATTAAAAATGCTGAAATTGCTGAAGAACTCGAACTGCCACCCGTAAAAGTTCACTGCTCAATTTTGGCAGAAGATGCAATTAAAGCTGCTGTCGCAGACTACAAGAAAAAACATCAACAATAATTAGTGATTGGGAGTAGTGTGTTGCTACTCCCGCTTAAATTAACAGAAGACCCAAAGGTAGCAGTATGGCCATTACCCTCACTGAAGCAGCAGCGCACCGAGTTCGCACCTTTTTAGAAAACCGTGGAAAAGGTATCGGCCTACGTTTAGGCGTAAGGACAACGGGGTGTTCAGGTATGGCATACGTACTAGAATTCGTTGATGATCTTGAAGACGGTGATCAAGTATTCGAAGATAACGGTGTGAAAGTTATCATTGATGCGAAAAGCTTGGTTTACCTAGACGGTACCGAGCTGGATTACAAAAAAGAAGGCTTGAATGAAGGCTTTGAATTTAACAACCCAAATGCCAAAGGCGAGTGTGGTTGTGGTGAAAGCTTCAACGTCTAAGAGTTCTCTGAATTTGGGGTGAGTAAATGCTCACTCTAAATCGAATTAAAGGACCGATATCAGCATGAATTATTTCGAATTATTTGGGCTACCAATTCAGTTTCAACTGGATGGTAGCCTTCTTTCTTCTCAGTTTCGTGAGTTGCAAAAGCGTTTTCATCCAGATAACTTTGCCACGGCTTCCGAGCGTGACCGATTGATGTCGGTACAAAAGACGGCAGAGATTAACGATGCTAATCAAGTTTTAAAAAGCCCAATTACTCGCGCTGAATACTTGCTCTCGCTCAACGGTGTTGAACTTCGTGGTGAGCAGCAAACGCTTCAAGACCCAATGTTCTTAATGGAACAATTGGAGCTGCGTGAAGAACTTGAAGCCATTATCGAAAGCTCTGATGCGGAAAGTGCGTTGTTCGATTTTGATAGTAAAGTCGAGAAAATGTATAAACAGCAGCTTAACCAAGTAGAGCAAGAGCTTGACGGTCAGCAGTGGGATATCGCAGCAGACACGGTTCGTAAGCTCAAATTTATTGCCAAATTAAAAAATGAAATAGAGCGAGTCGAAGACAAGCTGCTCGGCTAATTCTAAAAAAAGGACCCATAGATGGCGTTACTTCAAATTGCAGAACCGGGTCAAAGTTCTGCACCGCACCAGCACAAACTGGCTGCAGGCATTGATTTAGGAACCACCAACTCGTTAGTGGCTTCAGTGAGAAGCGGTACAGCAACCACTTTAGTTGATGAGCAAGGTCGCAGCATTCTGCCTTCCGTTGTCTCTTATTGCCAAGAAGAAAAAATTGTCGGCTACACTGCTCGTGATAAGGCTGAAGCTGACCCTACGAATACCATTATTTCGGTAAAAAGACTTGTCGGGCGCTCTCTGAGCGATATTCAGTCTCGTTACCCAAATCTGCCGTATCAATTTAAAGCCAGTGAAAATGGTTTGCCTATTATGCAAACCCCTCATGGCGACAAAAATCCTATTCAAGTTTCTGCTGATATTCTGAGAACACTAGGTCAACGAGCTGAAAGCTCGTTAGGTGGTGAATTGGCGGGTGTGGTCATTACAGTGCCCGCTTACTTTGATGATGCTCAGCGAGTCGCTACCAAAGATGCAGCTGCTCTTGCCGGATTACACGTATTGCGTCTGCTCAACGAACCAACGGCAGCTGCCATTGCTTATGGGTTGGATTCTGGTCAGGAAGGTGTAATAGCTGTTTATGACTTAGGTGGCGGAACGTTCGACATTTCTATTCTGCGTCTGTCAAAAGGCGTATTTGAAGTGCTGGCAACCGGTGGTGATTCAGCATTGGGCGGCGATGATTTTGACCATCTGATAGCCGAATACCTACAACAGCAAATGGGCATTGAAGGCCAGTTAAGTTCAAGTAAACATCGTGAGCTATTAAACGCAGCAACGGCTGCGAAAATTGCGTTGTCAGACAATGATCAAGTGGATGTGAATGTTCTTGATTGGTCTGGCGTGCTGAGCAAACAACAGTTCAATGAACTGATCCAGCCACTAGTGAAGAAAACGTTGATGTCTTGTCGCCGTGCACTCAAAGATGCACAAATTTCGGCGGACGAAGTGTTAGAAGTGGTGATGGTTGGCGGTTCTACACGTACTCCATTTGTTCGTGAACAAGTGGGTGAGTTCTTCGGACGCCCGCCATTAACCAGCATTAACCCTGATGAAGTGGTTGCCATTGGTGCGGCGATCCAAGCCGACGTTTTGGCAGGCAATAAACCTGACTCAGAAATGTTGCTTTTGGATGTGATTCCACTCTCTCTAGGCATTGAAACTATGGGCGGCTTAGTGGAAAAAATTATTCCACGTAACACCACTATCCCCGTTGCCAGAGCACAAGAGTTTACCACCTTCAAAGATGGTCAAACCGCGATGAGTGTTCACGTTGTACAAGGTGAGCGTGAGCTTGTGGATGATTGCCGTTCACTGGCGCGTTTTTCACTAAAAGGTATCCCACCGATGGCCGCTGGTGCTGCACACATTCGCGTGACTTACCAAGTGGATGCGGATGGTCTGCTATCTGTCACCTCTATGGAAAAGAGCACTGGTGTACAAGCTGAGATCCAGGTGAAACCGTCTTATGGTTTAAGCGATGATGAAGTGGCTCAAATGCTGCGTGATTCTATGGCTTATGCTAAAGAAGACATGCAAGCGAGAGCGTTGATGGAACAACGTGTTGAAGCGGATCGAGTCATCGAAGGTCTGATTGCAGCCATGCAGGCAGACGGTGACGAATTACTGAGTGATGATGAGAAACAGCTTCTAGTTAAAGCGATTGAGTCACTGATTGAATTACGCAACGGTGACAATGCGGATGCTATTGAGCAAGGAATAAAAGATACCGATAAAGCGAGCCAAGATTTTGCGTCGCGCCGTATGGATAAATCTATTCGCGCTGCATTGGCTGGTCATTCAGTTGACGAGATTTAAAGAGAAGACAAAAAATGCCTAAGATTATTGTTTTACCCCATGAAACGCTTTGCCCGGAAGGTGCGGTATTAGATGCACAAACTGGCGAAACGATTCTTGATGTGGCGCTGAAAAACGGTATAGGAATTGACCACGCGTGTGAAAAATCCTGTGCGTGTACCACCTGCCACTGCATTGTGCGTGAAGGTTTTGATTCGCTAGAAGAGAGTGACGAATTGGAAGATGACATGCTAGACAAAGCATGGGGTCTTGAACCTGAGTCACGTTTAAGCTGTCAGGCTCGCGTTGCGGATGAAGATTTAGTTATTGAACTGCCTAAGTACACAATAAACCACGCAACGGAAGATCATTAATCATTTAGCTTTGGCTTGTTGTAAGCCAGATAACATGACACTGGAACACTATTATGAAATGGACTGATTCACGCGATATCGCCATTGAGCTTTGCGAAAAATATCCTAATGTTGAACCGCAAAATGTTCGCTTTACCGATTTGCATCAGTGGATATTGGAACTTGAAGATTTTGAGGATGAGCCAAATCGCTCGAACGAAAAAATTCTCGAGGCGATCATTATATGCTGGATGGATGAGAGAGATTAATTTCGCCAGCCAAGCTTCGCTAAGTTAACAATTTTTAATAAAAAATCGGGCCATGTAGCCCGATTTTATTATCAAGTTGACATATTAACCTGACAAAATGTTAACATCCGTTGGTTAACGATCAGATGTGGCGCAGAACCGCCATTACAAAGACAAGGAGAAACCATGTCTACACAAATGTCTGTATTTATTAGTCTACAAGCTGCCCAGCCTCAGTGGGGAGAAAAGGCTTTACTCTCATTTTCTGAGCAAGGTGTGACAATCCATCTTACTCAGTCTCACGATTTAGGTGCGATCCAACGTGCTGCTCGAAAATTAGATAATCAAGGTCTACGTGCTTTATCTCTGCAAGGTGAAGGTTGGGATCTTGAAGCGATCTGGGCTTTCCATCAAGGTTATCGCGAAGCCAAGAAAAGAAACGCACTAGAATGGCAACCACTGGCTGAAGCCGATCAAGTTGAGCTTGAAGCGCGTATTAAAGCGACAGATTGGGTTCGTGACATCATTAACAAGAGCGCCGAAGAAGTTGGACCGCGTCAGCTTGCGACTATGGCGGCTGAGTTTGTGAAATCTATCGCACCGGATCATGTTTCTTACCGCATCGTAAAAGATAAAGATCTACTTGCTGAAGGTTGGGAAGGCATTTTTGCGGTTGGCCGAGGTTCAGATCGCACTTCTTCTATGTTGCAGTTGGATTACAACCCTACAGGTAAAGAAGACGCACCGGTTTACGCATGTCTCGTTGGTAAAGGTATCACATTCGATTCAGGTGGCTACAGCATCAAATCGTCTGGCACGATGTCATCTATGAAAGCTGATATGGGCGGTGCAGGTATGGCGACGGGCGCACTGGTGCTTTCTATTCTTCGTGGCTTAAACAAACGTGTAAAATTGATCCTTTGCTGTGCTGAAAACATGGTTTCTGGTCGAGCACTTAAACTTGGCGATATCATCACTTACAAAAACGGTAAGACAGTTGAAATCATGAACACTGATGCTGAAGGTCGTCTCGTTCTTGCTGATGGTCTGATGTATGCGAGTGAGCAAAAGCCTGAGCTTATTATTGATTGTGCAACCTTAACTGGCGCTGCAAAAAATGCACTAGGTAATGATTTCCATGCGCTAATGAGCTTTGATGATGAGCTGTCACACCAAGCTCTGACAGCCGCTAAAGCTGAACATGAAGGCCTATGGCCACTGCCATTGATGGATTTCCATCGTGAAATGTTGCCATCGCCTTTTGCTGATCTGTCTAACATCAGCTCTGGTGATTACACGCCAGGTGCAAGCACAGCCGCTGCGTTCTTATCTTACTTCGTAGAAGACCACAAAAAAGGCTGGCTACACTTTGACTGTGCGGGTACTTACCGTAAGTCCCCAAGTGATAAATGGGCGGCTGGCGCAACGGGTATGGGGGTAAGAACGCTTTCCCGTGTGTTAATGGACCAAGCTAAATAATTGGATCAAAACAAAGGCGGCGTTGAGCCGCCTTTACAAAATAAAACAACAAGTAAAGCAAAAGGACATCTTATGGCCCTAGAGAGAACATTTTCTATTATCAAGCCTGACGCCGTGGAACGTGATTTAATCGGTGAAATTTATCATCGTATTGAAAAAGCAGGACTGCGCATTATCGCTGCGAAAATGCTTCGTTTAACTGACGAGCAAGCAAGCGGTTTTTATGCGGAACACCAAGGAAAACCATTCTTTGAACCGCTAAAAGAGTTCATGACTTCTGGCCCCATTATGGTTCAAGTTCTTGAAGGTGAAGATGCGATTACACGTTACCGTGAACTGATGGGTAAAACTAACCCGGAAGAAGCGGCATGTGGCACTATCCGTGCTGACTACGCACTCAGCATGCGTCATAACTCAGTACACGGTAGTGACAGTCCAGAGTCTGCCGCGCGTGAAATTGAATACTTTTTCCCTGAATCAGAAATCTGTCCGCGCTCTGAAGCTGTGGTTTAAATTTAAGGAGCTCTCGAAAGGGTAATGCTAGTCAGTTAAGCTCAAAAAGACATAATTCTCGTTCCCACGCGGAGTGAAGTGACCCCATAAAGTTGGACATTTCTGTTAAGCGGCTTGCAAGGCCTGATTTCGATATTCTATCGGAGTCAGGCCTTTAAATTTCACCTTAATCCGTTTTGTATTGTAATACTCTATATATTCTTCGATATTTGCAATCAGTTCATCAGCATCAGTGAAGCTTTGACCGTGATACATCTCTGTTTTGAGTAAAGCGAAGAAGT
>NZ_JBKEBW010000166.1:0-4340 GCF_047973365.1 Vibrio sp. | reverse complement strand
TTGGATATAAGCCGCCGTTTAGATTTATCCGAATGAGTAGTTGGAGAAATGCGCAAAGTCCTCTAGCCAGTTATGCGATGCCAAACCAATGGTTCAACGAACTGGGGTTGGTAAATCTTGAGCAAGTAGGAACAGGGTATGTGTTTAGCAATTATGCTGAATGGAAGTATGCATGAGCCGTATACGAGGTCCGTACGTACGGTTCTGTGAGAGGGATGAGGCGGTAACGCCTCACCCTACTCGATTATGCCAGTTATCCACCGCTGCTGACAGGGGTTGTGCCGTCTTATATGTTTCTGTTTTGTCAGCGTTGTGCAAAGACAAGTTTTTGTTGTAGGAAATGTCTTAAAGTGTAAGATTTTGGCGTCAGTGAATGAAACTTAATCATACATTTTAGATCCAGATCTCAAGATGACTAAAAGGACAGCGAGTGTCTTTTCCACAATCGATGATCGGGGAATGATCGTGTTTGAAAAGTTTGATCTTTTGTATTATTGTTATAAAACAATATGTTATATGTGGTTTGACGACTGGTTTTTATAAGTTAATAACCAGTGGATAAAATCTATAAACAGAGTTATCCACAGAATTGTTTGTCTGTTGGTGGGTAATTAAACGAAAGCGTGAACTGGAGTCTGCAAGGTGCCTATACCAAAAGATAAAGGCTGCAGCTCCAAGTCGGAAGGGTGTAGAATCCTGAACACAGTCGTGGCATCCTAGTCGCCAATTGTTTCTCATTGGACTAGCAACACTATGGCTCGCATTCCTGATAACCCGTTAATTTTGATCGACGGCTCTTCCTATTTATATCGTGCATTCCACGCTTATCCAGGCACCATGAGTAATGGAGATATTCCAACTAACGCTGTTTACGGCGTCGTGAATATGGTTCGTTCTATGATGCGTCAATTTGCTTCGGATCGCATTGCGGTTATTTTTGATGCCAAAGGCAAAACGTTCCGTGATGAAATGTTCCCTGAATACAAAGCCCATCGTCCACCAATGCCGGACGATTTGCGCTGTCAGATCGAACCCCTTCACAACATCATTCGCGCCATGGGCTTGCCACTGCTGTCTATTGAAGGTGTCGAAGCGGACGACGTTATCGGCACCTTGGCATATCAAGCTTCGCAAGCGGGTATGCCGGTACTGATCAGTACTGGCGATAAAGATATGGCGCAGTTGGTGGATGACAAGGTTACGCTGATCAACACCATGACTAATGTGGTGATGGACAGAGAGGGCGTGATTGAGAAGTTTGGTATTCCGCCTGAGCTTATCATCGATTACCTCGCACTGATGGGCGATAAAGTCGATAACATTCCGGGCGTGCCGGGTGTGGGTGAGAAAACCGCAACGGCGCTGTTGCAAGGTATCGGCGGTCTGGATGCTCTGTATGAGAATTTAGATAAAATTGCTGACTTAGGCTTCCGTGGTTCTAAGACCATGGCGCAAAAGCTCGCAGACAACCGCGACAATGCGTACATGTCTTATAAGTTGGCAACCATTAAGCTCGATGTTGAACTGGAAAACAGCCCTGAGTCGCTGCATAAGCAAACGCCCGACCGCGATGCTCTGATTGAGCTGTACGGCAAAATGGCATTCAAATCCTGGTTATCTGAGTTGCTGGAAGGCGGTACCGGTGTGGTTGAAGCGGTTGAGAAGAGCGCTGATACTGCATCTGCTGGCTCCGCTTCTGTTGCTCAAGCCGATACTTCTGCGGTGAAAATCGACCGTAGCCAATATCAAACCATCCTCGATCAAGACACGTTCAACCTGTGGCTGGAGAAACTACAATCTTCTGAGCTGTTTGCTTTTGATACCGAAACCGACAGCCTGGATTACATGGTGGCAAACTTAGTCGGCGTCTCGTTTGCGGTAGCAGAAGGCGAGGCGGCATATGTTCCGGTTGCTCACGATTATCTGGATGCACCACAGCAGCTCAGTCGTGACTGGGTACTGGAGCAACTAAAACCGATTCTAGAAGATAAGTCGAAACATAAAGTTGGCCAGAACCTGAAATACGATGCGAGCGTATTAGCACGCTATGGCATTGAGATGCGCGGCATTGCGCACGATACTATGCTGGCATCTTACGTTTATAACAGCGTCGGTGGTAAGCATGATATGGACAGCCTGGCACTGCGCTTTATGCAGCACAGTTGCATTTCGTTTGAACAAGTAGCGGGTAAGGGCAAAAATCAACTGACGTTCAACCAGATCGATTTAGAGCAAGCGGCGCCTTATGCGGCTGAAGATGCGGATGTCACTTTGCGCCTGCACAATCGGTTATGGAAACTGATTGAGCAAGATGAAAAGCTGCTGCCTATCTATCGTGATATCGAAATACCACTGGTGCCAGTGATCTCGCGTATCGAGCGTACCGGCGTGTTGATCAACGACATGCTGCTGGGTTCTCAGTCACAAGAAATTGCGCTACGCCTTGATGAACTAGAGAAGAAAGCGTTTGAAATTGCCGGTCAAGAGTTCAACCTCAGCTCACCAAAACAGTTACAAACCATTCTGTTCGAGCAAATGAAACTGCCGGTGGTGAAGAAAACACCGTCTGGCACACCGTCAACCAACGAAGAAGTATTGCAAGAGTTGGCATTGGATTACCCGCTTCCGGCGGTGATTCTGCAACATCGTGGTTTGGCTAAGTTGAAATCGACTTACACAGACAAACTGCCGAAGATGATTAACCCGACCACCGGGCGCGTACATACCTCGTACCATCAGGCGGTAACTGCGACCGGTCGTCTGTCTTCGACCGATCCTAACTTGCAGAACATCCCCATTCGTAACGAAGAAGGGCGCCGTATTCGCCAAGCGTTCATTGCTCCGCATGGCTGGAAAATCATGGCGGTCGACTATTCACAAATTGAACTGCGCATCATGGCGCATTTGTCTGGTGATGAAGCGTTGTTGGAGGCATTCCAGCAGGGTAAAGATATCCATGCCGCGACAGCCGCGGAGATCTTGGGGATCAGTATCGATCAGGTCACCAGTGAACAGCGTCGTCGAGCCAAAGCGGTTAACTTTGGTTTGATCTACGGTATGAGCGCCTTTGGTTTGGCGAAACAACTGGGTATTGCGCGTGGTGAAGCGCAAACTTACATGGACAAATACTTCGAACGTTACCCGGGTGTGATGCAATACATGGAAGATACACGCAGTGCCGCGGCTGCTCAGGGGTATGTCGAAACCATCTTTGGTCGTCGTCTTCATCTGCCTGAAATCACTTCACGTAACGCTATGCGTCGCAAAGCGGCTGAGCGTGCGGCGATTAACGCACCAATGCAAGGTACGGCTGCGGACATCATCAAGAAAGCGATGTTGTCGGTTGATGAATGGATCCGCCAAGAGGGCGCTGGTCGCGTGAAATTGCTGATGCAGGTACACGATGAACTGGTGTTTGAAGTAGAAGAGACGGCTTTATCCGAAATTGAAAGTAAAGTACGAGAATTGATGGAATCGGCGGCTGAACTTAAAGTGCCACTGGTGGCTGAAGCCGGGCATGGTGACAACTGGGATCAAGCACACTAATCACACTGTTTTGCCCAAAATACCGGATAAATATGAGCCAGCGCACAATTGCTGGCTTTATTTTTATCTACGAAAAAATAAACGCAATTCAAGCGTTTATGTTGCTTAATAAAAATTTAATGAAAAAAAATTACAAAAACAGTTTTCATCTCTGAACGATTGTTGTACATTAACTCTCGTAGGGTACAGAGGTAAGATGTTCTATCTTTCAGACCTTTTGTTTCACGTTATTGGATTAGGCTGATTCAGCCGCCCCAGTCTCCTTTTGACTGGGGCGTTTTTTCTTGTGCGCTAGAAAAACTCTCCTGCTACAAAATGTCCTACGACAAAATCTCCCATCTTGTGATAAACATCGTCGATTTCCCGCTCGCTAGTGGCGACTCATCGCTTTCTGTTTTATGAATCCCAATGTCAATTCTGTAATTTTATATCGAACAATACAGTGATAATGGCTAGAGTTAACACTCTATTGGTAGCTTAGTAGCTTACTGAAATAGGTAGTTAATCTGACTTTCTTTGAGTTAAATATGCATTCCCACGCATAGTGAAGTGACCCCATAAAGTTGGACATTTCTGTTAAGCGGCTTGCAAGGCCTGATTTCGATATTCTATCGGAGTCAGGCCTTTAAATTTCACCTTAATCCGTTTTGTATTGTAATACTCTATATATTCTTCGATATTTGCAATCAGTTCATCAGCATCAGTGAAGCTTTGACCGTGATACATCTCTGTTTTGAGTAAAGCGAAGAAGTTTTCAGCCACTGCATTATCTAAACAGTTTCCTTTTCTCGACA
>NZ_JBKEBW010000113.1:0-22761 GCF_047973365.1 Vibrio sp. | reverse complement strand
TGTCGAGAAAAGGAAACTGTTTAGATAATGCAGTGGCTGAAAACTTCTTCGCTTTACTCAAAACAGAGATGTATCACGGTCAAAGCTTCACTGATGCTGATGAACTGATTGCAAATATCGAAGAATATATAGAGTATTACAATACAAAACGGATTAAGGTGAAATTTAAAGGCCTGACTCCGATAGAATATCGAAATCAGGCCTTGCAAGCCGCTTAACAGAAATGTCCAACTTTATGGGGTCACTTCACTTGCGTAGATATGTTTGGCGTATTCCCAGGCAAACATAAGAGCCGAAGCAATGACACCGACAACCACAGCAATAGCCAAATCAGTAAACACGGTTACAACCGTTACCAGTATGATGACAAAGAAGTCTTGTTTAGGTACGCGGCGAGCAAGTTTAAAGGTTGCCCACTCGAAAGTGCCGATAACGACCATAAACATCACACCGACCAGAGCGGCAAGGGGAATCATCTCAATGAGCGATGCCGCAAACAAGATAAAGAACAACAGCATCACTGCTGCCACAATACCTGATAGGCGACCACGGCCACCGGAATTAATATTGATCATTGACTGGCCAATCATCGCACAGCCACCCATTGCACCGAACACTGAACAAGTAATGTTTGCTAAACCTTGTCCCATACATTCGCGGTTAGACTTACCACGAGTGTTGGTCATTTCGTCAAGCACTGTTAAGGTTAGTAGCGACTCAATCAAACCGATAGCAGCCAAAATGACAGAATATGGCAGAATGATTTGCAAAGTCTCCAGTGTCATAGGGACAACTGGGAAGGCAAAAGTTGGCAGTGTACCTGCAAGCGTTGCGCCGTCATTACCCGACATTGCACGCAAGAAATCGACAACAGTACGCGTTTCTAACCCAAGCCCTTGAACCAGAAGAGTAACGGTAACAATCGCTGCTAATGAAGATGGAACTGCAGTGGTAATTTTCGGTAGAAAGTGAATGATAGCCATAGTCAAAGCGGCTAAACCTAACATCAGGAATAGTTGCTCGTTTGGAAGCCATGTGAGCGCGCCACTCAAATCGGGTGCTTTGAACTGACCTAACTGTGCAAGGAAGATAACAATAGCTAAGCCATTGACGAAGCCGATCATCACAGGGTGTGGAACCATGCGAATGAACTTACCGAGTTTAAATAAACCCGCGGCAATTTGTAGAATCCCTGTAAACAATATCGCTGCAAACAGGTATTGAACGCCGTGACTTGATACTAAACTGACCATTACCACAGCCATAGCGCCAGTCGCGCCAGAGATCATCCCCGGACGGCCACCGAAAATCGAAGTAATAAGACCAACAATAAATGCCGCATACAGGCCAACCATAGGGTCGACACCGGCGACAAATGCGAATGCGACGGCTTCTGGTACCAGAGCCAAAGCAACGGTAAGACCTGAAAGTACGTCATTTTTTACAGAGTGTTTGGAAAACTGGGGAAATTCAAACATGACTTGAGTGCTTTTCCTGATAATTGTAGTGAACCGACTTTAATTAGCACGCCCATTGAATAAAAGTGGGATGTGCCGAATGAAATCTCATCGGGCAAAAATGTATTCAAAAATCTGAACGTATCGAGTTAAAAATGAATGGCGGATGCTACAGAATTGTGTGATGAAGTTCAATAATGAACCAATAATCACCCTCAATGAGTTGCTACAAATAATAAAAAGCCACCCGAAGGTGGCTTTTAAAGAGATTGATATTAGTAACCCTGAGGTTTAGCCATTGCAGATCCTGCTTGACTGCTAGCGACTTGGCTACCAGCACCAATAGGTGCATAGCGTTCAGTGCGGAAAGGCGCGGCATTAACAGCAATTTCTCGCACTTCTTGCGGCCCAGAAGCTTTAGTCATCGGTGATGATGCATGACCTTTTGCTGGAGCTGTAACACTCGCTTTCTTCGCTGGTTCAACTACTGGTACAGGGATCTCAGCCGCTTGTTCTTGTTCTACCACTTCTCCCACAACAACTTTTGCTACAGGCGCTTCTGTTGTCGGTTGTTCAATGGTTTCAACTGCTGGGGCTTGTTCCACTTCAGGTTGAGTAACTGGTGCTTGTTCAACAGCAGCTGGTGTAACAACTGTTTCAGCGACAGGTGCTTGTTCAACGACAGGCGTTTCAGCCACAGTTTCTGGAGCTTTCTCAACTGGCGCTTCAGCAACAGTTACGTCACGACGAACAATCACTTTACCCATCGCCATTTCAGGGAATGCGTAGCCGCCTAGTGCTGGTGTTGATGCAACGGTTTGTTCAACTACTGCTTGTTCAACTACTGCTTGCTCAATTACGGCTTCACCCTGAGTCTGCGCTTTAACTACTGGTTTAGCTAAATCGTAACGTGGCATCACTTTACCCATCGCCATCTCAGGAGATGCTACCCCACCTTTACGTAGGCGGAATGGGTTAGGGCGACGATCGCGACCACGGCGACGACGCTGACCACTTGCACGAAGGTGACGAGGTGAACGACGATTACGACGTTGCTTCTGTTCATCTTGCTGTTCTGCGTTGTCGGTCTCTACATCTGCTTGAATCGGATCACTGTTAAGTTGTTGAATAACAGGTGCTGTCAGTTCGGTAGCGATAGGCTGTTCAACAATGTCTGTTTCTTCAGTTTGTTGATTGCTCACGCGTACTTGCTTATTAAGCTTGCGACGCTGGCGACGCTCTTTAACCACGGCAGCTTTCGTCTGCTGAACTTCGTTTGCTGGTTTTTCAGAAATTTCTTGTTGCGCTTCAGCCGCTAATTGCAGACCTTCTTGTTGAAGCTTGTTTGATTTAGCTTCATTACGATCGCGTTTGTTACGACGCTCTTGCTTAGGTTTGCGCTCTTGCTGTTTGTTTTCGTTTGCAACAACTTGTTGTTCACTCTCAACTTTGTCATTCGCCTTATCACTTGGTTTACGGCGGTTTCTGTCTCGAGAGTTATTGTTACGACGGCGGTCATTACGCTCACGACGTTGAGGTTGCTTTTTAGGTTCGTTATCAGCGTCAGTTGTTTCTTTTGCTTGGTCTTTTTTCTCTTCTTCTGAAGAAGCAAAAATACTGGACAGAGCTTTGAAGAAACGGCTCACCAAACCTGGTTTTTGTTCAGCTGTTGGTGTTTCTACTGTTGTTTCAACTTTCGCTTTAGCAACCGGAGCAGGAGCTGGCGTTGGCGCTGATTGTGCTGGCGAAGCAAAGCCTTTTAACGCTGGTTCTTCGATGCGTTTTGGGCGGAAATCTTGTTCGCTCGTCTCTTTACCTTCGGCTTCTTTTAACGCTTCAAGCTTTTTAGGGATCAGATAAGAAAGGATCTCGTGCTCTTCACCTTCACGCACACGAACCACTTCAAAATGAGGTGTTTCCATGTCTGAATTTGGAACGATGGTAATTCGAACTTCTTGAATACGTTCAATGTGGCTAATTGAGCGGCGTTTTTCGTTCAATAGATATGAAGCAATAGAAACCGGCACAACCGCCAGAACTTGTGACGTGTTGTCTTTCAACGCTTCTTCTTCAATTAAACGAAGAACAGAAAGTGCCAGAGATTCGTTGTCACGAACCACACCGGTACCAGAACAACGCGGACAAATATGATGGCTTGCTTCAGCCAGAGAAGGGCTCAAGCGTTGACGAGACATTTCTAAAAGACCAAAACGTGAGATACGACCAATCTGTACACGGGCACGGTCTAAACGAACCGCATCACGCAGACGGTTTTCTACTTCGCGTTGGTGACGAACAGGTGTCATATCAATGAAGTCGATAACAACCAGACCACCTAAGTCGCGCAGACGTAATTGGCGTGCAATTTCATCAGCCGCTTCTAAGTTGGTGTTCAAAGCCGTTTCTTCGATATCGCCGCCTTTTGTCGCGCGAGCTGAGTTGATATCAATAGAAGTGAGTGCTTCTGTTGGGTCAATAACAATTGAACCGCCAGAAGGTAGGCGCACTTCACGTTGGAACGCCGATTCGATTTGGCTTTCGATTTGGAAGTGGCTAAATAGCGGCACTTCACCTTCGTATTTCTTAACGCGGTTTACGAAATCAGGGCGTACCAGACGGATATGGTCAAGTGCTCGTTCGTAGATAGTATTACTATCGATCAGAATTTCACCGATATCACGACGCAAGTAGTCACGAATCGCACGTACGATAACGTTACTTTCTTGGTGGATAAGGAATGGTGCAGGGTTCGAATCAGACGCTTGTTTGATTGCCGCCCAATGGTTCAATAGAACGTTTAAATCCCATTCTAACTCTTCACCATTTTTGCCTACACCTGCAGTACGAACAATTAGCCCCATACCTTGCGGCAGTTCTAATGTACTTAATGCAGATTTAAGCTCAGTACGTTCATCACCTTCGATACGGCGAGAAATACCGCCCGCACGAGGGTTATTTGGCATAAGAACCAAGTAACTCCCTGCAAGAGAAATGAATGTTGTTAGCGCTGCGCCTTTACTACCACGCTCCTCTTTTTCAATTTGAACGATAACTTCTTGGCCTTCTTTAAGCACTTCTTTAATGCTTGGACGACCTTGGTAGGTATAACCTTCTGGGAAGTATTCGCGGGCAATTTCTTTAAGAGGAAGGAAACCGTGTCTTTCAGCGCCGTAATCAACGAAAGCAGCTTCTAAACTTGGTTCAATTCGGGTGATTCGACCTTTGTAGATGTTCGCTTTTTTAGATTCGTGTCCAGGACTTTCGATATCAAGATCGAATAATCGCTGGCCATCAACCAAAGCGACACGCAACTCCTCTTTCTGAGTTGCGTTAATAAGCATTCTTTTCATTTAAAAATCTCGTAATTTTTTCTTTGTTTTGATTATTGTTCTTGTCACATTTGGTTCGCTTTCATGGTGCCAGATCCCATGGCTTGATTCATTACAGCCTCCCGGCTGGAGGGGATGCTCTGAGGGCACGTCAGTCATCACAAACTGAAACAGCCTGTGATCCGCATTGAGGCGGAGAAACTCATCATGAAAAGGCGAAGAGTAGAGCAACAAGAAACCCAAACCTGAAATGTCTTACGCCAATGCAGCATTAGGTTATAGGTTTACTACTCATTAACATTGCTTTAAGTAAACGATAAAAATAGAAATATACCAGTTCACTTATCGCAGGTGTGAACTATAGCAGTGACTGCTAATCACAGCAATGTGCTTTATTAGAAAGCGCTTAAAAATTTCTGGCTATGTTCAAAAGTGTTTCCTAGTCCGTGTCAATTTTAAGCAAAATAGCTAAGAAGTTTGTATTTTATCAATAACAAATAGCCCAGTTTTCGGGAGCAGAAGGCTTTGTGGTGTTTATTTCAACCAGTTATCAAAAAAAAGCATTCGAAAAGCGTTTTTTAATCACGAAGAAAATATGAATTCAGCCAGTTTCAGTTAGAATAGTCGTCATGAACGAAATTAGAACTCAAGTCCAACTCATCGACATAGATGAAGATATGGCTGGTCAACGCATTGATAACTTTTTGCGTAACCAATTAAAAACAATTCCTAAAAGCATGGTTTACCGGATCTTGCGCAAGGGTGAAGTGCGTGTAAACAAAAAGCGCGTGAAAGCAGAATACAAGCTGGAAGCAGGGGATGTGGTTCGCGTGCCTCCTGTTACAGTGGAAGTGAAAGCTGATGAAACGGTTGCACCGAGCACTAAGCTTAATAAAGTTGCCGAGCTGGAAAGTTGCATTCTCCACGAAGATGAACATCTGCTGATCTTAAATAAGCCATCAGGTACGGCTGTACATGGCGGCAGCGGATTAAAATTTGGTGCTATCGAAGCATTGCGAGCCCTTCGCCCTCAAGCGCGTTTTTTAGAACTGGTGCATCGAATTGACCGCGATACATCCGGTATTCTGTTAGTTGCAAAAAAGCGCTCAGCGTTGCGTCATCTGCAAGCCCAGTTTAGAGAGAAAACAGTACAAAAATACTATTTTGCTCTGGTTATGGGCGAGTGGGAAAGCAAGTGGAAAGCGGTTAATGCGCCATTGTTAAAGAATGAAGTGAACAGCATTGTGCGTGTGAGTTCCAATGGCAAGCCATCAGAAACGCGTTTTAAGATCCTAGAGAAATTTGCACAGGCAACCTTGATTCAGGCGAGCCCAATTACTGGGCGAACTCATCAGATTCGTGTTCATACTCAATACATGGGACATCCTATCGCATGGGATGATCGTTATGGTGATCGTCGTTTTGACGCTTATACCGCGCAATTTGGTATTGACCGCTTATTTTTGCATGCCGCCAACATTCGTTTTATTCATCCGGCAACGGAAGAGTTGATGGAAGTTAATGCTCCGCTTGATTCGAAGTTAGAGAATGCTTTGGCAAAAATGAGAGATGCGAAATAAAAAATGCGAAATAATAGCAGATAGGTCATTTTAAAGGCGTCATTCCAGAATTTCGGAACGAAATATGCATTCCCACGTTCTGAAGTGACCCCCAATAATTGGTTGTCCAACTATTGGGGGTCACTTCAGAACGTGGGAACGAGGGCTCAAGCTTTTTTACGTTTACAGTACCGTAAAATTTTCATTCTCCAGAAGCTTGATGAGTTGAATCAAAGGGAGGCCAATCAGCGAGTTAGGGTCATCGCCTTCCAACTTCTCAAATAACGCAATTCCTAAACCTTCGCTCTTAAAACTACCAGCGCAGTTTAAAGGCAATTCTTTTTCCACATATCTCTCAACCATGCTTCTCGTTAAGTGTCGAAAATGCACTGTGAATGTATCGAGTGTAATTTGACTTTGTCGAGTGTGAGAGTTGTAGAGCGCCAGACCAGTATAAAAAGTAATGGCTTTACCACTTTGACTGATTAATTGTTCAATCGCTTTTTGTTGAGAATGCGGTTTACCAACGATTTGTCCGTCAATGACACAAACTTGATCCGAACCGACGATTAAACTCGGCTTTTCGACAACACAAGAGCGGGCTTTTTGATCGGCAAGTCTTTGCACTAATGATTCAGGTGATTCATTTTGCAGTGGTGTTTCATCACAGTCTGGCTGAGCGGTTATAAAAGGAATATTCAGTTTGTTTAGCAACTGTTGGCGAAAAGGTGAAGTTGAGGCTAAAACTAGTTGGTAATTTGGCATGGGGTTCACAAGGCGTTGGTATATAAGGAATATAAGGGTAGTGGATGCTCACTGTCAAGGCTTTAGTGACTCCTTTGTTGAACTCTTTAGTGACCTATTGGTAATGATATACACATAACGAAAGATGGGCACAAAGCGACCCTATGGGGTAAAACTCTGTGCTCAATTAGTTAGATGGTCACTCAGATTTTTCTGGTAGATTTTAATTAAGGTTGACTAGTTACTTTTGATTAGTTAGTATTATGCGCGTGTCTATAGCGAACTTTACGTATACTTTTCAAGGTAGCAAAGGCATAACTACGGTCTTCCTTAAAGGATGTGCTACGAGCGACTATACGAGCTTCTACGGGCTTGTTATCTTTAACTAATGCAGTTACTACCTTTTCCTTTAAAGATTCGTCTGTGATGATGGTAGAGAAGGCAGACACTACTGACATATAGAAACCAAGGTCTAACCACATAGCGTAAGCAATGACAGCTTCTTGTGTACCTAAAGTCTGTTTACCTTCTCGATATCCTAAGTTATGCACATGCAATTTTTGCAGGAGCATTAGTTCCTTAGCTACTTTAGTTCGCCATTGGTTAGGAGCTTTCTTCTTGTCCTTCCCAGTGTAAGCCTTCCAGAAGTCGGTAAGGTCAAACAGTCCGTTAGTCTCTGGGACTGAATGGATAGTGACACCATTTAAAGTAAGTGTCTGTTTTGTATTGTTCATATTCATTATTAATAATTCTCCTCTTTTTCTCTTTATGCACATTTAAGGGATGGTCATTTCTTGACCAAAAGACCCCCCAAAACGGAGGGTCATTTCTTGACCAAAAGACCCCCCAAAACGGAGGGCTTGTCCTTGTTTATCTATGTGTATGTGTGTATATCTAAACTTCAGGCTCTGAACCTAAGCGGAACTGAGCGATGAGTGGCATTGTCACATCAACTGTCTGACCCTCAATATCAACCTGTGTGAATCCTGAAGCTAATACCTCAGCAAACGCAGAGATTTCCATGATGCTTGATTGGGTCTGAGCAATGCGTCTCACTTCAAAGTTAACCACCTTGCCACTCTCTGACTCTTCAAAGCTTATCGCTGTATGACGAGTTGGAATTACATAACCATACTCCTGAGTACCTGTTTCTTCAGTCTTGCTTGTGAAAGCGAATACTTCGGTATTAAACATTTCATCAAGTGATTTAAAGCCATTAATACGAGATGAATACTCAAGGGCTGTGAATGCTGTATCAGAAAGTCCCACAACGTAATCAGAGAGCTCTTTGCCTAATGGAAGTATATCTGCCTTAGCTAAGAAGATTGCTTCCTGTAGAGCCTCTCCGCGAGCTTTAAGACCAGTACCCTCAGCTTCAACAAATGGCATTACCTTTACGAGTTTCTCAAAGTCATCAGACCCTTCGATTAAGCTGAGCAGTTCTTTGTTTACCGTGTCATTTAGGCTCTCCACGATAGTGTCAACTTCTTGTTTCAGTGAAAGGTCGGTGATATGTCCACTAACTTCTGAATCATACAACTCAATGGCTGCACTAATTAGTAATCCTTCGTTGCATGGCTTTGAAACGACCAGAGAACCTTGTTTATGAGTAATGATGGATGGTTTACTATTTTGAGATTTATCCTGCATATTGAGCTTTACAGAGCGATTAGCGAGCGTAGGAACTTGGATGGTCTTAGGGTTGTCACCTTTGCGGTGAAACTTGAAGTATCGAGCATGTTCGCCACATTGAGTTTTGAACGCTACGCTGTTAAACAGACCATTTAGTTTAGTTGATAGCTGTGAAAGATAATTGTATGAATCTTGAGGATTATGGTTTATCATGGGTGTTATTCTCTCCTTATTATTAGTTATTAGCACGACCATTACCATTTAATTGATGGAATTGGGTCTTGGTTTGGATTGTTGGTGTATAGAGGCTTAGAGCGCATACGGTTTGCAACATGCTTACGAATCTCAGCGGCTGTAACTTCACGTTCTGCTTTCAGCTTGGCTTGATATGATGGGTCTCTGAGTTGAGCAATACGTGCTCTTTCAGCTAATTCCTTGGCTTCTCTTTCTGCTGCTTCAGCAAGTTGGATTCGATGGCTGACCAATCTGGTGTCACGGTGTTTAGATAAAGGTGTTTCCTTTAAGGCACTGTGAATGAACCCGACAGACCAACCAAGGTTAAGTAAAAGAGGAACTTGAACAGAATTAAAGTAAGCTGATGTGAAGGCTTGTCCGTGGACAGAATATGAATCAGTTTCTTCATGGTATTTGATAATTGAATTAGGTGAATTAGTCATATTGTTAAATCACTCCTTCTTTCTCAAGTTGAAACCTTGCTTGCTCATATGCAGCTTCTTTACGACCAGCTTCCATTCCTGAGTAGGTGATGCCTTGCATACCATTCAAGGTTGCTTCTAATTTGTCTGCTGCTGATAGACTATGCTCAGATTTGCTTTTACGTAGTAAGTCGACCATTCGCTTATGAAGTAGAACTTTCTGTGTGAACGATAGACGATTAGTTGTTTGATTCATTGGTGCTGTTCTCCTTGGTAATGATGATTAGAGATGATTAGAAATAGAAAAGACACTGGTCGAAACACTCAATGCACCTCGGTAGACGAAATGACTCATATGATTGTGTTTACAACGCAGTGTCTTAACTGGTGTAGCTATTGCTAATATGATTGATTGAAATTAACTTGTGGCTACAGAAGACCAATGAACAAAGGACTTATTGATTCTGCCTTGGTGTAGTTCGTTGGGTCTTCCTAATAGTCAGGGTTTATTAAGATGGACTTAATGTAGATAGATATTTAATCAACAATAATAATATTAATAATCATCATTAAACTTAATGTAATCTATCATTGGGATACCCTCTTACTCCCTATAGTCAGGGTTAATTAATGTTATTGATTTATAAGGATATTTTGTCATCTCTCAGGTGTCAGTGAACGTCTATTTGTTATCATTATGTATCAACATTTGTTATCATTATGTAATTAACCCTGCCTTGTAGTTGAGATTAGTTATCATCTCTAAATGACCATAGTTTCAGCATCTCTTTATACAATCGCTCGACATCAACACCAGCCGAACCATACAAGCCATATGTGATTGATTGTGTATGCCCTAAGATTTCCTTTGCGAAGCTTTCAGGCATCTTATTGTTTAGACATAGAGTAGCCATGCTGTGACGGAAAGAATGCATTGTGAGCGTCACAGGAGCTTCTGTGTGATTCTCTCGATACGCTTTGATAAGCTTGCCTATCTTGATGCTGTTCAGTTGTCGGTCATTGTTATCAAGTCTAAAAATATTGTCTGAATCATCATTACAGGTATCGACTACTTCATCTAAGAAATGCTTCAGGTTAAAGCCATATGCTCCATCTATGAGCGGTACAACACGAGCAGACGCTGAGTTTTTGAGTACATTGTCTCCGCTATCGCTAATATTGATGTAATGGCACAGACCGTTCTCTGATAGCTTTATGTCGCCTTTACGTAGCTGTAGGACTTCATTGAGCCTTGCTCCTGTGATTGCAGCTATCTGTGGAATCCATTTGATAAACTTCATTGCTTCGATGGTTTTCTTACTGCGCTTAGCTTTAGTGCTAAACCAATCTTCACGGAAGTATTTCAATACATGATTAATCTGGTCTTCGGTTAAAGCCTTGGCTTCCTTCTGTTCACGGTCTTTGAATAGCAGCTTAACGGCAGGACTCTTTGGAATGACATCAAGTAACTCAGCGTATTTAAACACTGCTACGATATTTCTGATTTGACCATTAACCGTAGATAACTTTAAACCATCATTAGATAGAGCTGTACGCACTTCCAAGAGGTTTTGTCGTGTTATCTGGTCAATTGGCTTAGACGCAAGGTTGCAAGCTTCAAAGTAGTTAACGAGCTTTCTTACTGTAGCCGCTTTGGTTCCCAATGTTGCCTTTGTCCAACTTCCAGTTACTTCCTTTTCAGTGATGTAATCATCAATCATGGAAACAATAGTGTTAGGAGAGTTAGGAGAGTTAGGAGAGTTAGGAGAGTTAGGTGATTTAACTTCGTTCGCATTGCTATCCACAATAGCTAACAGACCTTCTGTATCGTTATCTAAGCCCTTTTTCATTACTTCCGAATACGATTGTATAAATCTGACTTGATTGACCGTTGTAGCTGATTGTAGAGCCTCCTGTGCTAACTCTAAGTTTCCCTTGTAGAACCAATCGATATTAGTTTTATTTGGTCTTAGTAACTCAGTTTTAGCCAATTCTTTGATATAAACCCTCATATGGCTGAAATCTACAAACTGACCTGCCTTCTCAATTAATGCATCTTTCAGGTAAATAGTGTTCATCGTTGCAGTCCTCCTCTCCGTTGTTCTAAGTGACACCGTAATGCTTTCATTCTGTAATTGATTTCGATGGAAGACTCGCAGGTAATACGTGTTCTGCTTCTTGATTGTCGTAAAGTAGACTTTGCAGGCTGAACTTGCTGTCCTCCTATAGTCAGTGTTAATTAATACAGATGGAGACTGAAGGGAAGAGGCGTAGTGACTTCTCGTAGTGACTTCATTCTGATTTGATACGGAGTAGGTCATAATAATCTCTTTATAATTAGAGAGTTAACCTTGTTCTCATACAAATCAGTTGGTAATTTTGCATTTTACTTTACAATTATCGGTAAGTTTATGTGCAGCATATAGCATTCAATGCGGTTGAACATAATTCTCCCCGTGAAAAGGGGAAAAATTGTATTTTTAACCCTTTTTCTTTGACTAAATCTATTTTGGAAGATAATATTCGCGCCCTATGCAAAAGGTAAAGATACCGCGAACGATTGATCCGGGCAAAGCGGCTCAAAAACGACTTGATTACGATGGCATCATCCAAATGAGTCTTTTGAAGCGCCTAGAGGAATCAGTCGATAGCGTAAAACGCGACGCACAAGTCTCATTGTCATTTGGGCTTGATGAACAGCAACTCGTTGTTATCTCTGGTAAAGCTAACATCGAAGTTGATTTAGAGTGTCAGCGCTGTAATGAGGTTTTCGCACACGAGTGCGAGATTGAATTCACTTATACTCCTATTACTGGGAAAAAAAGTGATGAAGAGATTCCCGACGATTACGATTTGGTAGATCTTAATGAGTACGGTGAAGTTGACCTGGTTCAGTTAGTTGAAGACGAGTTCATCTTAAGTTTGCCTCAAGTAGCAATGCACGATGATGCGGATTGTAGCGTTCAATCAGACAACATGGTGTTTGGTGAAATTCCAGAAGAGATTTTGGAAGAGAAGCCGAATCCGTTCGATGTTTTAAAAAGTTTAAAGAAGTAATTCTTTAAAACACTTAACATAGGAGTAGGGTCAATGGCCGTACAAAAAGACCGTAAAACACGTTCACGTCGTGGCATGCGTCGTTCACACGATGCGCTAACTGCAGCTGCACTATCTGTAGACGCGACTTCAGGTGAAACTCACCTACGCCACAATGTAACTGCTGAAGGTTACTATCGTGGTAAAAAGGTTATCAACAAGTAAGGTTGACCTTTGCAAAATTTAACCGTTGCACTTGATGCAATGGGCGGGGATTTCGGTCCTCGCGTAACAGTGCCTGCCGCCGTGCAGGCACTGTCGCATTTCCCAGAGCTAAAAGTGACTCTCATCGGTGATCAAACTGAGATCGCCCAACAACTTTCTTTATTAGGTTACCAACCGAACGCTCGCTTGAGCGTCGTAAAGAGTGACCGTGTTATTTCGAATTCAGAAAAACCATCATTGGCTTTGCGTCATAGTGCTGGTACCTCTATGGGGATGACGATTGATCTCGTTGCTGACGGCCAGGCTGATGCCTGTGTGAGTGCCGGTAATACAGGTGCGTTGATGGCATTATCTCGTTTTAGGCTTAAACTATTGCCGGGAATCGATCGGCCTGCTTTGGTATCAGCGTTGCCTACCGCGTCAGGTGGTAAAACATGGATGCTGGATCTGGGTGCAAATGTGTCCAGCGACGCAGACTCCCTATTTCAATTTGCGGTAATGGGCGCGGCTTTGGCTGAGCAACATCTAGGGCGTCCCCCCCGAGTAGCGATACTCAATATTGGTGCGGAAGAGATTAAAGGCAACGATTTAGTTAAACGTTGTGCAGAAATGTTATCTCAAACCCACGCGGTCAATTTTATCGGCTACATTGAAGGGAACCAATTATTAATTGATGCAGCAGACGTTGTGGTATGTGATGGTTTTGTCGGCAATGTTTGTTTAAAAGCTTGTGAAGGAACGGCACAACTTTTTATCGATAGGCTAAAAAATAAGTTTTTAGGCTCATCCATAAAAGGTTGGATTGCGAAAAAGTTGTTTTCTGAACTATTTACTGAGCTAAAAACACTGAACCCCGACCAGTATAACGGTGCAAGTTTGCTAGGATTGCGCGGCATTGTAATAAAAAGTCATGGAAGTGCTGATGTACCCGCTGTCGTTAACGCGATTTCAGAGGCGGTGCATGAAGTTAAACGACAAGTACCCAGCCGTATAAGCGATCGTTTGGAAGCGGTTTTACTCGAGAGGCATTATTAGTCTTCATGTATAGCAAAATTTTAGGTACTGGCAGCTACCTGCCATCTCAGGTGCGTACCAACGCTGATTTAGAGAAAATGGTAGATACTAGTGATGAGTGGATTGTCACTCGTACTGGTATTCGCGAGCGTCGTATTGCAGCTGAAGATGAAACAGTTGCCGATATGGCGTTTTATGCAGCGCAAAATGCGATCGAAATGGCGGGCATTGATAAAAACGACATCGATCTCATCATTGTTGCGACTACCAGTAGTAGTCACGCTTTCCCTTCATCTGCCTGTCAGGTACAAGGAAAGTTAGGCATTAAAGGCTGCCCCGCATTTGATTTGGCGGCGGCTTGTTCTGGTTTTATCTATGCACTGTCGGTTGCTGACCAGCATATCAAAACGGGTATGTGCAAAAACGCATTAGTGATTGGCGCTGACGCTTTATCAAAAAGCTGTGACCCAACCGATCGCTCAACCCTTATTCTATTTGGTGATGCTGCAGGTGCAGTTGTGCTCGGTGCAAGTAAAGAACCGGGTATTCTTTCCACGCATATTTACTCAGATGGTGAGTTTGGCGAACTGTTAAGTCTGCCTGTGCCTGAGCGTGGCGGCGATGCAAATAAGTGGCTTTACATGGCTGGTAATGAAGTGTTCAAAGTAGCCGTGACACAGTTGTCTAAACTGGTTAAAGATACTTTAGAAGCTAACAATATGCATAAGTCTGAATTGGACTGGTTAGTTCCACACCAAGCAAACTATCGCATTATTTCAGCCACAGCGAAAAAGCTGTCTATGTCGCTAGACCAAGTGGTATTGACCCTGGATAAACACGGTAATACTTCTGCGGCAACTGTACCCACTGCGCTAGATGAAGCCGTTCGCGACGGGCGCATTAAACGTGGTCACAACTTACTTTTAGAAGCTTTCGGTGGCGGTTTCACCTGGGGCTCAGCTTTAATTAAATTTTAATTTAGCCAATCGATTTTCGTAATATTTTATCGTTACTATATCTCTAAGATATTGAAATAACAGTCTTTAAGGCGTTGAGTTAACGCCTTAATTATTTTGAGGAAACAGCAATGAGCAAGTTTGCTATCGTATTTCCAGGCCAAGGTTCTCAAGCTATCGGTATGCTTGCAGATCTAGCGCAACAGTATGATGTGGTTAACCAAACTTTTGCAGAAGCATCAGAAGCTTTAGGTTATGATTTATGGGCACTGGTTCAAAACGGTCCTGTTGAAGATCTAAACCAAACATTTCGTACACAGCCTGCATTACTTGCAGCATCAGTGGCTATCTGGCGTGTATGGCAAGAACTTGGTTTAGAGCAGCCAGCGGTTCTTGCAGGTCATAGCTTAGGTGAATATTCAGCGTTAGTATGCGCAGGTGTTATCGATTTCAAACAAGCGATTAGTTTAGTTGAGTTTCGTGGTAAAGCGATGCAAGAAGCGGTACCAGCCGGTACTGGTGCTATGTACGCTATTATTGGTCTTGATGACGAGGCGATTGCCAAAGCGTGTGAAGAAGCCGCTCAAGGCGATGTCGTCTCTCCTGTAAACTTCAACTCACCAGGCCAAGTTGTGATAGCGGGTCAGAAAGACGCCGTAGAACGTGCAGGTGCATTGTGTAAAGAAGCGGGTGCGAAGCGAGCACTTCCTTTACCTGTTTCTGTTCCTTCACATTGTGCATTAATGAAACCAGCAGCAGAACGTCTGGCTGAAGCTTTGGCTGAAATTAAATTCAATGCACCACAAGTTCCAGTGATCAATAACGTTGATGTGATTGCAGAAACTGATCCTGCGAAGATTAAAGATGCGCTTGTTCGTCAGCTTTATAGCCCAGTACGTTGGACTGAAGGCGTAGAGAAAATGAGCGAACAGGGTATTGAAAAATTGTTAGAGATGGGACCGGGCAAAGTTCTCACTGGTCTAACTAAACGTATTGTAAAAACCTTAGATGCCGCCGCAGTGAACGATATCGCTTCACTGGAAGCCGCTAAGTAAATATAGGAACCAAACATGAGTCAATTCATGAGTCTAGAAGGCAAAATTGCGCTGGTAACAGGTGCAAGCCGTGGTATTGGTAAAGCTATCACTGAACTATTTGTTGAACGTGGTGCCACAGTAATTGGTACAGCAACAAGTGAAAGTGGCGCAGAAGCAATCAGCGCATATCTTGGTAGCAACGGTAAGGGTTTTGCTCTTAACGTTACAGACGTTGAATCCGTTGAATCAGTATTGAAAGCGATTAACGATGAGTTTGGTGCTATCGATATTTTGGTTAACAACGCAGGTATCACTCGTGATAACCTACTGATGCGCATGAAAGATGACGAGTGGTCAGATATTTTAGATACTAACTTGACTTCTATCTTCCGTATGTCAAAAGCTGTGTTACGTGGCATGATGAAAAAGCGCAACGGTCGTATTATCAACGTAGGTTCTGTCGTTGGTACTATGGGTAACGCTGGACAAGCAAACTATGCAGCTGCAAAAGCGGGTGTGATTGGTTTTACTAAATCAATGGCACGTGAAGTGGCTTCGCGTGGCGTGACAGTCAATACAGTTGCACCTGGTTTTATCGAAACAGATATGACAAAAGCGCTGAATGATGAGCAACGTGCTGCTACACTTGCACAAGTACCCGCTGGTCGTCTAGGTGATCCACGTGAAATTGCTTCGGCAGTTGCATTTTTGGCTTCACCTGAAGGAGCTTACATTACGGGCGAAACTTTGCACGTAAATGGCGGCATGTATATGGTTTAATGCCATTTTTGTGCTAAGTTGGACATTGAGTCTTAAATGTGACCAACTTTGTATATTAATTGACAAAAAAATGCGTAAGATTTGTGCATGATATATGTCAAAAATGGTGTGAATTTCGGTTAAAATCGCCAATTTTGTGGTTTGACCAGCAAGGACCCCCTTGCAACTTTCCCTAGTTAGAATAAACTACGGAATCATCGCATTAGGCGAAATCTGTAAAGGAAAAGAAAAAATGAGCAACATCGAAGAACGCGTAAAGAAAATCATTGTTGAACAGCTAGGCGTAGACGAAGCAGAAGTTAAAAACGAAGCTTCATTCGTTGAAGATCTAGGTGCGGATTCTCTAGACACTGTAGAACTAGTTATGGCTCTAGAAGAAGAATTTGACACTGAGATTCCTGATGAAGAAGCAGAGAAAATCACTACTGTTCAAGCTGCGATCGACTACGTAAACAGCGCTCAGTAATGTCTCTTCCCAGGCGGTCATCTGACCGCCTGAGTTTTTCTCACTCATCTTTACCTCTCATAGAATTTTTCAATTCCCGGAGAATATGATCGTGTCCAAGCGTCGTGTCGTTGTCACTGGCATGGGTATGTTGTCACCAGTGGGCAACACAGTAGAATCTTCTTGGAAAGCCCTGCTAGCTGGTCAAAGTGGTATTGTTAATATTGAACACTTTGATACTACAAATTATTCAACTCGTTTCGCAGGTCTAGTCAAAGACTTTAACTGCGAAGATTACATGTCTAAAAAAGAAGCTCGCAAAATGGATTTGTTTATCCAGTATGGTATTGCAGCGGGTATTCAAGCGTTAGACGATTCTGGTTTATCGATCACTGCAGAAAATGCGCCACGCGTTGGTGTGGCTATTGGCTCAGGCATCGGTGGTCTAGAACTTATCGAAAATGGCCACTGTTCACTACTTGAAAAAGGTCCTCGTAAAGTTAGCCCATTCTTTGTACCTTCAACCATTGTAAACATGATTGCAGGTAATTTATCGATCATGCGTGGTCTACGTGGCCCTAACATCGCTATCTCTACCGCATGTACAACAGGCTTGCATAACATTGGTCATGCAGCTCGTATGATTGCTTACGGTGATGCGGAAGCTATGGTTGCCGGTGGTGCAGAAAAAGCGTCTACACCACTAGGAATGGCTGGCTTCGGTGCCGCTAAAGCATTATCTACTCGTAATGATGAACCTCAGAAAGCTTCTCGCCCTTGGGACAAAGACCGCGACGGTTTTGTTCTTGGCGATGGTGCTGGCATTATGGTTCTCGAAGAGTACGAACATGCTAAAGCTCGTGGTGCTAAAATTTACGCGGAAATCGTAGGCTTTGGTATGTCTGGTGATGCTTATCACATGACGTCACCAAGTGAAGACGGCTCTGGTGGTGCTTTAGCGATGGAAGCGGCAATGCGTGACGCTGGTTTAACGGGTGAACAAATCGGGTATGTGAATGCTCACGGTACATCTACGCCAGCAGGCGACGTTGCAGAAGTGAAAGGCATTAAACGTGCACTAGGTGAAGCGGGTTCGAAACAAGTTCTTATCTCTTCAACTAAGTCAATGACCGGTCACTTATTAGGTGCCGCAGGTTCTGTTGAATCTATCATTACTGTTATGTCTTTAGTCGACCAAATGGTTCCACCAACAATTAACCTTGAAAATCAAGAAGAGGGTTTAGATGTTGATCTTGTTCCAAACACTGCTCGTAAGGTGGAAGGTATGGAATACGCAATGTGTAACTCTTTTGGTTTCGGGGGAACAAACGGCTCATTGATCTTTAAACGCGTTTAAGATTTATTGAACTGTGCTTGTTTTGAAACGGCTTGATGCTTAGCATTAAGCCGTTTCTTTATTTTCAGGGAGCGGAAATATGATATGGATAAATGGCGAGCCGAAGGACTTCGTCTCAGTGGGCGATCGTTCCTTTCAATACGGTGATGGGTGCTTCACCACCATATTGACAAAACACAGTGAGATTGAACATTGGCCGTATCACATAGAGCGTATGGAAGCGTGTTTAACAGCGCTTGGCATACCTTTTCCTAATTGGTCTCAAGTTGAACAATGGTTGCAATTCGCCATTCTTCCAGATGCTAAAGCGGGCGTTAAAATTCACATCAGCAGAGGCACTGGTGGGCGAGGGTATAGCCCCGCTCATCTTACGCAACCCAATGTTACGATTAGCCGCTTTGAGTTTCCTGCGCATTACGCACAATGGCAAGCCGAAGGTTTGCGGCTTGGGGTTTGTTCCAAGCGTATGGGATTGAATCCGTTACTTGCAGGACACAAACATAACAATCGTTTAGAACAGGTATTGTTAAAAGGCGAAATGGAGCAAGCTGGGTATCTTGATGGAGTATGTTTAGATATTCATGGTCATATTGTCGAGACCACAGCAGCAAATATTTTTTGGCTAAAAGGCACTACTTTGTACACGCCTTCACTAAAAAATGCCGGAGTGGCAGGAGTTGCGCGCAGAAATATATTAGAATACGCCCGCCATCTTAGCTTAAAAGTCGTGAAAGGTGATTTCGAACTCGATCATCTTGATAACGCAGAAGAAGTTTTTATCTCTAACTCACTGCTAGAGGTCGCGCCTGTGGTTCAAATATCAGAGCATAAGTATTCGATAGGACAACAGACGCTAAGAATTCAGGAGAAATTTAATTCGTGATTAAAAAGTTATCTTTTTTATTGGTCATTCTTATCCTCTGTGTTGCTGGTGCGTATTTCTATGTCCAGAGCCAAGTAAACAGTTATCTTGAGCAGCCTCTAAAAATAGAACAGCCACAAATCGTTACGATTCAAAACGGTACTAGTCTTAATCGGGCTATGTCGATGTTGGTTGATAAAGCCTGGATTGAGCCTAGTTCGTTGTCGTCATTTATCCATCGATTACACCCAGAGTTCGCAGGTTTAAAGGCGGGTACGTATCAAATCACACCGGATATGGATTTGAATCAAGCGCTAATGCTGTTTATCTCAGGCAAAGAGCATCAGTTTGCGATCACTTTTGTTGAAGGCAGTCGATTTTCTGAATGGCGAGATATTCTTGCTAATAATCCGAATCTGAAACACACATTAGGTGCCTTAAGCGAAAAACAAATTGCTCAAGAGTTGGGTATCGAAAGGGAAAAACTGGAAGGATTATTCCTTGCTGAAACCTATCATTTTACTCATGGTGTGAGTGATTTAGATATCCTTAAACGTGCCCACGTGAAACTGAATGATATTCTCTCTGAAGCGTGGGAAAACAGACAAAGTGGCTTACCACTGAAATCGTCCTACGAAGCGCTGATTTTGGCCTCAATTATTGAGAAAGAGACAGCGGTTGAAGATGAACGAACCCAAATCTCATCTGTGTTCGTCAATCGCTTGAATAAACGCATGCGTTTGCAAACAGATCCGACGGTTATTTATGGTATGGGCGAAGCCTATGACGGCAATATCCGTAAGAAAGATCTCAAAACCCCGACGCCATACAATACTTATGTGATTTTGGGTTTACCACCAACTCCGATTGCGATGGCAGGCCCAGCTTCAATCAATGCCGCTCTTAATCCTAATCAAAGCAATGCCTTGTATTTCGTTGCTAGTGGTAATGGTGGACATGTGTTTTCAAAAACACTGGAAGAACATAACCGCGCAGTTCGCGCTTATCTAAAACAGATACGTAATAAATAATGAAATCAAAATTTATCGTTGTAGAAGGTCTCGAAGGGGCTGGTAAAAGTACCGCTATTCAAGCGATTGTAGAAACACTGCATGACGTTGGTGTTGAGCAAATAACACGTACGCGTGAACCCGGCGGTACTGTGCTGGCGGAAAAGATGCGCGAGTTGGTGAAGCAGGAACATGAAGGCGAAGTTTTGCAAGACATGACGGAACTCCTTCTCATGTATGCCGCTCGTGTTCAATTGGTCGAAAACGTGATTAAGCCCGCGCTTGCACAAGGTCATTGGGTTGTCGGTGATCGTCATGATATGTCTTCTCAGGCTTATCAGGGGGGGGGGCGCCAAATCTCTTGTCAAACCATGCAAAGCTTGAAGCAGACTACATTGGGCGACTTTAAACCGGATTTAACGCTCTACTTAGATATCGATCCTAAAGTGGGTCTCGAGCGTGCCCGTGGACGTGGGGAGCTCGACCGGATTGAAAAAATGGATATTAGCTTCTTCGAGCGAACAAGAGCGCGATATCTAGAGATTGCAAATGCAGATGATTCGGTTATTGTGGTTAACGCTGCACAAACCATTGATAAAGTGGCGCAGGATATTCAGTCTGCACTACGGCAATGGCTGCAGAGCGTATAGGAAACAATATGCAAAATCTCCATTCTTGGTTGCAAGGTAGTTGGGATAGTTGGAAGCGTCAGCTAGACAACAGCAGCTTTGCCTCTGCGACTCTGATCTCTTCCTCACCGGGTTTAGACACTTTTCAGTTAGCAGAGCAGTTTGCTCGCTCATTAATGTGCACTACTTCTACCAGTGAACCTTGTGGATTTTGTCACGGCTGCGATTTAATGCAATCGGGAAATCATCCTGATTATCATGTGGTTAAGCCAGAAAAAGAAGGCAAAGCCATTACGGTAGAACAGATCCGTCAATGTAATCGCATAGCCCAAGAGTCTTCACAGCTATCTGGCTATCGTCTTTTTGTGATTGAGCCAGCCGAAGCGATGAATGAATCCGCAGCCAATGCCTTATTAAAGACACTGGAAGAGCCACCAGAGAAGTGTGTGTTTGTGCTGATTGCTGCAAAAGTCAGTGCGTTGCTACCCACGATAGTTAGTCGATGCCAACAAGTAGCTATACCTGAACCTCACTCGGCAGTTGTCACACAATGGTTGAAAAAAGAGCTCGGCGTTGATGTTCCGACGTTCGCATCTCATCTCAATGGTAATGCACCTGTGCAGACCAAAGCCTTTATGCAATCTGGAGATATAGATGCATATAAGTCGATTGAAGAAAGCCTGATAGCCGCTATCCAAGGTGATGTCGATGCCGCGCTCAAGTGTACCAGTAAGTTGAATGAATCACCTGTCGCACGGCTGACTTGGCTCTGGTATCTGCTTACTGATGCTCAGAAAGTTCATTTTGGCGTTGCTCAAGCCAATTTTACGCCTGGCTGTCATACTTTATCTTCATTATTGAGCTATGTTGTTTTAGAAAAGCAGAGTTCAGAATTAGCGGTTTTAATCGAAAAACTGAAGCAGTTTACTGGCTTGAACACCGAGCTTTTAATTACCGATTGGATATTTAAGTTTAACGAGGAAACATGTTTGTAGATTCCCATTGTCATCTGGATAAGCTGGACTATCAAGATTTACATACTGATATATCGGATGTCGTGAACAAAGCTGCACAAGCAAATGTGAAACAGCTATTGTCGGTTGGTGTGACGCTTGACTCCTTTCCAGACATGCTCGAGATGATCGCACCATTTGATAATGTGCACGCATCCTGTGGCGTTCATCCACTGGATGTTGAAAGCGAATTTTCGTTAGATAAATTCCACGAATACGCCAAACATCCTAAGGTTGTAGCAATTGGTGAAACTGGCTTGGATTATCATTATCAGCCAGAAACGGCTGAATTGCAGAAGTTGCGTTTCTCACAACAAATTGAAACCGCCGTTGCACTAAATAAGCCCTTGATTATTCATACTCGCAATGCACGTTCGGATACCTTGGATATGCTGAAAAAGGGTGAGGCAGAGCGCTGTGGTGGCGTGATTCATTGCTTTACCGAAGATTTGGCATTTGCCCAAGCAGCAATGGAGCTAGGTTTCTATATCTCTATTTCCGGAATAGTCACCTTCAGGCAAGCAACAGAACTCAAAGAAGTGGTCAAAGTACTTCCGATTGAGCGGTTGCTGATTGAAACGGATTCACCGTATCTGGCCCCTATCCCGCATCGTGGAAAGGAGAACCAACCAGCTTATGTTGTTGAAGTTGCAGCTTACATTGCGCAGTTAAAAGGGTGCTCTCTATCTGAAATTGCAGCAAAAACCACCAAAAACTACCAGGATCTTTTTTTAAGATAGAAAATAACATCGGATTAAAAAAGGAGCATTTGCTCTTTTTTGTTTGCCCAGCAAAGCTGGCAAACCCGTCCACTTGAAAGAAAGTGGAGTCACCCTGACTAAGGGGAAGACAATCCGAATGGCAAGGGCGTCACGGGCTAACGGTGGGGTCTGAAGGAAGCCATAGGAAGTTAGATGTACACAACTAACCGTAATCTGTTTCGGCGGTACTGGTGGGTAAGCGTCCAAAATAGCGCAAAGCCCAATACTTAGTCAGACCAATACTGTGATTGAGGGTGGG
>NZ_JBKEBW010000009.1:0-12068 GCF_047973365.1 Vibrio sp. | reverse complement strand
GCACTAAGAGAATGGCCATCAATTAAAAATGAATTTGAACCATGCATAGTGAAAACATGAGCCCAATAACGAACATGTTTTGTTGGGACAGAATATTTTTCAGCGAGCTCTCGAGGAGTGGAGCCATCAAGATACTTTTTAGCTACTTTGAACTTTAACTCGCGACTGTATTTGGACATAAATAAAAGACCCCCAATAATTGGTTGTCCAACTATTGGGGGTCACTTCACTCTGCGTGGGAATGCATATTTAACTCACGAAAAGTCAAATTCACTGCCTATTTAGGCTCCGGAATGCATTCCCACGGGGGACCGTGGGAACGAGAAAGGCTCCCAAAGGAGCCTTTTTGGTCAAACTTAAATGCGTTATTTAGTAACCGCGCCTTTAGCGTTATTCATGTATTGGAAGAAGTCACTCTTCGGATCCAACACCAGAATATCGCCTTTCTGGCTAAACGATTTCTCATACGCTTTTAGTGAACGAACAAAGCCGAAGAATTCTGGATCTTTGTTGTACGCTTCAGAGTAAATCTTGGCCGCTTTTGCATCCGCATCACCACGAGTCACACGTGCTGTTTTGTCCGCTTCAGCAAGGATAGTTGCCACTTCAAGTTCCGCTTGAGCACGGATAACTTCCGCTTTCTCACGACCTTGAGAACGGTGTTTACGAGCAACCGATTCACGCTCAGCACGCATACGACGATAGATAGACTCACTGATTTCATCAGGTAAGTTGATTTTCTTCATCCGGAAATCAACCACTTCGACACCTAAGTCTTTCATCGCACTTTGACGAGTATCGTCCAGTACGTTGGCCATGATTTGGTCACGTTGACCATCAATTTCTAACGCCTGCTTCGCCGCTTCAGTGGTGACCACTTCTGTATCAGAGCTGTCTGGCAACACATCGTTGTTACGAGGACCAGAAACGATCTGCTTAATTTCGCGCGAACCGATTTCAGAACGAAGGATGTCAGTCACTTTACGCTCAAGTAGTGCTTCCGCAGTCAGAGCGTTACCACCACCCGTTGCTAAGTAGTATTGACCGAAGTCTTTAATACGCCATTTAACGTAGGTATCGATGATCACGTCTTTTTTCTCCGACGTGACGAAACGGTCAGAACGGCCATCCATAGTTTGAATACGTGCATCTAACGATTTCACGCGATCAAACAGCGGCATTTTAAAGTGCAAGCCAGGCTCGTAGATTTTCGCTGCATCGTTAGCATCTTTCATTACTCGACCGAATCGAATAACAAAACCTTTCTCCCCTTCAGGGATAACGAACATCGACATCAACAACAGAGCCAAAACAACAACCACTACAGGGATCATTAACTTACGCATTATTAGTATCTCCCTTGACGTGAAGTCGTTGAACGGTTTTGCGCATCCGTTTCGCTTTCAGTTGCGGTACGTTGCGACTCTAACTCAATGTTGTCATAAGTCGCTGACGATTTATCTGCACGTTTGGTTGGCGCTGTCTGTTGATCCGCTAACTTATCAATGGGTAAGTAAAGCAAGTTACCGCTTGATTCTGAATCAATCAGCACTTTAGAAGTATTGCTGTACACTTCTTCCATCGTATCTAAATACATACGGTTACGTGTTACTTCAGGCGCTGCTTTATATTCAGGCAATAGTTTCTCAAACTGAGCCACTTGACCTAATGATTCGTTAACCACGCGCTCGCTGTAACCCAACGCTTCTTTTTTCAGACGTTCAGCACGGCCGGTCGCTTTAGGCAAAATCTCGTTTTTGTAAGCTTCCGCTTCACGAATGAAACGCTCTTCATCCTCACGCGCGGCAATCGCATCGTCAAAGGCATCTTTAACTTGCTCTGGCGGACGGGCAGACTGGAAGTTCACGTCAACAATCATTAAGCCCATGTCGTAGCTATCAATCACTTGATTTAGCGTCTCTTGGGTGCTTTGACGAATTTGTTGACGGCCGCTGGTCAGGATACTGTCCATCAGCGAGTCACCAATCACCGCACGCAATGCTGAATCTGTCGCTTGGCGTAAGCTGTCGTCGGCATTAGTCACACGGTACAAGTATTTGAACGGATCAGATACACGGTATTGAACATCCATTGCGACCGTCACCACGTTTTCATCTTTGGTCAGCATGAGACCTGATGCACGCATTGAGCGGATTGCCTGAATGTTCACTGGTGTTACTTCATCAATAAAGCGAGGGCGCCAGTTCAGACCTGGGTCAACGATACGGTCGTATTTACCTAATCGTAAAACCACACCGCGCTCAGCTTCGCTGATGGTATAAAAACCAGCAAAGAACCAAATAGCAATGGCAATAACAGCGATAACACCAAAACCAATTGCTCCGCCGCCGGAGAAAGAAGGGCCTTTACTACCGCCGCCTTTCTTACCAAATTTTCCACCTAGTTTTTGACTCAGTTTGTTGAACACTTCGTCTAAATCTGGCGGACCTTGCTCACGGCCGCCTTTGTCACCGCGATTATTGTTATTACCCCAAGGGTCATTATCGCGGCCATTGTTGCCGTTGTTATTTCCGGGCTCATTCCACGCCATTAGAAAGCTCCATCATTTGATATGACGTTATACTCTAGCAGTCCTTTAAGTAACTATAAAGTCACGTAAAACTGCCTCTTCTCTTTTTTCTAGTCTAGACCAATCTACTTGCTGCATACGAATCGAAATCAGCAAATTGCCCTCAGAATCATACTCTTCGTCCTGAATACACTTCATTTGGAAGAAAATACTGCGAATTCGGCCCTGATATTGCGGCGGAACACACAGTCTATGTTCGACTATTTGACTAGCCAAACGTTCAGTCAATGCCTGGAACAGCAGGTCAATACCAATGCCATCCATTGCCGAAATCCATACGGTTCGGGGCATGCCTTCATCATCTCTTTCAATGCGAGGCTCTTGAACGTCCAGATTATCAATCTTGTTCATGACTAACAGGGCTGGTACTTCGTGGGCATCAATCTCCTGTAACACATCATTTACAGCTTGAATATTCTCACGAAAACGGTCGTCGCTGGCATCAACAACATGTAACAAAATGTCAGCTTCTTGTGTTTCTTGTAACGTTGCCTTGAATGCTGCGACCAAATCGTGCGGAAGATGACGAATAAACCCTACCGTGTCGGCCAAAATGGCAGGACCAACATCGCTCAGTTCAATTTTCCTCAGTGTAGGATCTAATGTCGCAAACAGTTGGTCTGCGGCATAAACACCAGCTTCTGTAATTCGGTTAAATAGGGTCGACTTACCCGCGTTGGTATAACCAACTAATGATACAGTAGGTATTTCTGCTCGGCTTCTGGCACGTCTACCTTGTTCACGCTGCTTCGCCACTCGTTCTAAACGGCGTAAAATCGCTTTAATACGTTCACGCAACAAACGTCTGTCGGTCTCTAACTGAGTTTCACCCGGTCCACGTAGACCGATGCCGCCTTTCTGACGCTCCAAGTGAGTCCAACCACGAATCAAACGAGTCGAGATGTGACGTAACTGAGCTAACTCAACTTGCAATTTACCTTCGTGAGTACGAGCACGCTGAGCAAAGATATCGAGGATCAAACCAGTACGGTCAACGACACGACACTGACAAAGATGTTCGAGGTTACGTTCTTGGGCAGGAGAAAGGGAATGGTTAAAGATCACGACATCTGCTTCTGTCGCTTGTACCGCTTGTGCGATCTCTTGAGCTTTACCTTCACCAACATAATATTTAGGGTGAGGAGTTTGACGGCTTCCGGTAACAACCTGAAGCGTCGTAACTCCTGCGGAAGATACCAGCATTTGACACTCGCTGAGATCTTCCCATTCACCCTGTTGTGTGAAGTTGATATGAACAAGTACGGCTCGCTCACCGGCTTCATAACGGTCAAACAAGCTATCAACTCCTTAATAAATATAGCTTTATATTTTTAATATTAATCTTCTGACTTCTCTGAAGGACGATCTGAAGGAGAACGTTCCGCAGTGTGGTGACTTACTGGACGAGCAGGTACCACAGTAGAGATTGCATGCTTGTATACCATTTGGTTCACTGTGTTCTTCAGTAGGATCACAAATTGATCGAAAGACTCAATTTGGCCTTGTAGTTTAATGCCATTCACCAAATAGATAGAAACCGGAATACGCTCGCGACGTAATGCATTTAAGAATGGGTCTTGTAAAGATTGCCCCTTAGCCATTTTATTTTCCTTATTTGTATTTTGTTGTAGTTATTTAGCTAGCGGTGCACTAAAAAGTCTGTGCCGACCATGCCTATGAGCTAAACCAATAAAACCCTGTTGTTACAAGATATGGTGATAAAACTCCCAAAAACAAGTAACGATCCCTGACAGGGTAAATTACGCAAAAGCGATCACATTATACACAGCGAAATCAGTCTAACGCTATGGCATTTGAAACTGTTTCGAATGCAAGATCAATGTTTTCGCTATCTAACCAAGTTAGATCATCCCAGCTGCGCAACCAGGTGATCTGCCGCTTGGCCAATTGACGGGTTGCACAGACGCCACGAAAGATCGCTTCATCTAAAGTACAGTTCCCATTTAAATAGTCCCACATCTGTCGGTAGCCAACACATCGAATTGATGGCAAATCCGGATGAAGATCCTTTCGAGCATAGAGTGCTTTCATTTCATCTTCAAATCCATTTTCAACCATTTTTTCGAATCTTAGCTCAATTCGACGATGGAGCTCTGCCCTTTCCTTGGGTGCTATCGCGAACTGCTTAACACGAAATGGAAGTGGTTCTCCTTTCGTTTTAGTCAGCTCAGTTAGAGTTTTACCTGAAATTCGATAAACTTCCAATGCCCTAGACAATCTTTGTGGATCATTTGGATGGATTCTCTCAGCAGAGACGGGATCAAGCGCTTTGAGTTGGTCATGCAAAGCATCCCAACCGAGTTCAACAGCTTCTTTTTCAATCTGTTGACGAATGTCAGGATCCGCTGCCGGAAGTGGCGATAGCCCTTCCAACAGTGCTTTGTAATACAACATGGTGCCCCCCACCAACAGTGGGATCTTGCCTTGTGCCACGATGTCGTTCATCTCTTGTAACGCATCACGACGAAAATCCGCCGCAGAATAGGATTCACTGGGATCCAAAATATCGATTAAACGATGTGGCGCTAATTCCTGCTCGCGCGCGTCCGGCTTCGCGGTTCCAATATCCATACCCTTATAAATCAAAGCCGAATCAACACTGATGATTTCTATCGGGAACTTTTGACGCAGGCAGATGGCCAGTTCAGTTTTGCCCGATGCGGTTGGTCCCATCAAAAACAGAGCTAAAGGTAATTGTTTGGTCATGAGGTTTGCTTAAATACTTAATGCTTGGATAGTTGCGGAAAAATCAACCGGCTTAACGAAATTGCCATTATGCAAAGGAAGTTTGCCTTGCCATAGCTGCTCGAGTTCGGCAATCAATTGAATCGCTTCAGACAAAGTGTAGCTGGATTTCTTCACCACCACATAATCACTAAGCCATTGCGCCAATACTTGATCATCAAGCACGCTACCAGTCGGAGACAAGCTCAAAGCCGCGTAAGATAGCAGATCTTGCACCAAATTTTGTAAGTTTTGCTGACGTAATGGTGAAGGCACCCCCATCAACATCACGCTTTGTGCTGAGCGGCGTTGGAACTCTATGCCGAACTGAGCAAACAGCGCCTGATAACGTTCTAATGCTGAAACTTCTTGTGACGATATTTTTAAAGACAATGGCACTAACAGCGGCTGACTTTTTAAACCGCCCAGCTCAACGTTTAGCTGCCCAAGCACTTTAAACCACTGTGCTTTTCGCAGTGACAATAGAACGCAGCCTTGAGGCGAGTTCATCAACAAATAGTTCTGTTCGACTACGGCGATGGCTTTGCCCAGTTGTTCGATGTTCACTTGTTCGAGTGCCAAAGAATACGGCTGAGATTGAGACGGCTCTTGTTGCTCAACGCTTATTGGCGACACCTCATCCTGTACTGCGGCTTGGTGTTCAGGCGTGGTCATTAACGCCTGATAAACCTTAACTTCGGCTCTGCTCGGCGACTTTGCGGCTATTCGGTCTTGCAGCGGCTTTTGTCTGTCTTGTGCCGGAGTGTGCTTAGCTCGGGCAGACTCTAGCCATTCGCAACGCTGACCTGTTTCACGAACTTGAGCAGTGTCATTGGCATCAAAAGCGGCTTTTCTCGGATATGCCGGAGAGTTTTCAATCGCTTGCAGCACTCGTTCAGAGACATCGTTCGATATGACAGCTGGTTCCGCTGTCGCGCTTTCGTCTGATGTCGCTATTCTGTCAATAACGTGAAAGGCACCTTCATTGATCTCACGCGCATCAATATGCTGGCTTTGCGCGAGAGCACCGCTTAGTGCCTGATAGATAAAATCGTGCACTAAACGCGCCTGATGGAATCTTACTTCGTGTTTTGCGGGGTGAACGTTAACGTCGACTTGGTGAGGATCGATTTCGATATAAAGCACGTATGTCGCAAATTGATCTGCGCGTAAACTGCTTTCATAGCTTTGACGAATGGCATGATTGATCAACTTATCGCGCATCATCCGTCCGTTGACGTAGCAATACTGAATATCGCTCTGCTGGCGAGCACCTTCCGGTGTGGTTATCCAACCATGCAGACGTAACCCTTGATGCTCAAGTTCAATTTTCAACATCGAACGAACAAAGGCGCTGCCACATACCGCGGCGATGCGCTTCTCCGCCTGAATTTCCGTTTTAGCCGCTCGGTACTGACGCACCAGTTTGCCGTTGTGGCGTAGGTTAAACGTCACATCGAAACGACTTAATGCAATACGCTTCAGCAGTTCATCAATATGGGTAAATTCGGTTTTCTCCGTGCGCAGAAATTTTCGGCGAGCAGGAGTGTTGAAGAACAAATCCAGCACTTCAACCGTGGAACCAATCGGATGCGCGGCCGGCTGAAGTTTCACTTCCATCTCGCGCCCTTCGCTATAAGCGGACCAGGCTTCTTCTTGGGTTGCCGGTCGCGAAGTCAGCGTTAAACGAGAAACCGAGCTGATACTGGCCAGTGCTTCGCCGCGAAAACCTAAGCTGATGATCGCCTCAAGGTCATCCAGAGTATGAATTTTTGATGTGGCATGACGACTCAAAGCCAAACCCAGTTCATCTTTCTCGATGCCGCAACCATTATCGCGGATACGAATCAGCTTAGCGCCACCTTTCTCGATATCAATATCAATCCGTGTCGCACCTGAATCTAAACTGTTTTCCACCAGCTCTTTGACAACCGAAGCCGGCCTTTCTACTACCTCACCCGCAGCAATTTGGTTTGCCAAACGAGCCGGTAATATTTGAATCGTCATAATTTTGATTACTTGTTTGGAATAATGAGCACTTGTCCTACGGCAAGTTGATCTGAGCGTAAGTTATTCGCCTTTCTGACACTGTCAGTATCAACATTGTACTGGCTGGATATCTTGCCTAAGTATTCGCCTCTTTTCACGGTATGTTTGCGTAATGGCTTATCTTTCAAACTCACCGTAATTTTCAGCTTTTGCCCCAATTTGAGCGTGTCAGATTTTAAACTGTTCTCACGTTTTATCTCAGCCACTGAAACTTTATAAGTGCTGGCAATTTTACCCAGATAATCGCCTTTCTCGACCGAGTGGGTAATCGTTTCTGTTTCAACAGGGTTACTGACCACAGGCACCGGGATAGGCGCAGTACTGCCACCAGGAAGCGTGATCACTTGTCCCACCGCTAAACTGTTGCTGGTCAACTTGTTGGTCTGCTTAATGGCATCAACACTGGTGCCATATTTGGCTGCAATAACAGAAAGAGAATCTCCGCTTTGTACTTTGTATTTCTGAGTCTTGTTACGATTGGCGAAAAGTGTCCCTTCCGGCGGATTCTGTTCGAAATATTGGGTAATCGCTTTGGCCAATGCGCGTGCAAGTTTATCCTGATGGCTACGCTGGAAAAGCAACTGCTCTTCGGTTGGGTTAGAAATAAACCCGGTTTCCACCAGCACAGAAGGAATATCCGGTGATTTAAGCACCGCAAGGCTTGCGTTTACCGGCTCAGATTTGTGCAGGTGCGCCACTTTGCCCATTTCACGCAGAATATTGGTGGCAACCTTGTAGCCCTCTTTTTGCGAATGGCTGAACTGCAAATCGAGCAGCGTTTGGCTCACGTTGCGGTCACTATTGTTCTTCGCCAGAACCTGCCCGGCACCACCTAACAATTCAGATTGTTGCTCGTGGTTCTCGACCCAGCGCGCTATTTCGGTATTGGCACGGCGAGTATTGAGCACAAACACAGAAGCACCGCGTGGTTTTGGTGACGCAAACGCATCGGCGTGAATCGACACTAACAAGTGCGCTTTATTGGTACGAGCAATCTCTGAACGCTTATTGAGGTTGACAAAGTAGTCGCCGCGACGAGTCAGCACCCCTTTAATGCCGGGAATGGCATCTAACTGATCAACCAATTTTTTGGAAATCGCCAGTGTGGCATTTTTCTCATATTTCTTGGTAGGCCCGATTGAACCTGGGTCTTCACCACCATGGCCAGCGTCAATAGCCACCACAATATTGGCATTGCCGTAAAATTGCGATGCATCTCTGCTCACTTGCGCAGGGGCATTAGCAGCAGAACCTGAAGATGATGCCACATCATGAGGCAAATCGACCACCAAACGGTGACCATATTGACCGCCCGGTGTCGGCGCCAGTGTGAACAGCTTCGGCGATGATTTCTTCTTTAATTCAAATACTAGCCGATAAGTACCTTTCGCTGGCGGCGAACTGGATCGGATCTTAGTTAAAACATCACTATCAGCAACCGTCAGAGGCAATTTAGATTTGGATGAGGTATTTTTCAGATCGATGACTAACCTTTCGGGGCTAGTTAACGTGAAATAGGTAAAACTTACTTCAGATTGAACATCAATCACCACACGAGTTTCATCTGGAGAGGGCCAAACACGAACCCCTTCTAGCACATTGGCACGCGCACTGGATGCAACGAACGCAATCGCTAAAGCAAAAAAAGTAACAAAAAGGCGTAGACGAGATCCTATCAACATAGCTCCAACTGACTCAGTAACGTACGTCCATAATCGTTATTGGCTGTCAGCAACGCTTGGCGTTGTTCACCATCGTAACGAATTTCAATATCTATATCCGATGTCGGCAATAAACCTTGACCTTTTTCAGGCCATTCCACCAAGCAAATCGCATCGGCAGTAAAATAGTCGCGAATACCCATGAATTCTAATTCTTCAGGATCAGCTAAACGGTAAAGATCAAAGTGATACACCTGCCAGTCAGCCAATTGGTAAGGCTCAACCAGTGTATATGTCGGGCTTTTCACATTCCCCTGGTGACCTAACGCACGAATAAAACCGCGGCTGAACGTTGTTTTACCAGCACCAAGATCACCGTGCAAATAGAGGGTCGTCTGTTGTGTGCATAGCTTTGATAATGCTCTGCCAAGTTGAACCGTCTCTTGCTCATCTTTCAAAATAAACGTCTTAGTGCTCATTCAATACTTTCTCAAATGTATCTCAGGATCATTCGATCCAACGACTATATAAAAACCAATAGAAAGCGAATAGTAAACTGGGAAGGATTTGTGAGACAAGCAATCTTCTGTAAGCAAACAGAAAAATATCAGACAAATTTAACCTCCAGCGCCTTTAGCCGCCACCGTCAAACTAGATCCTGACCATGAGATCCGTTAAGATCCTCACCCCAATATTAAGACTGCATCTACCATGAACTATCACTCCCTCGCAGATCAAATCAAACAATGGGCCACCGAGCTCGGTTTCGACAAAATCGGCATCAGTGATATCGATCTGCAACAACATGAAGCCGCGCTACAGCAATGGTTAGATGCCGGATATCATGGCGAGATGGATTGGATGGCTAGGCACGGAATGATGCGTGCTCGTCCAGCAGAGCTTTTTCCCGGAACAATCCGAGTCATCAGTGCGCGGATGAATTATCTGCCTCCACAGGCGCAATTCGCGTCCAACCTCTCAGATCCAACTCAAGCTTATATCAGCCGATATGCTCTTGGACGCAACTATCATAAATTAGTTCGTAACCAATTGAAGAAACTCGGTGAAAAAATAGCGCAGGAAGTGGGAAAACTCGGTTTTCGTCCGTTTGTTGACTCAGCGCCAATACTGGAACGCCCTCTTGCCCAAAAAGCAGGGCTGGGTTGGACCGGTAAGCATTCACTGATTCTCGATAAAGAGGCTGGTTCTTGGTTTTTTCTCGGTGAACTATTGGTCGATATCCCCCTGCCAGTAGATACACCTTCGGAAAATGAATGTGGCAAATGCAAAGCGTGTATCACCTCATGTCCCACCGGAGCCATTATCGCCGACGGTATTGTCGACGCAAGAAAATGCATTTCTTATCTGACGATTGAATTCGACGGCATTATTCCTGAAGAATTTCGCAGCGCAATGGGCAATCGTATCTACGGATGTGATGATTGCCAGCTCGTTTGCCCCTGGAATCGCTTTTCGGACCTCACTCAACAGCAAGATTTTCATCGCAGAGAGTGTTTCGATTCACCTGATTTACTGACGCTATTTGCATGGGATGAAAAAACCTTTCTGCAAAAAATGGAAGGCTCCGCTATTCGTCGTATTGGTCATTTGCAGTGGCAAAGAAATATTGCGATCGCTCTTGGCAATGCACCCTATGCGCAAAAAATCGTGTTTGCACTCACCAACGTACTCGGTCAGTCCGATATTTTGGATGTGCACTTAAATTGGGCTATTGAAAAACAGTTGGCGAATTTGCCGCGCACAATAGCAAGCCATCAAAGGCTGATTCGTATTGTTGAGAAAGGCTTACCAAGAGATGCATAACGAACAAATAAAACCGCTGTTCACGCACAAAGAATGAGCATATTCCTTGATACGCTTCTCAAAATGCACCAATGTGGAAAAAATTTTAAAGATGCTACAAATTCTATATTTGAGAAAAGTTAGTCACATTAGCAGGAAATGATTAGGATCAAGGAAAATACAGTTAATGATCGTTTTTTAATAATAGATCGCAACAGCAATAATGTTACATTGTTATTAATTTCAATCAGTTAGATGTAAAATCCACCATTAACTCAATCTCTATGACCACAAAAGATCCTGCCAGACAACGTAACTTTCTTGCTAAAAAACAAATTATTCACTGACTTATCCACATGACAAAATTGTGGATAAGTCTGTTAATGAACAGTACAAAGAATGCCTGAACGCGCAGTAAAAATGGGATAAAGAGGCAAGTTTACGATTTGCGTTTATCAGGGAGTATTCTGCCTACGAAAATAGGAGAATTTATTTTTTGGGGGCTGATGCTTCACAGCATTATAGAAAGAGCATTGGCAGATTGCCAAAAAATTGCAGTATTAAAAGAAAAAACCTGCGAACGAGCACAGTGTACTTTTAATATTTTGAATTCTTACCTTGAAGAAATTTGGAGCGACACACGAGGTTCCCTTCTCTTTAACAAAGAGGCGTGACCTCAACCTTGGCAAGGTTGCGCTCTACCAACTGAGCTAGTGTCGCATGATTAACCGCATTTGCGTTTAATCTGAATTTGGTTGCGGGAGCTGGATTTGAACCAACGACCTTCGGGTTATGAGCCCGACGAGCTACCAAGCTGCTCCATCCCGCGTCCATCTTGTATCACCGTTAAGCACGATGAAGGCTTTTACTTTCTATAAAGAAAGAAAACTGGAGCGACACACGAGGTTCGAACTCGTGACCTCAACCTTGGCAAGGTTGCGCTCTACCAACTGAGCTAGTGTCGCATGATTAACCGCATCTGCGTTTAATCTAAATTTGGTTGCGGGAGCTGGATTTGAACCAACGACCTTCGGGTTATGAGCCCGACGAGCTACCAAGCTGCTCCATCCCGCGTCCGAATTTTTAAAATTGGAGCGACACACGAGGTTCCCTTCTCTTAACAAAGAGGCGTGACCTCAACCTTGGCAAGCTTGCACTCTACCAACTGAGCTAGTGTCGCATGATTAACCGCATCTGCGTTTAATCTGAATTTGGTTGCG
>NZ_JBKEBW010000148.1:0-11540 GCF_047973365.1 Vibrio sp. | reverse complement strand
TTAGATATCCCACCCTCAATCACAGTATTGGTCTGACTAAGTATTGGGCTTTGCGCTATTTTGGACGCTTACCCACCAGTACCGCCGAAACAGATTACGGTTAGTTGTGTACATCTAACTTCCTATGGCTTCCTTCAGACCCCACCGTTAGCCCGTGACGCCCTTGCCATTCGGATTGTCTTCCCCTTAGTCAGGGTGACTCCACTTTCTTTCAAGTGGACGGGTTTGCCAGCTTTGCTGGGCAAACAAAGAAAAGCCATCGAAAGTCGATGGCTTTTGTACTAAAGTTGCTATTTCGCTAAGAAGAAACGATAAGACGGGTTGTCGGTTTCATCTTTGCAGCGATAGCCCAGCTCAACCAGATGCGCGGAGAAACGTTCTAAGTCAGCTTGTTCAAGCTCAAAGCCACACAGTACGCGCCCATAGTCAGCACCGTGGTTGCGGTAGTTGAACAGACTGATGTTCCAGTGAGTGCCCAAAGTGCTGAGGAACTTGAGCAGTGCGCCCGGATATTCAGGGAATTCGAAGCTGTATAAACGCTCTTTCAATGGTTTAGACGGCTTGCCACCAATCATATAACGGGTGTGCAGTTTCGCCATTTCATCGTCAGAGAGATCCTGAACCGGATAGCCGGAAGTGCGTAGCTCTTTGATGATTGAGTTGAGTTCTTCCTGACCTCCGGCAAGGCGAACACCGACAAAAATGTTTGCCAGTTCATCGTCGCTATAACGGTAGTTAAACTCGGTCACCGCTCGGTTACCGATCAGTTGGCAGAACTTAAAGAACGCGCCTTTCTGCTCGGGAATCGTTACCGCAAGTAGCCCTTCGCGTTTTTCACCCAATTCACAACGTTCTGAAACATAACGCAGACCATGGAAGTTGGTGTTGGCGCCCGATAGCACGGTTGCTAGCTTTTTATCTTTCAGTTGGTTTTTCTCGGCGAATTTTTTCAATCCCGCCAGCGCTAGCGCTCCTGAAGGTTCGGCAATGGCGCGCGTGTCTTCAAAGATATCTTTTACTGCGGCGCAGATCTCATCACTGGATACCGTGATATGACCGTCCAGATATTGCTGGCATAGGCGGAAGGTTTCATCGCCGATGCGTTTTACCGCCACGCCGTCGGCAAACATGCTGACTTGGTCAAGTACCACTGGTTCACCTGCATCCAACGCCGCTTTTAAACAGGCTGAATCTTCAGGTTCTACCGCAATGACTTTGATTTCCGGCATCAACTGCTTAACCAGTACCGCAACCCCCGCTGCTAAACCGCCGCCGCCAACCGGGACAAAAATGTAATCGAGATGGCCGTTTTGTTGCAGCATCTCCATACCGATAGTGCCTTGACCAGCAATCACTAGCGGGTGGTCAAAAGGGGGAACAAAGGTATAGCCTTGTTCTGCTGATAGACGCTCCGCTTCTGCTTTCGCTTCGTCAAAGTTACTGCCATGCAGAATCACGTTACCGCCAAAACCACGAACTGCTTCTACCTTGATATCCGGAGTGGTGCGAGGCATGACGATGGTGGTTTTGATACCCAGCTTAGTGCCGGATAACGCCATGCCTTGTGCGTGGTTGCCCGCAGAGGCTGCGATAACACCGGCAGTTTTCTGTTCTTCGGTCAGATTCGAGACCATATTGTAAGCGCCGCGCAACTTAAATGAGTGCACCGGCTGGCGGTCTTCACGTTTGATCTGCACTTGGTTACCGATACGAGCAGACAGGCGAGGCATATCTTGCAGTGGCGTAACATTCGCCACTTCATAGACAGGAGCGCGCAGGATTTGGCGCAGATAATCTGCGCCAGTTTGTTGGCTTAAGGTCATAAATCTAGCCCTCTAGCTTAGATTTATCTCGCACTGCGCCTTTGTCAGCACTGGTTGCCATGCTGGCGTAAGCTTTTAGTGCAAAAGAAACTTCACGTTGACGATCAACCGGCTTCCAACCGAGTTTTTCTTGTTCAGCACGGCGCGCTGTGAGCTCTTGCTCTGAAACTTGAAGAAAAATAGTACGGTTTGGAATGTCGATAGAGATAGTGTCGCCTGCTTTTACCAGACCAATCGTGCCGCCGTTTGCTGCTTCCGGAGAGACGTGCCCAATGGATAGACCCGAAGTACCGCCAGAGAAACGACCGTCAGTTAATAGTGCACACTCTTTACCCAGCCCCATAGATTTTAGGTAAGTGGTTGGGTAAAGCATCTCTTGCATACCCGGACCACCTTTAGGGCCTTCGTAACGGATAACCACCACATCGCCAGATTTCACTTTGCCACCAAGAATGCCTTCAACCGCATCTTCCTGGCTTTCAAATACCACCGCTGGGCCTTCAAATTTGAGGATGCTTTCATCTACGCCGGCCGTTTTAACAATACAACCATCAAGCGCAATGTTACCGCGCAGAACTGCCAAACCACCGTCTTGGCTAAATGCGTGTTGTTTCTCGCGGATACAACCTTCTTTACGGTCAAGGTCTAACGTCTCCCAACGGCAGTCTTGCGAGAAGGCTTTAGTGGTACGAATACCGGCAGGGCCTGCACGGAAAAAGCCTTTTACCGCGTCCGAATTGGTTTGCATCACATCGTATTGGCTAAGTTGTTCTTCCATCGTTAAACCTAGCACCGTGTTGGTTTTACTATGTAACAAGCCTGCTCGGTTAAGCTCGCCTAGAATCCCCATCACGCCACCGGCGCGGTGAACATCTTCCATATGGTATTTTTGCGTCGATGGTGCCACTTTGCATAGGTGTGGGATCATACGAGACATGCGGTCGATATCGGTCATATCGAAATCGACATCACCTTCCTGAGCGGCTGCTAACAGGTGAAGAACGGTGTTGGTTGACCCCCCCATGGCGATATCCAGCGCCATCGCGTTTTCGAACGCATCTTTAGTGGCGATATTGCGTGGCAGCGCGGTGACATCATCGTGCTCGTAGTAACGTTTGGTCAGCTCTACGATGCGGCGACCGGCATTGATGAACAGCTCTTTACGGTCAGCGTGGGTTGCCAGCATAGAACCGTTACCCGGTTGAGATAGACCCAAAGCTTCCGTCAAACAGTTCATTGAGTTTGCGGTGAACATACCGGAACAAGAACCACAGGTTGGGCAGGCAGAACGTTCGACCTGCTCGCTTTGCGCGTCGGACACTTTAGGGTCAGCGCCTTGCATCATGGCATCAACCAGATCGAGCTTGATGATCTGATCAGAAAGCTTGGTTTTACCCGCTTCCATTGGGCCACCAGAAACAAAGATCACCGGAATATTAAGGCGCATAGACGCCATTAGCATCCCCGGAGTGATTTTGTCGCAGTTAGAGATACACACCATTGCGTCGGCGCAGTGTGCATTGACCATGTACTCGACTGAGTCGGCAATCAGCTCACGAGAAGGCAGTGAGTAAAGCATGCCGCCGTGACCCATTGCGATACCATCGTCAACCGCGATGGTGTTGAATTCTTTAGCGATGCCGCCTGCGGCTTCAATTTCAGCGGCAACTAGCTGACCTAAATCTTTTAGGTGAACGTGACCCGGAACGAACTGAGTGAACGAGTTGACGACCGCGATGATTGGCTTACCGAAATCTTCTTCTTTAACGCCAGTGGCACGCCATAGTGCGCGTGCTCCAGCCATGTTGCGTCCATGTGTCGTGGTGGCCGAACGGTATTTAGGCATGTTGTGTTTCCTTACCTTATTGCTTTGCCCTAAAGGCTTAAGCGCAAATTTTTTGTTGTAAATTGTTGTTTGGAAGCTCGTCATTTTTGATGTTAGTTACATCAACAGTACGAATGTCCCATAATTTTTCTATCTGATTGATTAGAGTCGAAATCGGTCTGTCACTGTCGACAATGATCTCTACGCTTGCAACCTTGCTTTCGTGGTTCTGAGTTGCTGCTACTTGTTTGATGATAAAGCCGCGGTGGCGAATGACACGCAGAACACGCTCAAGTAGTACGGGTTTATCGTCTGCTTTGATGTCGAGTAGATATCTTTGCATGGTGAGCCTCTCTTAAGTGTTCTCTAACATGTCATTGTTGGATGCGCCCGGCGGTACTAACGGCCATACGTTCTCTTCTTCATCGATCAGTACATGAAGCAGATAAGCGGTTTTGCTCTCAAGTATCTCTTTTAATGCGGGTTCAACTTCTTCTTTCTTGGTAATGGTTTTGCCCGGAATATCGAACGCTTTTGCTAGCATGACGAAGTCTGGGTTGTCGTCTAGGATAGTTTCACTGTGGCGACCATCGAAAAATAGCGATTGCCACTGACGGACCATTCCCAGGCGTTGGTTGTTCAACAGCACCATCTTGACCGGAATTTTACGCCGTTTCAGCGTGCCAAGCTCTTGAACGTTCATCATGAATGAACCGTCACCAGAAACCAGAATCGATTGGTCTTGTGGACGAGCGACCGCAGCGCCCATTGCAGCCGGCAAGCCAAAGCCCATAGTGCCCAAACCGGCAGACGAGATGAAGTTTTGTGGCATACGTGGCTGTACGTGCTGCGCTGCCCACATTTGGTGCTGACCGACGTCGGTCGAGACAATGGCGCTATCAGGCATCATGTCTGACAGTTGCTTCAACAACAGCGGTGCATAGATAAGATCGCCCGGATGGTCGTAATGCCACTTAAAGCCACTGCGCAGGCTTTCACTGTGGTGCACCCAAGATGAAATATCATGACTCAATTCTAGCTGAGGTAAGATGCTATTAATGTCACCACGTAGTGCCGCATTGGCTTTACGTAGTTTGTTAAACTCGGCTGCGTCGATATCGATATGAATGACTTTAGCGTGTGGCGCAAAGGTATCCAGCTTGCCAGTCACTCGGTCATCAAAGCGGGCACCGACTACGATCAACAAATCGCTTTCCTGAACGACTAGGTTAGCGGCTTTGGTGCCGTGCATCCCCAACATACCCAGGTAGTGTGGATCGTGGCGCTCGATGGTTCCCAACCCTTTTAATGTGCTCACCGAAGGCATTGGGTTTAAGCGCAAGAAGTTGCGCACGCAGTCGGTCGCATGAGCCAGTTGCACACCACCGCCCACATACAACACCGGACGCTCACTTTCAGCCATCAACTGTTGTGCTTTGACTAACTGTTGTGGGTCAACCTGAGGAATCGCTGGTGGGGTAAAGCTAGGTAGTGATGTCACGGGTGCCTGACCAAGTTGCACGTCTTTAGCGATATCAACGATAACTGGACCTGGGCGGCCAGTTTTAGCAACCTCAAACGCTTCAGCAAGCGTTGGCGCAAGCTCATTAATATCGGTAACGAGGTAGCTGTGCTTGGTACAAGAGAGAGACATACCTATCACATCCATTTCCTGGAAAGCGTCAGTACCAATGTGTGAACTGGCGACCTGACCTGTGATAGCAACGAGTGGAACGGAATCGAGAAAAGCATCGGCAAGGCCGGTTACAAGGTTGGTGGCTCCAGGGCCTGATGTTGCCATACAGACTGCGACGTCCTGAGTGGCTCTGGCCATGCCGATGGCAGCCATTGCAGCACCTTGTTCGTGGCGACACAGTATGTGTTCTACTCCGCCATCATACAAAGCATCATAGATGGGCATGATTGCGCCACCCGGATAACCAAAAACGGTCTTGATACCCTGCTGTTTTAAAGCGGCTACGACTAGTTGTGCTCCCGTCATCGTATGCCTCCGTTAGTGCGATTTGCACCGCTGTTGTTAGTTGTGTTGTGTTTGCACGTCATGTGCTCTCCCATTCTTCCTGACATATCCGACTAGGTATTAATCAGTATGTGCTTTTTATTTATCCCCTTGCTACTTGAAGCGGCAGTGGTGTTGTCTGCAACTTCAAGTGGTTTGGGTATAGTCTTATTGTTTTTTGTTTCAGCATAAAGGCTGTAAAAAAGCCCCCGGACTTTTCAGTGCGGGGGCTTTTTGAATCTTGGCAATTATTTTACGCCTGCAAGTCCCCGCGCGGTCTTAATAATGACCACGATAATCAGGATAATCAGTGAGTTAATGCGGGCGTTCAAATTCATCAATATGCTCTAAAAAATCGTTTTAAAAGTATGCGCAATTGTTTGCGTCTCTAGTGGTAACACACATCTCCGTTACATGACAAGCAAAAACTCATTCTTTTTTCACATTCTCGCTCTTAGCTCTCACGATATATAACAAGTACCACCCGCTAGCAGCAGGCTGAATTTGCTGCTGCGTGATTGTTAATCAAAGCATAAGGGAAAACGGATGGGACTTGCGATTATTCATAGCCGGGCAAGTGTCGGTGTGGAAGCGCCGTCGGTTACTGTGGAAGTACATATTAGTAACGGTATGCCGGGGTTTACCTTAGTCGGCTTGCCGGAAACCACAGTGAAAGAATCAAGAGATAGGGTACGTAGTGCGATCATCAATTCTCAGTTTTCTTTTCCAGCCAAGAAAATTACCGTCAATTTGGCCCCAGCAGATTTGCCCAAAGAGGGCGGCCGATTTGATTTGCCGATTGCGCTCGGGATTTTGGCCGCTTCAAACCAAATAGCACAAACATGCTTAGACAAACACGAATTCATCGGTGAACTGGCGTTATCCGGCGAGCTTCGTAGTGTGAAAGGTGTGCTTCCTGCGGCGTTGGCAGCATCTAAGAGCAAGCGTTGTCTGGTGGTTCCTCACTGGAATGGCGATCAAGCGGCTTTGGTCGATAATAAACAGCATAAGTCAGCGCAAACATTACTGGAGGTGTGTGCCGATTTGTGTGGGCAGAAAACATTGAGTCTATTTGCAAGCTCAAAGACCACACCTGAGGTGGATCATTTGCGTGATCTACAAGATATCATCGGTCAGCAGCAGGGAAAACGTGCGTTAGAAATCGCGGCGGCGGGAAATCACAACCTGTTGTTTTTGGGGCCGCCAGGTACGGGGAAAACGATGTTGGCTTCGCGTTTGTGTGACTTGCTGCCGCCAATGACGGATGCTGAAGCGATGGAGACAGCTTCGGTGGCGTCTTTGACTCAGCAAGAGATCAACATCCACAATTGGAAACGGCGGCCATTCCGCTCTCCTCATCACTCAAGTTCCATGGCGGCTTTGGTCGGGGGCGGTTCAATACCTCGTCCGGGAGAAATTTCGTTGGCTCACAACGGTCTACTTTTCCTTGATGAGATGCCAGAGTTTGAACGTAAGGTGTTAGATTCACTGCGTGAGCCTTTAGAATCGGGCGAAATTATTATTTCCCGGGCGCAAGGTAAAACGCGTTTCCCTGCTCGTTTTCAATTAGTTGGTGCTTTGAATCCCAGCCCCACGGGCTATCACGAAGGCGAGCAAGCCAGAGTCAATCCACAGGTGATTTTGCGCTATTTAAGCCGATTGTCGGGTCCACTTTTGGACCGATTCGATATGTCGATTGAAATCCCTTCGCTACCGAAGGGAACTCTGGCTAATGGCGGAGACAGGGGAGAAACAACCGCTGTGGTCAAACAAAGAGTGCTGCAAGCGCGTGAAAAAATGTTAGCGCGCAGTGGTAAGGTCAATGCGTTTTTGCAAAGCCGAGAGATAGAACAAGTTTGTCCGTTGAGCAAATCAGACGCGGAGTTTCTTGAAAATGCGTTGCACCGTTTGGGGCTCTCAGTTCGCGCTTATCATCGAATTATCAAAGTAGCGCGGACTATTGCCGATTTACAGGGGGAGCCGCAGATCAAACGTTCACATTTGGCTGAAGCATTGGGTTATCGGGCCATGGATCGGTTATTAAAGCAATTGACTTCACAATCGATTAATTACTGACGGTCTATTAATTACGGACAGTCTGCCAACAAACTTAAGGGAGCGTAAAGCTCCCTTGCGAGGATTTATTTCTGGTTAACTTATTTCTTGTTAACTAAGAAATTAACTAACTCAAAGTATTCATCCAGAGTTTCGATGCCTTGAGCTTGCACTAGGTAGTGGTTGTTGACCACGACGGCTGGAACACCGCTTAGACCGCTCTCTTGGAACTGCTTATCAAAACGACGAACCATAGAATCTACCGCGAAACCGCTGAATGCCGCATCGAATTTGCTGCCATCAATCCCTTCATCAGTGAAGATCTGACGCAGTTCCTGATCATCTTTTGGTGGCTGACGTAAGTTGTGAATACGGTTAAACATTACCGGGATCATTTTTTCTTCAACGCCAAGTGCAATCATAGTCGCGTACGCTTTGCTCATGGATTTACCCATGTTGCCACCCATGAATGAAACGTGATTTTTCTGTAGTTTCACGCCTTCAGGCAGTTTATCTTTTAATTGAGCAATGATGGGTTCAAACGAATTACAGTGTGGGCAATAGAATGAGAAATATTCTGCTACGACAGGTTTTGACGAAGGGGTGAGGTTGAGTTCTTTGTAGTGCACTCCTTCCTGAAAGTCTGTTGCGTAAGCCGAAAGGCTAACCATCAGGGTTGCAACCAGTGCAAACAGTTTTTTCATTACGGACTCCATTTTCCTTTAAAAGCAATAACTTAATATTGTGATGTTACCATTGTGGCATTAGTGAGAGCGTAGGCTCGTCTAACGCTGCGATTTGTTCTTTGAATGCGAGCACTTGACCTTCCCAGTATTTAGGGTCGTTGAACCAGGGAAAGGCGATTGGGAACGCCGGGTCGTCCCAACGTTTTGCCAGCCAAGCCATGTAGTGCACCATTCGTAGACCACGAAGTGGTTCAATTAGTTTCAATTCCGAGAGGTTAAAATCGCAAAACTCTTGGTAGCCTTCAAGCAAAATATCCAGTTGAACCAGTTTATCTTGGCGTTCGCCGTTGAGTAGCATCCATAAATCTTGTATCGCTGGACCATTGCGAGCATCATCAAGATCGACAAACATCGGACCATCACGCCATAAAATATTGCCCGGATGACAGTCACCGTGCAGGCGAATATTGGCGTGTGTGGCAGGCCATTGTTGTTCTATCTTCTTGATAAGCAAATCTAAGTCGTTGAAGAATACCTTCTCAAGGTGTAGCGGAATGCATTGGGAATTTTGCAGTAACCTTCTGGGTTGATAGAGAAACTCTTCTAAACCTAAGCTTGGTCTATGTTGAAACACTTTCTCTTCGCCAATCTTATGAATACGGCCTAAGAATCGACCAACCCATTCCAACTGCTCCTCGTTATCCACTTCAAATTGACGACCACCGACGCTGTTAAACAGAGCAAAGTGGTAGCCTTGATAGTGATGGAGACTGGTGCCATTGATGATCAGCGGTGGCGCAAGTGGGATTTCAGCCTCCGCCAATTCAAGAGCAAATTCATGTTCTTCGCGAATTTGCTCGGTTGTCCAGCGTTGCGGGCGATAAAACTTCACCACGAAACGTCGTTTATCTTCATCGACAAACTGATAGACGCGGTTTTCATAGCTGTTCAGCGCAAGAAAGCCAGATTCAGCCCGGATACCGATACTCTCTAATGCGTACCACATCAGATCTGGCGTTAAAGCGTCAAAGTGAAACGTTGCTTGAGTCATTGATTAAAAAGGGCTCATTACTGAGCCCTTTACTATAATTTTTTCGCTGATGAAGTTTAGAGCTTCTTAATAAAGCGGCTTTCTACTTCAATCGTGAATTGGTTGCTGTCGTCGCTGAGTATAAACTGAATTGTCGCAACAGGAGAACTTAAGCTATCCGGATTGGCACCCAAACTCATCGGTAAATTGACCACTTCACCCGGTTCAACCTGTACCGTTTGTTTGCCATACCAAGTGACATCACTCAGACCGGTGACATTCAGTTGGTATGCCTGAGTATGTTGTGTTTTATTGATGATTTTTAAAGTGTAAGTGTTTTCCACTTCACCTGCGCTATTGGTTCTAAACAGTTGGTTTCGGTCACGAATCACGCTTAAACCCGCGGGATCAACGGCAGCAATTTGAGCCACAAACAGCCCACACATAATCAGTAATACCGCACCATAGCCAAGCAGTTTCGGGCGCATCACTTTGGTATGTTTACCAGAAAGACGGTGTTCCGTGGTGTAGTTGATCAACCCTTTTGCATAGCCCATGCGTTCCATCGTGGTATCACAGGCATCAATACAAGCGCCACAGTTGATACATTCATATTGCAAGCCGTCGCGAATGTCGATGCCGGTAGGGCACACCTGCACACATAAATCACAGTCGATACAATCTCCTAAACCAAGCGATTTTGGATCTGCTTTGCGCGAACGAGGTCCACGTTGTTCACCACGAGTGGTGTTGTAACCCACAATGAAGGTATCTTTGTCGAACATCGCTGATTGGAAACGGGCATAAGGGCACATGTGAATACACATGATTGAGCGCATCCAACCGGCATTACCATAAGTACAAATGGCAAAAAACAGTACCCAGAATACCGGCCAGAAGGTCGCGTTTAGAGTGAAAAAATCGACAACTAAGTCGCGAACAGGAACGAAATAGCCGACAAATGTAAAACCTGTGACCAGTGCAATGGCAAACCAGGCAATATGTTTGAGTGTTTTACGTATCGCCAGCTTGGCGGTCATTTTACCTTCATCTTGTTTGCGTCGTTTGTTGGCACTGCCTTCAAGTTTTTCTTCAAACCAAATGTACATGAATGTCCAGACGGTTTGCGGGCAGAGGTAGCCACACCATACTCGTCCTAAAAACGTGGTAAGGAAGAACAATCCAAATGCGGCAATCATAAACAGCAGAGCAAGTAGCGTTAAATCTTGCGGATAAAGGGTAGTGCCGAAAAAATTGAATTGTTGGTGACCAAGATCCAACAGGATGGCCTGGCGCTCGCCATATGGGATCCAAGATATCAATCCAAAAAACAGTAATAATAGCCAACCGCCGTAACGGCGCAGTTTTTGGTATGTGCCTTTGCTTTCGCGGACATATATCCCTTTGCTTGGGTTAAATCTATCTCCTTCCTGACCTTTGTGGGTCTTGGGGTTGAAGACTTTAGGAGTCACATCCTTTATGTCTATTTTGTCCTGACTCATGAAACCATCCTTTAGGCTTTTAGGTACCATTTCTAATGACGGTACTCTTTGACATTGCTTTCCCCTTCTGCACCAACTGAGAAGGATGAGTATTATTATAATATACCCTTCCTACTTGAAGTCGCAGCGGTGTTGGCTGCGTTCGCTCACCCCAATCGCATAGTTTATCTATGCGATTGGGGATTCACTCACTTGCCGCCTACCTGCAACTCCAAGTAGTTGGGTATAAGTAGGGATTATAACGTGATCAACATTTTTATTTCTTTAAGGTAATCAATCTTTAACAATAAATACTGTTTTTTGTAGGATTAAGCCGAGAAAAAGAGCGACTCAACAGCCTAATGTCTGTCAGTTAAGCTCAAAAAGACAGAGTTATCGTTCCCACGGTCTGAAGTGACCCCATAAAGTTGGACATTTCTGTTAAGCGGCTTGCAAGGCCTGATTTCGATATTCTATCGGAGTCAGGCCTTTAAATTTCACCTTAATCCGTTTTGTATTGTAATACTCTATATATTCTTCGATATTTGCAATCAGTTCATCAGCATCAGTGAAGCTTTGACCGTGATACATCTCTGTTTTGAGTAAAGCGAAGAAGTTTT
>NZ_JBKEBW010000165.1:0-11286 GCF_047973365.1 Vibrio sp. | reverse complement strand
GCACTAAGAGAATGGCCATCAATTAAAAATGAATTTGAACCATGCATAGTGAAAACATGAGCCCAATAACGAACATGTTTTGTTGGGACAGAATATTTTTCAGCGAGCTCTCGAGGAGTGGAGCCATCAAGATACTTTTTAGCTACTTTGAACTTTAACTCGCGACTGTATTTGGACATAAATAAAAGACCCCCAATAATTGGTTGTCCAACTATTGGGGGTCACTTCACTCTGCGTGGGAATGCATATTTGACTAACAGAAAGTCAGATTAACTGCCTATTTTGGCTTTGGTATGCATTCCCACGGGGGACCGTGGGAACGATAACTCTTTAACTGACAGACATTAGGTTAAACCTCCCTTTTTTACGTTTTAACTGATGTGATTTGTTGTTTAATTTTTATCTAAGCGACTTGCTCCAGTTTGGTTTTTGTCTTTTTTGCCGCAAGTTCTGACGGTGTAAAATCATCAACATTAATGGTGTACAAGCGGTGGCCTTCGGCCTCGATTAAAAGCTCAGCTTCTTGCTCATTAATAATGTTGTTGGCTAATCCTTCTGCTGCAATCTTATCGAGTTGAGTGAATGGGTAGCGTTTCTCAAGTGCTTTACACACTTTATTGAATATAGGTTCAGCTTGCAGGATAACGCTGAGCGCCAGTTCAATACGACCTGCTGGGTTATGTGCGGTAGGAGCCAAGTACTGGTAGCGACCAAGGCGAGAGCGGGTTGCACTTGGTGTCTGTAGAATTTGCGCCAGTTTGCTATCCAGTTTGTCATTGGGTCCTTTACGAACGCGACCGAAAGGTAGCATTAAAACTCTTAACACTTTGCCGATTATCGGGTTCGGGAAGTTAACAAGGAACTCATCAATGGCGACTTCGGTTTGTTTCAAGCTGTCTTGTAAGCCCCAATGAACCAGTGGCAAATCCTCTATTGGACGATCATCGTTCTCAAAGCGTTTCAGGGTTGCAGAGCTCATGTATAGTTGGCTCAAAATATCGCCCAGACGTGCAGATAAGCGCTCTTTGCGTTTCAAAGAACCGCCCAAAACCGCCATCGATATGTCAGCTAACAGCGCTAGGTTTGCACTGTAACGGTTGAGTTGTTGGTAGTAACGCTGAGTTGTATCTTTGGTTGGTGAGTAAGAACCTAAACCATCGGTTAAACCTAACCAAATACTGCGAATCAAGTTGCTGGTGGTAAAGCTTACGTGGCCAGCTAATGCACTATCAAATAGTTCAACAGCATTAGAGCTTTCAGAGTGTGCCGCTTCCATCTCCTTTAGTACGTATGGATGGCAACGAATCGCCCCCTGACCAAAGATGATCATCGAACGAGTCAGAATGTTTGCGCCTTCCACAGTAATTGCAATTGGCGAACCTTGATAACCTCTGGCCAAGAAGTTTGAAGGGCCTAAACAGATACCTTTACCGCCAACAATGTCCATCGCATCAATGATTGAGTGCTGACCACGGTGAGTACAGTGATATTTCACAATCGCAGAGATAACAGAAGGTTTTTCTCCTAAGTCAATACCTGCTACGGTCAAATTGCTCGCGGCATCCATTACATAAGCGTTACCTGCAAGACGTGCCAATGGCTCTTCAATACCTTCCATTTGACCAATAGGTTGTTTAAATTGACGACGGATTCGAGCGTAAGCACCGGTTGCCAATGCGGCGGTTTTTGTTCCACCTGTGGAGTTTGAAGGTAGCGTAATACCACGACCAACCGAGAGACATTCAACCAACATTCTCCAACCTTGACCGGCCATGTCTGGGCCACCAATGATGAAATCAAGTGGAACAAAAATATCATTACCGCGAGTAGGACCATTCTGGAACGGGACGTTAAGCGGGAAGTGGCGATTACCAATTTCCACTCCTTTTAGATTGGTCGGGATCAGGGCACAGGTAATACCAATATCTTCTTTCTCGCCAAGTAGCTGTTCAGGATCTTGTAATTTAAATGCTAAGCCTAGTACGGTCGCTACTGGCGCAAGAGTAATATAACGCTTGTTCCAGGTTAGCTTCATACCGAGAACTTCTTTACCTTCCCATTCTCCTTTGCAAATAATGCCATAATCCGGAATTGAACCTGCATCGGAACCCGCTTCAGGGCTGGTTAACGCGAAGCATGGGATCTCTTTACCTTGAGCGAGGCGAGGTAGGTAGTAATCTTGCTGCTCTTTAGTACCGTAGTGTTGTAACAGTTCGCCCGGGCCTAATGAGTTCGGCACTCCGACGGTTGAAGATAGTACGCCAGAGACCCCCGTTAGTTTTTGCAGTACCAGAGATTGTGCGTAAGCCGAAAACTCTAAGCCGCCGTATTTTTTCTTAATGATCATGGCGAAGAATTTGTTGTCTTTTAGGTATTGCCAAACCTCTGGAGGAAGGTCTGCCAGTTCGTGGGTCACTTGATAGTCATTAACCATAGCGCAGACTTTATTCACCGGCCCTTCAAGAAAAGCGCGTTCTTCTTCACTTAACTGCGGCGCAGGAATGTCGTGCAGTTGCTGCCAATTCGGTTTGCCTTTGAACAGCTCCGCTTCCCACCATACCGTACCCGCATCCAAAGCTTCTTTTTCTGTTTGCGACATTGCCGGCAGTACTTTTTTAAATACGCTTAACGCTTTTGCGCTAATGGCCGCTTGGCGAATGGAAGGAACGGTAAAAAGCGCGATTGCGGCCAGGTATAAGCTCCAGCCGATTATGCCTACTGGACCAAATAGCGAGAGCACCAGCATAGTAATGGTTAGCGCGGCGAGTGATATGAACAAGGATATTCTGTGATACAAGCAAGCGCTTAGTACTGCGAAGAACCCAAGTGTAGAGAGCAAGATGTCCATGTTAATGTCCTTATAGTCATGCTGTATGTTTAATTGAGTTGTCAGCATTTATTTTTTAATAGTGGTCTAACCAGTAAAGTGTAAATGAAGTATTAATAAAATGTAAAACTCATACATGTTCAAAAAGTGATCTAAGTAGAGTGAATAGTTTAAAATGTGCTCTGTGACATAATTCCAGAGAGAGGAATATTGTTTGTGTCGTGCAATTATTGAGGCTTATCTATCGACAGAGTCACAGGTTTGGGTAAACTCAATAGTGTCCTAGCTCTCGAAGGAGAGAGCTCATCTGCCAGCAGATTTAAGAAGAGAATAACTATGTATCAGGATCTAATTAGAAGTGAACTAACAGAAGCCGCTGAAGTGCTGAACAAATTTTTAAGCGATGACCACAACATTGCTCAAATTGAAGCGGCAGCGAAAGTTATTGCTGATTCATTTAAACAAGGCGGCAAAGTTCTGTCTTGTGGTAATGGTGGTTCACACTGTGATGCTATGCACTTTGCTGAAGAGCTCACTGGTCGCTATCGCGAAAACCGTCCTGGTTATCCGGGTATCGCAATTTCTGACCCAAGCCACTTGTCTTGTGTGAGCAACGACTTTGGTTATGATTTTGTTTTTTCTCGCTATGTTGAAGCGGTCGGTGCTTCAGGTGATGTGCTGTTTGGTTTATCAACGTCTGGTAACTCAGGCAACATCCTAAAAGCGATTGAAGCGGCAAAAGCAAAAGGCATGAAGACTATCGCCCTTACTGGTAAAGATGGCGGTAAAATGGCGGGGGTTGCCGATGTTGAGATTCGCGTCCCACACTTTGGTTATGCAGACCGTATCCAAGAAGTTCACATCAAAATTATCCATATCGTGATCCAACTGATCGAAAAAGAAATGGAATAACTGATGATTATCGAGCTGATTTTTATCATAAATGATAAAAGTTAGCTCGAAATATGCTCGCTAGTCAGGCGTTTTAGGGTAGTAGGAGAGAAAGTTAAGATGTGTGAATTGCTCGGAATGAGCGCCAATGTCCCGACTGATATTTGTTTTAGTTTCACTGGCTTAATTCAACGTGGCGGCAATACCGGACCACACAGAGATGGTTGGGGAATCACGTTTTACGAAGGTAAAGGCTTTCGAACATTTAAAGATCCAAATCCGAGTTACCAATCCAAGATTGCACAGTTAGTACAAGAATACCCAATCAAAAGCTGCGCGGTGATAAGCCATATTCGCCAAGCTAATAGAGGCGGTGTCAATTTAGAGAATACGCATCCATTTACTCGTGAACTGTGGGGGCGCTATTGGACCTTTGCTCACAATGGACAACTCACTGATTATCAAGATTTAGCGACTGGTCGTCATCGACCTGTAGGACAGACAGACAGTGAAGCGGCTTTTTGCTGGCTACTTGATAAGCTAGAAAATCGCTATCCAGAACCACCTAAAGATATGCAGGCGGTATTCCGCTATCTCTCTTTACGCTGCGATGAGTTGCGTGAGAAGGGGGTTTTCAATATGTTGCTGTCTGATGGTGAATACCTGATGACATACTGCACTAATCATCTTTACTGGATCACTCGTCGTGCGCCATTTGGCCGTGCGGCATTACTCGATGAAGATATTGAAATCAACTTTCAGGAAGAAACGACTCCGAATGATGTGGTTTCTGTGATTGCTACTCAACCTTTAACCGGAAACGAGCAGTGGCAAAGAATGAAGCCGGGAGAATTCAATATTTTTCACTATGGTGAACTGTTCGAAAGTAACAGTGCCGATTTAACCGATGTAGCATTTGCTGCGCCTAAGCCAGGAAACCAAGCGCCTGGAAAGTCGCTTGAGTGAAAAGCTGAACATAAAAAATGAACATGAAAAAAGGGTTGATGCAGTATCAACCCTTTTTGCTCGCTTTAAATCTAAGCTTTAACTAGCGCTTATTCGCTAGCGTAACCGTGCATACCTAAAGGCTCGCCATCAAGGAATGCTTTACCTTCGCGCATTTCAAGTCTGTCTTCAACAAACCACTGAGTCACTAAAGGATAGATACGGTACTCTTGGTTTTGTACGCGCTCTGTCAGTGTTTCTACTGTATCTTCATCAAAAATTGGCACTTTTGCCTGAAGGATAACAGGGCCACCGTCGAGTTGCTCTGTAACGAAGTGAACACTAGTACCGTGTTCTTCATCGCCCGCATGGATAGCTCGTTGATAGGTATTCAGACCCGGATACTTAGGTAGTAGTGATGGGTGAATATTGATCATACGTCCTAAGTAGTGACGTACAAATTCACTACTCAGGATACGCATATAGCCCGCTAAAATAACTAGGTCAGGTTTATATTCATCGATTTTTTCCATTAGCGCATGGTCGTAAGCATCACGAGTCTCATACTCTTTAGGATCGACAAACAGTGCCGCTGCACCTGCTTTTTTAGCTCGCTCTAAGCCATAAGCAGTTGCTTTATTCGAAAAAACAGCCGTTACTCTGCCTTCACTAATGCTTGACTCACAAGCATCGATGATCGCTTGTAAATTGGTACCATTTCCTGAAATTAAAACAACAATACTCTTCATGAATTAATTGATCTCTACTTGCTCTTCACCAGCTTGAGCGGCTGCAATTTCACCGATAACCCATGCGTCTTCGCCTTCTGCTTTCAGCAGGTTAACAGCGGCTTCAGCTTGGTCTTGTGGAAGGGCAATGATCAAACCAACACCACAGTTAAACGTACGGTACATTTCATGGGTATCAACGTTGCCTTGCTCTTGTAGCCATTTGAAGATCACTGGCCATTCCCAGCTGTTGCCATCAATAACGGCTTTAGTCCCTTCTGGAAGTACGCGAGGGATATTTTCCCAGAAGCCGCCGCCAGTGATATGAGAAATCGCATGGATATTATGTTCTGCAATCAGTTTTAGACCTGATTTGATGTAAATCTTAGTTGGTTGAAGAAGGTGTTCACCGATTGTTTTACCTTCAAGAAGTGCGTTCTTGTCTGCGCCAGAAACTTCTAGAATTTTACGAACCAGAGAGTAACCGTTTGAGTGTGGACCGTTAGAGCCAACAGCGATCAGCGCGTCGCCAACAGCCACTTTAGAACCGTCGATGATATCTTCTTTCTCTACCACGCCAACACAGAAACCTGCTACATCGTAGTCTTCGCCTTCGTACATTCCCGGCATCTCAGCCGTTTCACCACCGATTAGAGCGCAGCCAGCTTGAACACAGCCATCGGCAATACCAGAAACCACGTCTGCTGCTGTATCAACGTCTAGTTTGCCTGTTGCGTAGTAATCTAAGAAAAACAGAGGCTCAGCACCTTGTACAATCAGGTCGTTTACACACATAGCCACTAGGTCGATACCAATGGTGTCGTGCTTTTTCATATCCAAAGCAAGACGAAGTTTAGTACCAACACCGTCTGTACCAGAAACAAGGACAGGTTGTTTGTATTTAGTTGGTAGCTCGCACAGCGCACCAAAGCCACCAATACCACCCATTACCTCAGGGCGACGAGTACGCTTTACAGCACCTTTAATTCGTTCAACAAGCGCATTGCCTGCATCGATATCTACGCCAGCATCTTTGTAGCTAAGTGAAGTCTTGTTACCGCTCACGGGGAAGTTCCTCGGTTTAGTTGGATATGAAAACGGCGCTATTCTACAGGGCTTAAAACAAAAAGGAAAACGTTTGCGTCAGTTTTTTATCGCGATTTTTGGTCGGTAAAGTTGAAAAAATAGGTGTATAATCCCGAGGTTTATTTAAATTGTGCCGGAGATGGAAATGAAAGTTGTTGAAGTTAAACACCCTCTTGTTAAACATAAAATTGGCTTGATGAGAGAAGGTGACATCAGTACTAAGCGCTTTCGTGAGTTAGCTACAGAAGTAGGTAGCCTGCTAACTTATGAAGCAACTGCAGACTTTGAAACTGAGAAAGTAACCATTAATGGATGGAATGGTCCTGTAGAAGTTGACCAAATTAAAGGTAAAAAAGTAACGGTAGTGCCAATTCTACGTGCTGGCTTAGGCATGATGGATGGTGTATTAGAGCATATTCCTAGCGCTCGTATCAGTGTGGTCGGTATTTACCGTGATGAAGAAACTCTAGAGCCAGTACCTTATTTCAACAAACTGGCTTCAAACATTGAAGAGCGTATTGCACTGGTTGTTGACCCAATGCTGGCTACTGGTGGCTCTATGATCGCAACTATCGATCTGTTAAAAGAGAAAGGCTGTAACCAAATCAAAGTATTGGTGCTTGTGTCTGCACCGGAAGGTATTGCTGCACTTGAAAAAGCTCACCCAGATGTTGAGCTTTACACGGCTGCTATTGATGAAAAATTGAATGACAAAGGTTATATCGTTCCGGGTCTTGGTGATGCTGGCGATAAAATCTTCGGTACTAAGTAATCACTTATTACTGACTATCAATAACAAAGGGAGCATCTCGCTCCCTTTGTTATATTTCATTATTTTTTCAGGCTGAGTGTGCCACCCGTGCGTGGAGTATTTGAGGGTTTAGCGCCTTGCCTTGGTGTTGATGGCTTAGGTTTTCGTTGCTGACTATTCGCGTGCTCAGCTTTACCTTGGCTTTCACTTCTCGCTTTTCCTTTCTTTGAGTTAGGAGCATGGCGCAAGGTATCGGCATTGTGACCTTGATAAGTTTTGTCTTTAGAAGAACTCGATCTCTGGTTTCTGCGAGCTTTTGAGTCGCGGTTTTCTTCTCGGCTATCGAACAGTTTCGCATCTGTCGCTTTGCGAATATTGTGTCCTTTAGCGTCAACGCGAGAAGCTTCTTCAGTACCGGTTGATTCTTCACACATTGCCAGAATGTCTACCACTTCAGCATCGGTTAAATAACGCCACTGACCATTGGGAATGCCATCCAAAGATATGTTCATAATGCGTACGCGGCGTAACTTGAACACTTCGTAGCCGAGCGCTTCACACATGCGACGAATTTGGCGGTTTAATCCTTGAGTCAAAACAATACGGAAGGAAAATTTAGTTTCCATTTCGACTTTACATGGCAAGGTGACGGTATCAAGAATTCTTACTCCTGAGGACATCTGCTTGATGAATTCAGGCGTAATGGGTTTATCAACGCGAACTACATACTCTTTCTCGTGGTTGTTCCCTGCACGTAGAATTTTATTCACGATGTCGCCATCGTTAGTTAGGAAAATCAAACCATCTGAAGGTTTATCTAAGCGTCCAATCGGAAAAATTCGACTTTTATGACCGATAAAATCGACAATATTCCCCGCAACATCTCGTTCAGTAGTGCAAGTGATACCGGTAGGTTTGTTGAGCGCGATATAGATAGGTTTTTCTTTGCTACGAAGTGACTTGCCATCAATCAGTACTTCATCATCGTCACTTACTTTGCTTCCCATTTCTGGAATTTTACCGTTAATAGTTACTCGACCTTGGTCAATGAGCTTATCGGCTTCACGACGAGAGCAGTAACCTGTTTCGCTGATGTACTTGTTTAGGCGTTTAGCTAGAGATTGTGACATGTTGTCTCCTGTAACGTTTCACAACGGCTTTTGATTGTAATGCTCTTAGTCTTCCCTCTAATGAGGGGGAGTAAAAAGAGTAATTAATTAGGGGCGCATTCTAGCAGGTATCATTTGTTAGCCAAGACGTTTCTGATGGCGCTCGCGGTTTTCATTTTTCTTCTCAACACTTTTCTTAAATAAAACATACAAAGCACCAGTACCACCATGAAAGCGTTGTGCGCTGTGAATGCACTGCACTTCTTTTATTTGGGTTAACCAGTGAGAGACAAAGCTTTTCATCAATGCTGGTGGGTTGGAACGCTCGCCTTTGCCATGAACAATGATGACAGTGCGAATATCCATCCGCATACATTGATTAACGAATGCGACCACTTCATCGCGCGCTTGCTTGAGAGTTTTTCTGTGTAAATCAAGGCGAGCCTGAATCGGGTATTTACCCAAGCGCATCTTCTTGTACACCCCGTCCTGAACGCCATTACGCTTAAATTCAACGTGGTCGTCAGGTTTTACCATGGGTGCATGATCTATCGAAAGGTAATCCGGGTCATTATCTGAATGGCTAATTGCCGCTTCGCGTTTAGCTAACTGTGCATCAGTCACCTGATGAGATTTATTTAGCTCGGCTGTATCTTGCTTGATGGGTTTTACGTCGCCCATCATTTGATGAAATAGTTCGAAATCATCTTGAGACTCAACGTCATCGTTAGACATAGTGCTATCTCGAATTAATCATGGAATGTCAGAAGTATAACAATCGAGGCTGCTCAAGCAACCTGTTAAGTATGAAGAATGAAATTGAGGTAAACGAAATAAAAAACCGGAGCTGACAAGCTATCAACTCCGGTGCAAAGCGTGATTCTATTTAAAAATAGACGCTAAGCGATCTAGTGAGGAGATTTGTCGTTCAATACTTTGTAGATGAAATAGCTGCCATAAAACAGCATTAGCTCTATAGCGCCGAAAATGACCAGCATTGAAGATAACCCAACTGCATTACCGAAAAGGAGATCTAACCATAAGTCCATCGTATTTCCTCTCAAAGTGCTTGAAGACAATAGTTAAGTTAAATTCTGGCTAAAAAAACAACACTAATCTGGATCAATTGTGATTGATAGGTTGTGCAAATGTTTCTATGTGTGTGTATTTGGTCACGTTTTATGGTTGTTTGATGGCTTTTTAATCGAACAAACTGATTTTATGAAAAACTTAACTAAATGACTTGCGTAACTATTCAGAATCCGTAATATACGCATCCGTTCCCATTGAACGGAACAATCTCGGTGAATAGCGCAGCTTGGTAGCGCATCCCGGATTTTGGAATTAGCGGACCAGAGGGTGACCCTCTAGACATTAGATTCCAGAGACAATACAGTTTCGGTGAATAGCGCAGCTTGGTAGCGCATCTGGTTTGGGACCAGAGGGTCGGGGGTTCGAATCCCTCTTCACCGACCATATTTAGAAAGCTCAGCAGAAATGTTGGGCTTTTGTCATTTTTGGTATATTGCCAATAATTTAGGATAGAACGAGCTTAAAAAAACTCGCAGTTTGCTTTTTTACTTCGGTTTTGTTGTGAAACCTTGAAGCCTTTCTGTTCCAGCAATTCAATAAAGTTTTGTTCACCGATTAAGTGTAAAGCGCCAACGATCATCACGTACTGACCTTGTTGTGTCGGCAGAAATTTCCCAGAACTTAGCTTGTTCGCCCAATCTTGGTTACGGCTGATGACAAATGCTTGCTCCATTTCTGGCGACATCTCAGTAAGATGCATCATCTTTTCTAGGTTTAACTTATCTCCGGCTTTCCAACTCTCGATCATGCAGTGTGTCATTGCCTGGTTACTTTCCCACTCGTCAATAATACTCACTAACAGCTCTTTGCCGTCTTCGGGTTGGTGAGTGAGTAAGTCGATTTGAAATTGCATGGTTTCTAAAGGCACCAATGGAACTTTAGCGTCAGCCGCTTTTTGCATGAGATGGAGATCAACACCATCTTGTGTTTGGTAGCCGAGCTTTTGTAATTGTAAGAATTGCAGTGATAACGCTGCGCTCCATGGTGGAAGTTGATGGATTTGCTGAGCATTAAGCCCAAGCTCATTGATGATTTGGTCAAGATTGAACAGTTGCTCCTGATTCAGCACTTGAGCGGCTTGCTTAGACGCTGGCGGGTAGACGATGTTCTGTTGATTGGTGGTATCGGACTCAACAATAAGTCCATCACTTTGGCTTAGCGCTTTATAGATCTCCTGTGGTAAAGGAAACATGGAAGGTTCACCAACGTGGACTGAGCCGATGATGGTGAGGCTGACTTTGTCGTTTGTTGCTTTCCAATACAAAGGCTCTGCATGAGCAGAGAAGATAACGAAAGGTAGCAGCCAACCAAGAGTATGAGTAATTACAGACATGCTGTATTCCTTTGCTGATTCTAAATTTTCCCAATACTATCTAAGGATAAAAACCTTAATTTAGAATAGATTAGCTCAATTGTTCTAATTACGCTTTAATTAATACTCAAGATTCGCTGGCTGCCTTTCGTTGCATTGACTTATTTCGATTGGTGAAAGCGTGTTTTAACCAGTCTTAATCTATTCGCGTTACTTACAACGGTAATGGATGATAATGCCATTGCTGCGCCTGCCACTACAGGGCTAAGCAAGAATCCAAATGCCGGATAGAGTACACCTGCGGCGATCGGAATACCAAAGCTGTTGTAAATAAATGCGCCAAGCAGGTTTTGCTTCATGTTCTTAATTGTCGCTTGTGACAGTTCGATAGCACTGACGACCGATAGCGGTGAGGAATTGAGTAGCGTCATTTGCGCGCTCTCTATCGCTACATCACTGCCGCTACCCATTGCAATACCGATATCAGCCTGAGCAAGGGCTGGTGCGTCGTTAATACCATCACCGACCATGGCTACAACTCTGTT
>NZ_JBKEBW010000016.1:0-47246 GCF_047973365.1 Vibrio sp. | reverse complement strand
GAAAATTTCGATGTTTTAACGGGACCTGATTCTTTAATTCTTACCGGTTATCAACTGGGCTGCGTTGGATGTATTTCTGGAATTGCCAACATAGTACCTGATTTGGTTAACCAAGTTTACCGCGGCTTTAAACAGGATGAGCAGGGTTTGGCTAACGAGGCTCAAGAAAGAATTAACTACTTAAGATCAACGCTATATCCAATCGCTTTTGCTCCTGCGGTTGTGAAGAAAATGATGAATTTACTGGGTGAGAAGGTCGGTGAAAGCCGTTATCCAGTTCATTTTACGGAGGAAGAAACCGAAAAAATGTTATCGATTTATAACGGATAAATAGCGTTAGTATTATTAATAATAAGGATACCCTACAATGTTAAATAAACACTTTAAATCTGCTTTTAAAACCGCTGTATTGTGTTCCACATTAGTCGCTGGTGTTGCTCATGCGGCATCTACGGCAAGCATCATTTCACAACCACCAGGCAACGGTTGGTATACATACGGTACAACATTTTCTCAACTGATCCCTAAAGCGACTAACGACGAATACAAAATTAAACTTATTCCTCGTGGGGGCGGTATGACAAACCCTGTGGTAGTTAACGAAGGTAAAGCAGATTTTGGTTTTGCTACGTCAAATGCAGCTGTTTGGGCTCGTGATGGTCTAACGGATATTTATCAAGGTCGTACTAACAAAGAACTGCGTATGGTTCTAGATGATGTTCAGCAAGCGTATACCATTACAGTGGCTCGTAAAGGTTGGGTTGAGCAGACTGGTAACGATACTTGGGAAAAAATCATCAACGCAGATAAAGTCATTATCGCGATGAAGCCTACTGGCTCTCAAGTGCCAATTATTGCTGACTACATTTTTGAATCTCTTGGTACTGATTTCGAAACCCTTAAAGCGCAAGGTAAGATCGTTCAAATGGGTAGTGGCCAAGCTAGCCAAATGATGCGTGATAACGCTATTGATGTGTACATTGATAACGTTCCTGCTATGCATCCAAACTTAACAGAAATGACGTTAACAAGTGATGTTACTTATATCCCTTACTCTAAAAAGACTCTGGAAGATCTAGCTAAAGTGGGTTTACCAACTGGAACAATGCCAGCGGGTACGTACGATGATCAAATTGAAGATTACGTAAACCCGGTCAGTGCGACTGTATTCCTGACTAACTCAAAAGTGAGTGATGATGTTGTGTACAACGTAACTAAATCTCTGGTTGAGAATCAGGCAGAAATCAAGAAAACGCACTCTCCACTTAAATTTTGGCATCCAGAAGAAATTGGTTCTCATGACCAGCTAGTAGAACTTCACCCAGGTGCTGCAAAGTACTACCGTGAACAAGGCTGGATTAAATAAGCTTTTGTCATAACAAAGTCTAAGAGATGTGTGCATTCATTCCTCTCGCATACATCTCTTCCCTAGACCTTATAGGTAGAACCCGTTGGTTCGGTAAGTAGGATATCGCTATGAAATATCGTCATTTTATGAACACTATTACGGCAGTGATTAGCATTGCTTACCTAGTGTTTTTACTTAGACAGTTCTTTTTTCCGGTTTCACCGTTGACTGCTGCAAGTATCCACGTGTACATGGCAACAGCCCTTGTTTTATGTTTCCAACCTTTAGAGTTTAAGAATCAATCTCTCCTTTATTTGGGGAGAGCTCTTAACCTTGTATTTGTCGGACTAACGCTGTCCGTTGTGTATCACTATTATACAGCGATTCCACGACTAGAAACCCGTCTTGAAATGATAGATGACGTTTTATTCTCGGATAAATATGCGTTTATTGTTGGGTTGTTAATGTTGTTTGAGGCTGTAAGACGTTCGGTGGGCTTCTCACTATTAACTGTTGTTATTGTTTTTGTTATTTACGGCTTCTTTGGCCCATATTTCCCGGGATGGACCGCGTTTGATGGCTTTACACTTGATACCATGACTGAGCTCATCAGTATGCAAGCTGATGGTCTGTTTGGTATTACGGCAAGTACTGCGATTAACTTTGTATTTTTCTTTGTGATGTTTGGTTGTGTGTTCACCATGACTGGTGGCGGTAGTGTTTTCATTGACTTAGCGATGAAAGCAACGGCTTCTTTGACTGGTGGTGCGGCGAAAATGTCACTATTAGGTTCTGCTTTGTTCGGGATGGTTAGTGGTTCTGCTGTTGCAAACACTACGTCAACAGGCGTACTGACTATTCCTATTATGAAACGTTCTGGCTATACCAAAGAACAGGCTGCTGCGACGGAAGCTATCGCGTCTACTGGTGGGCAGTTAATGCCCCCAATCATGGGTATTGCCGCTTTTGTAATGGCTGATATGCTAGGGATCCCATATGCAGATATCGCTGCAGCAGGTATTATTCCAGCCGCTGCATTCTACTTTGCTCTGTTTGTTATTATCGATTTACGAGCTCGTAAAACAGGCATTGGTAATATTACAAAAGAAGATCTGCAGTTTGACCCAATTCTACCTCGAGTTCACCTGATAATTTCTCCTGTATTCTTGGTTATTGCGTTAATCTCTGGATATTCAGCGCCTTATGCAGCATTCGTTGGTACAGTTGTAGCGTTCGTTGCTCCATTACTACGTAAGAACACGCGTTACAGCTATAAAGTGATTTATCCGATGGTTATGGATATCGCTAAACAGATGTCTTGGGTGTCAGTCCCGCTAGCATCGGTCGGTATCATCATGGTACTGGCGACTCAATCTAACTTAGCATTTAAGTTTGTTGAGATCTTGAGTGCTGTTGGTCAGGACAATCTGTATCTATCATTGGTCATGGTTATCCTTGGTTGTGTCATCATGGGTATGGGACTTCCAACAGTTGCGGCTTACATCATCGGCTCAATCATCTTTGCTCCGGCATTAATTGATATGGGCGTAAATGTTCTAGCTGCGAACATGTTTATCATGTACTACTGCGTACTATCCATGGTGACTCCGCCTGTAGCGTTGTGTGCATATGCGGCATCGGCGATAGGTCATGCAGACTCATCTAAAACAGGGTTCATTGCGTTCTCTTATGCATTGGTTATCTTCCTTGTTCCATTCAGCTTTATTACAGATCCGGTTGTTCTATGGCAAGGTAGCTGGCATCTAATTTTGATCGCTTTTGCCGGTATGCTAATGGCGACGTTCTGCTGGGCTGTGTTCTTACAAGGTTGGCTGAAGAAAAATCTGAATATCGTAGAAAGGCTGCTATTCCTAGTCGCAAGCTTAGGTATTGTGCTGGATAACTCAGCGACACCATTATGGTTCTTCTTTATTGCAGTAGCCGCTGGTTTGATTGTTTGGTGTTGGAAATCATCGCCGAGTAAAAAAATCCCTGACGCGACACTAGTGTAAACCTACCAACTGATTAGCCCTAAGCAGAGGGCTAAATTTACTAAATATATAAAACATCCAAACAATGGAGTAGATTCAATGAATCAAGAAGTCATTACAGTTGTACGCGATGGCAAGTTGACTGAGACCGATGGTCAAATTTCTACCGCAATGTTACCTTCTGACTACCCACAAAACCATGCGTCGAATTTATTAGTACTACCGAACGGTGACGTTTTGTGTACATGGTTTGCCGGCACGCAGGAAGGTGTCGCTGATATTTCAATCTTATGCTCACGACTACGTAAAGGTACAGACGTTTGGGAACCAGCCGTAAAACTGTCAAATGATCCTGAGCGCTCAGAACAGAACCCTGTACTATTTTTAGACCCTGACAATACTCTTTGGCTGCTTTGGACTGCTCAAGTTTCAGGTAATCAAGATACGGCGATTGTACGTTACAGAAAATCAGACGATTTTGGTGAAACTTGGCAGGACATTGATGTTTTGATTGATAAGCCTGGCACATTTATCCGCCAACCTATTGTGGTTCTTGATAATGGCAACTGGCTACTACCGATTTTCAACTGCACAGTGAAATCTGGCGAAAAATGGGTTGGAAACTACGATACGAGTAGCGTGAAGATTTCTGAAGACAAAGGAAAAACCTGGCGAGATGTTGATGTTCCTGAAAGTCTCGGTTGTGTTCACATGTCTATTGCACCACTCAAAAATGGTTCTTTAATTGCGGTTTATCGTAGCCGCTGGGCGGACAATATCTATCAAAGTTATTCCCATGACAACGGCGAAACATGGACTGAACCTAAAGCGACAGCCCTACCTAATAACAACTCATCCATTCAGGTTACCGCGTTGAATAATGGTGATTTAGCTATGGTCTTTAATAATATGAGCTCTGCTGGTGCAACTGATCGTCGTAGCTCTCTTTATGATGAAATTGAAAATGACAGCGGCGCAGTAGAACCAGAGATCATCGATGGCAAAAGTGCATTTTGGGGCGCACCACGAGCACCAATGTCACTGGCAGTATCGAAAGATAACGGCGAGAGCTGGACTATCGTTGCGAACCTTGATGAAGGTGATGGTTTCTGCATGACGAACAATTCACAAGAGAAACTGAATAGAGAATTCTCTTATCCGACGATTACTCAATCGGAAGATGGTGTTGTCCATGTTGCTTATACCTATTTCCGTCAGGCAATTAAATACGTTCGTATTAACCATCTGTAATTAATTAAAATATGTGTAGCCTGCTAACTCATGGGGCTACATTCTCTCTGAGGGATACCGTCATGATATGTGGAAGTTTATTTTCTTTACAAACAGCGGGATTACCCGCTCCATTCAAAAAAATCCTCTTTTCTCCTCAATGTACATTTGAAGCTTTAACGAGAGCTGATGACCAGAAATTGCAACTCGCTGGTGAAGACTGGTTCTGCAATATTGGTCCGTCAATGACTCAGGAAGCTGAGTTGCGTCATACAGAGTTCCACAAATTGTACGCTGACATTCAGGTTGTATTGGATGGTGAAGAGATTATCAATTATGGTGTACTCAATTGTATGGATGAGCAAGCCATTGAGAAAAAGCCAGATTTACTAATCTTAAGTCACCCTAACCTTACACACTCATTGCACCTTAAACCGGGAGATTTTGCCATTTTCTTACCGGGAGAGCCTCATCAGGCTTTATGCATGGTTTCTGAACCAAAATCAGTGCGTAAAGCGGTGTTTAAAGTTCCTTTGAGTATGTTTGAGGAACTATTATGAGCCGTCATGCTTTAGTCACCGGTGTAAGTTCAGGGATTGGGCAAGCGATAGCCGAAACGCTCTTATCGAAGGGGTGGAAGGTTACTGGGTTAAGCAGAACCAAAGTGGAGCATTTGAATCCTTATTTTGTTAGCCACTCCGTTGACTTGTTTGACACGAATAGTTTAGTGAACTGTTTGGAGCAATTGCCTCAAATTGATGCTGTAATTCATGCTGCAGGTAAAATGGTGGCGGCTCCATTAGGGGATCTTAATATAGATGAGAGTCGAACTATATGGCACCTCCATGTAGGAGTGGCCGAAATATTGGCTAATCACTTTGCAGATAAACTTGGTGATGGGGGACGAATTGTTGTGATTGGCAGCCGAACATCTAAAGGTGTTGCTGGTCGTTCGCAATATGTAGCAACTAAATCTGCTCTATTTGGCATGGTTCGTAGTTGGGCAGCAGAGCTAGCTCCAAAGGGCGTTACCGCTAATATTATCGCTCCTGGCGCGACTGAAACGCCGATGTTGTTAAACCCCAACAGACAATCCTCGCCACCAAAATTGCCGCCTATTGGAAGATACATTTCGCCTTATGAAGTTGCAGAGTATGTTAACTTCATTCTTTCTCCACACGCAGCAGCGATTACAGGGCAAGAGTTAGTTATATGTGGAGGAGCATCACTATAAAGTGATGCTCTGATTTGCCTTAATTAGTGATTTTTAAACTACAAGCCTACGCTCGTTTCAGCTTAATTAGCTTCAGTGCATTTCGGCGCTGTCACGTCATCTTGGATAGTTTGGGTAGAAATTTGAACATTGCGGTAAGTCAAAGACAGTAGGGCTCCACCCCAGTGCTTCGAGTTAAGCCAAAGCGTAAAGTCAGACCATAACGGAGTGAAGTAGGTCAAATAGAATGGGAATAGAGACGACAAAGGCATCATTCACAATGAGTTGGTTCCAATAATGTATTGCTAATCATTTTTAATACAGATTGGGAGGACTTTACTTCGTTTTGTGATGTTGCTGTTTGAATGAAGACTCCTGTTTGCTTCTCCCTAGGCTGAAATGTGCTCAGTTGATGGTCCGAATCTACTGCTAGGAACTAAAGATTAAGAACAATTCTTCATATCCAAGAACAAATGCGCATTGGATCAAGTTAGGATAAACAACTACTTTAGGCTTCTTTGTCAGAATAATATCTGAAATCCCCATTTTCCATTGTTTGAGGAATGTCGTATGTCAGTCGCGGTTATCGCTGCGTTAGCAGTATTCGCTGGTATTCTCTTTCTGTTGTTCAAGCAACAGCAGAAGCAAAACACACTTTCACGCTTAGTCCTTATCGGTCTAGTTGCAGGTAGCTTGTTTGGCCTTGGTCTACAACTTATTTTTGGTGAAGGTAGCCCAGTTATTAGTCAGACTCTTGATTGGGTCAAAGTGGTTGGTAGCGGCTATGTTGGCTTGCTGAAAATGGTCATCATGCCTTTGGTGCTCGTTTCAATGATTTCTGCGGTTGTTAAACTGGAGAAGGGCGGTTCTTTAGGTAAAATTTCAGGCTTAACTATTGGTGTGCTTCTTTTCACTACCGCGATCTCTGCGATTATCGGTATTGGCGCTGCTCACATATTTGGTTTGAGTGCCGAAGGTTTGACCGAAGGCGCGCGCGAAACGGCACGTATTGCAGCATTAGAAAGTCGTTCTGCTAGCGTAAGCGATTTGACTATCCCTCAAATGCTCATCAGTTTTATTCCAACAAACCCGTTCGCTGATTTAACCGGCGCTCGTTCAACATCGATCATCGCAGTGGTTATCTTCGGTGTTCTGACGGGTATTGCTGCTCGTAAAGTGATGATTGAGAAAGAAGAATCGGCTTCTTCAATACGTAGCTTTGTGGAAAACGCCCAATTTATCGTTATGCGCCTGGTGAAAATGATCATGGCTCTAACTCCATACGGTGTTGCTGCTCTGATGGCGAAAGTCGTTGCGACTTCTAGTGCGTCAGACATCCTGAATCTATTGAGCTTTATTGTAGCTTCGTATGTGGCTATCGCTCTGATGTTTGTTGTGCACGGTGTGTTGGTTTCTTTTGTCGGCGTGAGTCCAAAAGAATATTTCACCAAAATTTTGCCAGTGTTGGCCTTTGCTTTTACTTCACGTAGTTCTGCAGCAACGATTCCGTTAAATGTAGAGACGCAAATTGATAAATTACGCGTACCACCAGCGATTGCAAACCTATCTGCGTCATTCGGTGCAACAATCGGTCAGAACGGTTGTGCTGGTATCTATCCTGCTATGTTAGCTGTGATGGTTGCGCCTAGCGTTGGTATTGACCCACTAAGCATTCATTTCATTGTTTCGTTGGTTGCGATGATTACGATTAGCTCATTCGGTATTGCCGGTGTGGGTGGTGGCGCGACATTTGCGGCATTGATTGTTTTACCAGCTATGGGTTTACCTGTAACAATTGTTGCGTTACTTATCTCGATTGAACCACTAATCGATATGGCACGCACGGCACTAAACGTTTCTGGTGCAATGACGGCGGGAACGATTACCAGCCGAATTTTGGGTAAAACTGTCTCTGAAGAAGAGCTGCAAACTCAGAAAGCGTAAGCAAATTAGTGCTATGAATCCGATAAAGGCAGGTGTTTGAAACCTGCCTTTATTTTTTGATTCAAGCCAAACCATAAACTACGACTGAGGCTTAATCTCGGTCACTTTTTCCTCGAGGTGATTCTGCTAGCATCTACATTTTATCAACACTTAGGAATAGCAATATGTCATCGGATTATTACGGAACCAGTGCCAGTTATGCACGTAAAGAGGCCGACTATCGAGAGAGAGCGTTGAAACTTTTTCCTTGGGTTTGCGGTAGGTGTGCTCGAGAGTTTGTCTATTCAAATTTACGCGAGTTAACGGTTCATCATAAAGATCACGATCATACGAATAATCCGTCCGATGGTAGTAACTGGGAGCTATTGTGCCTTTATTGTCATGATCATGAGCATAGCAAATATTTAGAGCATGAACGCTACGGTAGCGAAGTTAAGCCGGGCGAAGATGAACACAAAGGGGCGACCTACAACCCATTTGCTGACTTAGCCAACATGATGAAAAAGTAGTGTTTTCAAACTCACGCAGAAACACTGTTTTCTTGCATTAATAATCATTTGTTAAATTAATGTTTGAAGCGTGTCGCATTCATCGGGTACAATGCACATCAGTTTAAGGGAGTAGCCTTCTTCTAACTTAGAAGAGTGAATGTCAACAGTCTCCAAGCTTTGCGCTTGTGGTATTCACGTCCGGTTTGGTTCTGGCAAGACTTAAGCAATATGAAGGTTCGGGTCGGGTCTTTATTATTGCTTAATTGTTCGCCGACTCGATTTGTGAAAGGGTATTTTCTTACGATGCAAGCTATTTTCTTCTATCTGCGATCAACCATTTTCTTGGTTGAGCCATTGCCTGTTTTCAACTTATCTAAGCGTAAAATCGATTCACTTTCAGGAGCAAGACTATGTTGCTAGCTATGCTTGCTATTGTTGTCGGTTTTGCATTATTGGTTTGGAGTGCAGACAAATTCGTTGAAGGCGCTGCTGCGAGTGTCAATCATGCCGGTATGCCACCTTTATTGGTTGGTATGCTGGTGGTTGGATTTGGCACCTCGGCTCCGGAAATGGTGGTATCTATGATGGCCGCGATGGATGGAAACTCACCGTTGGCGCTAGGCAATGCTCTGGGTTCCAACATAGTCAACATCACTTTGATTCTGGGCTTGACCGCCATTATTGCGCCCATCGCTGTCCACTCGAATATTATTCGTAAAGAGTTACCGATTCTTTTGATCATCACTCTTGTGGTTGGATGGATGCTCTGGAACCATGACATTAGCACATTGGAAGCTTGGCTACTATTGGGTGGGTTCCTGTTCTTAATTTGTTGGTCAATCTGGCAGGCGATCAAGGGTAAAAACGATTCGTTAGACAAAGAGTTTAGTGAAGAAATTTCTCAGCAACATATGCCATTAAAGCGTGCGGTTTTCTGGTTGGTTATTGGACTTATTTTACTGATTGCCAGTTCCCGAATTTTGGTTTGGGGAGCGGTTGAGATAGCGACACAATTAGGTGTGAGTGATTTGCTCATCGGTCTGACTATCGTTGCGTTAGGCACATCTCTTCCTGAGCTAGCGGCATCTATAGTGGCTGCACGAAAAGGTGAGCATGACATTGCCGTAGGGAACGTTGTTGGCTCAAACATGTTTAACTCTTTAGCAGTGATTGGTATTGCGGGAGCGATTGAACCTATCAGTAACACTGGCGCAGAAGTGTTTTGGCGCGATTGGACATCGATGTTGATAGCAACCATCATTTTGTTGTTTACCGCATTGTTTTGGGGAAAAACCAAAAGTATTACTCGTGCTGAAGGGGGGATACTTCTGCTGTGTTATGTCGCTTACAACGCCTATCTTATTTATGGCGCACTATGAACCGACGGTATTGAAAAAAAGATATTCACCCCAATGATATTAAGTATGAAAACGAGCTTACTCTCACTCATGCGAAAGCTGGCGATATTGCTATTTGTCGGTTTGTTAGTGTCTGTTTATTCTGGTGTTGTAGAGAATACAACCTGGAAGGCGTTCGCTCACATTCATGCAGAGAGTGACAGTAAGACGCAACAAGTCGAACAGCTCGATTTTCATACTTCTATCTCCACAACGACTATTCCCGCAACGAATAGCAATCAAGTTCAGCTCGATAGGTCATTGAATGATGGCTTATGGTATGCACCGACGGTCAATCAGCGTTGCATCAGTATGTCAGGATTTTCGTTCGAAGATGACTACCCCGAATACCTGCTAGCAACAGAAATCCTACTGCCAGATGTGCCTGAACTGTGTCATGGATATGCCGTTGCATTACCAGATTCCCCTTGGACGCTATTCCATCCCGGGCGAGGTCGCCTAAATGGTTGGAAAGAGTCCAACTTGCAATACCGCTTCATCCATCATATCTGACTTTTTTGTCTCAACACTTTTAAGCAAACAACACTGTATCGGGTATTCCTAGAATCACTTCATGCGTAGGTGACGCTCGGCTACCTGCTGTTCGGCTAATGCCGTAAGCTCAACGAGACAAAGAGCAAATATGTCAATCAATTCTATTTTTAATACGTCTACTAAGCGACGTACCTCAGCGCTGCCCAATCGCAACGCCAAATGGAAATACTTAGTATTAATCACTACTCTCATCATCATGGCGCTGAGTGCACTTCCTACTTGGTATGGTGAAGATGCGGCGATTCAAATACCGGTGTCTGCAGGTTTAAAGCTTGACGCTGAGGCGATTAATCGTGTGCTCGTTCAAGAAAATGTACCAGTAAAAAAAATCAACTCGAATCAGCAAGCCACTCAGGTGGTTTTGGCTGACGCAAATCTGCAAGCTAAGGCAAAAGATATCCTCGCCAAGCATGCGTTACAGCCTGAAAAGCTGACTCTTTCATTAAGCCCTTCCGCTCCAGATTGGTTGCTCAATCTCGGGTTTGCGCCAATAAAGCTTGGATTGGATTTACGTGGTGGCGTTCAGTTTTTGTTAGATGTTGATACGACTCCTGTGTATAGACTGCAAGCCGAAGCGGCCGCCAACTCTCTACGAGATTTTGCTCGAACACAAGGGATCAGAGGGCTACAACTCAGCTCTATCAACGAAGAACAGTTGCAACTTACTGTACCTACTGAGGCAAGATCGGCGCTGAGAACGTTTGTTGCCAGTCAATTGCCGCAATGGCAGATGGTTCGTGATGGGCAAAAGTTAAAACTTCAGCTTGATGCAAAAGAAAAAAGCGACTTGCAAACCAGAACTGTGCAGCAAAACCTACAGATTATGAGGAGCCGTATTGAAGAGTTAGGGGTGACAGAAGCGTTAGTTCAACGAGAAGGTGAAAATCGCATTCGCATTGAGTTACCGGGAGTACAAGATCCTGCGGTGGCGAAAGAAGTAATTGGCTCTACGGCAACGCTCGCTTTTTATGAAGTGCTTCCAACTCGTGGTGCCAATACGCAGTTCATCAACAATGCGCAAGGGGAGCGTGTCGTCGTGGGCAAAATGCCCGTTTTGACCGGAACGCATATTCTCGATGCGAGATCCGGTGCCGGAGAGCTAGGGCAAGCCGAAGTGAATATCACCTTAGATAGTGAGGGTGGAAAACAGATGACGACGTTTTCCAAAACTCATATCGGTAAGCCGATGGCAACGGTATTCAGTGAATATGGTCGTACGCCTAACGGCACGCTGACTCAGAAAAATGAAGTGATTAGCGTCGCGACCATTCAATCTGTGCTGTCTGAGCGATTTAGGATCACTGGTGTAGGTACACATCAACAGGCTCAGCAATTGGCTTTGTTGCTCCGTGCCGGATCGATGACGGCACCGGTGACGATTGTTGAGGAACGTACTATTGGTCCAAGTTTAGGTGCTGAAAACATTGAAAATGGATTTGCAGCGTTGGCGCTTGGCTTGGCGAGCACATTGTTGTTTATGGCACTTTGGTATCGTCGTTTAGGTTGGATCGCGAACATCGCTTTGCTCGCCAATATGGTTCTGTTGTTTGGTTTAATTGCATTGATACCAGGTGCGGTTTTAACTTTACCCGGTATTGCAGGGTTAGTACTCACTGTCGGTATGGCGGTTGATACTAATGTCCTTATTTTTGAACGAATACGCGACAAACTCAAAGAGGGAAGAAGTTTCGCCAATGCGATTGAACGCGGGTTCGATAGTGCGGTTTCCACCATATTTGATGCGAACATCACCACTATGATCACTGCGGTGGTGCTTTATGCCATTGGTAATGGTCCGATTAAAGGATTCGCTTTGACGCTTGGTCTCGGTTTGTTAACCAGCATGTTCACCGGCATTTTTGCCTCTCGTGTCCTTGTTAATCTTGTTTATGGACGTAATTCATCGCGTGATGTGAGGGTTTAATATGAAAATCAAATTCACCAGTTTTTGGCGTTACACCTGCAGTGCTATTTCAATTTTTCTTATGGTGGTATCGATAGGTGCCATCGGCTTTAAAGGTCTGAATTGGGGCCAAGACTTCACCGGTGGAATCGTCAGTGAAATACGGCTTGATAAGCGTATTGAAGAGCCAGTTCTGCGAGCCACGCTTAAACAAAATTATGGCAGTGAAGTTTCCTTGATTGCGACAGGTGAGCCTCAGCGTTGGGTGCTGCGTTATCCTGTTACGACGAAAGAGAATGTGAATTTATCTGAACTATCGGCACAGTTAGACACCAGTGTTGAGACACTCAACACCAGTATTGTTGGACCACAAGTTGGTCAAGAGCTGGCAGAGCAAGGTGGCCTCGCGGTGCTTATCGCTATCCTATGCATTCTTGGCTATTTGTCGTTTCGTTTTGAATGGCGCTTAGCCAGTGGGGCGCTGTTTGCTCTCGTTCACGATGTTGTGTTTGTGGTTGCCTTTTTTTCACTGACGCAAATGGAGTTCAACCTAACGATACTTGCTGCTGTTTTGGCAATACTGGGGTATTCGTTGAATGACTCGATTATTATCGCTGACCGAATCCGTGAGCTGTTAATTAGAAAACCAGATGTTCCTTTAGCTGAGATCAACAATATGGCCGTCATGGCGACGTTTTCTCGTACTATGGTGACATCCGGCACCACGTTGATGACAGTTGTTGCTCTGTGGATTATGGGCGGAGAACCGCTGCAAGGATTTTCGATAGCGATGTTTATCGGTGTTCTGACCGGAACATTTTCTTCGATTGCAGTGGGAACATCATTGCCAGAATGGTTGGGATTAACAAGTAAGCACTATCAAGCACCGCCTGTAGTTAAAGATTATAGATAAAGACCATAAGGTGAATACATAAGGTAAAAGTAAAAATAGGGCAGCGATAAAAGCTGCCCTAACATAATCTCGCTTACCACATGGTGTGACTTGATTTATCTAGATTTTGAATCGACCAATTTGTTTTTCCAATTGAACTACTAAGTCCCTCAATACATGGGCTTCATTTTCTCCAGAAATTGCGTCTTGAGCCAATCCATTGCTCAGTTCGCGTACCGATTCCGTATTGGAGTTGATTTCTGAAGTGACTAATGATTGCTCTTCAGCTGCAGAGGCAATTTGTGTCGCCATATCGCTAATCATGCTGATCGCTTGGCTAATTCTCTGCAATTGATCTCCCATGTGTTGTACATCATCCACACTGGTGGTCACTAATGAGTGGCTGTGAGTCATTGCGGATACTGCTTCTCCTGTGACTTTTTGCAGACCTTCTATTTTTGACTGTATCTCTTCGGTGGATTGATGTGTTCTTTGCGACAGTACTCGTACTTCATCCGCGACGACGGCAAAGCCGCGGCCATGTTCTCCAGCTCGAGCGGCTTCTATCGCAGCGTTTAGAGCAAGTAAGTTGGTCTGTTCAGCAATGGAACGAATAGTGGACAAAATAGTTGAGATTTCATGAGTATGATTTTCCAGTTCACCAATGATTTTTGCGGAGCTATTCAGTTCGGCAGCTAACTGATTAATAGAACCAATGCTTTTTTGCATCTGCTCATAGCCTTGTTGCCCTAGTGTTACGGATTCATTGGCACTTTTAGCTGTACTTTCCGCGTTGTTTGCTATTTCCGCCGTTGCTGCTGCCATCTCCGTGACTGCTGTTGCCACCATGGTAATTTCGTCTTGTTGCATTCCTACACGAGAACTGCGGGATGACGCTGATTTCGCAGAGTGATCGGCATTTTGGTTAATCGATAGTGTGATATCACGAACATTCACCATAATCGTATGTAAACTGCCAACGAATTTGTTGAACTTCTCTGCCAGTATTCCCACTTCATCGTTGCTGCTCACTTCCAATCGCTGAGTGAGATCGCCGTTACCTTCGGCAATGTCAGTTAGCGCGATGGTAATATCTGATAGCCCTTTGAGCTGTTTTGCGACAACGGTAGAAGCGATTAAACCAAGTACGATTAGGATCACGGCTGCAATTAACAATTGTTGCAATAACGTCGCTTGAATCGGTTCTTCTAAAGTTTCTTTATCGAGAACCATTACCAGCATCCAGTTGGTATGAGCAATGGATTCACTGACGATGATTTTCGCTCGATCTTGTAATTGAATTTCAAATTGTGAGCTATTGTCTGAGGAATTTTTCAGCGCATTCCACGTAAGGCCTGGATGGACATCAGTGATGGGCTTTAACACTAGATTCGAATCGTTGTGAGCAACAATGTTACCTTTAGCATTAACTAAAAATGCATAGCCATTGCCAGGAACCGCAATGGATAATACGTCTTTAGCCAGTTTATCTAATGCCAGATTTGAGCTCACGACACCGATGATTTTGCCATTGACCATAACAGGAGATGCCAAAGTCACCACCAGAGCTTTCATGGTGACACTGACGTACGGATCCGTGGTCGCGGCTTTCTTTTCCTGCATTGCCAGCATGTACCAATCTCTGACGCGCGGATCATAACCAGAGGTATTTAATGCAGGGTCTTGCCTAAACATTTCGCCTTGCTCGTTACCATAATAACTTAGACCAAATCCTCCAGAGGTCATCAGTTGTCTAAGGTGCGGAATTAATTCTATCTCTGGATTAGCTGCAATTTCGTTTTTCATCCCTTCAATAGCTAATTGTTTGTCATGAAACCAATCGCTAATGCCAGCGCTATAAGCTTTCAGCGTATTATGACTTTCGCTATAAATGTTTTTCCAACTTTCTTCTTTATTGGATTGATAACTCACGATAACTAATGCTATTGCGGTAACGGCGATAGCAATTAGCGTAGACAACAAGACCTTTGTTTTTAGCGTCAAACTCATAGGTTCATTCCTTACATTGCTTAGTCTAAATAATCATTTTTATTAATGATTTAATACTCTATACCAATTATATGAATGATATGTGGAGATTGCTTGTTATTGGTGAAATTTTTGCTCTTATCCACTCAACGAAACCTTATCTGAATATGCACTTTTATTGACATGCTATTTGAGATGGTTTTCTGATATACGTCAGAGAAAAAACTTGAACTAGATTTTATTGGTCATATTGATCTGACGGAAATAAGTGAAGAAGCTCTTTAGTCTCAGGAAGAGTGGGATATACCTGTAAATCGCCAAAAATGCACAGTGTAGTGCAAATTCACGTCATCTTATGCAAAAAAGACCAACACTTCAGTGCTGGCCTTTAGCTAGTTAATAGCAGTTGTATTCTATTACGCTTTAGCAAACAAATAAGTGCGGTAGCCACCAAGTAGGTTACGTGCTTTGTAGCCGTTATTAGCTAATTGGCGGTATGCTACGTGACCGCGCAGACCTACCTGACAGTAGATGATGATCTCTTTGTCTTTTGGTAGCTCATCCATACGCTGACGTAACTGATCAACTGGGATGTTAATTGCACCTGACAAGAAGCCATTTTCTAATTCTGCCGGGTTACGTACGTCGAGTAAGACTTGGTCATCAGTCAAGGTATCCAGTTCATCGAAGTGAATCGCTTTGTCATCACCTTTGATAAGGTTATTAGCAACAAACGCCGCTTGGTTAATCACGTCTTTCGCGCTGCCGTATGGTGGCGCGTAAGTTAGCTCTAAATGCTCAAGTTGATCGACAGTCATACCTGCACGTTGAGCGACTGCCATCACGTCGATACGCTTGTCGATACCATCTTTACCAACCGCTTGCGCACCGAAGATTTTTCCTGACTTAGGATCGAACAGCATTTTGAACGACACCACTTCAGCTCCTGGGTAGTAGCTTGCGTGGCTGGCTGTGTGTACGTACACTTTTTGGTACTCAACGCCTTCACGTTTTAGCTGCTTCTCGTTCTTACCCGTTGACGCCACTGCCAGATCGAAGATCTTACAAATTGCGGTGCCTTGGGTACCACGGTAAGTTTCTTTGCGGCCTAACATGTTATCGGCAGCCATACGACCTTGACGGTTTGCAGGGCCAGCAAGAGGCACCAGTGTTTGTTTGCCCGTTACGAAGTCTTTCTCTTCGATAGCATCACCTACTGCATAGATGGATGGATCGCTGGTTTGTAGGTGTTCGTTAGTGTAGATACCACCTAATGCACCAATTTGTAAGCCAGCTTCTGAAGCGAGTTTAGTTTCAGGACGCACACCAATTGCCATGATTAGAATATCAGTGGTAAGCGTGTCGCCATTGCTTAGCGTTAGTTCAAGTTCGCCATTCACATGTTGGTGCTCTGCCTGACCAGAGTCCATGCTCGCTAGTGAAGTTGTTGGTTTGAATTCAACCGCTTTCAATGCCGTGCTTAAACGCAAATCGATACCTTTAGCGCGAATTTCTGCATGAGCAAAACCCGCCATTTCACGGTCTACTGGCGTCATTACTTGGTCAGCCATCTCCAAAAGAGTGGTTTTAATGCCAAGCTGGTGGAAGGCTTCCATCATTTCCAAACCGATGAAACCACCACCGACCACCGTCGCGTGGTCAACTTGGTTGGTATTAATGGTTTGGATAATTTTATCCATATCTGGAATATTGCGCAGTGAATGCGTCAATGGGTTATCTAAACCAGGGATCGGTGGAACGACTGGGCCTGCACCAGGGCTTAGAAGTAGAAAATCATAGCTTTCTGTGTATTCACTTTGGTCTAACAGATTACGAACCGTGATGGTTTTTTCTGCGCGGTTAATGCGCAGTACTTCATTCATCACGCGTACGTCTACATTTAAACGTGCGAGGAAACTTTCCGGCGTTTGTAGTAGAAGATTACCGCGCTCTTTGATGTCTCCACCGATGTGATATGGCAACCCACAGTTGGCAAACGAAACGAACTCTCCGCGTTCGAACATAATAATTTGTGCATCTTCACTTAAACGACGAGCACGAGCCGCTGCGGAAGCTCCTCCTGCCACGCCACCAATGATCACTATCTTAGTCATAGTTTACTCCAAGTCTGTATTCCTATAGTCATATACTCAAGTAACCTCAATCTGCTGTGTTGAGGTTACTTTGGTATACGCCCGATAACTTTATGTTGAACGATTACTTCATGTTGAACGATTACTGTAAACCTAGTTTTCTCAGAAAATAAACCGCTGGACATATCCCTGTGAAAGCACTCTGAATCAGGTTTGCACCAACAAACACCGTCAACCAAACAAAGTTAGGGTGGACGAATGCAGTCAAAATTACCGAGATCAGTATCATACTGCCTGCTAATACTCTTACGCCGTTTTCAATAGTCATTTTTTTACCCTCCATTGGATTAACGCACTCACTATAGAACCATAAATTAGATAAGTCTAATGTTAATTTATCTAATTTTAATTTATCTAATGTTGTAAATGCTAAATAAGCGTTGACTAATATTTATTTATTAGTAGAATCTAATTTATCGATTTAAATGAGGGTTAGACGATGGAAGCTGTCAACATTACTACAATGAAGAAAAATGCAGCGGAAGTCTCTGAACTGCTTAGAATTATGGCTCACCCTGAGCGATTGATGGTTTTATGCCAACTGACCAAAGGTGAAGTTGGTGTGGGTATGTTGCAACAAGGCTCTGCACTGAGCCAGTCTGCTTTTTCTCAACACTTAACCGTGTTACGTAAGCATGGTTTGATTAAGGCTCGTAAAGAGTCGCAACAAGTGTTTTATTCGCTCGCAGACAACCGTGTAACTCAACTGATTCAAAGCCTGCAAACGACGTTTTGTGGGTAATATTTTTCAATTTAAAACTTTAATTCATAGAGGTAGTTATGGCGTTTTCCATTCCATGGGAATCTTTGGCCGGAGGCATTTTATTAGGTATTTCTGCAACATTGATGTTGCTGATGAACGGAAAAGTAGCAGGTATCAGTGGTATTTTAACGGGCTTGATGACACCCAAAACGAAGGACTTTGCATGGCGATTACTGTTCACCGTGGGGATGATTTCAGGTGGTGTACTGGCTGTGTTGATGCTCGGTGGTGAAGCGCCTGATCAGTTCGAAACAAGTAGTGTGATGCTCGCAATTGCGGGTCTATTAGTTGGTGTTGGTACCCGTTTAGGTAATGGTTGTACTAGCGGACATGGCATCTGTGGCATTGGGCGTTTATCTAAACGTTCTATTGTCGCTACCTGCGTATTTATGACAGTCGCAGCAGTGACGGTATTTGTCCGTTTCCATGTCCTTTAATTTTAGCTTTTATAGTTAAAACATAAACTTAAGTTTTAAACTAATAGGTACATTCAAATGAATAATATGTTGTTTCGATTAACGTCTCTGTTGGCGGGCGTGTTGTTTGGTATCGGTATGATCATTTCTGGTATGGCAAACCCGGCAAAAGTATTGGGTTTTCTAGATGTAGCCGGAAACTGGAACCCAAGTTTGATGTTCGTCATGGGCGGTGCACTGATGGTGTTTATGCCTGCTTACTTCTTACTGATTAAACCAAAACAAAAGCCTGTTAATGCTGAAGAATTCTGTTTGTCAACAAACAAAACAGTAGATAAGCGTTTACTAGGCGGTGCAGCGATTTTCGGTTTAGGTTGGGGTATTGCAGGTATCTGCCCGGGACCTGTCGTTTCAAGCCTTGCTTTGGGTAACTCAGGCGCTTGGATTTTCTTCGCTTGTATGATGGTTGGCCTTGGCGCAACAAACTTATTGATCTGTATTAAGAGCAGTAAACAAGCTCAATCACAAACGGCTTAGCCACACTATGCTATTTGTTGAATATATAATCCGTAGTTGGATAGAATATTAGCGACATCTAAGCACTAAGGAGAGTAACTGATGAGATGGTTAACTTTGAGTATTGCTGCGGCGCTAGCCTTTTCAGGTCACGTCAGGGCAGAACAGAGCAGTGAACGTTACATCGTAAAAAGTGAGTCGCTCTCGCAAGTGGTGCAACTTGATGGCGTTGTTCAACCTATTAATCAAGGTACTGTTGCGTCACAAACCTCTGGTCGAATTGTCGGCTTGAATGTTGATGTGAACGACTACGTGAAAAAAGGAACTGTGCTGTTGGAAATCACTGCCGTTCAGCAATCTGCTTCTTTAGATGCCGCTCAGGCGCAACTGGCAAGTGCCATCGCCCAAGACAGAGAAGCACAAGCCCAAGTGAAGCGCTATCGTCAACTTTTCCCTAAAGGTGCGATTTCACAAGATGTGATGGATTCGGCAGAAGCAAAAGCTCGCAGCGCCTCCGCAGCCGTGAAATCCGCCCAAGCTTCAGTTGCTCAAGCCAAAGAATCCCTCGGATATACCAGTGTGACAGCGCCTTATGATGGTGTGGTTACGCAAAGACATGTTGAATTGGGCGAGACGGTTGCGCCGGGAACCCCGCTTGTCAGTGGCTTCTCGATTGACAAACTTCGTGTTGAGACTGAAATACCTCAACGCTACCAATCCGCAGTGTCTGACGTTGCTCAATTTGAAGTCGTTTCACCGCAAGGTGAACGCATTCTCCCAACTCAATACAGTCTGTTTAGCTACGCGGATCCTCAATCGCATACTTTCAAAATTCGGCTTAATCTGCCTGAACAAATCACTTCTTTTGTACCGGGTATGTGGGTGAAAACCGAGTTCCACTATGGTGACAGAAACACCATCCTCATTCCGAACCGTTCGGTTGTGCGTAGAGCTGAACTTAGCTCTGTATTTCGAATTCAAGGTGAAAGCCGCGTGCTTAACCCCGTCCGTTTAGGGCAAACCTATGGTGACTACACCGAAGTGTTGTCTGGCCTTGAAGAAGGCGACGTCATCTCGACCACCGCTCTTAATGCAGAAGGTAAGTAATTATGGACAAACGACTCGGCATCTCGGGTCGCATTGCCGCGGCCTTCCAAAACTCTGCTATGACACCTTTGCTCGCGTTAGTGGGGCTATTAATAGGGCTTTTTGCAGTTATCGTGACGCCAAAAGAAGAAGAGCCGCAAATTGATGTGACATTTGCAGATGTCTATATCCCATTCCCCGGCGCTTCTCCTGCTGAAGTGGAAAGCTTGGTGACTACACCAGCAGAACAAGTGATCTCTGAAATTCAGGGCATAGATAAGATTTACTCTTTCTCCCAACCAGATGGAGCAATGATTGTTGCTATTTTTGATGTGGGTGTGACGCGTAATGACGCTGTGGTTCGCATCTATAATAAGCTCTATTCCAATAAGGATTGGATGCCTCAAGGCGTTGGCGTTGGTGAACCAATTATCAAACCCAAAGGGATCGAAGACGTACCCATTGTAACTATCACTTTGGCTGACAGAACGGGCGAGTTTGACCAGCAGCAATTAACTCAGGTTGCTCACGGTTTGGAAACAGAGCTAAAACGTATTAATGGTACACGCGACATTTACACTGTGGGTGGTCATAACACCATCGTCGATGTGCGTCTTGATCCGGTGAAAATGAACAGCTTTGGCATCACCCTTGATCAACTGAACCAACATTTGCCATCGGCTAACTCCAGTTCCACTATGCTGTCGCTGACTCATGACAACCAACAATTCCCGGTGCAAGTGGGACAATTCCTCACTCGCGTAGAAGAAGTCAAGCAACTGGTTGTCGGCTTACACAACAATACGCCCGTTTATCTGGAAGATATCGCGAGCGTGAAGTTTGCTGTCAACACACCAACGCAAAATGTTTGGATCAGCGATAAGCAAAATATCTATCCAGCGGTGACTTTAGTCATTGCCAAAAAAGGTGGCGAGAACGCGGTGAACGTGGCGAACGCAATCGAATCACGTTTGGCCGAGCTAGAGAACCAGCTTATTCCTCAAGGTATCAACGTTGAAATCACTCGTGACTACGGTAAAACTGCCGCAGACAAAAGTAACACGCTGATCGGTAAGCTTGCATTTGCAACTACGGCGGTGGTTATCTTAGTGGTGTTAACCATGGGTTGGCGAGAAGCAGCAGTCGTAGGGTTGGCCATTGTCGTCACTCTGATGATTACACTATTTGCATCTTGGACATGGGGATTTACTCTCAACCGGGTATCGTTATTTGCTCTGATTTTCTCAATCGGTATTCTGGTCGATGACGCAATAGTGGTGGTGGAAAACATTCATCGGCACATGGCGATGGGCAAGCAAAAACTGAGTGAACTAATTCCTCCGGCAGTTGATGAAGTCGGTGGACCAACCATTCTGGCGACATTAACGGTTATTGCTGCACTGTTACCTATGGCATTTGTCTCTGGTTTGATGGGGCCATATATGAGCCCAATTCCGATCAATGCATCTATGGGGATGCTGATTTCATTAGCGGTGGCATTTATTGTCTCACCATGGCTAGCAGGGCATTTCTTAAAACCCGCAGCGCATGGTCACCAAGAGAGTGGTGCAACCCATTCGGTGTTCCACCGTATCATGGCTCCATTTGTGACGGCGAAAAACCAAAGTCGCAATCGCTTTATGTTGCTTTTGGCTATCCTCGCGTTAATTGCTGGCTCAGTGCTATTGCCGGTATTCCAGGCGGTTGTGTTAAAGATGCTGCCTTTTGATAACAAGTCTGAGTTTCAAGTGGTGCTCGATATGCCAGAAGGTACGTCTTTGGAGAGAACTCAGCGCGTGTTGTTTGAAATGGGGGCAGAGCTGAATAAAGTGCCAGAGATGGAAAGTTACCAAATCTACGCGGGCACAGCTGCGCCGATTAACTTTAACGGTTTGGTACGCCATTACTTTATGCGCAATCAAGCCAATCAGGGCGACATTCAGGTCAACCTTGCCGGACGTAAAGAGCGTGATCGAGATAGCCATGAAATCGCCAGCTCCATTCGCCCTATATTAAAAGCTGTCGCGGATAAATTTGGCGGTAAGGTCAAAGTGGTTGAAGTACCACCGGGTCCTCCGGTTTGGTCGCCCATTCTGGCGGAAGTCTATGGTCCAACGCCTGAAATTCGTAATGCAGCCGCAAGACAAGTAAGAGAAGTCTTCCTTACTACTCAAGATATTGTCGATGTGGACATGTACCTGCCAGAGCTGCACCAGAAATGGCAAGTGGTGATCGACAGAAGCAAAGCATCACACTACCAAGTGCCATATGCTTCAATTGTTGATGCCTTAGCAACGTCGATTGGCGGAAAACCTGTGACTTATTTGCACAGTGAACACAGTAAATATCCGATCCCAGTCCAGATTCAGGCGAGTGAAACGGCGAAAGTGCGTTTAGAACAAGTGCTGAATATGAAAGTGGGCAGCATGTCAGGTAATGCGTATCCGCTGTCTGATTTGGTGACGATTCGTCAAACGCCAATGGAAAATTACATTGTGCATAAAAACCTTGTCCCTATGGTGATGGTAGTGGCTGACATGGCGGGTAGTGTCGATAGTCCATTGTACGGTATGTTCAATGTGGGTAGTGAGCTAGACAAAGCCATGGCGGTTGATCAGTACTACATTAATCAGCCGGACGGGCTAAATGGCATCTCTATTCTGTGGGATGGTGAGTGGACAATCACTTATGAAACCTTCCGTGATATGGGAATAGCTTATGCCGTTGGTATGATTCTGATTTACCTGCTGGTTGTGGCTCAGTTTAAGTCTTACTTAGTGCCGCTCATTATCATGGCACCAATTCCGCTCACCATTATTGGTGTCATGCCGGGTCATGCGCTGTTCGGCGCGCAATTTACCGCAACTTCAATGATTGGCATGATTGCACTGGCGGGCATTATCGTACGTAACTCGATTCTGCTGGTGGATTTTATCAATCAGCAAGTAGAAGAGGGCGTTGCATTTTCTGAAGCGGTTATTCAGTCGGCGGCAGTACGTGCGAAGCCAATCATGTTGACAGCACTGGCTGCGATGATTGGGGCGGTATTCATCTTAGATGACCCAATCTTTAACGGCTTAGCTATTAGTTTGATTTTCGGGATATTTGTTTCAACCATTCTGACGCTATTGGTTATCCCTGTCCTATACTATGATGAGAAAACGTTTCGAAAAAAATCCTGTTTGATGTTTGAGTATAGGAGGGGTTGCTAGTCAATAAGCTTGTGTTAATGCCTCACCGTGTAAGCCAATACGCCGTGAGGCATTTTTGGATCCACTATATAGGGCTCACACTGTTGATGGATTACCAGTTAAACCAAGAAACGACAGGGCAGTGGTCACTTAACTGATAGTTGAGTGCATCTTGCTCTTTATAAACCACTTGTTGAGCGTTCGACGCATTGAGTTTTGGGCTGACAATCATGTGGTCAATCACAGAACGAAATCGATGCAACTGTTTAGCACCGTTACGCTTTTGAACTTTACACCTTGCTTGTGTGTTCTTCGTTGCGAGTTCAGGGGTTTGTTTTAGACCTAGCGTAACGGTATTCCAAAGCCAATCCCCCTTAAAACTCAAATTATGATTGAAATCTCCCGCAATCACGTATTCTTGCCCGAGTCTTTCTCGCTGTTTTATCCAGCGGTTCAAATTTTTTCCTTGGGTTAAAAGCGTCTGACAGTTCTCTTTGTGCGAGTAAAACTTTCCGCTACAGCCTGCTTTTAAATGCAGCGACAGTGTATGAACGGGGGTTGCACTGTCAGGATAGAGAATCACATAAGAGGCAAAGCGGAGTTTATGATTTTTCTTGCCGTACAGATCTATGTCTTTTGCATCAGCAAAAGGTACATTTTTACCAATCGCAAACCCAGTGTACTGGTTGATGTCGGAAAATTGGTGATTGCGATATTGTGGTAAGCTTCTGTCCGAAAGCACTATGGAATACGCAGATGTGCTTACTTGCTCTATTGCTTCAATGCTATCAATTTCCTGCAAAGCAATCACATCAGCATTGAGCTTGGTGAAATATGAACTTAGTGTGGAAAAATCTTGAGTGTTTCTTTTGCCTTCATCAACATTGTGATTTGAATTAACCGTAAGCCATTCCATATTCCAACTGCTTATGGTCACTTTTTCGGCATGCGCGATAAGCGGCATGGTTAAGCAAATAATAGCGATAAATAGAGCTTGAAATAAGCGCATTTTTCCGATCCTTTCAGCACATTTTGCTAGAATGCTCAATTTATCAGGCTTTGTGAAAAATCAACAATTGCTATCACAATTTTTGCGGTTTGCAACATTTCTTACAAGTTTGAGATCTTGTGCTGTAAGATTGAATCAATTCTATCCTGTGGTTCTGATCTCTTGATCTATATCAAGACTTTTACAATAGCTCGGAGTTTTAATACGCCACAACATATAGTGTCAGTTGGCTAATAATAAACCCTATATAGTGTGTTTGTGGATAAGTCTGTGAGTATGCTGGGGTAAGGAGAAATTGTGAAACCTATCGTGATCAAACGTGATGGCTCTAAAGCCCCGTTTAACAGGGACCGGATTCAATCTGCAGTTGAAAGTGCCGCAGAGCATGTGGATAAAGAGCTGGCTATTTATGCTCTGAATGTCGCACTTGCTGTAGAACTGAAATTGAAAGATTACGAACAAGTTCATATCGCCGAAATTCAGACGATGGTAGAGAACGAGCTAATGCAAGGGCCGTACAAAGCATTAGCTCGTTCATACATTGAATATCGCCACGATCGCGATATTTCTCGTGAAAAGCAAAGTGCGTTGACCAAAGAAATTGAAGGCTTAATAGAAGAAAGCAACGCTGATCTGCTAAACGAGAATGCTAATAAAGATGGCAAAGTGATTCCAACACAACGTGACCTGTTAGCAGGCATCGTTGCTAAGCACTATGCGAAGACACGCATTTTGCCACGTGATATTGTGCAAGCGCATGAAGAAGGTGACATCCACTATCATGACCTTGATTACGCGCCATTTTTCCCAATGTTTAACTGTATGCTGATTGATTTACAAGGCATGTTGACGCACGGTTTCAAAATGGGTAACGCGGAAATTGATACGCCAAAATCAATTTCCACCGCAACCGCTGTAACCGCTCAAATCATCGCTCAGGTTGCAAGCCATATCTACGGTGGCACTACAATCAACCGTATTGATGAAATTCTTGCTCCGTATGTCGCTGTGAGTTACAAAAAACATTTAGAAATAGCCAAAGAGTGGGACATTCACAGCCCAGAAGCGTTTGCGAAAGCTCGTACTGAAAAAGAGTGCTATGACGCATTCCAATCTTTGGAGTACGAAGTGAACACACTGCATACAGCCAATGGGCAAACGCCATTTGTCACGTTCGGTTTTGGCTTAGGTACTTGTTGGGAATCTCGACTCATTCAACAATCTATTTTGAAAAACCGTATCGCTGGCTTAGGTAAAAACCGTAAAACGGCAGTATTCCCTAAACTGGTATTTGCGATTAAAGATGGCTTGAACCACAAGAAAACGGATCCAAACTACGACATTAAGCAACTGGCGCTAGAATGTGCATCAAAACGTATGTATCCAGATATTCTCAACTATGACAAAGTGGTTGAAGTGACGGGTTCATTTAAAACACCAATGGGCTGCCGTAGCTTCCTAAACACATACGAAGAAAATGGCGAATTAGTTCACGAAGGTCGTAACAACCTTGGTGTCGTGAGTTTGAACTTACCGCGTATCGCATTGAAAGCGAAGGGTGATCTGAACAAATTCTACGAGTTATTAGATAAGAAACTGAAATTGGCTCGTCGTGCGCTTGAAACTCGTATCAGCCGTTTAGAAAAAGTTAAAGCTCGCGTTGCTCCTATCCTATATATGGAAGGTGCCTGTGGTGTTCGTCTGAAAGCAGACGACTCAATTACCGAGATTTTCAAAAACGGCCGTGCTTCTATCTCTCTTGGTTACATTGGGGTACACGAAACGATCACCGCTTTGTTTGGCGCAGAGGAGCATGTTTACGATGATGCTAAGTTACGTCAGCATGCCATTGATATTATCCAGCGTCTACGTAATGCTGTAGACCAATGGAAAGATGAAACAGGGTATGCATTCAGCCTCTACGGTACACCAAGTGAAAACTTATGTAGCCGTTTCTGCCGAATTGATGCCAAAGAGTTTGGGGTTATTGAAGGTGTTACGGATAAAGGTTACTACACCAACAGCTTCCACTTAGATGTGCAAAAAACAGTAAACCCATACGATAAGATTGACTTCGAAATGCCTTACCCAGAAATTTCGAGTGGTGGTTTCATCTGTTACGGTGAGTTCCCGAACATGCAGCGCAACATTGAAGCGTTAGAAAACGTTTGGGATTACAGCTACTCTCGGGTTCCTTATTACGGTACGAATACGCCGATTGATGAGTGTTACGATTGTGGTTTTACCGGCGAATTTGAATGTACCAGCAAGGGCTTTGTTTGTCCTAAATGCGGCAACCATGATTCGTCTAAGGTATCAGTAACGCGTCGCGTGTGTGGCTATTTGGGAAGCCCTGATGCTCGTCCATTTAACTTCGGTAAGCAAGAAGAAGTTAAACGTCGAGTGAAGCACCTTTAAGTTATGAATTATCATCAATATCATCCTATTGATGTGGTCAACGGGCCGGGGACACGCAGTACACTGTTTGTCTCCGGTTGCGTACACAACTGTAAAGGCTGTTATAACCAGAGCACATGGTCTTTGCGCTCTGGTCATCCCTATACACAAGAGTTAGAAGATCGCATCATTGCGGACTTAAACGACACTCGGATTCCGAAACGCGGTTTATCGCTTTCTGGTGGTGATCCACTTCATCCGCAGAATGTGCCTACCGTTCTTCAGTTGGTCAAACGCGTAAAGCGTGAGTGCAGTGGCAAAGATATCTGGCTATGGACTGGCTATGTGTTAGCTGATCTCAGTGAAGCGCAAAAGCAAGTATTGGAATACATAGATGTATTAATCGATGGAAAGTTCGTCAAAGATCTCGCTGACCCAAGTTTAGACTGGCGAGGTAGCAGTAATCAGGTCATTTACCACCTCAAATTAGATTGATAATTTTTTATTAGCTTCGCTTTAGGTCGAAGCTAATAAATTCTGACCATTCTTTCCATAACGATCTTCGCGAGCAAAGGTCGATTTATACTAAACACATTAATTTCCTGATCAAATAGACATTGAGTACCGATAAGCAACCCCCCCGAGCCATGGATGGCTCGGCGGAGCCCCAATCACGCATGGTAATCTGTGGCCATGGGGATTCACTCACTTGCCGCCTACCTGCAACTCCAAGTAGTTTGGGTATATAATCTGCAAAAATAAATGAGTAGAGATGCAACAACGTCTGTTAACTCTTGGTCAAAGCTTATGTAATCAGTTGAGAAATCAACACAATACTTCACAATTTGATTTCATAGAAAGTCACAAAGGTATGTTTACTATGCTAGGCTTAACAGCAGAGCAAATGTTACCTCTAGGCAAAGATTTTGCCATCTACGGCGCTGCTGACAGTGGTATTAACATTGCTAGGTTAACGGAAAAAGACATCCCTTATGTGGCGGATGCAATAATGAAAGTTTTATAGATACATTTTTCAGTTTGAGTAGGTGAACGAATGAAACAACAGTGGAAATTTATAATTCCTTTGATGCTTAGTGGCGGTTTAATGGCATGTTCAACAACATCTGACAAAGGTGAAGTAAAGGATCAATCTGTTCAAGTTGAGGAACCTAAGCAAGAAAGTTCTCAGCCAGAAAGAGACCTTAGTAAATATGAAACCGTAACGCCAAAGGTAGAGCCGATCGTAGAACCTAAACCGCAAGTTAGACCTGAACAACAGCCAAAGCCTGATCCAAAACCACCAGTGGTGGTGGATGCGAAGAAAACAGCAGATGGGCGTTTAATTCTTGGTGAACAAGAGTGGGTCTACGTTCCGGGTCTTAAAGAGAGCTTCCGTGCACGTATTGATACCGGTGCAACTACTTCCTCTGTGAGTGCGGTCGATGTTGTGCCATTTGAACGTGATGGTAAAGATTGGATTAAATTCAAAATTGCCCATGATGACGTAATGAGCAAAGAATATGCTCTACCAGTCGAACGTTGGGTTGATATTCGTCAGTCAAGTGCTGAAGGTACTCAACGTCGTGCTGTGGTTATGGCATGGATTCAAATTGGCGACTTGAAAGAGAAGACCGAATTTACCCTTACAGACAGAAGCCATCTAACATTCCCAGTATTGTTAGGTCGCAGCTTCTTCAAAGATGTGGCACTGGTTGATGTAAGCCGCAAGTATATTCAGGCTAAACATAAATAAGCGTTGCCACGAAAAATGCCAGCGAGCAAAGTCGACTGGCAATAGCTTAAGGGCAAATTTAAATCGTAAAAAAAGGGTCTAACCTCAATAGGTATAGACCCTTTTTAGTTATAGATATTTAAGCCGTTGCTACCGTTGATTTCTCTGTCGCACGTGCTTTAAAGAATGCATAGCCGAAACCTGTTACTGCTGTACCGGCTGCGATAGCGACTAGGTACATAAATACTGGAGTGATAGCTCCTGGGATGGCTAGTACAAACAGACCGCCGTGTGGAGCCATAAGTTTCGCACCGAATAGCATGGATAGAGCACCAGTTAATGCACCACCTGCCATACACGCTGGGATAACACGCATTGGATCTTTTGCTGCAAATGGGATAGCACCTTCAGAGATGAAGCAGAGACCAAGTACGAATGATGCTTTACCTGCTTCGCGCTCACTTGGTTCAAACTTATCTTTAGCAAGAAAAGTGGCTAAACCCATACCCAGAGCCGGAACCATACCCGCTGCCATGATAGCGGCCATTGGCGCGTAAGTTTGAGAAGCAAGTAGACCAACACCGAAGGTATACGCTGCTTTGTTTACTGGACCACCAAGGTCGAAACACATCATTGCGCCAAGGATGATACCCAGTAGCACTGCGTTAGCTGAGCCCATGTCGTTCAGGAAGGTTGTCATTGCTGTCATGATGCTTGATACAGGACCACCCACAACATAGACCATGATCAAACCGGTCACTAAGCTGGCGATGAAAGGAATGATCAAAATTGGTTTCAGAGCTTCCATTGACTGAGGTAGTGACACTTTATCTGCAAGGAATTTTGCACTGTAACCGGCTAAGAAACCGGCAACAATACCACCAAGGAAACCTGCGCCAGTAGAGCTGGCTAACATACCGCCGATTAGGCCCGGTGCAAGTCCAGGACGGTCAGCGATTGAGAACGCGATAAAGCCAGCAAGAACAGGGATCATAAGAGCGAATGCTGAGCCACCACCAATAGTCATCAATGCCGCGGCTAGAGTGCCTTGCTCTTTAAACGCTTCAATACCGAATACGAAAGAAAGTGCGATGATCAAGCCACCTGCAACCACTACTGGTAGCATGTGTGAAACACCCGTCATTAAGTGTTTGTACACGCCTTTTTTCTCGCCAGTGGCTTCTGCGCTTTTCGATGCTTCAGCTTGAGTGTAAACCGTTGCTTTTTCGAATGCGTTGTTGATCTCTTGTTCGGTTTTCTTCAACGCAAGACCGGTACTGGTTTTGTACAGTTTTTTGCCGTTGAAACGGTCTAGTGGAACGTCGATATCTGCTGCAATGATAACGAGATCGGCATCAGCAATCTCTTGAGCAGTCAGTTGGTTTTTAGCGCCAACAGAACCACGAGTTTCAACTTTGACTTGGTGACCAAGACGAGCCCCTGTGTTTTCCAAAGCTTCAGCAGCCATGAATGTGTGTGCAACACCGGTTGGGCAAGCGGTAATCGCAACGATCTTCTTCGCACTAGCGACTGGAGCCGCTGGTGAAGTGGTTGCTGCGTTTGCGCTAAGCTCGGAAGCTTGTTCAACGGCCGCTTTTAAATACACGGTTGGATTAGTTGTGCAAGCAGAAATGTCGCTTTGGTAGACTTTTTTACCCACAAAGCGAGAGGTATCAACGGGGGTATTGGCTGCTACGATAACGACCTCAGCACTGCTGATGTCTGCATCAGTCAGTGTGTAGCCTTCAATCACCGAAGAGTGACATTCCACAACGGAAGTCCAGTTCAGTGATTTAGCCGCTTGTTCAAGCAGTCCGGCAGCGATAATGCTGTTTGCAACGCCGCTAGGACATGCAGTGATAATAGCAATATTCATAGTACGACCTTTTGTCCTTAATCGTTAGATACTGTAAAAGTATCAACTGGTTGTAATTGGATTTCTTTTTGTAGGGTGGTTAATTGAGTGTCTGAAGTCACACCAACACCAACCTGCGTTACTGCCAGGGCAGACAGCGCTGTTGCGAATGTGATTAAAGATGCTTTATCCATGTTTTGCATATGTCCCCAACAAAGCCCAGCAACTAGAGTGTCACCAGCACCAACAGTGCTAACAACAGCCATACGTGGTGGTTTTGCATGAAGCCATTGTCCTTGGTTGAGCCACATGGTTCCGTTGGCTCCCATCGAAACAACGATGTTTTCGATACCTTTCTCAGCCAGTTGCGCTGCGGCTGTACGACACTCTTGTGGTGTGGATAATTCACGACCAACAAACTGAGACAGTTCTTCATCGTTTGGCTTAATTAGCCAAGGATGAGCATTTAAACCTGCTGCAAGGGCATCACGACTGCTGTCAAACAGAACACGTTTGCCTAGCGAATGCAGTTTTTCGATCCAAGAAGCACATAAGCTTGGAGACACGCCTGTTGGCAAGCTTCCCGCCAGCACGAAATAATCATGGTCTTGTGCAAGGCGAAGTAATGTTTCTTCAAACGCTGCAATATCTTGTTCGGTTACTTTGATGCCAGGGAAATTGATGTCACTCACTTCACCATTCGCTTCAACAAGTTTAACGTTGATGCGGGTTGAACCCTGAATGCGGATGAACTCATCGTGTGCGCCCATCTCTGCAAACAGTTGGCAGAACATCTCTTGGTTGTCTTTGCCAAGGAAACCGGTAACAGTTACCTCTGCGCCAAGGTCACTCAGCACTTTTGCTACGTTGACACCTTTACCTGCTGCGTGGAGTGAACCTTTATTAACAAGGCTCACGGTACCCACGTTTAGCGTATTTAAGCTGCCAGTTAGATCGAGCGCTGGATTTAAGGTGACGGTAACGACTTTATTGGTTGTCATAAGTCGCTCCTTAACCTTCACCTAAACCTGCGTTGATCGCAGCACCGATAGATTCCAATGCTCTAGCTGCATCAGGACCTTCAGCCGTGAACTGAAGTTGTTGACCATGCTTAACGCCCAGAGCAATCACTTTCATCAGGCTTTTAGCGTTGACCGATTTACCGTCACCATCAAGGTTTGAAACCTTAATGGCGGATTCAAATTTCTTCGCTTCAGCAACCAGCATAGCGCCCGGGCGAGCATGCAAACCGTGAGAGTTTTTGATCTTAAATACAGCAACGTTCTCACCCGCAGACTCAACAGGTGCGTCTTGTTGTGCTTCGTTGCTAAATAGATCAAGCAGTTGATCCACATTGGCTTTCAAAAATGCTTCCTGTTCGCCAACAAATACTTTTTGTGACAGTGTGTTAAGCATGTTTTGGTGTGCGTTGTTGCATGCGGCGAAGGCAACAAGTGCTTTCACTGGCAGACCTTCATATTCACAATGATTCGCTGTTGATACGAAAGACATACCGGTACGCTTCACCGCTTTATCGCTGCTCACCACCCATAGACCTTTGCCTAGGTGAGCGGGCTTTTTGGTCACTAAATCAGCAACGAATTCAGAATCCGCACAGCCAGTATTTTTCAATAAGCCGCCAGCGACAGCGCTCATTTGCACCATGTCGCTTGCAGGGAATAGCAGCTGAATCAGCGAAGCATCAAAATCAGCTTCGAATTGAACTTCACCATTTAATAAAGCAATGATGTCATTGGCCGATTTCGCTTGTTTCAGTTTCTCTTCTACGCCATCAGCGGAAAGCACTTTTGTGAGCTGCTTTAGGATGCCAAGGTGCTCATCAGATTTCGCCGCGATACCAATCGCAACATAAACCGTGTTGTCGTCACCCCAGTTAACGCCGTTAGGGAAGTGGTGAACGGCAACGCCAGTTTGTTTCACTAAATCACGTGTGTCAGTTGTACCGTGCGGAATAGCAATACCGTTACCCAGAAACGTAGAGTTTTGAGCTTCACGGTTGAGCATACCGTCAACATAGCCACTATCGACTAAGCCTTTTTGCGTGAGGTCGGCAGCGATAGCGCGAATAGCGTCCAACTTGTTCGCATGAGCTTGAGCAAGTTGAATGTTTTGAGTGGTTAATTGCAGCATTGTTTGCCCCTTCTTTTGTCGTAGTTCGACAAGATTATTTCTAATTCTTTTTCATTGTAGTTAACTTTTATTTAACTACTTAATTTACACTGACTGATACGGCTGAAACGATTCAGCTATTAGTCCAAAAAAATTCAGCAAAGCTGCTAATCATCTTAAAGTTACCAGTCACCTTTTTAAAATCGCCTGTTAATGAAAACAAAGCGTGGAAAAATCAGGTGGCAGTTCCTACTGATTATTGGGATTTTTCTGAAAATATTGATATCGCTATCAATTCCCAACTTTGCTGAATCCTTTCAGCTTTTATACTGAATCGATTCAGCGTATAATTCAACTCCAATGAGGATCGAAAAATTGTTTCTATGATCCGACGCACATAAATAGAGCAATTGATATGACACTAGATGAAATCGCGAAATTAGCTGGAGTTTCGAAAACGACGGCAAGCTATGTGATTAATGGCAAAGCCCAAAAGTACCGTATTAGCGAAAAAACGCAGCAGAAAGTGATGGCTGTGGTCAATGAATACAACTATCGACCAGACCATGCAGCATCGGCATTAAGAGCAGGTAACAGTCGTTCGTTTGGTTTGATCATTCCAGATTTAGAGAACACCAGTTACGCCAGATTAGCCAAGCTTATCGAGCAAAATTCGCGCCAAGCGGGTTATCAGATTTTGATTGCCTGCTCTGATGATGATCCTGAAACCGAAATCAGTGCTGCTGAGGCATTAGTGTCACGTCGTATCGATGCACTTTTCGTGGCTAGCTCGATTCCAAACGCCAGTGAGTTCTACTTAAAAATGCAGAATTTAGGTACTCCGGTCATCGCGATTGACCGTCCGTTGGATGATGAATACTTTGCCTGCGTGATCAGTGAAGATTATGGCGCCGCTTATGACTTAACGTCTTCACTGCTAACAGAAGAGGTCAAAACGGTAGGACTGATTGGCGCGTTGCCAGAACTGAATATTTCTCAAGAGCGTCAGCTCGGTTTTGAGTCGGCGGTGAAATCAAATCAACGTCAATTTATGTTGGGCTATGGCGAACACTTTAACCGTGAAGAAGGTCGCCGAGTGCTTGAACAATGGGTAAAAAAAGAACGGTTGCCAGATGCGATTGTGGCAACCTCTTATACCTTATTAGAAGGTATTTTGGATGTGCTAATGGAGCATCCTGCTGTGCTTAAAAACATTCGCTTGGCCACATTTGGTGACAACCGTTTGTTGGACTTCCTGCCAATGAAGGTCAACTCATTACCACAACAATTTGAAGTGATTGCTGACAGCGCATTAGCGCTTGCACTTAATGCGTCAGCGAAGCGTTATCAGGCAGGTGTTGAGTTGGTTCCACGCCGTTTGAAAGTTCGTTGTTAATTAGATAACCCTTTGATCCAGAAGCAAAGGGTTAGATATTTCTCAAACTTTTTCTTTGCATGCCACATTTACGATTAAAACGGGTATGATTAGCCATTATTGCTCGTTGTACAGGAAAGGCATGAAGTTTCTTCACACCTCAGATTGGCATCTTGGCCGTCAGTTTCATAATGTGTCGCTACTTGACGATCAAAGACACGTACTCTCACAAATTGTTGCTTACATCAAACACAATCCAGTAGATGCGCTCGTGGTGGCGGGTGATGTATATGATCGCTCGATACCGCCGACGCTGGCTATCGAATTGTTAGATGACGTCGTCACGCAAATTTGCGGTGAGCTTGGTGTGCCTATGATTGTGATTCCGGGCAACCATGATGGAGCCAAGCGGCTAGGTTTTGCGGCCAAACAGATGAAGCAGTCTGGTTTGCACATCATTGCCGACTTTAAGCAGATGCTTGAACCGGTGGTGCTCACGAGTGAACAGGCTGGTGAAGTCGCTTTTTATGCCATGCCTTATAACGATCCTGAGCTGGTGCGCCACTATTATCAAACTGATGAAGTCAGCACTCACGATGAAGCGCATCAACACCTTTGTGGCTTAATTGCCGAGCAGTTTAAATCGTCGCAACGCAAGGTGTTGGTAAGTCACTGCTTTGTTGATGGTGCGATCGAATCTGAATCAGAGCGCCCACTCTCCATTGGTGGCTCCGACAGAGTCAGCCACGAACATTTTTTATCCTTCGATTATGTTGCTCTTGGTCATTTGCATCAGCCGCAGATGAAAGGCACCGATTACATCCGCTATTCGGGTTCACTGATGAAGTACAGCTTCAGTGAACAACACCATAAGAAAGCCATGACCTTGGTAGAACTGAACAAAGACGGTTTTGTATCAGCAACTCAAGTACCGCTTAATGCTCCTCATAATATGCGCATTATCGAAGGTGAGTTAGAGCAGATTCTGCAACAGGGCAAAACAGACCCAAACAGTCACGACTATTTACTGGTTAGACTGCAAGATAAACACGCCATTCTTGACCCTATGGAAAAGCTGCGAAAGGTTTACCCAAATGCGCTGCATCTTGAAAAACCGGGCATGCTGATTGGCGTGGATCAGGAAATGGGCAAAGCACGTCTGGCGCGCGGAGAAATGGAGATGTTCAAAGACTTCTTCCTCGAAGCCAAACAAGCAGCATTAACCGAAGCACAAGAACAAGTCGTCAGTGCGGTTATCCAGTCATTGAAGCAGGGGGAATAAGATGCGCCCAGTCCGATTATCGATTCAGGCTTTTGGCCCTTTTGCTGGCAAAGAAGTGGTGGATTTCACCAGCCTTGGTGCTTCACCGCTATTTTTAATTAATGGGCCCACAGGAGCAGGGAAAAGCTCGATTCTCGATGCGATCTGTTTTGCCTTATATGGTGAAACCACAGGCAGCGAACGTACCGGCGATCAAATGCGTTGTGATTATGCCGATACAGAGCTGTTGACGGAAATTGAGTTCGAGTTTGAACTGGCAGGTAGAGTCTATCTCGTTACTCGCAGCCCAGATCAGGAAATGCCGAAAAAACGAGGCGAAGGCACAACCAAGAAAACCCACTCAGCAACGCTGGTGGAGTTGGTTAATGGCGAGCAGAAACTGTTAGCTAACAGACCGAATCCAGTGGGCAAGGCTATGGTGGATTTGATTGGCTTAGATGTGAAGCAGTTTCGTCAGGTGATGGTGATACCACAGGGGCAGTTTCGAGAGCTGTTGATTGCGAACTCTAAAGAGCGTGAGCAAATCTTTGGTCAGCTATTCCAAACGCAGATTTATACGCAAATTGAACGAGCTCTTTTTGACAAAGCTGCGGGCATTAGAAAAGAGAAAGACGATTTTGATAACCAGATCAAAGGTGCATTGAATGTGGTCTCCGTCTCTTGTGAAGAAGAGCTGAAGGCAGAACAAAGCAAGTTAGAGCCAGAGGTAAAACAAAGTGAACTGGCTTATCAAACGTTGCAACAGCAACGGGATGAAGCAAAGACACTGCGCAACTTGGCGTTGGAACTCAAACAAAAATTTGCCCAAAAAAATGAGATTGAAAAAGCCGTTGCTGAACACCAGTCACAATTGTCGGGCATTGAACTATTGCGCCAGAAAAGAGCACAAGCCAGACAAGCGCTTACTTTAGATCTGCCATTCAACCAATGGGTCAGTGCCACAAAGCAGTTTGAACAAGCAACAAAAAGCGTTGCAGAAAAGCAGCAGCAAACTTTGCAAATTAAGCTTCAGTTTGAAAAAAATGAAACGGATTTGAAGCTCGCGGCTCAGCAAGCGCAAATTGTTCCAGAACTCTCTCAACAGCTTTATCAACTCGAAGAAATTGGCAAAAAGTATCGCGCCTTAGATGATAAACAAAAGACACTTGCGATCGCTCATCAAGCTTTTGCTAAAACGAAAATAGGGGAAGACGAGCTCGAAAAGCAACTAAAAGCGTTAGATAGCGAGATTCAAGCCAAACGAGAGGAATATGATAAGACCTTACAAAATGTCTATGCATTACCTGAACTGCGTTCATCATTAGAAAAAAAAGTTGAACAAATCAAGATTCGCCAAAACTACGCCCAATTAAATGAACAACAAATCAAGCTAAAACAAGATGTTGTGTTGGCTGAAAAGGCTTATAACCAAGCACAGCAAATAACAATCAACGCTAAGCGTGAAGCCGATAAGCTAGAAATGACTTGGCACACAAACCAAGCGGCGGAGTTGGCCAAATCGTTAAATGAAGGTGACGCTTGTCCTGTATGCGGAAGTGTTGAGCATCCTCATTTAGCCAATTTTACTGGTGATGTGGTTACTCGTGCTGAGGTGAAAAATGCCCGTGATGAACAGCAACGCTGCGCGGCAAACGAGCTGGAAGCTTTGAAGAACCATCAGTTATCGCTATCCAATTTTGGTCTGCTTGAACGTGAACTCACTCAGTTAGTTGCGAAAATTGAACAGCAATCGATAGCGGAACTCACTGAGCTTGAGCAAAGCAAAGTAGCGTTAGATGAAGAGATCAAGACCCTTTCGCTAATGCAACCACAAGTATTGAAATCTCAGTTAGAAACGCTGGAAGGGCGTTTGTTGCAGACAAAGACTAACCTTGAAAAAGCCATTGCGGGCACAGCCGAAAGCAAACATGCGGTGACAGTGCTAGAAACGGAAGTGGCTGCTTTGCGCGAAGGCATTTTGTCTGGTTTCGACAATTCTGGGTTTGAAAGCTCTGGGTTTGAAAATTTTGGATTTGAAAACGTCGAGCAAGTCAGAAACCAATATAGCGCGGTTAAAAAGCAAATCGAAGAAGTGCAAAAAGCAGAACAGAACGCTCAGCAACAGTTTGCCGAAGTACAAAAGCAGCTTTCCGCGATTGAATCGTCGCTTAGTGACGCATTAACACAGCAAAAGCAGTGGTTGCAAGAGAAGGACGAGACTGAAAGAACATGGTTGGGTGCCTTATCGGCGAGCGTGTTTGATAACCAACACGCTTATTTGAATGCTAAGTTGATTGAATCAGCCATCGCTGAGCTTGAGTCTTCTATTCGTCAGTTTGAGGACAAAGGCGCATCGCTCAAAACTCAGCTTGAGTCGATCAACCGCGAGTTAAAAGACAAGCAGTTACCTGAATTAGAACCGTTAGAGCAGGCATTGCTGACCAAACAACAACACGTTGACCAAGCGTTGCAAACCTACACTCAGCTCCGCTCTCGAATGGATAGCCTTAATCAGGTACAGCAGAAACTGAGCGCACTTTATGCCAAAAATGAACAGTTGGAAAAAGCCTATCAGGTGTTTGGTACATTAAGCGATATTGCCAATGGTAGAACAGGAGCCAAAGTCAGCTTGCATCGCTTTGTACTTGGGGTGCTGCTTGATGATGTATTGATCCAGGCGTCACAGCGATTGCAACTGATGAGTAAAGGGCGCTACTTACTCAAGCGCAAAGAAGAACGTGCAAAAGGTAACAGTGGTTCAGGCTTGGATCTTATGGTGGAAGATGGCTACACAGGTAAATGGCGGGACGTTGCTACTTTATCTGGTGGTGAATCATTTATGGCAGCGCTTTCGCTGGCTCTTGGATTGTCTGATGTCGTTCAGTCGTACAGTGGTGGTATTCGCCTTGATACGCTGTTTATTGATGAAGGCTTTGGTAGTCTGGATCCGGAGTCTCTCGATTTGGCTATCCAAACCCTAATTGATTTGCAGCAGGGCGGTCGAACGATAGGGATTATTTCCCATGTTAGTGAACTCAAAGAACAAATTTCACTGCGATTAGATGTCGAAGTGGCTCGAACTGGCAGTTCGATAAAACTGGTTGCTTAATCGCAGATGACGTATTGAAAAGCGGGCTGCATTTCATCAGCTCGCTTTTTGTCCCTTTAATCATCATTCATAACGATTAAAGAACGGCTATTTTGCTCGTTCTATTACTTTAGATCTTCGTCACTTGAAACCAGTAAAAATTGTCTATTCTTAATGGATAACCACACGCTTAAGTAGGAAGCGATGACACCATTAAATGATAGAAAATTGCTGAATATTATTCGCTATGCTCCTGCAATAGTTATGACGTTATTCGCGATCGTGGTTAATGGTATCCTCATTCAAAGCAATCGCATGGAAGCGGAAGAGAAAAGTGAGTCTTTGCGTGACAATCTGATTGAACAGCAGAAACAGATTGTCCAAGTACAGATATATCAAATATCTGATCAAATCGATCGACACAAAAGTATGACGGTCAACACACTGCAACAGCAAATTCGTGATCGGGTATATGAAGCGCATAAGATTGCGTCCAATATCTATCAACATCACCGCGATAAACCAAAAACAGAAGTGATGAAAATGATTACCGAGGCACTACGACCAATCCGCTTCAATCATGACCGAGGCTACTTCTTTATCTATGACACTGAGGGGATTAGTGTCATGCACAGCTTGTTTCCTCATTTAGAGGGACATTCCATTTGGAACAGCAAAGATATTCGCGGAACTCTCATTGTTCAGGAACATATAGAGAGAATGAAAGCCTCTGGAGGTGAAGCTTACTATCAATGGTGGTATAGCCGACCGGATGGAAACCCTGATGAACAATATGAGAAAATTGGCTTTGGTAAACTGTTTGAACCGTATGGTTGGTATATCGGTACAGGAGACTATGTTGTCGATGTTGAGCAAGATATTCAAAATCAAGTGTTAGAATGGCTTCGCTACTACCGATATGGTAATAATGACTACGTTTTTGTTATCGATGATAAAGGGACAGTTTTGTCTCACCCAGAGCCTGCCCTGGTTAATACTCACGTCTCTGACGAGCTGAGCCCTCAAATCAATAAAATTCGAAATCAAGATACCAATCGATCGGGATTTACCCAGTATATGGCACGGTACATGCCCGGTGCCTCTAGTGGTGGTGAAAAAATCAGTTATCTAAAAATGATTGATGGTTGGAATTGGACAATTGGTACTGGCTTTTATGTGCAACGTTTTGAAGCGTATCTGGCGGAGAATGTTCGAGCTGTAGAAATCAGTAACCGAGCTGAACTCAAACGCGTATTGCTCGCAAGTTTGGTTTCAACCTTAATCATCATCGCGTTGTCGCTGAAGCTAGGAAGGGCAATTGGCGAGCGATTTAATCGCTTTCAGGAACGAATAGGTAAGGACTTTAACGAACTTAAACAGATTCGAGACAAACTCAAATATCTTGCCGAGCATGATCCATTAACAGATCTACCCAATCGACTATTGCTTAACGGCATTATTTATAATGGGATTGACCATGCGCTTCATCACCAGTGCTGTGGTGCAGTAATGCTGCTTGATGTTGATGATTTTAAGAAGATTAACGATCTGCATGGGCATTCTGCGGGCGACAAGCTGTTGAAAACTGTCAGCCGAAAATTTGAGAGTATTCTTGGCCCTCACGATAGTGTGTCACGTTTTGGCGGTGATGAGTTTATCTTCTGTTTCCCGGATTTAGCCGATGACATGGCGGCGCGAGAAAAAGTGTTAGCTATTCAGCGACTATTTGCGGATAAATTCATCATTGATGGCAAAGTGCTTAACACCAACTGCAGTATCGGTGTTGCGATGTTCCCGCGGGATGATACTGAACCGGAAGCCTTGATTCGTAAAGCTGATGTCGTTTTGTATAAATCCAAAGCGCTGCATAAAGGCAGTGCGATGTTTTACAACAATGAGATCAATGAAGAAATTCAACTGGATTACTTAATTGAGGATGAACTAAGAAAAGCACTGAAATACCAAGAGATAAAAGTGCTCTATCAACCTCAAGTTCGAGTGACAAGTGGCAAGAACATCGGTGTGGAAGCGTTAGCTCGCTGGTACAGCAAACGCTTAGGCGAAATTTCACCAACCAAGTTCATCGCAGTGGCAGAAGATATTGGTGTCATTCATGAACTGGGCTATTTCGTGTTCCGAAAAGCGTGCGAAGATATTCTGTTCATCAGTCCGAATGGTGCTGATGCGATAGGCGTTTCCGTCAACATCTCGCCAAAGCAGTTGATGGAAGCGAGCTTCCCGGAAAAATTGGTTACAATTGCCCAGGAAGTCGGAATTGATATTTCTCGCGTAACATTGGAAATCACCGAAAATGTATTGTTGGAAGACCTGACTACTGTCGCTGAACGTCTCAATTGCATGAAGCATTATGGTTTTGGACTGTCATTAGATGATTTTGGGACTGGCTATTCTTCGCTAAGCTATTTGCATACTTTGCCTATTACTGAAATTAAGATTGATCGATCTTTTACCGATAACATTTTAGTGAGCGAGCAGACTCAGACGTTGGTGAAAGCGGTGATCGCTATTGGTGACTCTTGTAACATGACGGTGGTCGCCGAAGGGGTTGAAACCATGGAACAGTTCAATGTGTTGTCCGAATACGGTTGTGAGGTGGTGCAGGGATACTACTTCGCACCGCCTTTAACTATTGAATCGATCAGTGAAATTTTTCATTTATCACTTCAGTCAAACTCAGAATCCAGTTAGTCAGCGAATGTAACGAAAACCCTATTGATAGCAATAGGGTAGAAGTTTTCTAGAATGCTTGTTCACTTTTAATCGTGTGATCTCAGTGACACATTTTTTCTGATTAAAGACTATGATCTCAACAGTCATAATGGCATGAGGGGGCAGTGATGAAATACCAACATATCTTAGTCGCACTAGAGCTGACCGAAGAAAACAAAGCATTAATCAATAAAGCGCTATCAATGGCAAATACTTTCGATGCTGACGTCTCATTTATTCATGTCGACGGTGCGGTTGGTGAAGTGTATAGCCAGTTAATTGACATTCAACAAGACCCAACGCAAAAGCCGCTCAATCAGCATTCCAATCAGCTTCTTCAGAGCTTTCAGCAATACACCAAACAACAATTTCCCGATTTTCCGCTCAAACATTTCTGGGTGGGTACGGGTAGCTTGGGTAACAAACTTAAAAAAGTTATTGATCAGCATGATTACGATTTACTGATCTGCGGACATCATCATGACTTCTGGAGTAATATGGTTTCTTACTCGCGAGATCTTATCAATAAATCATCGATTGATATTTTAGTGGTTCCGATCGAGTCTTAACGGCTCCTCTAAGGAAATAATAGTGAGACGGAATAAAAAAGAGTGCAGCTATGGGAACTGCACTCTTTTTTTTATTGGGGTTTTTTATTGGCTTTTTGATTCGGAGCGCGATTCGGCTTACTGTTTCCGTTTGGCTTGCCGTTTACGCTAGGTTTACCGTTTGGATTTGGTTTGCCATGTCTGTTTGGTTTATCACTTTTGTTTGGTTTACCGTTATTACTTGCCTTACTAGCCGTTGGTTTGCCATCTGTATTTGGCGCTTTAGGCTTCTTCGGTTTCTTAGGTTTTTTCGGCTTCATTGGACGCGTGTCTAAAACAGACTCAGGCACTTTATTGGTCGGGGCAAAACCAGTCAGTTCCATACGTGGCAGTAGTTGTTGGATCAGACGTTCAATCGCAAACAGCTCTGGAGCTTCAAGTGCTGAAACTAAAGTAATGGCTTTACCCACTTCGCCAGCACGTCCGGTACGACCAATGCGGTGAACGTAATCTTCGGCTACTTTGGGTAGTTCAAAGTTCACGACTTGAGGTAACTGAGGGATATCAATACCACGCGCGGCAATATCGGTTGCTACCAACACTCGGACTTCGCCAGATTTGAAATCGGCGAGCGCTTTAGTTCGTGCGCTTTGGCTTTTGTTGCCGTGAATCGGTGCTGAAGTAATACCTTTATCATTTAAGAATGCTGACAGTTTGTTTGCGCCGTGCTTAGTTTTAGTAAATACCAGTACTTGTTGCCAGTTACCATCGTTGATCAGCTTGACCAGCATAGGCGCTTTTTTCTTCACGTCTGCGGGGTAAATGCATTGTTCTACTGTTCTTGCTGTTGAGTTCGCAGGGTTGACTGAGATCTCGACAGGGTTGTTTACCATGGTCTTAGCCAGTGCGCGAATTTCGTCCGAGAAGGTTGCTGAAAATAACAGGTTTTGGCGATGTTTTGGTAATAGGTCCAGGATTTTACGGATATCACGGATGAAGCCCATATCAAGCATACGGTCAGCTTCATCCAGCACTAAAACTTCCAGTTGATCGAATTTCAGCGCATTTTGGTTGTATAAATCCAGTAGACGACCTGGCGTTGCAACCAATACGTCAGCACCTTTGCGCAGGCGTAACATTTGCGGGTTAATCTTTACACCACCGAACACGACTGCGCTAGAAAGCGGCAGATGACGGCTATAAGTATCGACATTCTCTCCCACTTGAGCGGCAAGTTCGCGAGTCGGTGTTAGCACCAGCGCGCGGACTTGATTCCCACGCACTTTGGGGCCTCGTGATAAAAGCTGCAAAATAGGCAGAGTAAAGCCAGCCGTTTTACCTGTACCTGTCTGTGCCGCCGCCATGACATCTTTGCCTGCTAATACAGCCGGAATCGCCTGCATTTGGATAGGAGACGGAGTTGTATATCCTTTTTCTTCAATAGCTTTAAGGATTGGCGCAGATAGACCTAACGAGGTAAAACCCATATTTGATTCTCAGTAATTTACTTAATAACACTCACCACGAGTAAAAGATCACCGTTGGCGAAAAGTGCGACATTCTGAGGCTTTCGCACTAAGGTGGCAACCGATAATTTCTATTTGCCCAAGTTTTTAACAATCGGTTTTTAAGAGCAGGTTTTTTTTGAGAAATACTCAGGCCAATACATTCTGATGTAGCCTGTTGACACCCAAATCACGAGTATCGTTGAAATGGTTAACTCTAAGACGCCAAAATTATGCAGCCAGTGCCAGTGTGGGAAATCTGATGCGAAGAAGGTGGTTAATCGGTGCATAGCGATGGCACTGATCACTGATGGGAAAGTGACCGAGGCAATTGAAGGTTGAAATTTCAGACGCAATAAACGTATATAACAAAGGTAAATGAGCAATGTCATGGTGATTGCTATACCCGCTAAAGCACCAGTGAGAATAGGGTCTGGATGTGGGAAATTCACCAAATAGGTCGTGAGAGTTAAGTTTATTGGCGCTGCCATGATTGCCAGCGTCGGTCTTGCTCTGCGTGGTAGAGAGCCAAAAAACACCAAGCGATACAGTACAACTGGCAACATGATAAAGTAAATCGCCACACACACCTGCACCAGTGTTTCTGAAAATACGTTGTGGCCAAATTGCGTACCCGCAAGCGAACTACTGATCATTCCTACCGGATATAAAAACCAGCTAGGGACTATATTCGACATCTTGAAGTTTTTCAGTTGGAAGCCAAAAAATAAAACCATCATGGTCAAATGCAGTATCAGTGCTAATGCCCAAATTGGGTAAGCGATGAATGGGGATATGACGGCCAAATAGTCGCACAGTATTAATAGCGCCATGCTCATTGGCGCCATAAGGCTTCCTGATAGCGGATGGCTGATGTCGGCAATAAAGGTTTTATAGTTAGTCAGATATTTAATGAGAACGGGCAACAATAAGATTGCACCCATTGCTGCTAAATAAGGTCGAATAGTCACGCCGACAACTGGAAAATAGAGCGCCCACGCTTGACCTAAGCCAATCATGCCTAAGGCAAGGGCTGCTTGAGAAGGGGGGACACCTTGTACTTTAAAAAACTTATTCCAATTCAACGAAAACTCCACATTACATCGTCGTAGTATGGTGTCATCGAGCGTTTCAATTAAGCTAACACTGCCACCACGGGTTTGTGGGGGGCGATATTAGCAGTTTCCTATGTGTCTGTACGACAATAATGTGTGTGATTGTCACAAAATACGCAGCAAATTCGCAACATCTATACTCAAGTAGGAAGAGTATATGCGAAATGACCAAATTCTGTTCCTCATGCTACTCTTGTTGCGGCAAATCTTGTTGGCGAAGTTTCTCATTTTTCAAGGTACGATTCAGTAACTGGCTGTAGATAGGCTGTCCGCCCAGCATCTGAGCAAAAATTACCGCGCCTAAACCAGTAATAATGAGTGGAAGAATAAGGTTATAATTCCCAGTCATTTCAATAACTAACAAGATGCCAGTAATAGGGGCGCGCACCGTCGCGCAGAACAAGGCGCCCATACCTGCAATGGCGAACATTCCTGGTTCAATGTCCAACTCGGGGAAAATACTTTTCGCCATCAAACCGAAGGCATAACCAAACAGCGTGCCGAGTGCCAGCATTGGTGCAAAGATACCACCAGGAGCCCCAGAACCAAAACACACCACAGTGGTAAAAATACGACCGATGAATAGCAGTAACAAAACGGTTGCACTGTAGTTGCCGTTGGTCACATCAGGAATAAAGCTGATACCTCCGCCAGTCAGCTCCGGTACGTAGAGCAGAGTTAAGCCGAAAAAACCACCTAGCAACGAACCTGTAATCAAATAGCGCTTACGTTGGTTTTTGTGAATGCGAACAAAGATGTCTTGAGATAGGGTGATAAGTCGGTTGAAAATTACGCCAAAGATGCCAAATAGCATACCTAAAAACAAGAATAAGCCTAGAGCTTTCAACTCCGGAGCATCATACTCCGGCATGCTGATAACAGCATGCTGACCATTGATCAAACGAAACACAATATTGGCAGATACCGCAGAAATGATGACCGCCTTAATTGAAATAAGCGAGTAGCGAAATTGAGGGCGCATCTCTTCGACAACAAACATGATGCCGGCAAGTGGAGCATTGAACGCGGCTGCCAAACCACCCGCCGCACCTGAAGCGAGAAGAGAGTGGCGAGAGTCCTCGCTCTTTACACGAAATACGTCCGAAATCATGCGGCCGATAGCACCGCCCATTTGCACGGTAGGGCCTTCGCGTCCTAGCACCATACCAGAGCCCAATGCGCCCATGCCACCAAAGAATTTTACCGGAATAACACGCCACCAACGTACAGGGCGGATACCATCCATTGCCCCTTCAATTTCGGGAATGCCTGAACCTGCCGCTTCCGGTGCAAAACGGTGGACAAGGTAGTAACCGATAAAAGCCAACGCCGCACTGATAATAAATGCGGCTAGCCACAGAGGAAGCAAATTACCAATTTCACTAATCAGCCATTCGGTACGAGTTTCTGATACGAAATGTACCGCTTTTTCAAAGTAAGTGCCGACAATGCCTGCCAGTATACCAACCGCAAGAGACAAAAACAAAACTGAGATCGGCGTTTTATCTTTAGAGAGAAACTGGTTGATAGCATCTTTTGGAACTTTTGCTAGAAAACTTTGCGTAAACGTCTCTCTGCTGGTCATTTAAAACGGGTCTCATGGTTGGCGTTATGTGAGGAATGCCAGATTATACTGGGCATCACAATCAACTATAGCTGCAAAGTTGCAAATTAGATTTGCATATATGATTTCAAACTGAAAATAAGCAAGTTTGGCAACTTTTCGAAAACGTGATTTAGGTAAGCAAAAAAGTGATTCAAGTAAAACAATCGCCAATAATATGAGTTTGAACACTTGTATTCCTGAGAAAATGAGCCATATTTAAATCGTAAGGCGATTATCAATATTTCTTATGGAGGATGTGAAAAAAAGCCTTACTTACAATTTGGAAGGAATCAACATTCTATTCGATTGACCTCGTCATTGATTCAAGTGCATCTAACTAGAGATGAGAGAATCCGCAGACTCACGATTGAGTAACGAGGAAATAAGGCGCGCTCCCGCAGTGCGCCTTTATGCATTCTGTCCTATCACACCTATCTGCTCATTGTACCTAGCTACTCATTGCACTGCTCTTTGTCATTCCAAAAAAGCGCGTATAGCAAGCGCGAAGCCTCCTATGTATACTCCTTACAAAAGGAGTATCCCGATGACGAATAAAGTTCCAACCAATATCATTACGGGTTTTCTCGGAGTAGGGAAAACAACCACGATATTGAATCTTCTAAACAACAAGCCAGAAAATGAGAAATGGGCGGTTCTGGTTAATGAGTTTGGTGAAATTGGTATTGATGGTGCCATGATGTCTGATCAAGGTGCTTTGATTAAAGAAGTACCAGGCGGCTGTATGTGTTGTACCGCGGGCGTGCCTATGTCGGTTGGTATTAACGCTTTGCTGCGTCAGAAGCCGGATCGTTTGATTATCGAACCGACCGGGCTTGGACACCCAAAACAGGTGATTGCGACGCTAACCTCTGACCAATACACACCTTATGTTGACCTTAAAGCGACGATTGGCTTAGTTGACCCTCGTAATCTGAGTATCGAGAAATACACCACGAATCAAAACTTTAATGACCAACTGCAAACGGCAGATGTGATTATCGGCAATAAAGTAGATGAGTGCACGGCTGATGATATCGACACATTTAATGATTGGGTTACAGACCAAACGCCAGCTAAGGTGTTTCATAAATTGGTCACGCGCGGCCAATTACCGATTGAAGTTTTGGATATTGAACGTGTTCACGGTGGCGCATCATCACATATTGAATCTCACCACCACCACGCACAAATGGAACCTGAGTTTCAGTTAGGTCCAAATCAGCCTTTTGCTCGTAAGGAGAACAAAGGGCAGGGTTATTTCAGTTGTGGTTGGTTGTTTGGTGCAGAGTATCATTTCAACTTTGATGCGCTTTTTTCATTGATCAGCGATCTCACTGCTGAGCGTGTAAAAGCTGTGGTGAATACTGACCAAGGTTGTTATGTGTTCAACTCAGCAAACGGTGTTGTGTCGGTGAATCAACTGAGTTTGCAAGGTTTTGAGTCTCGTCTCGAAGTGATTGATTCTCAGCTAATGCCTTGGGATCAGTTGGAAAATATCTTGTTGAAACTTGCGGGAATTACTCGATAGGTATGTATGGAAAGGGCGACATAACAGCCTAATGTCTATCAGTTAAGCTCAAAAAGACAGAGTTATCGTTCCCACGGTCTGAAGTGACCCCATAAAGTTGGACATTTCTGTTAAGCGGCTTGCAAGGCCTGATTTCGATATTCTATCGGAGTCAGGCCTTTAAATTTCACCTTAATCCGTTTTGTATTGTAATACTCTATATATTCTTCGATATTTGCAATCAGTTCATCAGCATCAGTGAAGCTTTGACCGTGATACATCTCTGTTTTGAGTAAAGCGAAGAAGTTTT
>NZ_JBKEBW010000089.1:0-41067 GCF_047973365.1 Vibrio sp. | reverse complement strand
CAATTAAAAATGAATTTGAACCATGCATAGTGAAAACATGAGCCCAATAACGAACATGTTTTGTTGGGACAGAATATTTTTCAGCGAGCTCTCGAGGAGTGGAGCCATCAAGATACTTTTTAGCTACTTTGAACTTTAACTCGCGACTGTATTTGGACATAAATAAAAGACCCCCAATAATTGGTTGTCCAACTATTGGGGGTCACTTCAGAGCATGGGAACGAGAGATTTTCTTAACTGATTGGCATTGCGCTTAATGCGCCTTTACCTATTTGTTTTTACCTATTAGCTTTTACCTATCACAGCAATTCAAAAATACCACTAGCGATAATGCGAATAATTATCAATAATAAGTTCAACAAAGAGATACAAGGTTGGACTTATTATGAAAAAGACTATCAGTTTTGCAGCATTACATTTCAGCATTGCCTTTACCGTTGCATACGTACTGACAGGCGATATCATTTTAGGCAGCCTGATTGCAATGTTAGAGCCAATGGTCAATACGGTGGCGTTTTACTTCCACGAAAAAGCGTGGGACAAATACACTCCGCTACAAGGTTATGCCCATAATCCAAGAATCAAAACCATGAGTTTTGCTGTAATTCACTACAGCGTGGCTTTCAACGTGGCATACATGCTGACAGGCAGTTGGTTAATTGGCGGAGTTATGGCATTGATTGAACCGAGCTTTAATACCTGTGCTTACTACTTCCATGAGAGATTCTGGCAAAACAAATTCCACAATAATCACTGGCGATGTGCGCACTAAGAAAATGCCCCAACTTTATGAAGTCACTTCAGAGAGCTGGGGCTTTTGGTTTCTATATTGGGTATAGCCTATACGAAGTGAGTCACGCAGAGCTCTCTAGATAAACCGAGCTGACACACTTTTCTCTGCCCATCCAACTGGATGCTTAACTCATAAAGATCGTTCGGATTTGGATTCGCTTTGTCGTAATACTTAGGGGCTTCAACCTGAAATAGAGCACTGACATGATCACTACGAATATCAATCGGTAGCTGATACGTCATACCATCAAATTTAACCGCAGCTGAAACTAATCCCGGAGTCAATGACGTGAAATGTAGATTGACCATCAGTTCGCAGCCGCCACCATGGTGCCAGATTTGTTCAGTGGTGACAGCGCCTAGACGCACATGGCGAATGAAGTGTAAATAAGGTTCACGCCAGATACCAATTCGGTCATCGTACTTTTTCACCTCTTCACTCAACAAACAGACTTCAGCATCTTCTTCATCCGGTTGCAGAAACAAAATCTCAAATCGGTTTCGCCCCAAATTCAATTGTGGAAGAATATCTTTTCGATAGATTTTTTGCGAGCCATCACAATCAAACAGAGCAACGCCGTTCAATCGAACCTCTGCGTGATAATCGATACCTTCAAGAACCAGATCAATAGCGCCAAAATTGAGCATGCTTTCATCCACATCAAGATCATGCATCAGATGCCACTCCTGCTGAGCGATCTCTTCTTCCGCCAAACAGTTAGGCAAAACCGCACTGAGCGGCGATGGAAAAGTAATATCGTCCTGTGGAATAGATAAGTCTGTGAGCGGTGAAAGTTGCCATAAACCGGCGAGAGAAATTTGCATAATACTTCTTATTGATTAATTGACTGACTGAATTTGTTTTTGTTTTGTTATATAAGCATCTTAATCATTTAAACATAGCAGCTATAAAAAATACCAGCCTAAGCTGGTATTTGTTTTATGACTTACTCTTCGTCGTCATCTTCATCTTCGGCAGGATCAGGATATAGAGCGTCTTCGCCCTCATAGTAGGTGCCCCAACCGTCATAAATGATGTCGTATTTTTCAGCCAAATTAACCAACTTCTCCACTTGCGCGTCGATTGTTGCGGGATCAAGAGCCGATTGCATTGTCGCATCAAAACAAAGCAGCTTGCTGCCGTCTTCATCTTCAGCTTCTTCCGCTTCAGCAACTTCAAAGCCCATTTTGAAAGCTTCAACAGCCACTTTTTCTAGCTTATCGAAATCTTCAGCGAAAAAGTGGTGCTCAATTTCATACAGCGCTTCAGGGTCACTGCCATCTTCCAGCAGTGCTTGAATGATTTCGCGAGTATCTTCCTTTTGAATTTCCAGCAAGTCTTCCACTGATAGATAATCATCTTGTTGAGACATAAAATGTGCTCCAAAGTGTACAAAAAGGGTAACCATTTAATTGCGCGCAATATCGCATGGATCGAGGTCAATTACCACTGAACTAATGATCTTAGAGCGATCTTTATTCTGTACCGCCCACAGTTAAAGCATCCAGTTTGAGTGTTGGCTGACCAACGCCGACAGGCACACTTTGACCAGCTTTACCGCACACGCCAACACCGCGGTCAATGCTCAAGTCATTACCGACCATTGAAACTTGCTGCATGGCTTCGATACCAGAGCCAATCAAGGTGGCACCTTTGATCGGACGAGTCACTTTACCGTTTTCAATTAAGTAAGCTTCTGAAGCAGAGAAAACAAACTTACCGGAGGTGATATCCACCTGACCACCGCCAAAGTTAGGTGCATACACCCCTTTCTTCACCGTAGAGATGATCTCTTGCGGTGTGTACTGACCCGGCAGCATGTAAGTATTGGTCATGCGAGGCATAGGCAGATGCGCGTAAGACTCACGACGGCCGTTACCGGTTGGTGCGACGCCCATTAAACGAGCGTTGAGCTTGTCTTGCATGTAGCCTTTAAGCACACCGTTTTCGATCAGCACATTGTATTGACCATTGACCCCTTCATCGTCCACGTTCAGCGAACCACGAAGATCTTTCAAGGTGCCATCATCGACAATAGTACAAAGATCAGACGTCACTTTCTGGCCAACTTTGCCGGCGAACACTGATGACTCTTTACGGTTAAAGTCACCTTCTAAACCATGACCGACAGCTTCATGCAGCAGAACGCCCGGCCAGCCAGAACCCAAGACGACAGGCATAGTCCCCGCAGGAGCAGCATCAGCCTCAAGGTTCACCAGCGCCTGACGAATCGCTTCATCCGCGTAAGAGAACACGATTTTCTGCCCATTCTCTTCATTGAGGAAGTAATCATAGCTGAAGCGACCACCACCACCAGCGCTGCCACGTTCACGGCGATCGCCACGTTGAGCGAGAACGCTAATCGACAAACGCACCAATGGGCGAATATCGCCAGCGTAGGTGCCATCCGTTGCCGCCACTAAAATTTGTTCATGCACGCCACTTAAGCTCACGGAAACTTCTTGAATCAATGGTTCTTTGGTGCGGATATAAGCATCCACCTGCTGCAATAGCTCGGTTTTTTTCTGTTTTTCCCAGCTTTCTAGTGGGTTTACCGCATCATAATAAGTTTGGTTACTGTTGCGTTTAAACGCCTGTACTGAGCCAGACTGACCTAGCTGCGCAATACCGCGAGCCGCAACAGCACTCTGTTGTAGCCCTTCTAACTGGATCTGATCGGAATAGGCGAAACCGGTTTTTTCACCCGTCACAGCACGTACACCCACGCCACAGTCGATGTTAAATGAACCATCTTTGATAATGCTGTCTTCTAACACTAACGATTCATGCCAGCTAGACTGGAAGTAAATATCGGCATAATCAATCTGACGGGTTGCGATGCTCGACAGAGTATCTGCAATGTCCTGCTCGGTGAGCCCTGCCGGTTTTAATAATGCTTCTTCAATGCGGGTAATACTCATGTTTAGCTCTTTTCTCTATGACATTGATTATGAAAAATATGGATTATGAAAAAATAAATTGATTGTGAAAGCGGGTGTGAGCACTAATAGGCATAGCGGCACGCACACTCTCTATTTGTTGTAACTCGATGTCAGCAATCAAACTTGCCGCCTCCTGACCTAGCGAAGCAATAACTTCACCCCATGGGTTAATCACCATTGAGTGTCCCCAGGTTTCTCTGCCGCAAACATGATGTCCGCCCTGACCGACAGCAATCACCCAACACTGGTTTTCAATCGCACGAGCTCTTAGCAGAACTTCCCAGTGTGCTTTACCGGTTACCGCAGTAAATGCAGCAGGGACTAATAATATTTGCGCACCTAAATGACGTAATTGCGAATAGAGATGCGGAAAACGAACATCGTAGCAAATAGACAATCCCAACATACCAAATGGCGTCTCAGTGACAACCACTTCATTGCCCGGCGTAAAGGTTTCCGATTCACGATAACGCTTATGGCCATCAGCGACATCAACATCAAACATATGCAGCTTATCATAGTGAGCGACAATTTGACCTTGCGGATTAAACAAAACAGACGTAGTCGTCACTCCATGATTCTCCGCTGAAGTTCGGAGAATCGGCATACTGCCGATAACAATCCAAACCTGCTGCTCTCCAGCTAAGCGCGACATTCTTGCCTGAATAGGTCCATCACCCAATATTTCTGCATGGCGGTGGTAATCCTCTTTTTTACCAAACACCACTGCATTTTCCGGGGTAATGACCAACTTAGCGCCTTGTTGCGTCAATAGTGCGGTTTGCTGTTCAATATAAGTAAGATTATCATTCACATCCGCGCTGGATGTCATTTGAATTAAACCAATACGTTCCATGTTGCCACCTTAGCTCCGCACTCCCTTGACTAATCTTAGTTCGTTATAAATCTTAGCTCGTTATAAACCTTAGTTCGTTATTGACCTTATTTCGCGAGATCTCTCAGTTTTTTCGGCAGCTTAAATTCACCACGGCTACGAGAAATTTCGTTGACTATTGGCGAATCCATTGGGCCTTTCACTTCGTAATTAACTTCCGTAAACACTTCCACTACAGGAGCAATCACGGTAGTAATCGCTAACACATACAAGACAGTTTGCGGTGTAACCGCAAAAGCGGTTAACACCGGGATGCCCGAGGTAATGTCCGGCACAAAGTTAACTTCAGCATCCACCGTACGAGTGTTGAGATCCGCTAATCCTTTAATCGTCATGTCACCCGCGACGGCATCCATCTTAATATCATTGGTAACAAAGACGCCTTTATCAACCTCTCCGCTACCGGTAATCGAGTCAAAAGCCATGCCTTTATCGAAAACGTCACTGAAATCGAGCTGCATTTTTCGAATAATGGAATCCAAACTGAACAAGCCCAGAAACTTAGCCGCGCCGCTAACATCAGATATCACGCCCTTGCCCAATTCAGTTTTTACCTTGCCTTGTACTGTACTGACCTTCATTGACCAAGGCGCACCTTCCCACTGTAAATCGCTCCACATGTTGAACGACGCTTTCTGAATGCCTGAACTGATACCAAACCGCTCCATCAGATCACTGTTGTTTTCACCCTGAACTTCCATTTTAAGCTGAGTGTGACTGCGACTATCGGTGAGTGTCCAGTTGCCGGTCATATGCACCGTATTGGTACCGCTGACCACATCAATCTTTTTCCACTCTAACGTGTCGCCTCTGCGTTGGAAGTCAACGTTGACGTTACCGACTTTATAGCCTTGCAACCAAAAATCTTGAATAGCCAAAGTAAGATTCGGCATTAAGCGATGGAATTCCCGGTCGAAGTCTGAAATTAACGGTTCAGCTTGATTATTATGCGCCGCAAGCAATGGTTTTGGCTGCTCTTCATCAAGAGCGGGGACAAACACATGCAGACGATCAAATGAGATGGACAGATCGTAAGGCTCGATGTAACTGGCTTGCCCTTGCGCTTCCTGGCTCGTCAAATTCATCACCCAGCCAAGTCCTTTCTGGCGGGCATTAAAGTCCACATCGTGCCATTCGATGCCAGCTAACGTGAGCTCCTGAGTCTTTACATCTACCCGCTGAGGAAGCGGTATTTGCGGAGTGTTCATTTTATCGAGACTCGACTTACCCGCTTTTTCTGCGGGTTGGTCATTCATCAGCGAGATCCAGTTATCCAGATTAAAACGGTCAATGCGAACTTGTGCATGATGCCCCACCACAGGACTGATTTTAAAACTGCCCTGACCAAGCACTAAGTTGCTTGCTGTTAACACTGGCGTGTCGGGTCTAATATCAATTTCAGCCTGATATTTCGTTTGTGGAAGCTGAAGACGAGCCGTGATGGACTCCTGATTACCGGAAGCCTGAAGCAGCGCTTTAGCGGCGACTTTCGACTTTTTCCTCAACGGATACGGATATTCACTGGCGACCATTTTCAGATCAGCAGAACTTTCTATCTGATAAGTAAAGCCAACATCATTCAGTTGCAAAGCGACGCGGGTTTGCCACGGTGCATGGCCCTTCAACGGTTTTAGCCAACGCTCGCCAACATAGGGCACCAACGGTTTCACATCCCAATCACCAATCACATCGATATTAACCGCATAACCTTGGGGGGTGCTTTCCCCCTGGAAGTCAAAAGAGATCGGCTGCGTTAACAGTTTCGACGATAACCCTGCCGCCGTGATCACATCATTGTCAAAATTGATTCGACCAGAAACGGAGTCGAGCTCCATTGGCGGAGCTTCAATATTGACATGGTTTTTAGACAGATCGGCCCATCCCCAAGCGCGCGGCTGTTGATCGTGAGTAAATGGAATGTTCAGTTGAAACTCAGAAGTCACTTCACCACTCACCTGCACCGCATTGAGAGCAGCACCGACAGAATCAACCAAAGGGGTTGCCGTCATATAAGCCCGAACCGCATTACCGTCGGCAACCGCGCTTGCTTCAATCTCGATATGACCATCGGGTGCTAAACTCGGTATGCGCCCAGTGATACGTTTTGCCGTCACATCCATCAAGGTTGCCGAGTGCGAATCCAGATACATGGCTTCGTTTTCAAATAACAAATCCAACTGTAAGTTGTTGATCGTCGGCCAAGAGGTATCAAAACTAAACTTGCCCTCTTGTAGCCCAACCCATGCCTGAAATACACCATTATGATTCTGATACGGAAATGAGCCTAAATCCCCATACCAAATCAGTTTGGCAGTATCGACACGGCCACCCTGAATGGCGGTCGACAAATAATCGGTCAGATCATCCCCTAACGCCAGAGTAGGCAAATAACGCCACGTTTCACCGGCATTATAAGCATCAGCTTCAAGGTAAAATGATAAGAATGGACTTTTATCATGAGGGAAATCGAGACGAAATGCGCCCAATGCCTGTAAATCCGGCGTGGCGACAGAGACTTTATCAGACCAAAGTGACCAGCCTTCACTATTGGTTTGCCAGACTAAATTCACATCACCATAGCGGATATTCAACGGAGCCTGAAAGACCTCGCCATAGGGCAGCGAGTCATCAATCAAGGTCGCATGAATGTTGGCGATATCCGCTGAGCCGGTGATCTTTGCCTGAAGTTGATGAACCTCAGGCAATAATTCCCATTGAGCGATACGACCTGCCGATAACTGCGCAGAATAGCGAAGAGAGTCGGTGCTTTCGCCCATGGAAACACGGATATCTTCCAATAAACCGCCCGGTTTCAGGTTGTCAACCATCTGAGTGGTCTGTTGAGAATCCGGCATTAAGCCAACCATAGGTAGTAATGATTCAATATCCAGTTGCGACAGGTTGAGCGTCCATCCTTCGGGCTGCCAATCCAAGGCGAGGTCCAAATCGGGCCAAGGAATATCATTGGTACGTAGCTGCAATGAATGGCCATTAACCTGCCACCCTTTATCCGCAGGAAGCAATTTCACTATCCCCGATTCGAGCAACAACTCGTTTGATTGACCGTCTTCACCCCAGATCAGTTCTGAGGGCTTCAATTCCACGTAACCATCAACCGGTTGGTTATGATCGAGTGTCATCCATGCATTAAAACTAATGCGTCCTCGTTCAATGCCGGTTTCTTCTTTGACGTAACGGGTCAGCCATGGCGTAACACGCAGGTTGTCAGCACTGACATAGAAATTCCCCGAAATATCAAGCAATGAACCGTGGTCTTCAAAGTCAGCACTGACTAACAAAGAGTTAATACTGGTATCGGCAAGGCTGACTTCACCTTCAGCAAAATGGCGAGAACCACGGTTTCGCCAGCGTAGCTTGGCAATATCCAACTGACGAATTTCGCCCGCGATCGTTTGATACAAAATGGTAGAATCAATCAGCGAGAAATTATCTAGCTGACGAAGGAACAAATTATCCAGCAGTTTAACAACCTGCCCTTCACCTTCACTAACGTCAGATGAGTTCGCTGGTGAATTATTACGCTTCAGTTTGTTCCAATCGATGGAGCTGATATCCAACTTCATGCCATGAATACTCATATCGGCAATCACCGGATTGCGCGTTAACAGAGACTCAAACAGGTCAAATTCGATATCAATTTGTTGCGTAGAAATGCGAACGTTACTGCTGGCAGGCAAATCAGCTCGCACAGCAGTCAGGGCAAGAGAAGGGTGAGTGTTTTTCCAGAAACCACGTACATCGGTAATCTTAAATTGGATGTTGGACTGATCGCTGACCCAGCGTTCAATCTCACCTTGATAGCGATTCATCTCAGGCAGCAGCATACGCAATGCTGTGACAGCAATAGCCAATAAAACCAGTAGGCTAACAATCAGCCATAACACAAATCGCCCAAGGCGGGTAAAGGTTGAGATCACTCAATATCCTTTTACATCATCACAACATCAAATTGTTCTTGGATATACAAAGGTTCGGCTTGAATACGAACTTCTTTACCAATAAACAGCTCCAACTCAGCCAGCGCATGAGACTCTTCGCCTTGCAAAGTATCTGCCACCGCAGGAGAGGCGTAGACCACAAACTTGTCAGAATCGTAAGCGCGGTTAACCCGGGTAATTTCCCGTAGAATTTCAAAGCAAACCGTCTCAACGGTTTTCACCGCACCGCGGCCTTCACAGGTTGGACAAGTAGAACACAGTACATGTTCAATACTTTCTCGCGTACGCTTACGCGTCATCTCAACTAAGCCCAACTGGGTAAATCCGTTGATGTTGGTTTTAACTCTGTCTTTGCTCAGTGCTGCATCCAACGAAGCGAGTACTCGCTTACGGTGGTCATCGGAAGCCATATCGATAAAGTCGATAATGATAATGCCGCCCAAATTACGCAGACGAAGCTGACGAGCAATCGCTTGTGTGGCTTCAATATTGGTGTTGAAGATGGTTTCTTCGAGATTACGACGACCGACAAAAGCACCGGTGTTGATATCAACCGTAGTCATCGCTTCAGTCTGGTCAATAATCAGATAACCGCCCGATTTAAGCTCAACCTTACGCTCGAGAGAACGTTGAATTTCGTTCTCGGTATCGTACATATCGAAAATAGGTTTATCGCCTTCGTACAATTCAAGTTTGTCGGTCAACTCGGGAACGAATTCGCAAGTGAACTCTTTTAAGTTTTCGAATTCCAAACGTGAATCGACCATAATGCTGGTCAGCTCGGTACCGACGAAATCACGAATAATACGCTGTGACAAGCCCGGTTCACCATACAGTGTTGAACGTGTTTTGTACTTAGAACGACGCTCCATCACTTTGACCCATAAGCGCTTTAAGAAAGCCGCGTCTTGCGCCAGTTCTTTTTCATCCGCACCTTCTGCCGCAGTACGAATAATAAAGCCACCGTTCTCATCGCAGTACTGGGCGACCACGGATTTTAATCGATTACGTTCCGCTTCGCTTTCTATACGTTGAGAGACGCCAACGTGCGCCGACCCTGGCATATAAACCAAGTAGCGAGAAGGTAATGTGATATCGGTAGTTAAGCGAGCCCCTTTGGTACCGAGTGGATCTTTCACCACTTGCACAACAATGTCCTGACCTTGGCGAACCAACTCAGAAATGTCACGCACTTGAAACTGCTGTTTTTCATTTTCCGCCACACATTCAGTGTGAGGAACGATATCTGAAGCGTGTAAGAAAGCGGCTTTATCTAAACCAATATCGACAAAAGCGGCTTGCATACCGGGTAAAACCCGACTGACTTTACCCTTATAAATATTTCCGACAATGCCCCGTTTTGCTTCACGTTCAATATGGATCTCTTGAAGAACACCGCCTTCAATCATTGCCACACGCGTTTCACTTGGTGTGACATTTAAGATCAACTCTGCACTCATGAGCGCACCTCAATGTTTTAAAATAATAAGAATTCGTGCAAGAGCTGGTCAGTTTCATAGAGTGGTAGCCCTACCACCGCGTGGTAGCTACCTTCAATCCTTGTTACAAATCGCCCACCCAATCCTTGAATGCCATAACTGCCAGCTTTATCGCAAGGTTCACCGCTTTGCCAGTATTGTTCTATTTCTTGCTCTGACAAGGGTTTGAACCATACGTCCGTGGTCACGACCACAGTATGATATTTTTCTTTTGCTGCGACCGTCACAGCCGTCATTACTTGATGTCGAGCACCGGATAGATACTCAAGCATCTGTTTGGCATGAGAAAAGCCTTGTGGCTTTTCTAATACTCGATCATCTTGAACCACTATGGTGTCTGATCCTAAAACCACATAGTTTTGCTCGTCTACATCGTGCTTAGTCGTGTTTTCTTTTGCTAGTTCTAAACCAGTTGCTAGTTCTAAACCAGCTAACGCTTTATCACGCGATAGACGCTCGACATACTGGACAGGAGACTCGCTGTCTAAACGCTTCTCTTCAATATTAGGCACTAACACATCAAAGTGATATCCCAATTGAGCGAGAAGTTCTTGGCGTCTGGGCGAGCCTGACGCCAGAATTAAGTGTTGTTTAGTCATGCTATTTTATGTGCCAATGGCGACGAACACGACGCAGCAATAAAAACATCCATGGCCAAAGTATACAGCTAATTAAACCACTCCAGAGAGATAATGGGTTAAACGTGACATCCCGAATGAGATATTCACCAAAGAATATCAGTACCTCAAGTGCCATCGCCAGCAATCCCATCACGAATGCTTGCTGCCACAGCGCCATATTTCGCATCACCAGGAAGTTCATTGCGACGAGATACACCACTATCGACATCATCATGCCGCGGATACCGAGAGTCGAACCAAGCAGTAAGTCCCAGAGAAGACCGAGAATTAACGCTGAACCGACATTAACACGGTGAGGAAGCGCCAAAACCCAGTAGCAAGTCACTAATAAAATCCATGAAGGTCTGAGTAGATCAAGTGTCCCCGGCCAGGGGATGGTTTGAAAAATTAAGGCAAAAACAAAAGAGCCCCAAATAACAAAGCGACCTTTCCAATGACTACTGGTCATCTGTTGTACCTTCTTCGATATCTTCAGGGTTGGCTAACAATACTTTTTGCTGGCGATCTTCATTTGGCCAGATCAGCAGCAGATAACGTAAGCGGTCAAAATCCACCACGGGTTTTGCTTTAATCGAGGCGAATTCGCGGCGAGTATCTTTATCGACGTCAGTAATGTAAGCCACCGGATAACCTTCAGGATAAACACCACCAAGCCCTGAAGTCACCAGCATGTCATCAACGTCAATGTCGGTACTGGTTGGGATGTGCTCTAACTGAATCTCATCGCTCTGTCCGTTGCCAGAAGCTATTACACGAATGTCATTACGAATATTCTGTACAGGAATGGCGTTGTTTGGGTCAATAAGCAGTAACACGCGGCTATTGTGCGCGGCAACGAATGTTACCTGACCGACAATGCCTTTTTCATTGATCACCGGCTGACCTTCATACACACCGTCCGTTCTGCCTTTATCGATCACCACTTGATGACGGTAAGGTGAGGTATCGACAGCCATGACTTCGGTAACCACTTTCTTCTCGTCACGGACAAATTCCGATCCAAGCAGTTTACGCAGACGTTGGTTTTCTTCACGGTATTGGTCAAGCAGCGTTATGTCGCTTCTTAGTATCATCACTTCGCGTTTCAGATTTTGATTCGAGCTCATCAGTTGATCACGCGTGCTAACCAACGAATAAAAATCGTTAAACATGGTACGCGGCAGATCCGCCGCATACTGAATGGGAGCCACTAAGCTATTGAGCAAATAACGTACATTTGCGAATGCTCCTAAACGACTATCAGCCAGCATGAGGCTGGCTGATAAAATGACTGCGAAAAATAGTCGTTGTTGGAGAGAGGGTCCTCGACCAAATATTGGCTTCATCTTATAACAATCCTAGATTTGTATAAGGCACCTCGTTACAAGGTGCCTGACAAGCCATTACTCATCGCTGAACAGATCACCGCCATGCATATCGATCATTTCCAGAGCTTTACCACCACCACGAGCAACACAAGTCAGTGGGTCTTCAGCAATAACAACAGGAATGCCTGTTTCTTCGGTTAATAGACGATCAAGATCTTTCAGTAGTGCGCCACCGCCCGTTAGCACCATACCGTTTTCAGAAATATCGGAAGCCAGCTCTGGTGGACATTGCTCAAGTGCAACCATCACAGCAGAAACAATACCGGTTAGCGGCTCTTGTAGCGCTTCCAGGATCTCATTTGAATTGAGAGTGAAACTGCGTGGAACACCTTCAGCCAGGTTACGACCGCGCACTTCAATCTCGTCCACTTCATCACCAGGATAAGCAGAGCCGATTTCGTGCTTAATTTTTTCAGCCGTCGCTTCACCGATTAAGCTACCGTAGTTACGACGCACGTAGTTGATAATCGCTTCATCAAAACGGTCACCACCGATACGTACAGAAGATGAGTAAACCACACCGTTAAGAGAGATAACCGCAACTTCAGTCGTACCACCACCGATATCAACCACCATTGAACCGGTCGGTTCAGAAACGCGTAGGCCAGCACCGATAGCGGCTGCCATGGGTTCATCAATCAGATGCACTTCACGCGCCCCAGCCCCCAGTGCCGATTCACGAATCGCACGACGCTCAACCTGAGTGGAACCACAAGGCACACAAACCAGTACGCGCGGGCTTGGTTTTAGGAAGCTGTTATCGTGAACTTGACGAATAAAATGCTGCAGCATTTTTTCTGTCACGTAGAAGTCCGCAATCACACCGTCTTTCATCGGACGAATTGCAGAGATGTTGCCCGGAGTACGACCTAACATTTGCTTAGCGGCGTGACCGACAGCCGCTACGGTTTTTCCGCCACGACCTTTGTCCTGGCGAATAGCAACTACAGAGGGTTCGTCAAGAACAATACCTTGACCTTTAACATAAATAAGTGTGTTGGCAGTACCTAAGTCAATTGATAGGTCGTTTGAAAACATGCCACGAAGTTTTTTGAACATACTCTTCGTTCATCCTGCAAGAATTGAAGATAAAAATTGCACTAAATGTACCAATGCCTTGCCGTCACAGCAAGGCATTGACGCATAAACATGGACACAAACACGCAATTTCTAACAGTTTTCTAACTTAAAGCCGAAAAAATTGCTTGCTATTGTCCTGTGAGACCACTTTCCCCTCGGAAAATAATACGGTCGTTGCCACGATAAACACCAAACGTCACCACGGCAGATGGATCTTCATCACCCTGATCACGCCAGTTATATTGTAGCCAAGGTTGGTCGGTAAAACTGCTACCACAACTTACATTTAATTCTGATCGTTGTGGTGATGTATCGGACATTCTTAGCCAAAAACGAATTTGTTCTCGACGAGAATTGTTATTGTCAACATTATGCGGTGTAGCAAACAGCTCTGTACTAGCACCTAAATCAACGTTTGTATCTATAGGTACTAGAGAAGAATTTGAACTATCTGAACCACCCGTATGATTCTCATCAACCCAAACACTTTGCGTACATACGTAATCATTATTTGAATGATAATGACTCCCTGAATCGTCGGTATTTGTCACGAAACGCAAGCCATCCCAGTATTGAACTTTAAGTGGAATATTGATTTTTTCCTGAGTAGATGTACCACCTACGTCACTCATTACCATACGGCCATAGCGAATATCGGGTTGTGTATCAAATAGTCTTCCTACATCAGAGTCGAATAACAAAGCATCTTGACATGCTATCTCAGTGTCACTATCGGCATCACACACTTTAAATTCAACGTCATCAGCAGTGCTAGTTATGACTAAACCAAAACCATCGGCAAACGGACCATCAGGCGTGCTGCTTTCACCATCATATTGTTTAACAAACATAAAATCTTTATCGTCAGGGGTGAATTGAGCACTAGACCAAGCACCAATATCACCATAATCAGAGATGAGATCTTCAAATTTGTCAATTCGCTTGATTAAATTCAGTAATTCATTTTCTTTATTATATTGAACTGCAAATAGTTTAATTTCAGCGCGTAATGCCGGAGAAAACTGGCTGTAATTACTCGTAGCATCACCATTTATATTCTGAGCTTCAACAACAAAGTCATAGGTGATCGGCTGACTCATGTACATGAATTCATCATGGTTTGATGCGTAGTCCCAATTATTGCTGATAAGAGACAACCACGCCGGATAAAAACGACCGATATCCCGATAACCTAAGTTGACATTCATCTGCAGATAGTTTGCAGCGGTATCAGCTTTGACTCTCAGCACACCGGCTTCACTCCAGCTTAAATCGCTAAAAGCAAGATAGCTATTATTGCTGCCTTCATTATTGGACTTACTGAGCGTGCCGCTCAATGTGCCATCCGCACCACCGGCGGGTTGTGCCACCTCATAGCTCAGTTCAACATTAGCTGTAACTGAATTGGCGGCAAAAAAGTTTTCCGTCACCGGAGCGTTGCAATAAGCCGAAGTGTCAATCTCATCGCTGCCATTGAGCGGGTCGCTATCACTACCACCAGCGACCCAACGTAGTGGGCGAATATTTAACGCAAAAGCTTCGCCTGCGGCGGCAAAACCAAGGCTGTTTTTGTCGCTGATATCTCCATCCATGGCACTACCCGTGGGCGAACAGAGGGCAAATGTCCAAGGGCGGGAATAGACGGTGAATTGACCTGTTAGCGTATCGCTACCGTTAAATGGGCAGCTATCAAAGCCAGTGCAATCAAAGTTGCTGTCTTGCAGAGTAATGGTGGCTTGTCCGGCATCTTGCAGTGTCAGTTCCGCACTGGCCTGACCGTGACTAAATTGTGGCGCATAGATCACCTCCCCCACACCGTTAGTCGGGATCACCCACTCACGTTGTGCACTCGGTGATCCACTGTAGCCGGCATCGACCGCACTGCCATTGCTACACGCCATCGCCTGTGCCGTCACGGTTTGCGGTTTATTGGCAATCACATATTGCTCATCCACTTTAAAGGTGTAGGGCACAAACTGATAGCTGCCGGAGACGGAAGCGACATCGGAATGATCCACTAAGCTGGCAGTGACGGCAACGGCGTTGCTCGCACCACCACTGGACAGGGTAATATTGGCGGTACCGTTATTGACTGCCACATTTTGCTTGATGCCATCAATGGTAACCGAAGCAGAACCATTAAAACTATTCGCTAAAGAGCCGCCCGACATCACGCTAAGCGTTGGAGATAGGTCATCACAAATTAACGAATAATCACTGGCAGGAGTCAACACCAATTCATAGGAAGAAGGTTGAGTTCCGGTACAGTCAGCTAGATTTGTCCCCACTAAAAATGAATCGTTACCACTAACGCTGATTTTACTGGCAGTGATACTCCCTTGAAATATAAAGCGGTCAGCTTGCACCGTCACACCATTGGCATAGCCATCAGCATCAAGAAATAGCGATGCATGAATAGTAACGTCATTTTTCGCTACTCTGAAATCCTGAGTACCACTATGCCCCAATAACCACAAATCGTCAGGGTCGCCAGACTCATTGATTTTGATTCTGTCCCCTTGCAATAAAATACTATTGAAATGCAAAATCACCTTGCCGGAAACGCTTAACTTAGCACCATCGCTAGAAAAGACCAGATTATTTACCCAGTATTCCCCTTCTGAAAGAATGACATGGCTATTGTTACGTCCAATTTCTATTTTGTTATAACTGCCCGGTGAGAGTTCTTTGCTGCAGCCATCCATACAAACCACATCTGAACCATTACCGACAAAGCCAGATAAGTTCGCGGGAAATTGATCATAAATTAAATTGGCATCATATAAACAACTTTCGACACTGCCATTAGCGTATTTACACCCCGTACTATTACCAGAGGTAATTATCTGAGAAAAGGCTAACTCACGCTTCGTTGACAAAGAAAGTGTCGTACGGTCACCGCTTAATGATAGAGTGCTATTTCCAGAATTCGCCAAGGTATTTGATTGAAATGAATCAGGGAAATAAGCACATTGGCTGAGTTCGAACTCGTCAGGCTCTTCAACTTTTTGCTGACAAAATTGGAAATTACTTATAGTCCAGGAAAGCAAACGGATGTCACTTTCCTTTTTAAGTTGGTGCCAATTGGAATCATATAAGCTGTAGTTGAAGACTACATACCCTAGACCATCATAATAGTTCACTCGAACATGGTAGGTTTTACCGTCTTCCAGATCATCTTCATGAAAAATATAGTGGGAGCTATTTTGTTCATCTCCGGCATACCAAAGATAGTAAGTCTGCCACCATAACAACTCTGCTACATCGACGGAAAGCGATTGAGTACTCCCTCCCTGAACTTCAAGATCAATCGTATTATTATGCGGAGTTATAGAGGTACAAGTCTGCTCAGCAAATACTAAGTGATTAAAGAACAGCAGCAGAATAAAAAAACAACGAATTAGTTTACTTCTCATTCCTTCACCCATACATCTTGCTGGCGTTCAACCAGATACGGACCACTGCCGCAGCGTACCGCAGTATCTATCCGGTAATACTTAACAGAATCTAACGTGCTAAGAGGGTTACATGACGTCACCACAGTACAGCCTTCAAACTGACTGATCAGGCTATTGGCATCACTGGCTGACCAGTTACTACAAGCCGTATCCACCACGCTGGTGCTGCTGTCGAGCGGATACAAGTGAGTTAGCGCTAACTCATTAACCGAGTGTGCCGCCAACCAGGCGCGAGTACCGAGCAGATCTTTGGATAAAGCATCGCTGTTGGACCACTCCATTCTGGCTAGTGCATCGGCGAGAAAGCCCATAACGACAATAACAAAAATCGCCACAATATACAGATTGCCGTTCTGTTTTTTGATTGTCGGTAAACATTTTTTAGGGAACATTGAGCACCTGCACGTCGGTTTCAAACGAGCTCGACTCGCCATTTTGCTCAAAGGTCAGCGCAATATGGATCACCCCGCCGCGTTGCAAAGTCGGATCGGCATAACGAAACTCACTTTTACTCACATCAAGGTGATCCGCCACCTGCACGCCATTACGGTTAATCTGCTTGGTAGCGCTATCCAGACAATAAGTCACCTGCTGCTGATAGATATAAAAGCGTTTGGCCACCGACTGACTGGCTAACGGCGCTATGGTAATGGTGGTGCTATTACTGTTCAGATCAATGCCTGAGCTAAATTCACTGTAATGGGTCGGGTTAATGATCATCTTCTTGCCCGTCAGTGCCGGCGAAGAAGTTGGATCGACAGAGCTTTGACCGACAATAAACGACAACTGAGTATTATCGTTGTCTGCCACATGGTAAAAGCCAGAGTAGTCGATGGGATAAAAAGAGAGACAGTCATTGCCCGCATAAAAACTGTTGGGCACTGCATGGCGGATTTCACGAGTCATTTTTTCCAGCACAAACTTAGCCTGCGTCTGCAACGTCTGCCGCGCCACGGTATCGGCATAGCCTTTACTGCCGAGTTGAACAAAACCGGCAATACCTAAAATCAAAATCGAGCCGATCACCATGGTCAGCACCATCTCTACCAGCGTAAAACCACGGGTTTGCATCAGTAGTTCCCCCGATAGCCGACAAAATCGAACTGACCGTAACGACCGGTATCAATGGAGATATCGACTTTTTTCATCACGCGACCATGACTGTAACCCACGCGGATAATCACGGTAAAATGGGTGTACTTGCTCACCGTATCCCCCCCTAAAATATTGCTTAACGGGCTGGTCGGTGTGTTGCTGCCACAGTCGCTAACACTGTCGGTCCACCAGCAGCCGATATAGTCATCGACGTCATCAAATTCATTGGGCGAGCTTTCACCTTCTGCGCCCAGCGTGGAGGAGCAGGCAGAATACCCCGTTTCATCGCAGCGCTGCAGCCCGCCATCAAAATCACTGTGCTCATCAAAACCGCGCGCCAGAATCTGGCTCATCAGGCTTTGGCCTAAATTGGCAGCGCGGGTCTGATAGTGTGGCGCCGCCGAGCGTTCAATTTGCGGGTACAAAAAACTGGCTAAGGTCACCATGGCAAAGCCCATGATCACCATCGCCATAACGCTTTCGATTAAGGTAAATCCGCGACGTTTATTCATCAGCAACCACTCACATAACCTTGTGCGTTAATGCAGACGGCGCTGCGGCTGCCACCAGCCTCAATATCAATCGTCACACTACTGGAAGGGTTACCGTAGAGATCGAAGCTGATCTCACTGTGCGCAGCAGAAAACTGCACATTTGATGGTCGCAAGCGATCGCTGCGTGAATTGTCACCAACGGGCAGGCTACAGACGTAGACCGAACCCAAGCAGTCGGTTTGGATTGCCAGTTTAAAATAATTGTCTAGCTTAGGATCGGCAGCAAAACGGTCAGTGGATAAATTGGACTGCATGCGGTCAATTTGGATCTGGCGAATCATTGAAATCGCCTGCTCACGCACCGCATAGGCCGACACCGACGACACGCCGGAGAAACGACTGGCCGCGTAAACAGACAAAATAGAGACCAACAAGATCACCACGATCAGTTCGACTAAGGTAAAACCTTGTTGGTTGCTCTGCATGGGTTTGCTCGCGATAGTAAGCGGTAACGAGTGCAAATTATAGATGAAATGGCGCAGAAACCTTGCGTCATTTCATCATTTGTAATTAGAGTGTTCTACACACTGAATTAATTAACAATCCGTTGTGCTGGCCACAACAACTGCTTTAGCTGCTTTATCTACATCAGCACCTGTTGCCTGAGAGTAAGTTACATAACACTTTGTGTTCTTAATAGCGTCAGCAGTAAGAGGAGTGGTCAAAGAATTAGAAGGGAAAGTGACAAACAATGTCGTTGTACTTACTTCATCAACTGTATCTGTAGCAGCAGCACTCACCCAATCAGAGTTCAAACCTACTACTGCTTTACCAATACCATTTGTTGCATCTGCCGTTGGGTAACCGTAGATAGTATTAATTTGATCAACAGGAGTTTCCGATGCTGAATTTTCAACACCTTCAATCGCCGCTTTACCATAAACAATACCAGCAGCGCCATCCATTGCACCTTTCAAACCTTGCAGTGCTGACACGCGAGCATCACCTTGTAGGTTTAAAAAACGCGGTGCAGCGGTGACGGCAAGGATGCCCAGAATGACGATGACCACGACCAATTCGATAAGGGTAAAACCACCTTGTCTTTTCATGAATTTTCTCTCTTACTAAATAGACTAAAGATTAATTAAAATTGACCGCTACCCGGCCGGTTGTAATGTCATACACAAACTGATGGGCAGTGCTCTTCTCTTGTTGAATATAGAGACAACTATTATCACTAGCTTGTGCGGAATACTGAACGGAACTATCGCTATTGGCTTCACTGACCGTAGCCACTTTCGGCGAACTATGCAGCAGGTTTTCCATTAAATCAATACACGACTGATCGCTGATTGCATCAGGAAACATTTCGCCTTTCAGTGCAATCGGAAAACCATCACGAAAGCCCGTATTACTGCCTGAACTATTAGTGGCTCGTGTTAACCAAAACTCGACCCCATCGTAGTTCACGGCATTATATTTTTCCCCCCCTATGGTCACGCTAGGGCGATTCCCTGCTTCCCACTGGGTACGAGCCGCCATCACACCAGAGGAAAAACCGCTGGCAATACCTTGAATACTCGCCTGTTTTGCATCATCAATTGTGCTAACAAACCTAGGCAAAGCAGTGACTGCAAGTAAAGCAATAATGACAATCACCATCACCAGTTCAAGTAACGAGAAACCCGACAGCGTTTTTTTCATTCCAGTACTTTTTTCATTCCAATATTTTTCTCATCCCCGTGCTGTGGTGATTATAATCTCACATACGGAATAATATATGAGTTACGTCAAACTACCAGTAAAATCAATGAATTGATGAGCTGTTTTCCTCATCATCATTAACCTTTCATTGCATCCATCATATTCCACATCGGCAGGAAAATACCCAACGCAAGAATCAGCACCATACCCGCCACAATCACCAACAAAATCGGTTCAATGCGCGCGGTTAAGGTTTTTAAATCGTAATCCACTTCTCTGTCATAAAAATCAGAGACTTCTAATAACAATTCGTCAATGCGCCCGGTCTCTTCCCCCACAGAGATCATCTGAATCACCAGCGGGGTAAAAATATCCGCATTGATCGCCGTGGATGACACACTGCTGCCCGCTTCAATTGCCGCTTTCATCTCCATCAGACGAGCTTCTAGGAATTTATTATCTAAAGCCTCGGCTGACAATGCCAAAGATTGATTTAGCGGAACCCCTGAATGCAACATCAGAGAAAACGTACGTGAAAAGCGCGATAACTGCGCACGATTGACGATTCCGCCAACAATCGGCATACGCAAACGAAATTTATCCCAGCGCTCTCTTCCTTTCGAGGTTCCCAACCAAGAGCGAAAAGCGAAAAATGCCGCCACCATCGCCACTAGCATCAGCAACCAATAGTTAACAAAGAAGTTGGACATGCCGATCAAAATCCGCGTCGGCAAAGGCAAATCGACACCAAAGCGGTTAAACATGGTGGCAAATTGCGGTATCACCTTAACGTTCAAAATAAACATCGCCAGCACAATAAAGCCAATCACAAAGGTGGGGTAACGCATCGCGGTTTTAATTCGCTTACGGGTTTCCACTTCCTGTTCGTAGTAATTCGCTAATTGCAGCAGTGCTTGATCGAGTCGACCAGTGTTTTCGCCGACATGCACCATAGAGACAAACAATGAGCTAAATACTTTGGTATGCAACTGCATTGCCGACGATAAACTGCGACCATTGGTCACTTCGTTACAAATCTGCTCTAACGCCTCTTTCAACTGTTTGTTTTCACAGTTCTGCGCCAATCCGCGCATCGAACGCAGTAAAGGAACGCCCGCCTTGACCAGGCTGTATAACTGGCGACAAAAAATCACCAACACTTCCAGCGGCACAACCGGAGCAAACAGCTCTTTCCAGTCAATGGTGGCAGCACCAACGCCGGATTTTCCCTCACGAATGGCCGTAGGAATAATGCCTTTATTGATCAGCGTTTCAGCAGCTATGTCTTCATTGGGCGCTTCTAAGCTGCCTTTGGTTACACTGCCATCCAGATTACGCCCTTGGTACTGATAGGTCGCCATGCTCTATACCTTACAGATAAATCGGCTCAACTGCGGCGATGGCATCCCCTTCGCCAAGCGCCATCACTTCGTCAAAACTCACTATCCCTTTTATCGCCAGCTCCATCGCTGATGCGAGTAATGGTTTATAGTTTTCTGAAGCACGAGCGGCCGCAGCAAAACCAATCGCATCATCAGAGCGCAATGCATCCATCATGTGATGTTCCAACTCTAGCATTTCAAACACCCCAATTCGCCCTCGGTAACCGGTCAGGTTACAGTTTTGACAACCGCGACCTCGTACAAATGGTGTGTCGACCTGATTGGGGAATCGAACGGTCAGCCATTGCTTCTTCGCTTCATCCAGTTCGTCGTGCGTCTTACAATCCGGGCACACTTTACGCACCAAGCGCTGAGCGATAACGGCACGCACCGCACTGGCAACGAGATAGCCGGGAGCGCCCATATCAATCAAACGCAAAGCGGTTTCTACGGCATCATTGGTGTGTAACGTACTGAGCACTAAGTGGCCAGTGAGTGCCGCCCTTAGCCCAATCTCAACCGTCTCTTGGTCACGCATCTCACCAATCAGGATGATATCCGGGTCCTGACGCAAGAAAGTTCTTAGCAGGGTTGAAAAATCCAACCCAATGCGCGAGTTAACCTGCACCTGCTGAATGCGCGATAAACGATATTCCACCGGATCTTCCGCGGTGATGATCTTTTTGCCGACTTCATTCAGTTCATTCAACGCGCCGTATAACGTCGTGGTTTTACCAGAGCCTGTCGGACCGGTGACAAGAATCATACCATGTGGGCGCTTAAGTTGGCTGCGCAAGCGCTGCAACAGTTCGTCAGGAATGCCTGATTTATTTAACTCGCGAATGCCTGCCGACTGATTCAGCAGTCGCATTACTACGGATTCGCCATACTGCACCGGCATGGTCGACATACGAATATCCACCGACTGCCCTTTAGCGCGAATGTTAAAGCGACCATCCTGCGGTAAGCGTTTCTCGGAAATATCAAGGTTTGCCATCAGTTTCAAACGAGAAACCAGTGCCGATGATATTCCCACTTCGTTAAGAATCGTTTCGTGCAGAATGCCGTCCACACGTTGACGAATACGCAATAATTTAGAATCCGGCTCGATATGAATATCCGAGGCACCGACCTGAATCGCGTCTTCAAACAGTGAGTTGATCAGCTTAACCACCGTCACTTCTTCACTGTCGTCATTGGCGATATCAAAATCAAAGGCTTCGGCGACCTGGTGCTCGGCTTGCAGTTGTTCAGCAAACGAGGCAATTTCTTTGGTGCGACGGTAATAACGGTCAAAGCCATCCACCAGTTGTTTCTCTGCGGCAATCACAAATTCAAAGCTGTATTGAGGCAGTTGGTTGAGTAAGGATTCCTGAGCAAATAAGTCCGCCGGATCACTCATCGCAATGCGTAATGTATCTCCGCTGCGACCAATTACTAACGCACGCAGACGACGAGCATGCACTTCCGACAGCAGTTGTACCGCATCAATATCGACCGTTGCCCGGCTAAGATCGATAAGTGGAATCGCCAGTTGCTGAGACAAAAAGCTCAACATTTGCTGTTCAGATAAGAAACCTAACTCAATCAGGGTATCGCCTAACTTACGACCGGTATTTTTCTGCGCAGCAAGCGCCTGACCTATTTGTTCGTCGGTAACAATGCCTTCTTCGACCAGCAAGTCACCCAGTCGTTTTCTTAACTTAATTTGCATTGCTACTCTCCTCCAGGTGATTCAGCACGTCGAGACGGTTACGAATAAAGGTTTGCGACTGAATCGACACCCCGACTTTTGTTAATGCATTCTGATACGAAGCCTTCGCCTCTTCTAACAAAAATGAGCGCTCTTGCTGAATGGCTAAACCAAGCCACCAGCGACCATTGTTGGTCTCTTTTTCTGTGAGTTTTTGATAACTTTCCAGCGCAATTTCATTCTGTTTTACTTTTTGCGCCACTGCCGCACGTAGTGAGAGATATTCGACACTCACCTTAGCGGGTAAATACGCCAGTGGTGTCAGTGCCGCTTCGGTTTGCTGCTCTTTGATTAACAGTTTGGATAAAGCAATTCTTAGCGATTCACCCTCAGGGTTTAACTCAATTCCACGCTGCATCAGGTCAAACGCTTTACGGACTTCGCCTTTGCCGTAATACAAGGCCGCGAGCTTTTGACGCACCGATTCATTGTTCGGCGTGTAACGAAGCGCTTCACCGTAAGCACTGACCGCGGTTTGAAAATCATTGGAATCCATCGCCTTAGTCGCGCGCGAAATGGCTTTTTCTGCCAGTTTCTCTGCGCTCATATCAACTTGTTCAATCATCACAGTTTCTGCTGCAGGCTCAGCGCGGTTGGCAGCAACAGAACGCTGTGGCTGAGAAGAGGCGTTACTGGCTAACTGCATTTCTTGTTGATGAACGGCTTGTTGACGGATTGCTTCTTCATGGACTGACTGCTGATGGACTGGCAGCTGATGGACTGGCGGCTTACTCGTAGAGCGCGCTTTATTTGTCACCACAGTTGGAGGCGATACTTTTGCTGATTTCGCAGGGTCATCGATCTGTGTCACTTCTGTTACTTCAGAAGACGAGAGCAACGGCTTTTCTATCGGTGTCGAACGGTACACCACCACATCGGCTTGACTCTCTTTTTGTGTCGGTGATGGAACAACAACCGAGGGTTCAACCAATACCTTAACTGGCATTGGCTGCTCAACGAACTGACCGGTCGCTTGAGTGGCTTGAACTTGCGTTTCCTGCTGAGATACTGCCCAGCCACCAACCGCTAAACTCAAACCAAACCCCGCAATTATCCACACCCAAACCGGGCGCGTTTTCATTGGCTCAACCTGTGCTTTTTCTATCGACGCAAGTGATGCTCTCGGCTCAAGTGATGACTGCTGCTTCTCGGCAAGTTGAGATAACGCTTTGTTCATAACACTCATCAATGGCTCCATCCCCAGATAACTGGAGTTTTGTGTTTGGGTTTACAAGTATCGTAGGTATCGTGTATTGCGCTATATAAGTGCTGGTTTTTCACCTGCATTGCCTGCTCGTAAAATGCGAGTAACAAGGCTTTGTGGCACACCTGATTAATCAGGCGCGGCGTGCCATGACACGCTTTCCAAATCGCTTTTTTCTGCTTTAGGCTAAACAGTTGCCCTTGATGACCGGATTTGGCAAGGCGGTTGTCAATATAAGCCACAGTTTCAGCCATATCTAACGCTCTTAACTTAGCATTAAATGTGATGCGTTGACGAAACTGCCTTAAATGGTATTGCTCAAGCCTTTTATCCAACTCTGGCTGACCGATCAATACCAGTTGTAATAGCTTACGGTGCTCGGTTTCCAAATTACCGAACAATCGCAGCACTTCCAATGCTTCATCTGAAAGAGCCTGCGCTTCATCCAACAGTGCAACGACTCGTTTACCACTACGATGATGTTCAATCAGGCGCGCCTGAATCGCTTCCACCAATCCGACTCGGCTGCAATCGCTGATATTGAGCTCAGTAGCGATGGCAATACGTAACTCATTACCGCTTAACGCAGGATTGGGCAGATAAATCAGTTGTACATAGTCTTTCAAGTGTGCCAACAACATGCGACACACCATGGTTTTTCCGGTGCCCACTTCACCGGTCACTTTGATCACCCCTTCGCCCATCTGCAACGCAGCACTCACGGTCTGAATTGCTTCGTAATGAGGGGCCAGCCCCAGAAACAAAGCAGTATCAGGCGTCAAATGAAAAGGAGGTTTACTAAAACCAAAGTGCTGCAAATACATAAAGCTTACTGCGGATCAGGGAACCATTCCTGCAACAAATCACGTGAACGCTCCAGCTCTTTTTGCCAAGTATTCACACCAACCACGGTTGGTTTTAGCAAGATGACCAATTCTGTTTTCTGCGTCACTTGAGATGTGTTACGGAATGCATGACCTAATCCTGGAATATCGCCTAAAAATGGCACTTTTGATGTTTGGTTGAGAATATTGGTTTTCATCAAACCACCGATAACAACAACATCACCATCTTTAGCACGAATAACCGAATCGGATTCACGGATAGAGCTTTTCGCCAGTGGCAGAGAAATCACTTTATCGTTGTAAGTAATGCTTTTCGTTTGTTGTTCAACTTCAATCACCGCCGGATGCACATGCAATAACACATGACCTTTGTCATCAATTTGCGGAGTGACATCGAGCGAGATGCCAGAGAAGAATGGCGTTAGTTCTACGTCCGGTGACGCTTCTGAGTTATCGCCACTACCCACTACACTCGATAGATCGGTAACGTAATACTCGTCCGTACCCACTTTAATCACCGCTTTTTGGTTATTCGCCGCGGTAACGCGAGGGCTTGATAGCACGTTTAAATCACCTTGCGTGGACATAAAGCTGAGAACCGATTCAAAGCTGCCGCTCGACATAACAATGTTTGTTTGCCCACCAAGTAAAGTACCAATCGTATCTAAACCCGGTAAGGTTGAGATAGCCGAAGTATCACCGACGCCAATTTGATAACTGGTTCCATTCGAGGTGAACATTTTGTTCCAGTTGATGCCCTGTTGGTAACCATCGTTCAATGTGACTTCAAGGATCTTCGCTTCCATGATCACCTGACGGTGCATACGCTGTTGCGAAACTCCCAAGAAACGGCGAACTTCGCGAATTTCGTCCGGATAGGCGCGCACAGTGATAACACTTGCCTGCGGGGTCACAACCACACTCTGACCGCTTCCTGAGCCGACTAACTGAGTAACTGCGGTTTGAAGCTGCGGCCAGAAATCGCTCTCGCTGATGGTTTCTATCTCAGTACCACCCGCCTTAGCTGAATTATCGCTGCTGCTTGAGCTACTGGAACTACTCGAACTGTTGGAACTGCTCGAAGAGCTATCATCTGAGTCTGAATCCGCAGTGGTCAGAGTGCCGGTAGTAATACTCGTTAGTGAGCGACCACTGCGCTTAAACTGCAGGTAATCAACAGGAATTGTTACAGTACGCAAGCCCGCAGGATAGACTTGAATAACCTTGCCAACTTTCTCAATCTGATAACCGTAAAGATCACGAACCACTTCTAACACTTCGTCCAATGTGACTTCAGATAAATTGACGGTAATTTTGCCGTCTACCGACGGATGCAGCGCAACACTGTATTCAGTGCCTTTCACCAGACTGGCAAAAAATGCTTTCGCTTGAACATCATTCGCCTGAATGCGAAAACGTTTTAGGTTTTGCTCTGGTGTGGTCACCACGCTATCCATATCCGGCATAAGGTCAGCCTCTACCGATGGCGGTAGATTATCCAGATTACGGCTATTCGCTTCATTGATAGACTGATTCAGCGATTGTTTGGCTTCCTCTGGGTCACGATGTCCCATAGAGCAACCCACTAAACTCACCATCACTGCGCCGATGATCATATTACGCATACGAATTCTTAACCTTATTTCTTTATGTCCAGAGAGAACAGCTTGAGTGTCCAACGTTTTTGACCTTGTTTCAGCTCAACTTGCGACGACGTGACATGAGTAACTTGATAACCAGAGACACTTTCGCCTTTATCGACCACCTTATCATTGAGAATGGCATAGCATTGATTATCGTCTTTACAAACAATGCTTTGTAGCTCAGGAACCGGTACCGTTTTTTTGGTTTTTCTCACTTGTTCTGTTTTCATCCAACCTAATGGTGCAGTTGGATCTTGTTCTTGGTTCGCCGAGGCGGAAACCGCAACGGCAGCAAGTATCATTAACCACCATGCCTTATTTGGCGCCGATATCTTAACCACCAATAAATTCCTCACGAGTTCCAAGCGTATAAACTTCCAATATCAATTTAGCGTTTGGATAAGTTTCAACTTGATACTGAAAGCTGCGCCAATAATATTTCACCGGTAAGTTTTCTAGCGCGTGCAGATAATCTCTAATCGCCCAATAAGTGCCAGTCAGCTCCATCCGAACCGGGTGTAGGAAATATTGCCCATTGTCTGTTGTCTCATTTGTGGTACTAGTCACATTTTTACTATTCGTCTCATTTGTAGTGCTAACCGAATTTTTGCTATTCGTCTCATTTGTGCTGCTAGTTACGGAATTAATCGGTGTTGCGGCCAACGAAGTCAGGCTCACCACTTTTAATTTGGCACTTTTGTCGAGCACGCTCTGTAACAGCTCGGCCATTTGCGAGGGCGAAACCAGATTGCTCATTAACGCCGACAACTGTTGCGAAAGCTCCTGACTTTGTGCCTGCAATTTCGCCAGTTGCTGATTGACTTCCGCATCGGGATCTTTGGCTAACTCACGCTGCAGCACGATCACTTCACTTTGCATCCGTTGATTGGTCGACTGCTGCGCGAGAAGTTTTTGCTGCCCCTCTTTATGCTGCTTTAGCAGCGGATCGATCAGCAAGGTTTGCATGATCAGCATTAATGCAACCACAGAACTCACGACGATCAGCCACTTCTCACGAGGCGCTCTGGCGGCGAACAGTTGACTCCACTGGCTCCAACGTTGCTTCATTTTTTCTCCGCTCCTCGTTTGGATTTCAGCTCAAAGGTGACAATATCTTGCTCATCACGACCAATGGTCAGTTGTTCAAAGTTCCGTCCATTCAGGCTGACTTGATGTTTAAATTGAGCAATCCAGTTCGGGATCACCTGAGCATCACGCGCTATCCCTTTGACATCTAAAATCGCATCATTGATCACGATCTCCGTCAGACTAATATCGCGGCGGGAAAGTTTGGCTAAACCATCCATCACCCCGGAATAGCCGCTCTGTTGCGATATATCATAGCGGCTAATCGCTGCCAGTGAAGCTTGCTGCGAGGCAATTTCCTGTTGATAACGCTCAACTCGCGCCAATTTATCCGTGGAGAGCAGATGTTTGGCCTGCTGCTGTTTCAACTGTGCCAGTTGCGCCGTTAGTTGAGTATTACTCTGACTGCTTAGGTTCATCTGTTGTTGCAGTTCAATCGCCTGCCACTGAAACCAAGCAAACAAGCAGAGCATGATCACGGCTGCCGAGCCGCAAGCAGTAGCAAAAACCGTTAGGGTCAGTAGCTCTTTTTTCGGTTTCAGATGATCCTGATAAAAGTTGATCGCATTTTCCGATACCAAGTGCGCGTTACGCGCCAACACCTGACCTGAGACCAACACCTCATCGCCAACCACCAAAGGCGATACTTTGACACTCAGCCTTTCACTGAGCGCCTGCACAAGTTCCGCCTGATTCTCTTCATCACAACAGACTTTTAACTGATGAAGAGAGGTGCTTTTAAACTGAGAAGACAGATAGTCAATGGAACGTTGTAGCTCAAGAGCCAAACCATCCAATTGTAGTGCTGCGCTGGCAACACCAGTAATAGGTGCCACCACGCCACGCAGTGTGCGCTGGAAAATACAACGCTGGTTGACAAAGGCATCCAGCTTAAAATGGCTGCCTTTGCTGCGCTGCACTAGCAAATAGTTTTTTAGCTCGCCGTCGTATCGCCCCCACACTTCTTGTTCCGGCACTACGGCTTCGAGCTGGCAACCGATGCTTTCTAACAATTTCGCGGTTTCGAGCACCAATTTTTTATTAATCACATACGCTTGAGCTTTGTTACCACTTTCCAACGGATAAGCATCAGCAATCACATCAGCGGCTTTTTCGGTGATGAGATCTTTGAGTAAAAAGGGCAGAGCATTAGGCCATTCTGATTCAGGAATAGCTGGCTTATCAATTTGATAACTTTGACAGAGCTGGGCGTGCAGCACCACATGAACACTCAGTCCTTTCACACCCGCAGTAAGAAGCGCATTCACTAAGGCTTGTGACCAGCTGTGATTGCTCAACGGATAATGCTCAGGTAAGGCAATCGATTCTGCTGATGAGAAATAAATCGCATCAGGTTGAATCACGGCATAGACAGCCAGTTGCTTCGATTTTTTTCTGCCAAGCCGCTTTAATAATGCATCAATCTTCATTTATCACTACTTTGTACGCCATCGGTTTCGTTTACCGGGCTTAATTTGACGTTCCGTCACGGGTAATTTATTCGGATTCAGTGGTTGCTCAATTTCAAATAAGCGCCCCTGAACACCATCGACACCAAAATTTTGTAACACCTGCAACTCAGACTGAGTTTCAACACCCACAGCAATAACCTGCGTTTGTGTACCCTTACATACCCCCAAAAGGCTGCGCACAATCAACTGATTCTCGTGTCTTTGATCGATTTGCTTAATCAAACTTCGATGCAGCTTAAGATAGTTGATTTTTAAATCTTTAATATAGTGAGTTGCTACAATTGTCCGACCAGCTTGCCCAACCACTAACTGACAGCCAAGTGCTGAGATAGTCCGCAATATCGGACGCATATAATCCAGATGCTGCACTAAGTGTCCTTCGGTAAATTCAAAAGACAACTGACCACGCTGACCGAAGGTTAATTGCATTAACTCATTACGGAACCAGCGAAAATACTGTTTGTCAGCAAAAGGAAGCACATACAGGTTGATGGATAAAGGCGACGCATTCGTGGAAGACTTTATCAATTGCAAAGTTCTTCTTATCACCGCTTTATCTAAGACAGCTTGATACCCCACTGTCTCTATAGCAGAACTGAATCGAGATGCTTTAAGCACCCCTTTATCAGGGTCGTTAATTCTAGCGAACAATTCGTTATGCAATAATTCTAAGTTATTCGCCGAATTGGACAAATAACACGCCTGTCGGAATAGGATGATATTGTCATCAATAAGCGCCTTATCAAACAAGGTACGCCAGCGAACACTGCCTCTATCATCAGAAACCGCCGCCTTTTCAAACCGGTTCCAGGCATTCACTCTCTGTAACTGAGCACCCTTTAATGCAGTTTCTGTCTCATCAATAATTCGACCTCTGCGCTCGCCTTCCTTATACATACTGACACCAATATGGAACCAGTTGTGTTGATCCAAAGGCGTTGGCGGCGTTAACCGCTCAATCAGTTTCAGGCATTGTGTAGCAACATGAGAAACATCTTTATCGGCCTGATGAGGCATAAACAGAGCAAATACCGCATCATAATAACGGGATAAGATAACATCTGGATAGCGGGAGATCACGTTTGATATACACTGTCCAACTTCAACAACAAAATCGTCAATCAGCCGTTTTTCATTCTCTTCTTTGGCTAAATCAATGTCATCAATACGCAGCATCAACACGCCACCTTGCGCACCGCTTTCCTGCAGCGCAGACTCAAGCTTGCTATCAAACAGAACTCGGTTTGCTGTCCCTGTGAGCTGATCCAAAAATGTTTGTGTGCGGATAAAGGTATCAAATCGGCTGCGCTCTTGACGCGCGTCTTGCAACTCTTCGATCAATACATCCAACGCTTCACTGGCGGTATAAGGCCACTCTCTTTCATCACCTTTTGCGTATTGCTCAACCCGGCCAGCCAATATCATTCGACCTCGCTCTTCAAGCAGTTCTGAGCCCAAAAGTTGCGAACGAAGCCATTTAACACTTTGTATCAGACAAAAAACAATCAATAACACCGCAAGAGTTATCGACCACATAGCACCGATAGAATAGCTAAAGCCTACATATGGTGGGATAACTTTGAAATGAACGGAATAGCCTTGAATACGTGGCAAGGGGAATTCAGCTTGATATAAGCGTTCAGGTTCGATTTTAGAAGAGGTGTCTTTGAAGCGATAAATAATCCCCGCTTGCGAAGATAATTCCATTTCCACAATATTACTGGCTTGCAACATCTTAGGCATCCAACGCTGCATTGAATATGCAGCATCAGGATCTTCCATTTCTTTATCCACTACTTCAACAATACCTTGCATATAGTGATTAAGGTACTCTTGCCCTAGCCGCTGAAAAGATAAGGTTCCGCCAATAAACAGAATAAACATAGCACTGGTCACTATCAGTGTCACAAACACAACTAAGCGAGTACTAAGTTTGAGAGTTGGCGTGTAGCGCATAGAAATTGAATTCCTTTTCAATTTGTCGATGTGTGGCATTATCCACCGAACAAGGCTGCTCGCAAAAATTATGTCAACAGTGTGCTAAGTATATAAAAAAAGCCACAAAATTTGTGGCTTTTTTAAAATCTGGACTCTTAGAATGGAAGTGCACAATTTTTTGTATACTTTCATCTGTGTGTGGGATTTAGAATTAACGAGCAATAAAAACAATGAGATAAAAAATCAACACACAACAAAAATGCACCAAAAAACGCCAAACAGCATTAACAACAACTTCTTTGATTACTTTTCCACAAAGCACCATCTAACTATACACTTTATGAAAAACATAATTAATATCAGTTTGTTAAAAGCATAACTGTTTCACATTATTTCTGACGATTACTCGCCCTGATACTCCATTCCTCGTAAAGCATTCAATTGTGACTACTCACCGCCCTATCGGGCGATGCTTCTTATTTCGTTAACCAGCAGAAAAACAATTACGTTTTTCATCCACTCATTCGGGCTATTTAGCTTTCCATAAAGTGGAAGTTTCCCACCCATCAAGAAATCCCATATCCTTAGAAGTAACAACATCTGGAGCTTGATCTATTAATGACACTAAGCGTTCTGTTAAACCATTTGAGATTGAAACTTGATCTGATAAATGTTTGATCACACATAATCGGCTGTATAGCGTATTTTTTCGCTCCATATGCACTTTCAGATCTTTTGTATCTTTAGGCATGAAAACCTGAAAACTCCGATTCCAAACTCGATTATGGTGTGCACATAGATTTCGAAGGTGTGACAGGCAATGAAACCAAGACCCCATAACTTCTGGACTTTTAATATCAAATTGCTTGGCTACTGCTTTTTGGTCTGACAAAAACAAATCCGCATAAAGGCGTGACCATGTACCGAAAGTCAGAACTTCAGTTATCATCCAAGATGGAGGTAACGCAGGCGACTGATAATGATCATAGTAATGAGAGATGAATAGTTCTTTCGCATCCTTGATACGGGCATGAAAACCATCGTATTCAAATGTTGGACTCATTATGGCTAAATTCATAAACCAATGTGAACCATGATTATTTGCCATGTGCTCACTTAGACAAGTTCGCAGCCCTACTTCAACTTTCTGAATTTCCTCAATAATGAGCAAACGGACTTTACGGTCAAACTCATAAAGAGAAAGTATATCGTCAAAAGTAGTTCCCTCAATAAATGTCTTAGGCGATACAGGTCGAGGTTTTCGCTCTTGAGTCATTTGATAAAAAGGATAACAATATCCTCGAAGACGGAAATAACCGATAAACTTTAATGCATGTAAGGCGGAATTTTCGTCAGACACAACCAAACCTCTCTGCTGAAGCTTATCTAGCAAGGACAGAGGGGACATAGTAGGTTTAGTATAGTGCTGCTTATTTATGTCCGTGTTCTTAGACATTCACAATAACCATGTAAAAAAAAACCCGCCTATTTGCGCTATTCATAGAAAGAAGCGTGGCGGGTGTTGTTACCATAAAATTTACCACTGCTTCACGAATATGTCAATAACTCAGGCATATCAGTCCTACTTAGGTTCCACTTACGTTCAGTTACCACTCTCACCGAGCAGGTGCCAAAGTTGTTGGATATAACAACCTTCTAATCATAATTGTCATAAACTTTGGTAAGACTCCTAAACTATCGTGAGTCATAGATATCCCGAAACCCACTATGAACTATGATTCAACCAATCAGGTTTAACCTTATAGGACTTGCAATGACTGGCGCAAAGTAGATAGTTTCCCCGCCACCAGCCTTTTACCCGACATGCTGCACTCCCCTTCCTTTTTCAAGGTTCAAGCTTATTACTAAGCAAGGATAAGTCGGGCTCGCAATAGGCTTTCCAACAGCCTATACTTGTGATTATAAATAACCGTAAACGATTGATTTTCAAATAAAAACAGCACACCTAAAACGGGATATCGTCATCAAAATCCATTGGCGGCTCGTTGTATTGCGGCTGTGGAGCCTGTTGCGCTGCTGGTTGGTACGCTGGCTGGCTCTGTCTCGCAGGCTGTTGAGGCTGACCCCATCCACCTTGCGGTTGCTGAGACTGAGACTGCGGCTGCTGGCCTTGATTCATGCCACCGCCTTGTTGCTGACGAGAACCTAACAATTGTACTTCGCCATTAGGCCAACGAACGACAACCTCTGTGGTATAACGTTCCTGACCACTTTGATCTGTCCACTTACGAGTTTGCAGTTGACCATCAACATAAACTTGAGAACCTTTACGAGCATATTCGCCCACAAATTCTGCTGTTTTGCCAAATACTGCAACACGGTGCCACTCCGTTCTTTCACGTTGTTCACCAGTAGCTTTGTCTCGCCATGTTTCAGAGGTTGCAATAGTAATATTCGCCATTGCATCGCCACTCGGCATATAACGTACTTCAGGATCTCCGCCTAAGTTGCCGACCAAAATTACTTTATTCACGCCACGGGTTGCCATGATTTGCTCCGTCTATAAATCGTCTATATTTTGAAAAAATTTCAAACAGTCAGGTAGGATAACATGCTTTTTCCTGAGCTTAAATGACCGTTGAAATTGTTATCAGAAACTCATGCAAATTTCACTTCTAACTTGCTAATTTTCGGGATAAATCTTTCATTTATTAGATGATAAAAAACTCATTTACTTATTGAGTTGAAATCCCACGCAAAATTACTATCTCAATTCGCGCTACGATTTAATTTTAGGCATTGTTGAGGCATTTGACTGCATCCAGTTAAGGAATAATCCATGCCAAAATACAACTATGCCCGAACCATTTATCTTTTATGTATCGACGACTTATGCATCCCAGACTCACTGGATACAGCGTTAGATATGCTTGATCTGCCTGTACCTAAAATTTATCCAAAACAACTGATCGAAAATTATCAAAAGGACAAACATAAAATTTTGCTGATTGACTACCTTGATCATCATCTGATTCAACAAACGTTAAAACTATTCCAACGTACTAGCCCTCACTTTGAAACCATTCTATTTAATGTTGGAAAAAGATTGCACACCGAAGAAATACTCTCTTTTGGCAATTTAAAAGGGCTGTTTTATGAAAATGATTCCGCAGAGTGTATTTGCGAAGGGTTAGAAGAAATTATCAATGGGCAAAGCTGGCTTCCTCGTCAGGTTTCAAACCAACTGATTCATTATTATCGCCATCACTTTCATGAATACCATATCAAAGCGTCAATAGACTTAACCATACGCGAAGTTCAGATTCTTCGTTGCTTGCAAACAGGCGCCTCTAATATGCAGATGGCTGACAGCCTATTTATCAGCGAGCATACGGTGAAGTCTCATCTATATCAGATATTTAAAAAACTAGCGGTAAAAAACCGCGGGCAAGCTATCAGTTGGGCAAACCAAAATTTACTCTCATAAATGTGTCTTCCTGCACATTTTCATTTCCATGACATAGAATGTGCTGAATATCACGAAAATAACATGATAAAGTCTACAATAATTCTATGTTTGAACATGGCAAATTCGTTCAAAGACAATAAACCAAACCGTTTAACAGGGCTAAAAAATGATTAAAAAATGCCTTTTCCCGGCAGCAGGCTATGGTACTCGCTTTCTACCGGCAACTAAATCTATGCCAAAAGAGATGATGCCAATTGTAAACAAACCGCTAATTGAATATGGCGTTGAAGAAGCAATCCAAGCTGGAATGAACGGCATGTGCATTGTGACAGGTCGTGGCAAGCACTCGATCATGGATCACTTTGATATGAACTTTGAATTGGAACATCAGATTCAAGGCACCAACAAAGAAGACTTGTTGGTGGATATCCGCGACATTATTGAGACAGCAAACTTTACTTTTATTCGTCAACGCGAAATGAAAGGTTTAGGGCACGCAATTCTCACTGGCCGTGAACTGGTGGGTGATGAGCCGTTTGCGGTGGTATTAGCCGATGACCTTTGTGTAAACGAAGAAAAAGGCGTGCTGGCACAAATGGTGGCTTTATATAACCAGTTCCGTTGTTCCATTGTTGCTGTACAAGAAGTTCCGGCAGAAGAGACACACAAATACGGTGTTATCTCTGGCGAGATGATTAAAGACGATCTATTCCGTGTCGATGACATGGTTGAAAAACCAGAGCCTGGAACTGCGCCAAGCAACTTAGCGATTATTGGTCGCTACATCCTTACCCCTGATATCTTCGAGTTAATCGAACAAACTGAACCGGGGAAAGGCGGAGAAATCCAAATCACAGACGCACTGTTAAAACAGGCGCAATCAGGTTGTGTTCTGGCTTACAAGTTTAAAGGCAAGCGTTTTGACTGTGGTAGCGTAGAAGGCTACATCGAAGCAACTAACTACTGCTATGAAAATTTGTACAAGAAAAATGAGCAGCAAGTTTCTTTAGCAAAACATTCAACACGTAAGAGCTAATACCGAACACCACGGATGACAAACCCAATATCGTCTTGTGAATATCGTCATTCTTGCGAAGGCAAGAATCTAAATCCTAGCATTATGCACAAGAGCTAGATCCCGGATAAATGCTACGCATTTTCCAGGATGACGGTTATAAATTTAACACAGACCTTGTCAACAACCCCAAGAGCCACTTGATAGTGGCTCTTTTTATTTACTGTTTTTATATCCAGTATTTGTTGCACATTTCTCAAGCTATGTAATACTTGCTCGACTTAGCCTTTAACGAAGCCAAAGACAGAGCAAATCAAATGGATAAAATCGAAGTACGTGGTGCTCGTACCCATAACCTGAAAAATATCAATCTCACGATTCCTCGTGACAAACTGATTGTCATTACTGGCCTCTCTGGTTCAGGGAAATCGTCTTTAGCCTTTGATACCTTATACGCAGAAGGACAGAGACGTTATGTTGAATCTCTCTCTGCCTATGCTCGCCAGTTCTTATCTTTGATGGAAAAGCCAGATGTAGACCATATTGAAGGCTTATCACCCGCTATCTCTATTGAACAGAAATCAACATCTCACAACCCTCGTTCCACCGTGGGTACGATCACTGAAATCTACGACTATTTGCGTTTGTTGTTTGCCCGAGTCGGCGAGCCTCGCTGCCCTGAGCATAAAACACCACTGACTGCGCAGACCATCAGCCAAATGGTCGACAAAGTGCTTGAACTGCCCGAAGGCTCAAAGCTGATGTTGTTAGCGCCAATCGTCAAAGAGCGTAAAGGTGAACATGTTAAAACATTAGAAAACTTAGCCGCCCAAGGCTTTATTCGCGCCCGGGTTGACGGTGACATTTGCGATTTGACCGATCCACCGACCCTAGAACTGCATAAAAAACACACCATCGAAGTGGTGGTTGATCGTTTCAAAGTGCGCTCAGATTTGCAGCAACGTTTGGCAGAATCGTTTGAAACCGCTCTGGAACTTTCCGGCGGTAACGTGGTGGTTGCGCCAATGGATGATGAAGTCGGCGAAGAACAAATTTTCTCAGCAAACTTTGCTTGTCCGCACTGTGGCTACAGTATGCGAGAGCTTGAACCACGGTTGTTCTCATTTAACAACCCTGCCGGTGCCTGTCAGACTTGCGACGGTCTTGGCGTGCAGCAATATTTTGACCCTAGTCGTGTTATTCAAGACGAAAAATTGAGCCTCGCTGAAGGTGCTATTCGCGGTTGGGATCAGAAGAACTACTACTATTTCCAAATGCTCAGCTCGTTAGCGGCTCATTACGATTTTGACCTTCACACCCCATTCAACAAATTGGGTAAGAAACTGCAGGAGATCATCCTGCACGGCTCAGGTCGTACTGAAATTGAATTCAATTACATCAATGACCGCGGTGACATTCGAGTCAAACGTCATCCGTTCGAAGGTATATTAAATAATTTGGAACGCCGCTATCGCGATACTGAATCCAATTCCGTGCGCGAGGAGTTAGTTAAATACATTTCCAATAAGCCATGCGCTCACTGTGAAGGTACTCGCTTGCGCTTAGAAGCTCGTAACGTCTTCGTCAATAACACCGCGCTACCGCAAGTAGTGGAGCTTAGCATTGCGCAGGCGCTTGAGTTCTTCCAGTCGCTGAAACTTGAAGGTCAGAAAGCACAAATCGCCGAAAAAATTATGAAAGAGGTCAACGACCGTCTGCAATTTTTGGTCAACGTAGGCTTGAATTATTTGAATTTGTCGCGCAGTGCTGAAACCTTATCGGGTGGCGAAGCGCAGCGAATTCGCTTGGCGAGCCAAATCGGTGCAGGGCTAGTCGGCGTAATGTATGTACTTGATGAACCGTCAATTGGTCTCCACCAGCGAGATAACGAACGCCTGCTTAAAACGCTCGAACATCTGCGCGATTTGGGTAATACCGTACTGGTGGTAGAGCATGATGAAGATGCGATTCGTCTCGCTGACCATGTGATTGATATTGGTCCCGGCGCAGGTGTACACGGCGGCAATGTTGTGGCTGAAGGTAATGTCACCGATATCATCAACAACTCGAATTCACTCACGGGCCAATACCTGAGTGGTGTGAAAAAGATTGAAGTACCAAAACAGAGAACGGTCAAAGATGACAAAAAAACCGTAGATCTCATTGGTGCAACGGGTAATAACCTGAAAAATGTCGATTTATCGATTCCTGTGGGGCTGTTTACCTGCGTAACTGGTGTTTCTGGCTCCGGCAAGTCAACGCTGATCAATGATACTTTCTTCAACATCGCACACATAGCTTTAAATGGTGCCACAACTTCAACGCCAGCGCCGTACAAATCAATTAAAGGTCTCGAGCATTTCGATAAAGTCATTGATATTGACCAAAGCCCAATAGGCAGAACGCCACGTTCCAACCCGGCAACCTATACGGGCATTTTTACCCCCATTCGAGAGCTCTTTTCTGGAACTCAGGAATCTCGTTCGCGCGGCTACAAACCAGGGCGGTTTAGTTTTAACGTTCGAGGTGGTCGCTGTGAAGCGTGTCAGGGCGACGGCGTCATCAAAGTTGAAATGCACTTCTTACCGGATGTCTACGTTCCTTGTGACGTATGTAAAGGAAAACGCTACAACCGCGAAACCTTAGAAGTTCGTTATAAAGGCAAAACCATTGATGAAGTGCTCGAGATGACCATCGAAGATGCGCATGCGTTTTTTGAACCCGTTCCCGTCATCGCACGTAAACTGCAAACCCTAATGGACGTAGGTTTGTCATATATCCGCCTTGGGCAGTCTGCAACGACCTTATCTGGTGGTGAAGCGCAACGGGTCAAACTTTCGCGCGAACTTTCCAAACGTGATACAGGCAAAACGCTGTATATTTTGGATGAGCCAACCACAGGCCTGCACTTCCACGATATCCAGCAACTGTTAAATGTTCTGCATCGTCTGCGTGATCACGGCAATACCGTCGTGGTCATTGAACACAACCTTGATGTGATTAAAACCGCCGACTGGATCGTTGATTTAGGACCAGAAGGTGGTCAGGGTGGCGGTGAGATTATTGCTGAAGGTACACCTGAAGAAGTCGCAAACAGCAAAGTCTCCCATACCGCTCGCTTCTTAAAGCCCTTACTGAAATAGAAAATCGTATTGAAGTAGAAAACCGTGTTGAAATAGACAAGCCGTATTGAAATAGAAAGCGACGCTAAGCTAGAAAAGATATATCGAATCAGAAAAAAACGGTAAATTAGGGCTCTCAGCCCTAATTTATCTGCTCAGCGTAGTAGTTAATTCGTAAAGGACATTGAAACACTTATGGCGACCTTGCTGCTAAGCGGAACACAACTTGAGCCTCATACACCGAGTGTGCCTAAAAACAAACCTTTCCTCATGACGGTTAGCTTTGTCTATCTAATCGCAATGCACGTTTATATGCCCAATTTGGGTGGTGATGGATTATCGCTTCCTTTCAATGCCACCACTTGGATTGCGATTAGTTTTCCCATTGCCCTTGGTCTATATCAAATGGCCAGTTATCAACACCTAAGATATTCCAAACTGACGATTGGTCTTTGGCTATGTTGTGTGATCATGACGATGCCGTTGTTTTTTACTAACGCACAATGGCATAGCGAACTTAGCCGAATCATTGGCTTATGGGGTGGGTTTTCACTGTTCTTTGTTTTGCAGCAATTTCATTTCAGCAGTAAAAGTAAGCAAAAATTTCTTTTCTATATTGTATTCGCATCGCTCATTGAAGGACTATTTGGTCTTTATCAATACACGCTATTAAACGCAGAAAATATATTTAACTATGACACGGTGAGAAATTTGCCCTATGGCATTTTCCAGCACCCTGATGCGATGGCGAGTTTTCTTGCTACTGGCTTGGCTCTTTCTGGTTATCTGTTGGCACGCCAACCTAAAAAATATAATAAGAAGCTGAGTGAAGTGAGCCTGCTGTACATTACACCCGTCGTTTCCATTCCGATATTGTTAGTGCTGCACTCTTTGGTGGGTTGGATTTCATCCGCATTCGGTGTTTTGTTTATTCTGCCTTATTTGTATCGATTTTCTCCTCGTCAACGTTTTGTAAACTGGGTAACCGCTGTCGTTATAGGGTTCATGATTGGTTTAGTTGCGCTGAACTTCCAACACTATCAAGATAAGCAAACTGAACATTATATTTCATCGATTCCATACGGAAAAGTGCTTCCACAAGCTATCGACATGTTGATAGAAAAGCCGTTTACCGGTTATGGCTACGGGAAATTCGAAGCGAGTTATATGCTGTATACCGCTAGGCAACACCAGCTAAACCCTGGTTACCAAGCTGGAATTCCCTCAATGGAGCATCCACACAATGAAATTCTATTTTGGGGAATTGAAGGCGGTTTATTGCCGGTTTTAGGAATGATATTGGCGGCGAGTTTTGTGCTCGTTCGGATCTACTCCGCCAAAAAAGGCACTCGTCTCGCCATGTTTGCGTTGCTGCTACCGATCGTTATTCACTGCCTGGTTGATGCACCTTTTTACCAGTCGAGCATTCATTGGCTGACATTTATGATTTTACTGTTCTGGATCGATCAACGCGTGGCGAAATACAAGGTGTTTCGCTTTAGCAAGGCCAGTCGAACACTGCTTCGAATAGCGAGCTTTATTCTGCCTGTCATCACCTGTTTTTATATGGTAAGCGTACTGCACACTAACTACTATTTGACCAAATTTGAAACTTCCACACCAAAGCAATTGGCTATATTAAATAACATTATCAACCCGGTATTGATTAAAGACAGGGTTGATTGGGAGATGTACAGCACTTACTTAGACCTAGGGTTAAATGAGAAGAAAGCGCAATACATCCAACCCTATATCGATTGGTCTTTGCAGATTATCCAAACTAAACCAAGACCGGGATTGTATGAGAATCTGATCAAAGCATACCAAGCCATAGGCGATACCAGCAGAGCGGAGCAAACGAGAACTGAAGCGCTGTTTTTGTTTCCAGAATTAGATTTTAGCCATATCAATTACCCGCTTTTAATTGAAAGCGAAGCTGAAACAGAGGGTGATACAGAATAATAGAAGGTGGCTTATGCCTAATGTCTGTCAGTTAAGCTCAAAAAGACAGAGTTATCGTTCCCACGGTCCCCCGTGGGAATGCATACCAAAGCCAAAATAGGCAGTTAATCTGACTTTCTGTTAGTCAAATATGCATTCCCACGCAGAGTGAAGTGACCCCCAATAGTTGGACAACCAATTATTGGGGGTCTTTTATTTATGTCCAAATACAGTCGCGAGTTAAAGTTCAAAGTAGCTAAAAAGTATCTTGATGGCTCCACTCCTCGAGAGCTCGCTGAAAAATATTCT
>NZ_JBKEBW010000132.1:0-19376 GCF_047973365.1 Vibrio sp. | reverse complement strand
GCTTTGCGCTATTTTGGACGCTTACCCACCAGTACCGCCGAAACAGATTACGGTTAGTTGTGTACATCTAACTTCCTATGGCTTCCTTCAGACCCCACCGTTAGCCCGTGACGCCCTTGCCATTCGGATTGTCTTCCCCTTAGTCAGGGTGACTCCACTTTCTTTCAAGTGGACGGGTTTGCCAGCTTTGCTGGGCAAACAAAAAAGTGGCATCGAAATGCCACCATTGTTTGTATTTAGTCTTCCAGAGCTTTAGAGACTTTCTCGAAAAGATCGCGAGCTAAATTATCCATCGCTTTTAACGCTTCCAACTCTTTTCTTATCAACCCTTGGCGTTCCTCGTCATATTTACGGAACTTGAGTAATGGGTCAATTAGACGAGAAGCGACCTGTGGATTACTGCTATTGAGCTCACGCAGTATTTCGCCGGCAAAACGATAACCTTCTCCACTTTTGGCATGGAAGTTTACCGGGTTATTGTTTAAGAACGCACCAATTAGGTTTCGAGTACGGTTCGGATTCTTCAAACTGAACGCTTCATGGTTCATCGTTTTCTTAATGACTTCAAGAGCGTTACTCGCTGGGTTAGAGCCTTGAAGAGTAAACCACTTATCCATAACCAAACCGTCATGTTTCCACTTATCACTGTAATCAAGCATTTGCGCTTCGCGACATGGCAAGCCCGCGCTGTTAGCGGCGCTCATCGCAGCAATAGTGTCAGTCATATTGTTCGCTTCGTTGTATTGTTTCTCCGCTAAAGCATTACCTTGTTCGGTGTACGCCAAATAGGACAAACAAATATTGCGCAATGCGCGCTTACCAATAGCATCATGACTGATGGTATATTCATTTTGTTTTAGAGTTTGATAAGTCGCGCTAAGTTCGTCTTCTAACTCTGTTGCAAGAATAACTTTGAACGCTTTAAGAACATTGGCAACGGCATCGACATCCACACACTTATACCAACCTGACACCTCATTGTGGCTAGGTAATGAAAGCATCTCTGCTACAAATGCAGGTTCTAGCGAGTCACTAAGCAATACGCCACGGAAAGCATCAATAACAACTTCAGATAATTCAACGCGTTGCCCTTGCTGCAATCGAGTGACATTGTCATGGATATACTTAGCCATGAGAATTTGTCCCGCATCCCAACGAGCAAATTCGTTAGTCGCATGAGACATTAAGAACACCAACTCGTCATCTGAGTAGTCATATTCCAGTTTCACCGGCGCTGAAAACTCTCTCAATAATGATGGAATGGGTTGCTCTGCTACATTCTCAAATACAAAGGTTTGCTCTGCTTGAGTAACATTTAACACATTCGCGACTGACTTTCCGTTACACTGTAATGGAATAATATTTCCACCTTTCGTATACAATTCTACGTCGAAAGGAATATGCAGCGCTTGCTTGTCTTTTTGTTCATGAGTCGGTTCTGTTGATTGGCAAACCGTCAATGCATAGGTTTTTGCTTCGGCATCATATTGACTGCGAACAGAAACCGTTGGTGTACCTGACTGGCTATACCATAAACGGAACTGTTTCAAATCTACATCCGAGGCATCTTCCATTGCAGCGACAAAATCTTCACAAGTAGCCGCAGTGCCATCATGACGTTCAAAGTATAACTTCATACCTTTTTGGAAGCCGTCTTCGCCAAGCAAAGTATGCATCATACGAATCACTTCGCTGCCCTTTTCGTACACAGTTAAAGTATAGAAGTTATTCATTTCTATAACTTTATCGGGACGAATTGGGTGAGACATTGGGCTGGCATCTTCAGCAAATTGCGGACCACGAATAATACGCACATTATTGATTCGGTTAACGGCACGAGAGCCCAAATCCGACGAGAATTCTTGATCACGGAATACAGTCAAACCTTCTTTCAAGCTCAGTTGGAACCAGTCGCGACATGTCACGCGGTTGCCCGTCCAGTTATGGAAGTATTCGTGACCGATTACCGCTTCGATACCAAGATAATCAGTATCCGTTGCGGTTTGATCATTTGCCAATACGAACTTAGAGTTGAAAATGTTCAACCCTTTGTTTTCCATTGCGCCCATGTTGAAGAAATCAACTGCAACAATCATGTAAATATCTAAGTCATATTCTAAACCAAAGCGTTCTTCGTCCCACTTCATTGAGTTAATCAAAGAAGCCATCGCATGGTGGGCTCGGTCTAGATTGCCTTTGTCAACAAAAATTTCCAGGTCAACATTGCGACCTGAGCGAGTGAGATATTGATCTCGCAGCACATCAAAATCGCCAGCGACTAACGCAAATAGATAAGCGGGTTTTGGATGCGGATCTTGCCATTTCACCCAATGGCGTCCATCTTCCACTTCGCCTTGTGCTATCTTGTTACCGTTACTTAGCAAGTATGGATATTGAGCTTTATCAGCGATAACGGTAGTGGTGTATTTTGCTAATACATCCGGGCGATCTAAATAATAAGTAATCCGGCGGAAACCTTCTGCTTCACACTGGGTACAGAAAGCGCCACCAGATTTATACAAACCTTCTAATGCAGTATTAGCTTCTGGGTTGATTAAGGTAACAATCGTCAACTCAAACTCAGTTGGCAACTGGCGAATCTCTAAACCCGTTTCAAGTTGCGTGAATTCAGTCCAATCTACACCATTGACTTTAAGCGCTTGTAGTGTGAGTTCTTCGCCATCCAAAACCAATGTGGTGCTGTCTTTCATCTGTTTAACCTGAGAAACAGCCGTCACCGTCGTCGCGGTATCAAAGAGATCAACGGTCAATTCAATTTGAGAAATGGTATGAGATGGTTGAGTATAATTTTTACGATATTTGGCTTGGGGAGTTTGAGCCATTGCCGGAATCCTTTTGACATAATGATAGGTGACAGTTACAGATCTTAGGCTTGTTAGCAACAATAACAACCCCTAAAACAAAAAAAGAGATAACCAAGGGTAGCTATCTCTCACAATGTAAATCAATTGGTTAATAACAACTCAACGAATACGATTTAGTACCGCAAATACTGACCCAGCTTCCATATCCAGAGTTAACTGATCTTGCTGCAAAGTGTAACGTGTGTCTTGTTCGCCATCTTCGTAAAGGAGTACAAGATGATCCCCTTCCATATAGTAGACACCTTGATGGGTTGTTTCATTTCCATCACGTCCACTAGCTTTAAACACAAACACAAAATCAGGCTGAAGAATGAGCAACACTTCGGTGAGTTTATCTGCGTATGAGTCTAACCCAGAAAGAGAAGTGCTCGACCACATGCCAGCAAGTGCATTTGGTAACGCTTTAGTAAAAGTAACTCCATTTAAAAACAATAAATTATGGTTGCTTTTATATTCATAGATCTGTGGTTCGTCACTATTTAAACCAAGAATTATAGTGTCGCTATTGGCGCCAAATACGCCTTGCCAATGATCGATACTGTAGTCTCTTTTCTGAATATCAATGGCAAATGTATAGTCAGATTTAAGATTGAGTTTGATCGCCAGAAAGTCCTCTTCCGATTGTTCAGGAGCGGGGTTCAATAGATACCAATCTCCGAGAAGAAACGGTTGATCAAACTGCGTTAAATCTTTAAGTGGTTCATTTCCATTCGTTGAAGCCAAAGCCTGCCCGTATATCAACCAAACCATGCAAGCAAAAATAACGGTTATCCATTTCATAGCGATCCCCCTCACTTATTGTAAGCTTAGGATCGCATGTTAGATTTCGCTAAATTAATTGATGTGTATCACATTAGATTTGATATAGCTTTATTGCATATAAGAAGACGAGCTCATTGGCTCGTCTTTTTAATCCATTGAAATCACTATTTTTTTGCAGACTTCAACATATCAACCATGATAGATACCGATTCATTCAAATACGCGTCCGGCACTTCATAATCTTTTGGCACATCATCCAAGGTCTTGTATTCTGCTTTACCCGCGACAACTTGACGTTTATTGATTCGCTCTAAACGCTCTGCGTCTGATTCCTCACTCTTTTTCTTACGAATTTTTTCATTTAAAGACAATGAGTTGTCATCTTTTTCTGCTTGATATTTAGCAATATCCTGCTGGATAAAACCAAATTCGAGATCAGAAGCAATACGAGCTTCATGCTTTTGGGTTAAAGAGGTAATAAGCGCTGAGAAATCACCAAGTTTTGCATATTTGGCCTGCTCAATGCTATCCCACGGAAGTGCATTTGGTTCCATGCTTTCACCCGTTTCAGAAGCATCGAGTGCAGCGGGAAAGGCAATATCAGGTATTACCCCTTTGTTTTGCGTACTACCGCCATCAATACGATAAAACTTTTGAATGGTGTACTGCACGTAGCCTAACTCTTTATCAAACATATCGTAGATATGATTCAAAGAGCGGTGCTGCTGCACTGTACCTTTGCCGAATGAATTCTCACCGAGGATGATCGCACGACCATAATCTTGCATTGCCGCAGCAAAAATCTCCGACGCTGAAGCACTGTAGCTATTGATCAATACTGTCATAGGTCCTGAATAGCTGATCTTTCCGTCTGTATCGCTGTTAACGTTAACCCGACCATAGCTATCACGCACTTGAACAACCGGTCCACTGGTAATAAATAAACCAGATAATGCTGTTGCTTCGGTTAATGCGCCACCGCCGTTGTTACGTAAATCAACAATAATGCCATCGACTTTATCTGCTTTTAATTCAGTGATGAGCTTATCAGTATCTTGAGAAAGACCGACATAGAAACTCGGTACTTCAAGAACACCAATCTTTTTACCACCCTTTTCAATGAGTTCTGATTTAACAGCCCTATCTTCTAGACGAATCTTATCGCGGACAATTGTTACAACGTGACGTTTAGCATCTTTACCATCAGCTAGAATCTCAAGGTTAACCTTAGTGCCCTTCGGTCCTTTAATGAGCTGAACCACGTCATCTAAACGCCAACCAATGACATCAACCAGCTCTTCTCCATCCTGACCAACACCAACAATTCGGTCGCCTTCAGATAATTGCTTACTGCTTGCAGCTGGGCCACCAGTAACTAATGATGTAATCACTGTATAGTCATCGGTCATTTGTAAAACCGCGCCAATACCTTCCAGCGATAAACTCATCTCTGACTGGAATTGTTCCGCGTTACGTGGCGACAAATAGCTGGTGTGCGGGTCAACTTGACGTGCAAATGCATTCATATAAAGTTGAAAAACATCTTCACTATGAGTCTGAGTTAAACGTTTGATAGCATTGTTGTAACGTTTTGACAGTGTTTCTTTAATTTCAGGCCACTCTTTACCTGTCAGTTTAAGACTCAACGCATCATACTTAACCCGTTTACGCCACAACTGATCTATCTCAGCTTTATCTTTCGGCCACGCAGCTTTTGCACGATCAATTTCAATCGTTTCGTCTGTATTAAATTTGATTTCTTTATCTAGCAAAGACAGTGCAAATTTAAAACGGTCAAAACGCTTATTCATCGACAAGTTATAGATTTCATAGGCAATGGCATTACTACCTGCCTTGAGTTCATCATCTAGCTGAATAGCCTTAGTCTGAAAAGAGTCGATATCCGCTTGAGTGAAAAGGCTGCGGTTATAGTCGAGAAGCTCAATATAACGTTCAAAAATCTCTTGCGAGAATTGATCGTCAAGATTGAAGTGTTTGTAGTGAGAACGAGTAAAACGAGAAGTTACCCTTTTGCTGGCTGTTTCGTGTTGAGCTTCAGGAGCAAGAACTGGTAAATCTTTCTTTTGAATTTGGGCTTCGACAGCCTGAACAGATGATGCTGCTAGCCAAACGCTAGCAGCAATCAGAGTCCATTTTGAACGGCATTTCATGCGTAGGAGTTTCTCCTTTAGGCGCGCAAGTGCTCCGCTTTTACAACCATTTGTAGGCCGTTACCAAGTTGAACACGCACATCTTCCTTATTGATTTCAACAATGGTCGCAGCCATGTTGCCTTTACCCATGTTGATGTTTACTTCTTTACCAACAACGATTTCGTCGTTATTTAAAGCTCTAGTTTCAACAGGTTTATTTTCTGGTTTTGGCCCTTTATTTTGCTGAGGACGACGAGGCTGAGCTGCTTTCTTAGTTTTTGGCTTAGCGTTCGCTTCTTCACGAGCTTTTTTACCTTGTTCTTTACGGCGAGCGTCAACGCGAGCTTTGCTTTCTGCCAACGCTGCTTGTGCATGTTCTACATGTTGTTCTTCAAGCTCTCCACAACCGTTTCCATCTAGGTCTACACGAACAGCACCAGGTTTTACGCCGTGTAGATAACGCCATGAAGAAGTGTACTGTCTTAACGCTGCACGAAGCTGAGTTTTACTAACTTTTGGGTCTTCGCCAAGGCGTTCAGCAAGATCTTGAAAAATACCAATTTTAAGAGGCTTCGCTTCACCCTCTAAAGTAAAGCATTTAGGGAAACATTCAGCAATGTACGCAATAACTTCTTTGCTGTTTTTTAACTTTTCAGTGTTTTCCATGAGGATTCCTGGTTTATGCGGCTTGTCCGCGAGCATTAAGAGTAAATATGTTCGGTATTATAGTGACCTGAATACGAAAAACCACAGGCAAAAGACAATTTATGCCTTGTTAGCCTGTGAATTGAGCAGCTTTTCTACTTCTGTCATCAAAAATGTAAGACCTTGCTCATCAATTTTAGAGAAACGACCGATACTTGGGCTGTCAATATCCAGTACACCAGCTACCTCTCCATTAATTGAAAACGGAATCACAATCTCTGAATTACTGGCAGCGTCACACGCGATATGCCCTTCAAACTCATGAACATTATCAACACGTTGTACACTATTTGTAGCAACTGCTGTACCGCATACACCACGTCCGACGGGAATACGCACACAAGCAGGCTTGCCTTGGAATGGACCTAATACCAACTCACCGTCCCTCATTAAATAGAAGCCAACCCAGTTTAGGTCTTCCAATTCCATATTGAGCAGTGCGCTTAAGTTAGACAAGTTCGCAATCAAATCCATTTCTGATTCTAATAATGCGACCGCTTGTTTTGTTAAGCGTTGGTAATGTTCTAAATTCATATTAACTAAACTTCCAATTGAAAAATAAAGACTTCACTTTAGGTTTTAAATACCTTCAAGTTTTTATTACCTAAAGGTTTTACATATAATGCGCCAAAACTAAATAAGATTAATTCTCATAAAGATGGCAAAATCCACAGACACTATTAGCCGTTCTTGGTTCATAACACAAGCGAAAAAGCATCAATCCAAATTATCATTTGCCAATGTAATAGCGAAGTAATAGTGAATACACAACAAGATAATAGGTAAATTGGGACAAATTGGCATTAAACAATGTCTGTATTAAACAATGTCTGTATTAAACAATGTCTGCCCCAAATAAATTGCCGTTGTTCGACAACACCCTATACTCTTTAGTGACATTTTAAGGCACAATTTGCTCTTGGTGATCAGCATCATGGCATCACTTTAGGGCAAACTTTATAAAATACTCAATGGCAAAAAGTCATCAAGTAGCCCTTAGACTCAGCAAGCAGATTTGATTTATGTACTGGAAGATGGACGCGTTAGCCAAGCTGGCACACACAAAGAACGGGTGGAACAAACAGAACTTGATCAAACCTTTTATGGTTTCGTACGGTCTCGTGCTATTTAGAAATATAGTCACGCTGAATGTAAGGCATATTCGATGAAAGTGAGAGCAATAGATAAACATCTCTCCACACCTTCTGGAATACGCCTTTGCCAAGGCTGCGAACTGCCTGTTGATGTTATCAGTGTGGAAAAAGGTAAAAGTGCGTATTGTCCTCGATGTGGTACGCAACTTTACCGTGGCGGACTCCCTTCTCTTTCCGGCAATCTAGCTTTAGCAATCACCTGTCTGCTGCTTTTCATACCTTCTCATTTTTTTGATTTTCTTACTATCCGCCTTGTTGGTGTAATGATTCCGGCAAAACTACCATCGGGCGTTGAGGCGCTCTACAACGAAGGATATACAGGTTTAGCACTGTTGGTATTTTTCTGTGCATCCTTAGCTCCATTTCTGCTTTGCTGCTCGGTAGTTGGAGCACATACAGCTTTGAAAAACAACAACTTTCATCTGCTTCGCTACTCACTACTTCTTATTTCCAAACTCAAACCGTGGGTGATGATCGATGTCTTTCTGGTCAGCATTGCCGTATCTTGCTTCAAACTAATTGATATTTCTGATGTGTTCTTTGGGCCGGGTCTCTACGGTTTGATTTTATTGCAGATATTCACTGTGCTACTTATCAGCCGAATCAGTGTTCGCCGTTATTGGGAAGCATGGCGACCAGAAATGGAATACCCGTTAGAAATAAAACACGTGCATTGTCATCACTGCCACCTTTCTCAACCTGAAAATTCGCATTGCATTCGTTGTAATCACAAGCTTTATCACCGAATACCGAACTCAATTGAAAGAACCTGGGCTTATTTGCTAGCGGCAACAGTCTCAATAGTGCCGGCTAATTTGCTGCCTATTTCTATACTGCTTACTAACGGTCAAAGGTTGGAGGATACGATATTCTCTGGCGTAGCTTCGCTGATTAACAGCGGTATGATAGGCATTGCGATCATTATCTTTGTCGCCAGTATTGTTGTACCTGTCGCGAAAATTTTTGGTTTAGCTTACTTGTTACTGGCGATCAAATTTAAGAGAAATGTCTTTTTCCGTCAGCGAATGATCATATACTTTATAATCAAATGGATAGGAAAATGGTCAGTCATGGATCTGTTCGTTATTTCTATCATGTTAGCGGTAGTTGATCGCGGACAACTGCTTGATTTCACCCCTGGATATGGCGCAATAGCGTTTGGCATGGTTGTTGTGCTTACACTGTTAGCCGCAGAAAGCCTAGACCCAAGGCTAATTTGGGATAACTACCGTGACGAAAACCATAAACAAGAGTCAGTTGATGAATAAAAACATTACTCAGCAAACCTCCTATAAACCCGATGTGAAACGAAACAAAGGGATATCCCCACTGTGGATTTTGCCTATTTTGACTGTGGTGCTAGCAGGTTGGCTCATTATGAAGTCTATTCACGATGCGGGAGAGCGTATTCAGATCTATTTCTCTAACGCGCAAGGTTTAGTTGCAGGTAGAACACCTGTTCGCTATCAAGGACTAGAAGTGGGTATGGTTCGTAACATAAAACTATCGCCCAACCTAGACAGTATCTACGTCGATACCGATATTTATCCAGAAGCAAAGATGTTGCTATCCGAAAATACGCGTTTTTGGCTGGTAAAACCAACCGCGAGTCTCTCTGGTATTTCTGGTCTTGATGCCTTGGTATCAGGTAACTACATTGCGCTTCATCCCGGTAGGGATATTATCAAAGATAATGACCATGATGCTGATGATCATCCCCAAAGCTACCGAGCTCTCGATTCCGCACCATCTGATTTACTTGCCAATCAAGGGCTAACTATTAGTTTAAAAGCTCGTGATTTGGGTGGCATTTCTGTCGGCTCGCAAATTGTCTATAAAAAGATACCGATTGGTGAGGTATACAACTATCAACTCGCTGACGACAATAATTCGGTCATCATCGACGCTTCGATTCAAGAACAGTATCGCCACGTTATCACCACAGAAAGCCGCTTTTGGAACGTCAGTGGTATCGGTGCCAACTTAGGATTAGGCGGTGTTGATATTCGTCTTGAAAGCGTCAGTGCGTTATTGGGTGGCGCTATCGCTGTTGATTCACCAGACGAAGGTGAAGCTGCTCAACAGAACGCTCAATTTACACTGTATCCCGATCTAAGAACAGCCGGACGCGGTGTTGCAATTAAGATTGTACTGCCCGACGACAACAATATCAGCCTGTCCGGTGCGCCTATTATGTATCGAGGCTTGGAAATCGGACAAATCACTAACCTTCAGTTAGATGAAGAGCATAAAGAGATCATCGCTTCAGCGGCTATTCAACCGGCTTTTAGCGATATGCTAAACAGCGGTAGTAACTTCATTCTTGAAGAAGCTAAAATTGCGCTGACAGGTGTAGAAAACTTGGGCAACCTTATTAAAGGCAATTATTTAACGCTTATCCCCGGCGAAGGTGATCGCGCTCGCCAGTTTACCGCCGTACGTAAGCAGGAATTTAACCGCACTCAGGCTAAATCTGTCGCGGTTAAATTGATTGCTGATAGTTCATTTGGCCTCAGTGCCGGTACAGAAATTTTATACCGCGGTGTCGCCGTTGGCAGCGTAACAAGGGTTTCGCTCAAACCGGATAACGTTGAGTTCGACGCTTTGATTGATGAAGAATACGTGGCATTTATTGGCGCTAATAGTCGCTTTTATGTAACAGGAACGGCAACAGCAGAGCTCACGGAATCGGGGCTCAATGTTTCAATCCCGCCAGCCAAACAGTTGCTCACTGGCTCAATCAGTTTTGTCAGTGAAGGCAAGAATCAAATCCAGTCACAGTATCGTCTTTATCAGAGTCAATCGTTAGCTGAACTGGCTAAATATAATCAGTCAGGAACTCAAACACTGACGCTAATGGCGGATGAACTGCCGCCAGTCAATGCGGGTAGTCCACTACTCTACCGCAATCTGCGAGTCGGCAATGTTTCGGGTTACACGCTGACACCCAAAGGCATTGAGATTAAAGTCAAAATAGAAAACCAGTACAAACATCTGCTCACTGACCAGACGGTGTTCTGGAACCGTTCTGGTGTTGAAATAGACGCTTCATTGGCAGGTATTAGCGTTAAAGCTGCACCGCTACAAACTTTGATTCAAGGTGGAATTGCATTCGATAACATCACAGGCGTGGACAATAAACTCGGCAACACTTGGCTACTCTATCCAAGCTATCAACAAGCGCGAAAATATGGGAAAACCATTACCCTAACAGCCTCTGATGGTATGTCAGTGCCAATTGGTACTAACATTAAATACCAAGGTGTTTCTGTGGGTGAAGTGGTTAGAGTGACGCCAAGTTTTGACTCAAACAACATCTCCATTATTGCCAGAATCAAACCCGAATACAGTAACAACATTGCAATAAAAGGCTCGGTATTCTGGATTGCCGAAGCCAGAGTCAGCTTAACGAGTGGTGTCGAAAATCTAGAAAACTTATTAAGTAAGTCGATCGAGGTTAAACCCGGAGATGGAGAACCAACCTATTCATTCGCACTTTCGGCTCTACCATATAAGAAAACCAGCATTTCCTTCACATTACAAAACGAAGACAAAGGGTCTGTTTCGGTAGGAACTCCAGTGTTATTCAGAGGGATGGATGTGGGTCGTGTGACTCAGGTTCAACTGGGAAACTTGGCGGATAGAGTCATTTCGACCATTGAAATTGAGCCTGAATATAGCTATCTCATTCGTCAAAACAGCGTCTTCTGGAATGTTTCAGGTGTGGATGTTTCAATCGGTTTATCGGGCGCGGATATTAAAGCAGGCACATTTGACAGTATTGTGCGCGGTGGAATTACCTTCTCAACACCAGAGCAAAAACAGCTCATGCCAGCGGCAAAAGCAGGTCAGTCTTTCTATTTATATCCTCGCGCACAAGAAGGCTGGAAACAATGGCGCACGCCAATTCCACAACCGGATTAATGATGCTCTGCATAAAATAATTTCAATACCAATAAGCGTGGCAACACGCTTATTTCTTTTTGTATGCAAAACAATAGTACGCAACCCAATATCTCACCAAACCGGTGTTTTTCAAGCTATCAACCGACGACTTCAAATAAAAACAGCTTGCCGTTATAATCTTCCACCTATTGTTATCCATTCCTCTTGCTAGCCGAGGTACGCTTTGCACCCAAATATTTCCTTTCCAGAACTTTTCCTAGCGTCAATGGCCGAGATTCTTCCAGCCGAATTAAACATGGAAGACTTCATTGCCGCTTGCCAAAGACCTCTGCGTAAAAGTGTTCGCGTCAACACGTTAAAAATTTCCGTTGAAGAGTTCGCCAAGCGTGCTCAAGCAAAAGGATGGGCTTTACAACCTGTGCCTTGGTGTAACACTGGTTTCTGGATTGATGCGGACGAAAGCGAAGTCCCGTTAGGCAATACCGCTGAGCATATGGCTGGACTGTTCTATATTCAGGAAGCTAGCTCAATGATGCCGGTTTCAGCGTTGTTTACCGAAGATGACGCCCCTTACCTATCCGTACTTGATACGGCAGCGGCTCCGGGGTCAAAAACTACTCAGATTGCAGCACTGATGCAAAATGAAGGCATTCTGGTCGCTAACGAGTTTGCTGCAAGCCGAGTAAAAGTACTGCACGCCAACATTGAACGCTGTGGTATTCGCAATGCTGCCCTAACCAATTTTGATGGTCGAGTATTCGGTGGTTGGCTGCCGGAGCAGTTTGATGCGGTACTTCTTGATGCACCCTGTTCAGGCGAAGGCACCATTCGCAAAGATCCTGACTCACTGAAGAACTGGAACAAGGAATCCATTCAGAGTATTGCAGATACACAAAAAGAGTTAATTGAAAGCGCCTTTCAGGCACTTAAGGTTGGCGGAGTACTTGTTTATTCAACCTGTACTTTGAGCCGTGAAGAAAACCAAGATGTCTGTTGGCATCTTAAAAACACATTCGGCGATGCGGTCAGTTTCGAATCGTTAGCATCACTCTTTCCTGAAGCAAATAAAGCTTTAACTGAGGAAGGTTTCCTGCATATTTTCCCACAAGTTTATGACTGTGAAGGCTTCTTTGTTGCTCGTATTCGCAAAAACTCAAGCGTTGACACCCCTACGGTGAAGAAGCGTTTAGGTAAATTCCCATTTGATAAAGCAAACGCGAAAATCTTTAACGATGTTAATCAAGAGCTACAAAAATGTTTGGGGATTTCGTTGCCAGAACACAGTTCAGTTTGGCTACGTGACAATGATGTTTGGTTGTTCCCTGATGCTTTAGAACCAATGTTGGGTGAACTACGCTTCTCACGTATGGGGATTAAAATCGCCGAAACACACAAGAAAGGCTATCGCTGGCAGCATCAGGTAGCAACGACTCTAGCAACCGGCAATGAAGCCTGCTGTGTAGTACTCTCGATTGAAGATGCAAGAGAATGGTATATGGGACGAGATGTCCGCCCAGAAGCTCAAAGTGGCCAAGGCGAAGTTATCGTGCGTTATGGTAAGGATGTGATTGGATTAGGAAAATGGGTCGGTAATAGAATAAAAAATGGTCTGCCGAGAGAACTCGTTAGAGATAAAAACCTATTTTAAAAAGCAAAATGCTCTTTTGTAAAAACAAACTATAGTATGAAATTCTAATTCATACTCGCCAAGTGAGGAGCCTATACTACACTTAACGGTAAGTAGAAATTAGCGCAGGCTCTTCGGAGCCCATTCCCCTAGGCCCAAAAATGCAAAGCATTTCGGGCCTTTTTTTGATCTGGCGGAAATGAGCGATAGTTCTATAGGCGACCGATTTAAGCTAACCGAATACCATCTTTTTCGATCACAATTTTGCCTTGTTTGTACAAGGTGCCGATGGACTTTTTAAACGTACCTTTACTAGTACGAAACTGGGCAAAAATTTCTTCTGGTGAGGACTTATCGCTTAATGGCAAACCCCCTCCTTTTTTGGCTAGAGTTTCTAAAATTTTCTCGCTCAGGTCATCCATCTTCTCAACACCAATCTTCTGCAGAGAGAGATCGATTTTGCCATCCGGACGAATGTTTTTAATAAAGCCTTTTAGTCTTTTACCAATGAAGAGTTTGCCAAACACGTCTGATGGGAAAATCATTCCCCAGTGTTGACCATTAACAATCGCCTTAAAGCCTAGCTCAGAGCGCTCAGCGATGATCAGGTCAACTTGTTGGTTTTTGGTGTAATTGGCTGGCGTTTTGTCTAACCATTTATTGAACTTGGTGGTACCTACGATACGACCTGATGCTTTATCTGTGTAGACATAAACCAGAACACTTTGACCTGGTTTAAAGCGGGTACGCTGCTCACTGAATGGCAGCAACAAATCTTTATTCTTGATTCCCCAACTTGCAAATGCCCCCGTGCTGTTGACGCTTTCAATCGTCATTAAGCCCCATTCGCCCACTTCTGCCACTGGTTTTTCAGTGGTCGCAGCCAGTTGGTTATCAGAATCGAAATACAAAAATACGTCAACATAGTGGCCAAGCTCAACGCCTTCAGGTGCCATACGTTTAGGCAACATAGCGGTGCCAAATTCACCTGCATCCAAAAACACGCCAAACTCTGCGATTTTTACCACTTCTAGACTGTTAATCTTGCCAACGTTAATCATTAATTACTGTCTCACCTCAAATTTGCAGAGATTATACGTTATCTCTGTTATGCTTTCGCCTGTTCATCAGAGAAAATTTCGTTATTTTTCGAACATACTGTAGGAGTTATTGTTGATCACGGTAGACAAACAAGACGCGGTTACATTAAAAATCACCACGGAAATGTCAGAGAACAAGAAACTAGACTTAGATTTGTATCTCTTTATTCCCGGCGAGCTGGGACTGACTTCTGATGTGATGCCCGAGTCCGAATTTTTCTATAGCGCCATTCATCAAAAGCGCGCTTATTACAGTGACAAAATACTGCTACCACTTGTCCATAGTCGACTCGCCCAGCGAGGCAGACTATCCGCAACTCAATACCGCGTAAGTTTAAGTTTGTTTGCTTATCAATATGTTATTGCACTAGATAAAGCCGTTAGCCAACTCAACGCATCTAGTGACACCGTCACCGAAGACGAAGTCGATACCGTTATAGAACTCTCTTTAGACATCTTAAAACGACTGCGCAGAACCATTCCGTACGAGGAAGGTTTAAAGCGTTATTACGCGAATATCGACAACTATCTTTCTTGGTATACCGAACAAAAATTCTTATCTATGGTTTCTAAACTCACTCGTGACAAAGAATACAAAACCATAAAGGAGCGCTTGATTACCCTAGTAGAACGAGAGCAAGCTCACCGTGCCCTAAACAACTACAATTCAGTCAAAGCAGACCAGGATATTACTCGCCTAAGCAATAAAATGCGCTTGTTGCGCCGTTTGATTGAGCACCCAATTATTCTGACCGAGAAAGTCATTTCTCTTGGCAACAACATGCGACGTGCAGTAAAAGGAATGGCGACCGGCTTAGTCATGGTATTCGTTACCATCACCGCCATTCTTGCGCGTGATTACTGGGGCGAAATCACCGCATCATTCATTATCGCCATGTCATTTGTCTACGCGCTGCGTGAGATCTTTAAAGACGATTTAAAAGACATGATGTGGCGCTGGATACGCAAAGGCAAACCCAAATGGCGTCGACGCTATTTCGACCCCACGACCGGTAAGCAAGTTGGTCAAAAAATCGAATGGCTCGACTATAAAACCCTATCGGAACTAGCAGATAGAATTCAGATGATACGTAAGAAACGCGTTGTGCAACGAGAAGAGCAAATTCTCCATTACCGCTCAGAAACAGAAATGACAACGTCACGTTTCATGAGTGGCTATGAAGAGACTCGTGATGTTATGCTCATCGACCTTAGAGCCCTTACCCGCTTGATGGATAAAGGTTCGAACCGAATCTACCAACTGAATAATGGTCAGGTAAGTCGAGAATCGGTAGAGAAACGTCATTTAATCAATGTGATCATCAAAGAAGATGGGCATCAGCAACAACCCCGTTACTACCGTTGGAAAGTGGTTCTTAACCGAAGCAAAATTGTCGATATAGAGAAAACTGAAATAGATGTTGCAAACGCTAATTAACTGGCTGATTAAACGCGTTTATCAATGCGCTTAAGGGAGAGAGTTAACAAAAACTCCGCCATCGGTTCGTCACCATGCAAAGATGGGCAAGTTGCAACAATTTTCACCTCTTGATTAATACGCTCTCCCGTGGCTATCGTTTCATCAAGCATCGCATCGATCAACTCACCATCATGGCAGTGAAAGTGCACATCTGCTTCCGGGCGTTTGAAAAAGTCCCCTTTTACCGCTTTAAACGCCAATGAAACCTTCTCACCTCGCTTTCCGGCTTTATCCATTGCCATAAAACCACCAGCGACATCAGCACCAACTGCAAGTACACCGAAATACATACTGTTTAGATGATTCTTATTGCGACGATTTAAAGGAATACGTATTTCAATCGACTTATGGTTAAGAGATAGAATTTGTGGACGGCAAGCCCAAATCAATGGAACTTTAAAAAATCCAAATGACTTGAGATACCAATTGGCTTTAGTAAGTGTAGAGAGCATGTTTCTGACCTTTTAAGGTATGTTGTTTTATATTTATGCGGTCAGTTAAAGGGATGCTGGGGAGCATGTCAACATTTCGTTAACAAAATTAAGAGATCAGTGACACTCTCACCAATCTCTTCATGGTTAAACAAGAACAGCGAGTTAAAAATTAAAAATAGACTCTGGCTGAACGTTTTCTGCAAGATACTCCTGCAGTTTCGGATAGTTTTCCAAACCACGAGTTACCACCACAACAGGTTTTTTAGCTAAGTTTGCGGCATTAACCGCAAGGTTTGCTAACTGGCTGACAGCTTCGCTTTCTGGATTGTATAAATAGCTAAGTGCTTCATTATATTTATCAACACCTAACGTCATTTGAGTCAATTCATCCCAATCGATCACGACACCATCAAAATACTGAAGTAGCTTATCTGCAACCAGTGCAGCAGAAGGGACACTGCACACATACAGCACTCTTAATCCATTTAAACCGCGAGGTAAACCTTGCTCAGCCAGTCTATCGATAATGGTAGCAGCATCACTCAGAGCTCTTACAAACGGAACGACAATTTCAACCTTGTGCCCTTTTTCCTGCAATACTTTAATCACTTTGCATTCTAAAGCAAAAGCCGGTGAATACTTGCTGCAAGCAAATCGTGATACACCACGAACACCCATAGCTGGGTTGACTTCCTCTGCTTCTATACTGCCACCAATCAGAGCTTTGAATGCATAACTGTCTGATGAACTAAGACAAACACGAATGGAAGTCTGCTCAGCGCTAATCGCTTGTTCAATGCGTCCCACGAGAACAGAAACAAAATGTTGTTCGATGCTTTGATCATTCAGTAGAGAATTCAACGAGTTTTGTTCTAACTCAGGAAGCAACTCTACGCCACCTGCAGTTAATGCCGGATGATAAAAGACACTCTCCGCAATCAGTTCAGACAGAGAGACAAATAAAGCATGGCTACTTTGTTGTGAGTCTGCGTTTGGTAGAGTATTTCCCAAAACCAACTCTGGTAGGATGATTCCTTGTTGTTCAAAACTCATTACTGCTCCAATTATAGTTTTGTTGTTTGCTCGAAAATACCGAGTCAACGAGAGAAAAACAAGCTTATATTCAATACTTATGATGAAAAGATGAATATAATTTCACTTTATGTTTTTTATGAGCGTCAAACGCTCGCAACTGTTTATTCTGACAGCCAAATTCGCTATCTTTAGCGCTTCGCAATAAAAGGATAGGCTATTCTCCATGCCAACCAAAACAGATGAATTAAGAACCCAAGCGTTGGGACCAATGCCAACTCCGGCAGAACTTAGCCAAGCACATCCAATTACGGAAGAAGTTGCACAACGTATTGCCCGCTCTCGCAGACAAATCGAACAGATACTAACAGGCGAAGATGACCGCCTTTTGGTCATCGTTGGCCCTTGCTCTGTACACGATCCAGAGGCTGCTTTGGATTACGCTCAGCGGCTAAGCGCAATTCAACAACAATATAGCAATGAATTGTTCATTGTTATGCGAACTTACTTTGAAAAACCACGCACAGTTATTGGTTGGAAAGGTTTAATTACCGACCCGGGTCTAGATGGTTCGTACGCATTGGAGACGGGGTTAAACAAAGCACGTAAGCTTTTATTAGACGTTAATAAACTTGGCCTCGCGACAGCTACTGAGTTTTTGGATATGATTACGGGGCAATACATCTCCGATTTGATTACTTGGGGCGCGATTGGTGCTCGTACGACTGAATCTCAGATTCATCGTGAGATGGCTTCTGCACTGTCATGTCCTGTTGGATTTAAGAACGGCACCAATGGCAATGTGAAAATCGCTATTGATGCTATTCGCGCTGCTCACGCTCAACACTACTTTTATTCGCCGGATAAAAATGGACGCATGACAGTTTACCGTACAGCAGGCAACCCATTCGGGCATGTCATCTTACGCGGTGGAGAATCAGGTCCAAACTTTGACGCAGCGTCGATTGATGAAGCGTGTAAACAACTAGCACAATTTAATTTATCGCAACGTCTAGTGGTTGATTTTAGTCACGCAAACTGTGAAAAACAGCATCGTAAACAATTAGACGTAGCTCAAAATATTTGTCAGCAAATTGAGTCTGGTAGTCATAAAATAGCGGGTATCATGGCTGAAAGTTTTATTAAAGAAGGAAACCAGTCGATGGTGGATCTTGATAATCTTACTTATGGACAATCTATCACTGACCCTTGTTTAGGTTGGGAAGATACCAAGACAATGCTAGCAATGTTGGCTGAGTCAATAAAAGTACGCCGATCTAAATAACCGTCGGTCTAACAAAGTCATTCTAATCAACAACAAGGAAACTAAACATGCCTTCTTTTGATATCGTTTCTGAAGTCGATACTGTTGAAGTACGAAACTCTGTCGATAACTCTGTACGTGATCTAGCTACACGTTTTGACTTCCGTAACGTTGAAGCCAGTTTTGAACTAAAGAATGAAACTGTAAAACTTACTGCCCCTGACGATTTCCAAATCACTCAGATGATGGATATTCTACGTAACAACCTCGCTAAACGCGGTGTTGACCCTCGTTCTATGGAGTCAAAAAAATCGGTACCATCGGGTAAAACTTGGTCGAAAGAAGTGGTTTTCAGACAAGGTATTGAGACCGATTTGGCGAAAAAAGTCGTTAAGATGATTAAAGATGAGAAGCTAAAAGTTCAAGCTTCAATTCAAGGTGACAAAGTACGCGTAACAGGTAAAAAACGTGATGATTTGCAAGCAGTAATCGCATTCTTACGTGGTTCAGATTTGGAACAACCTTTCCAATATAACAACTTCCGCGACTAATCCTCTGTTTACCAAGTAAGACGAAAAATAAAAACCAGTCATCAAACTCAATGCCAATCAGTTAAGAAAATCTCTCGTTCTCATGCTCTGAAGTGACCCCCAATAGTTGGACAACCAATTATTGGGGGTCTTTTATTTATGTCCAAATACAGTCGCGAGTTAAAGTTCAAAGTAGCTAAAAAGTATCTTGATGGCTCCACTCCTCGAGAGCTCGCTGAAAAATATTCTGTCCCAACAAAACATGTTCGTTATTGGACTCATGTTTTCACTATGCATGGTTCAAATTCATTTTTAATTGATGGCCATTCTCTTAGTGCGGAAGCT
>NZ_JBKEBW010000068.1:0-8618 GCF_047973365.1 Vibrio sp. | reverse complement strand
AGCTTCCGCACTAAGAGAATGGCCATCAATTAAAAATGAATTTGAACCATGCATAGTGAAAACATGAGTCCAATAACGAACATGTTTTGTTGGGACAGAATATTTTTCAGCGAGCTCTCGAGGAGTGGAGCCATCAAGATACTTTTTAGCTACTTTGAACTTTAACTCGCGACTGTATTTGGACATAAATAAAAGACCCCCAATAATTGGTTGTCCAACTATTGGGGGTCACTTCAGAGCATGAGAACGAGGATTCTCTTAACTGACAGACATTACAACAATATCTCTGGGCTTTGTTCATTTGATATCTATTCAACAGCAGCACTAAGAGCATCTTGCGTATAAAACTTCTTCTCTTCCCAGTGCAGCAGAGTCAAATGTCCACCCCACACACATCCGGTATCAAGCCCAATCACATCTTTGCCATGATAGCCTTCCAGTGCGGCCCAGTGTCCAAACAGAACGGTTTTTTCAATGGGTACTCTGTTTTTGAGGTCGAACCAAGGCTGTAACAGATTACCACTGACTTCTGACGGAGGAAGTTTGCACTTCATATCGAGTCTGCCATCAATAAAGCAGAATCTCATGCGGGTATAAGCGTTAATGATGTAGCGATAGCGTTGCAGATCTTTAAGATCAGATCGCCACTGATCGGGTTGGTTGGAGTACATGTTTTCAATTAGCCACATCCAACGATCGCTTTGCAGTATGGTTTCGATCTCTTTGGCACATTCACGCGCCGCGGCGAGATCCCACTTAGGTGAGATACCCGCATGACAAACAACAAACTCATCATGCTCTAAAAATAGTGGCTGTTCACGTAACCAGTGCAGGAGTTGATCTCTGTCTTCGGCTTCCAATATTGGTCGAGTTTTATCTTTGCTTTTAATGGGATGAATACCGCAAGCGACAGCCAGTAAATGCAAATCGTGATTGCCTAATACCACTTTGGCTGAATTACCGAGAGAGCGAATAAAACGTAATGTCTCCAGAGATTTTGGACCACGAGCAACCAGATCACCCGCTACCCATAATGTATCTTTATTCAGATCGAAATTTACTTGTTCGAGCAGCAGTTGAAGTTCATCAAAGCAGCCCTGGATATCACCAACAATATAATTCGCCACGGTTACTCCGGTTAGTTTAAAACGTTAGGAACGGCCAAGCGGAAAGGTTCAATCGTAGTGATAAACTCTTTTCCTTCATGGTCATGCATAATATAGTGACCTTGCATCACGCCGACCGGTGTTTCAATCGCGGTTCCGCTAGTGTAAGTGTACTCATCGTTAGCATCAATAAACGGTTGTTCACCGACCACACCATCACCTTCAATGACTAACTGTTTGCCATTGGCGTCGGTAATTAGCCAGCGACGGCTGATTAACTGTACTGTTTCTGCGCTTAGATTCTTAATGGTGATCAGATAGGCGAAAACGTAACGTAGTTGCTCAGGAGTCGATTGCTCAGGGATATATTTGGTATGAACTTGAATCTTAATACAAGGCGCAGAGACATCCATGTGAACTCCTTATCAAGATAGGAAAAACAACAGGACGATCTATGTCGTCCTGAGTTTGTTGGCAAAGTCCCTTTCCGTCATTCCTGCGAAAGCAGGAATCTACTTACAGCATACGCTTTTATTAGATTCCAGATATTTCGTTCCGAAATTCTGGAATGACGATGTTGGGTTTGTCATCAGTCTGAGGACGAGCTATGTCGTTCTGTTTTTCGTTTACTATTCGTCGTTCTTATTGCTATCAGAAGCATTTGCGTCTAACCAGTTTGCCATCGCAACGAATTGTTGCAGTGTTAGGTTTTCTGGACGCATGGTTGCGTTGATACCAAGCTCTTCTAACACTTCAAGTGGCAGTAATGCTTTGTAGCAGTTACGTACTGTCTTACGGCGTTGGTTGAAACCTTCACGCACTACGCGATCCAGCCATTTCAGACTGGTTGCCGGGTACGGTAGCTCTTCATAAGGTACTAGACGCACCACCGCTGAGTCCACTTTTGGTGGCGGAACAAATGCCGTTGGTGGCACTTCCAGTACCGGCACAACTTTACAGTAGTATTGAGCCATAACTGTTAAGCGACCATAGGCTTTACTACCCGGGCCGGCAGCTAAGCGGTTTACCACTTCTTTTTGCAACATAAAGTGCATGTCTTGAACATCTTTATGGTATTCAAACAAATGGAACATTAGCGGCGTAGAAATGTTGTATGGCAGGTTACCAAAAATGCGCAGTTTGTTGTTTGGCTTGACTAACTGAGTAAAGTCAAAACGCATTGCATCGCCTTCGTGGATGGTCAGTTTATCTGCCAGCTCAGGATGATTGCGTAGACGTTCCGCCAAGTCGCGGTCAAGTTCGATTACCGTGAATTTATCCACTTCACGACCCACAGGCTCAGTCAGCGCACCAAGACCCGGACCGATTTCAACCAGATTCTGACCCGGGCGAGGGTTAATTGCTGAAACGATACCGTCGATAATATAAGGATCGTTTAGAAAGTTTTGACCAAAACGTTTACGCGCTTTGTGCCCTAAGTGGACATCATTTCTCATAGTGTTCTCGAAGTTAATTCGTTTTCTTATCAACTAATTCAATAGCTTGAGCGAGTGCTGTTCTGAAACTACCAATATCGGCTGTACCCGTAGCAGCAAGATCTAACGCTGTTCCGTGGTCGACAGACGTTCGGATAAAAGGCAGACCTAATGTGATATTCACAGAGCGACCAAAGCCTTTGTATTTCAATACAGGAAGCACTTGATCGTGGTACATACCTAAAACAGCATCCGCTTTTTGCAAGTATTTGTCGTTGAAGATGGTGTCCGCTGGCAATGGACCAATCAGATTCATCCCATCTTGTTGACGTAATTTTTCCAGTGTTGGCGTAATGGTATCGATTTCTTCTCGGCCCAATACGCCATCTTCACCTGCATGAGGATTAAGGCCGCACACATAGATAGTAGGCTGCTCAATCGCAAATTTCTCAACGAGATCCTTGTGGAGAATATGAATGATCTTTTCCAGACGCTCACTGGTTACCGCTTTGGATACGTTAGCCAGTGGTATATGCGTGGTTACCAGTGCCACTCGTAATCCTTTCGTTGCCAGCATCATCACCACCAGTGGGGTATTGGATTGCTCGGCAAAAAATTCAGTGTGACCGCTAAACGCGACACCGGCTCGGTTGATCACCCCTTTGTGTACAGGACCGGTGACAATAGCATCAAATTCATTATTCATACAGCCCAAAGCGGCTCTTTCTAATGTTTTTAATACATAATGTCCGTTTTGCTCATCAAGCTGCCCGGCAATCACTGGGGCTGATGTTGCCACATGCTCCACAACGAGGGAGCCTGCTTTCTGCGGCTCTACAGCTAAATTCGCATCATAATCAACAAGATCAACACTAATTCCCAGTGCCGCCGCTCTTTGTGCCAGCATTTGCTTGTCAGCACAGACCACAATTTGATGTGTCCAATCTTCTTTGGATAAAGCTAAAACGAGATCGGGTCCAATACCTGCCGGTTCCCCGGCAGTTACCACGATGCGTTTAATCTTCATCTTGCTCACCTTTTAGCTCTTCAACAAAGGCACTGGCGCGAAGTTCTTGGATCCAAGCGCTCGCTTCTTCGTTGAATTTACGGTTGAACAGAATACCGTAGGCTTTGTTTCTCAGCGCCGAGTCAGTACGGTCTACTTCGCGTCTATCAAGTACTTCTACGATGTGCCAGCCGTGAACGGTTTTAAATGGTTCGCTGATTTGCCCCACAGGGAGAGTCTCAACCTGATGTTTAAACTCCGGCACGTACAAATCAGGGGTTTGATAGCCCAATTCACCATTTTGCGCAGCAGAGCCGGGATCTTGGCTATATTGCTGAGCTAGCTCACCGAATTTCGCCCGACCGGATTTAATCTGTGCGATGATATTTTCAAGCTGCATCTTCGCTCCATCATCACTCAAAATGATGGTAGGTTTAATCAGGATGTGGCGAGCGTTAACTTCCGTTACCGCAACGGTTTCTAAACCTTTGACATCGTCAATTTTTAGGATGTGAAAACCGACACCGCTGCGGAATGGACCAATAATGCTGCCTTTGTTTTGCATTTTGATTTGGTCAGCAAAGATGGTTGGCATCTCTTCTTTGCGCATCCACCCCCAGTTACCACCTTCCAACGCTTTAGGCCCCTTAGAGTAGGTATAAGCCATCTTGCTAAAATCAGCGCCCGAGTTAAGTTGTTCAACCAAATCATTAGCTTGCTTTTCTAGCAACGCCTTGTCCTGGTTATCGTTAAAACGCAGTTGAATATGGCTGATCTTGTATTGAACTGTTGCATTGGTTTCTTGTGCCAGCAGCTCTGCCAGCGTGTCTACTTCTGCCGGAAGAATGTTGATGCGGCGGCGAACCATGGCATTACGCGCTTCACTTGCCGACATCTCCTTACGAATTTGCTCACGGAACTCTGAGTAGGTTAGACCTTGGGTTGTCACAGATGCCTGAAGTTGCTCCAGCGTTTGATTGTTCTGTTTAGCGATGTTGTTAATGGCTTCATCCAAACGGGCGTCATCAATACGCACACCGATACGTTCTGCTTCTTGTTGTTGCAAGGTATCAATAATCAGTTTTTCTCTTACCTGTTCACGCAGAACCGATTCTTCAGGCAGAGCTTGTTGATTGCCACTTGCATTGACTCGTACCGTTTTTAAGGCACTGTCGATGTCGCTTTGTAAGATAACACCACCGTTTACAATGATGGCTACTCGGTCGATTTCTACAGGCGCTGCGTTGACATTACTTATGCACAGTGCTGCGACTAAACCTAACAAGGTGTGTTTCCACAAATACATTTAAAATCCTATTATCTTAATAAGGTTAAGCTTATCTATAAAACCTGAAGCTTATCCATAAAATCTAAAGCTAAGTCGTAAATTAGTTATTCAAGAAGAATGGGCGACCATAACTTAGAGAGTTACTGGAGCTACTCAGTCCTGTCATACCCGAGCCGGCACCAACACTGGTACCAAAACCTATGATACCGATGTTAAAGCTAAAGTTGTTTTCGTAAGTTGGATCGGCGAAATAGCCATTCTTGCTATAGGTGTAACCCCAGTCATTTTTCAACTGGTTGCTATAGGTAAAGCCCATATACCAGCAATCAGACGTATAGCGTAAGTTGGCTAACCACTCTAATGCTTCATCGGTGGTTAAATCATGGAAATACTGCGCACTGGCATACCATTTCTTCGATAGCTGATAGCCGCCGATTAAGCCTGCCTGAGAAATACCATCTTCAGTAAGCAGATCGATATTTAGGTTATCCACGGTTTGTTCTATGTAGTCTCTCGTTATATAGCGATAGTTCGCCTGGATGAAGCCTCCACCAAATCGATATTCAAGAGTGCTGTTGGCTAATTGTAGCGCACTGGTATCCACATCGTATTGCACTCCGCCGTGATAGAAGAGGTAATCGTCATAGTTGAAATCCATCTCCACAGCCCAGGCGGAGTAGTTGGTTCTTTCTGTGTTATCGCTATCGCTTTCGTCGCTATTGGATGGTTTTAAGTTTTTATCGAGATAAAAAATTTGACCAAAAGCGATATTTAGACGCTCTTTATAGGCATCATCGAAGAAGCGGCTTGATGCGCCGTAGCTAAACTGGTTTGCCGATGCAATGTAATCAACACCACTGTATTTGCGACTGCGGAACAGACCATAATAGTCCGTTTGCAACAGGGTTGTATCGTAGAGACCAATGTTGTTCTGGTCTTGGCTTGGAACATACAAATATTGAATTTGTGGTTCCAGTGTTTGAGTATAGTCGTCAAACAAAACCGTATCACGTTCGAGAACAATGCCAGCATGAGTTCTGAACTCAGGGATAACACGCGATACGTTCTCTTCCAGGCCATAGTAATCATTGTCATTTTTACCATCGCCATCACTATCCACGAATGAGGTGTCCACACCTTCAAGATCTTGTTGGTAGTAAGTTCCTAACAGACGAGCTTCTGTTGTCCACGTACCCCAGGTATTGGCGAGAGGGATCTTTAAACCAGGTTCAATGTGTAATCGGGTCGCGGATGGTTTGCCTTCACCGTCAGTATCAAAGCGAGAGATATGGCTTTTAAGATCAAAATCCAAATAACGCATGACTTCAGGTGCATAATAGTTAAATGCGATTTGTGGCATCAACTTATATGGTTGGCTGGAACTGGTTTGATCTTCGAGCAATAACTGGAATTGTCTCACCAGAATAGAGGTATCCCAGTTTTGGGTACGATAAGTGACCTGACCTTCCTGAATTAACTGGCCATCTTCACGGTTACCAATTCCTGAACTTAAATCAGAGAAGTAGCTATAATCACTGACTTTTGAGTAGTCGACTTCGAACTTCCACGCTTGGTGGAAAATACCGCTGTGTTCGTATTGAAAACCCCATCGAGCGCCTTCGTCTAAATGAAGTTTATCTTCGTTGAGATACTCAGATTCGATTCTGCCTTGGCCAAAATCTGTCAGATAACGAAAAACGCTGTTGAGCTGCGAACCACGTTTCTGCATGTAATGGTAAGTGGTTTCTAAATCATAGTTGGGTGCTAAGTTCCAGTAGACCGGAACTTCCATCTCGAAACCATCACGAGTGCCGTATGAGACAGTAGGGTATAAGAAACCAGTTTTACGGGTATCACCAATCGGCACAGTTAACAAAGGAAGATAAAAAATGGGAACATTCTGCACTTCCAGTCGAGGGTTGTAGAACGTGGCTTGTTCTTCATTTTGGTCGATATCAATACTGGATGCACGCAAGCGCCACGAACTATCATCCTCAGGGCAAGAGGTAATAGAACCATCTTCGATTTCATATACCGCTTTACCTGTTTTCGCTATGTATTTAGCTTCACCACGCCCGGGTTCGCACAAAAACTTGTAGCGCGTATTCTCTAGCGTCATCTCATCATTGTTGAGATTATTGACGGCTTTATCGGCTACCGCTTTGACTTCACCATCACTGAAATTGACGTTGCCTTGAGCAACGGCAATATTATCTTTTTGATGCAGGGTAATATTATCCGCTTCAATGCGTTTCTTGCCTTGAACCACCACCACATTACCGGAGTATGTCGCTTTATCGCCGTTAATTGCTTCTAGATTATCCGCTTCGACATTGATAGGCTGTTCGTTTGGATTATCTGGTTCAGGCTCATTGACAAGACACTGATCGATAGCTGGCAATTTTTGCACACTGTCGTCTAGCGCATCTTCTGCATGGATTTGTGGTGCAAAAAGTGCAGCGCTAATGGAAACAGCTAAAAATGAGCGGGAAAAAAGTGACATTGAATTGTACTATCCTGTTGAATTTGTCTAATTCCAATATTGGGAGCAATGCTAAATGATAACATCCGACATCATAAAGGAATTTCACTCTCCCGGCACTATCAGACCGCTTTACTCCTAAAAAATTCATAGATTGAGAGCACATAATGCATATTTTTGGCAAAATTCTTGGCGCTTTCTTCGGCTTTCTGTTCGGAGGACCCGTTGGCGCAATTTTTGGTCTATTTCTTGGACATCAATTCGATAAGGCGAGGCGACTAAATCAAGCTGGGTTTCATACCGGTAGTTTTGGGTCTGGCCCGAGTCAGGCAGAAAGGCAAGAAGAGTTTTTTAAGGCCGCTTTTTCCGTAATGGGTCATGTCGCGAAAGCGAAAGGCAAAGTGACAAAAGAAGAGATCCAGCTCGCTAGTATCATGATGGATCGTATGAGTTTACATGGTGCGCAGCGTTTAGCGGCGCAAAATGCCTTCCGTGACGGTAAAGATGCGAATTTCCCATTGGAAGATGTGTTAGAGCGAGTGCGTATTTCCACTGGCGGTCGTTTTGATTTAATGCAGTTTTTCTTAGAGTTGCAGATCTCCGCCGCTTTTGCAGATGGCGATATTCACCCAAGCGAGCGAAATGTACTGCATAAAATTGCTCGAGGCTTAGGGTTTTCTTCCGAGCAACTGGAAAGTCGTTTACGCATGCAAGAAGCTTCGTTTCGTTTCCAGCATGGTGGATTCGGTGGACATCAACAGCATTCTTCTGCAGGAGGACAGTGGCAACAAGCGTCCACTAAGGACAGATTATCCGATGCTTATTCAGTGCTAGGGGTAAGTGAAAGTGCTGATGATAAAGAGATTAAGCGCGCCTATCGTAAACTGATGAATGAACACCATCCAGATAAATTGATGGCGAAAGGCTTGCCACCAGAGATGATGAATGTCGCTAAAGAGAAATCTCAGGAAATTCAACAAGCTTACGACTTAATCAAAAAAGAGAAAGGTTTTAAGTAAAATAGAATCGGAATGAAAAGGGTAACAGAGCTTAATGCCAATCAGTTAAGAGAATCCTCGTTCCCATGCTCTGAAGTGACCCCATAAAGTTGGACATTTCTGTTAAGCGGCTTGCAAGGCCTGATTTCGATATTCTATCGGAGTCAGGCCTTTAAATTTCACCTTAATCCGTTTTGTATTGTAATACTCTATATATTCTTCGATATTTGCAATCAGTTCATCAGCATCAGTGAAGCTTTGACCGTGATACATCTCTGTTTTGAGTAAAGCGAAGAAGTTTT
>NZ_JBKEBW010000154.1:0-23646 GCF_047973365.1 Vibrio sp. | reverse complement strand
AACTCACGAATGTTAGATACTTTTTTGTCTACAAGTAGAATGAATGGGTTGTCTAGCTCTACTGCGCCTTTTTCAGCGTTGTTGATGAAGTAAGGAGACAGATAACCACGGTCAAACTGCATACCTTCAACTACGTCTAGTTCGTTTTCTAACGATTGACCTTCTTCAACTGTGATTACGCCTGAATCACGGCCTACTTTTTCCATTGCTTCAGCAATGATGTTACCCACGCTTGAATCTGAGTTAGCAGAGATAGTACCAACTTGTGCAATTGCTTTTGTATCTGCACATGGTACTGATAGCGCTTTAAGTTGCTCAACCGCTGCCACTACTGCTTTATCGATACCGCGCTTAAGATCCATTGGGTTCATACCCGCAGCGACCGCTTTAAGACCTTCGTTTACGATAGATTGTGCCAGTACCGTTGCGGTTGTTGTACCGTCACCCGCTGCATCGTTTGCTTGAGATGCAACTTCTTTAACCATTTGTGCGCCCATGTTTTGGAATTTGTCTTCCAATTCAATTTCACGAGCAACAGAGACACCATCTTTAGTGATAGTTGGTGCACCGAAAGATTTGTCTAGCACGACGTTACGACCTTTAGGGCCAAGAGTTACTTTTACCGCGTCAGCTAGAATGTTGACACCTTCCAGCATTTTTACACGTGCGTCATTGCCAAACTTTACGTCTTTAGCAGCCATGTTGTATTTCCTCTTAAGAATTCGTTTATTGATAAATGATAGAGCGAACTTTTAGTTCTTTGCAGAACATAAGAGCTCAGAGCAATTACTCAACGATTGCTAGAATGTCGCTTTCAGACAAAATGAGAACTTCTTTGCCATCGATCTTTTCTGATTTAGTGCCGTAGCTTTCAGCAAAAATCACAGAATCGCCAACTTTTACGTCCAGTGGAAGAACTGTACCGTTTTCTAGAATGCGACCTTTACCAACAGCAAGCACTTTGCCACGTGTTGATTTTTCCGCAGCCGAACCAGTAAGAACAATGCCACCAGCAGACTTAGATTCAACTTCTTGGCGTTCAACGATAACTCGGTCATGTAATGGACGAATATTCATCGGTCGTCTCTCCTGATTAGATTTCCATTTAGTTAATAAATGCTGATTGGTTAATGGGCCACCAGACCCAAACAGCTTGTGAATGATATGTGGGGGACACTCTTTGATATCCCAAGGGGTAAATAACAAAAAAATGTGACCAAATTAACGATTCAACCCAGAAGTGTTCCCTGATGTGGATAACAACCGTTATAGCTCGAAGGGCATAGTAAATAATTTGCTTTATTAAGAACTGAATTCATAATAAAGCAAGATCGTGGGAGGGAAACAAGGTATTTATAAGATATGAAAACAATTGATAGGATTTTACACACCATCAAACGTGAAGGTGCCGTTACTGCAAAACAGCTAGCTGATGACCTGTCCATTACCACGATGGGAGCTCGTCAACATTTACAAAGTTTAGAGCAAGACGGAATCCTTTCCTTTCATGATGTCAAAGTCAAAGTTGGTCGTCCGACACGCCATTGGTCTTTAACCAAACAAGGGCATGACCAATTTACTGATAAGCACAGCGAACTGACGATTCAGGTGATGGACGCCGTGGAACATCTTTTCGGTAAAGAGGGGCTGGCGAAAGTCGCCGCCGAGAGAGAAGCACAGACGCTATCGACCTATCAAAAAGCGTTAGCCAACTTTTCTGACGTCGAAGAGAAATTGTATCAATTGGTCAAACTGCGTGAGCGAGAAGGTTACATGGCAGAGCTCGAAAAAACCGAGCAAGGTTTTACCTTAATTGAAAACCATTGTCCTATCTGCAAAGCGGCCGCCCGTTGCCCCAACTTGTGTCAGTCTGAACTCAATGTGTTCCAAAACTTATTGGGGAATGACTATACCATTGACCGCCAAGAGCACATCATTCAAGACGAGCGGCGCTGTACCTACTTCATCACCAAGCGCTAATGATTTTTCGTCACGAATAAAACTGTCTTAAATTCGAGAATCAGAATTTTCCCCGCACCACATGAATAATCCTCGCTTAAGCTTATAGTGTTGATCTTTTCATCACTAATTTGCTCACCCCTTTCATTGCTTTCGCTGCAAATGGATCGGGAAGGAATAGAGGAGCCTTTTATGTCCCAACCCCAGACACAACCTTTTCATCAAGAGCTTCCTCCATTTGACGAACTGGTAGCGTTGGCAAAACAGAACCCCGAAGCTTTCCGTCAATTCAAACGCCAAATGTGTGAAGAGATGATTTCATCTGCATCACTCAATATGCAGCAGAGGTTAAGAGCGCAACAAAGTCATATCGACTTGGTCGTTAGCCGATGCAAAAATCCTTACCACATTAATGTTACCTTGATGAGAGAAATGACCGTCCAGATGGCGAAGTTTCGCGATGCATTAGAAGGGGATGTAACGCCACAACACCAAGCCGTTGTGATTCCTTTTCGTCATAACAATGAAGAGTGGCGGTAGCTAAAGTATTAGACTGGCTCTTTGCCAAAACGGTTATCACCGTGAGTACCTGTCATAAAACCGCACTCAATCAAAATCCAGCAACCACAAATCAAAGCTGCGGCTGAAATAATCGTTTCGTAAAACAGAGGTTCGCTCGTCACCATCGCATCTGTCCCGACGGGGACACTCATACGGCCAATCACTAACGGAATATTCAGCAGTAACCGCCAGCTATTTTTGTCTCTGTCGTGCCAGCGCTTCGCCGTGATCGCTAAATCCGGAATCAATATCAACAGTAAGAAAACCGGCAAAATCAACGAAGCCAATCCCGGAAAAAGCCGATTCACACCGACAACAAAGCCAAGGATCATGACATAGTAGCAACAGTTCCAAATCCAATACGTCTGGCGTCTTATTCGGCCTTGGAAGGAAAAAAGTAAAGTGGTTATTGGCATCAATGTGACCCGTTCATGACTGTTTAACTTAATTGCGAATGATCTTCATAAAGCACTCTTTATCCATATCACGCATATCTACCGTCAAACTGTAGACATGGCTAGCTTGAGATACCAGCACATCCATCAGTTGTTGCGACAATTCTCGTTTTTGCGCAGCCGTTCTTCCTTCAAGCAACTCAAATTGAAGATGAATGAAGTCTTCACTATCTGCGACATCGCCAATCAACCAATGGTGACATCTTAAGGTGCGAGATTTTACTGAGCTGGCTTCAAAAAGCCCGTTGTTTACTGCGACTTGATGTAAATCTTCGAGCAGTCCTTGAACATTAATGCGCTCTTCAACCGAATTGGAGTATTCCAGTACTAAATTGGGCATATTGACTTCCTTTTCTATAATGACTACTCAGTAATAACAAGCTAGCGGCAAAAAACCGAGTCGCTACCGTCGAATATGTCAGCGGGATCACGACGAATCAGGTCTAAGCAGTACTCAAGATCCAAGAAAGTCATGACACGAGTCATGATTTGCTAAATTTTATCTGCTATATTCTGTCGCAATCACATTTCGTTTATATTTTTATAAACTTTCATTTTTTAGATATTGGAGATCTTTCTATGCGTCGTCCTGTCGTAATGGGTAACTGGAAACTGAATGGCAGCAAAACAATGGTAACTGAGCTGCTAAATGGCCTTAATGTTGAACTTGAAGGTGTAACGGGTGTTGACGTAGCAGTTGCTCCACCAGCGCTTTACATCGATCTAGCTGAGCGTCTAATCGCTGAAGGTGGCAACAAAATCATCCTTGGCGCACAAAACACTGACCTGAACAACAGCGGTGCTTTCACTGGTGATATGTCTCCAGCGATGCTGAAAGATTTCGGTGCTACTCATATTATCATTGGTCACTCAGAACGCCGTGACTACCACAAAGAGTCTGACGAGTTCGTCGCTAAGAAATTCGCGTTCCTAAAAGAGAATGGTCTAAAACCTGTTTTCTGTATCGGTGAATCTGAAGCACAAAACGAAGCAGGCGAAACTGAAGCAGTCTGTGCTCGTCAAATCAATGCTGTTATTGATGCTTACGGCGTAGAAGCGCTAAACGGTGCAATCATCGCTTACGAACCAATCTGGGCTATCGGTACTGGTAAAGCAGCAACGGCAGAAGATGCACAACGCATCCACGCCTCTATCCGCGCACTTATCGCAGCAAAAGATGCAGCAGTAGCAGAACAAGTCATCATCCAATACGGTGGTTCTGTTAAACCTGAAAACGCTGAAGCATACTTCTCTCAACCAGACATCGATGGTGCTCTAGTGGGTGGCGCATCTCTAGATGCGAAGAGCTTCGCAGCTATTGCTAAAGCAGCAGCAAAAGCAAAAGCTTAATTTAAAGCTTACTCGAATATCGAAGGTCAGCATTGCTGGCCTTTTTCATATCCCTCATACCATCCTAGGTAAAAATATGATCAGATAGAACATAGGTGGTCCAGCGAATGAGCATCGAACACAAACACGCCTTATTTTTTATAAGAGCGGCCTTCCATGGGGCTCCGCCGAGCCATCCATGGCTCGGAGGGTTTGCTTATCGACGCCCATTCACTGATCAGAAAGTTTTCCAGAATGGTATCAAACGTCCACCCCGACTTGGCTAGTCCAATAGGCAAAGATCGAGTATTCTAGCTACTTTATCGCCAACCTATTATCTTTATGCTCTATAAACACAGCCTCTATGCACGATAAACACGGTCTGCTGTCCGCCCCCATTGCTACGGTATTACGTCAAATGACGATTCCGATGATGTTCGGCTTAATCGCTATTTTGATGTTCAACTTAGTTGATACCTTTTTTATTTCCTTGCTCGGTACCGAAGCACTGGCCGCGATCAGCTATACCTTTCCGGTCACTTTCGTCGTCAACTGTATCACCATGGGGATAGGTATTGGTCTATCGACCAATATTGGTCGGTTACTGGGTCAGGGGGCGGCGCACAATGCGGCACAATTTTCCAGCCACGGTATTCTGCTCGCCGTTGTGTTAGTGATCGCCGCCTCTGCGATTGGTTATTTCACCATAGAGCCTCTTTTCCTGTTGCTCGGCGCAAAACCAAATCTTATTCCTTTGATAGAGCAATACATGCAAGTGTGGTATCTCACTATCCCGCTACTGGTGGTTCCTATGACAGGTAATAGCGTCATTCGAGCAACGGGGGATACCAAAACACCAGCCAAAATTATGATGCTGGCTGGCGTGATTAACGGAGTGTTAGATCCGCTACTTATTTTTGGTTATGGACCGTTTCCAGAACTCGGTATTCAGGGAGCGGCGATTGCCAGTGCGCTCTCTTGGCTTGGTGCGGTAATCGGGTCATTCTATGTGCTGATTAAGCGAGTAAAGCTGCTCGCAATGCCTCACTTACCAAGCTTGCGCCACGACTGGAACCAGATCCTGAAAATTGGGACTCCTGCGGCGCTCTCAACGGCAATGAACCCACTATCGGGCGCACTGCTCATGATGATGCTTTCAAACCATGGTACGGCGGCTGTCGCTGCTTATGGCGCTGCGCAACGTATCGAGTCAATTTTAATTCTGGTATTGATGTCTCTGACTTCATCGTTAACCCCTTTTATGGCACAGAACCTCGGTGCCAATAATCCCAGCCGTAGCTTTGCCGGATTATTTATCAGCCTGCGCTTTTCACTGTTATTCCAACTGATGATTTTCGTCATGATGGTGCCTTTAAGCATTCCTCTTTCAAAGCTGTTTTCCCAAGAAGCCGCGGTACAGGACTTATTGTGGCACTACTTACTTGTCGTGCCGTTCAGTTACGGATTTCAAGGGGTGGTGATGATGCTTATTTCCGCGTTGAATGCGCTTCACTTACCGATTAAGGCTTTCCAGTGGAGTTTCATGCGTCTATTCGTATTCACTTTGCCTGTGGCTTGGATAGGCTCTCAAATTTATGGCATTGAAGGGCTATTTATTGGCATTGCTGCGGGAAACGTTGCGGGGGGATTACTGGGCTATCTCTACGCGCTTTGGCTAAGAAAAACCCATTGTGGCTAAGAAAAACCCATTGTGTTGAAGCTTAAAACCACAAAGCCGATGCATGGGCATCGGCTCTGATCTTTTTATCGTTGAAGATTACAAAATATCATCTTCTTCAAGAATATCTTCTTCCGTTTCAAGATCCACATTCAACGGCTCTTGAGACAAGATTACGCCTGTGTTGTCTGCATATAAGTAATCTTCTGGAAGGAAAGTGACACCACCAAAGTTCACCGGTACATCGACTTCACCAATACCTTGTCTGTTAGCACCCACAGGAATTGCAGCCATCGCTTGAATACCGATACTCATGTCTTCCAGTTCGTCCACTTCACGAACACAACCGTACACAACGATGCCTTCCCACTCATTTTCTTCCGCAAGAGCCGCTAATTCAGCATCAATCAATGCACGGCGCAGTGAACCACCACCGTCAATAAGCAGCACTCGTCCAACGCCGTCTTGTTCTAGCGTTTCACGAATAAGCCCATTGTCTTCAAAACACTTCACTGTCGTGATTTGACCGGCAAAAGAGGCGCGACCACCAAAGTTACTAAACATAGGTTCTACCACGTCAACTTGATCGAGGTAAATGTCACATAGTGCAGAGGTGTTGTATTCCATAGCCTTATTCTCTTTACGAAAAGTCTTTCAACGAGTATATCGGGTGATTAAGCCAATGCAATGATACAGCGCAAATTAACTTGTCAGAGTTTGAGCGATAACCACGCCGACAAACAATAAGTTAGTGATCAATGAGCACTTGACGACCACGGGTAGCATCGGTGCTATTTGCTCTGGTTGATCCGTTTGCCATACCGCGCGACCGTGTTTAGAAACTAAGATCAGGCTCAACAAGAAAGGTAAACTGATCCACAGTGACTTGTCCTGCATAATGAGATACGCAGCAAACGCTATCACCGCACCGGACAAAAGCATGAAGTGATACTTCTTCGCTTTTATTGGCCCTAAACGCACAGGCACCGTGCGCTTGCCACACTCCGCATCATTTTCGATATCTCGCATGTTGTTGACGTTAAGCACCGCTACAGCCATCAAGCCACAGCCTAATGACGGTAAAAACAGGCTCCAGTCTATGCTTCCTGTGTGAAGAAAATAAGTCCCTGACACACCTAACAAGCCAAAAAATAGGAACACCGATAAATCGCCTAATCCAAAATAGCCATAAGGTTTGTTGCCAACGGTATAGGCAATCGCTGCCACCATAGCCAATACACCTAATCCGATGAAGGCGAGAATACTTTGCAAACTATCCAGAGCATAGAGAACCAGCATCAACCCAGAGGCAATCGTCATTAAGATATTAATCACAATGGCTGTTTTCATGTCACTCAAACTGACCGCACCAGACTGAATGGCACGCATAGGTCCGATGCGTTTTTCATTATCGGTACCTTTCACCGCATCGCCATAGTCATTGGCTAAGTTAGAGAGGATCTGCAATAAAGTGGCGGTTAGCAGCGCTAAAAAGGCGATCGGCAAAGAAAAATGCCCAGATGAAAAAGCTAAAGCGCTTCCGGTAAAAATCGACACTAATGCGAGAGGGAGAGTTTTCGGTCGCGCAGCATCAAACCATATTTGCAGAGAGTTATTCATGATAATGCTAGGTTGTTCAACAATGTGGTCAGTATATACCGAAAGCATACACGGTGTCAGCGGGCTTGATCGTCTTGAAGGGAGGTAAAAGCCCGCTGAATTAGCGGGCTTTGAGTATTATCGCTTATAGAATAAAGCGGCTTAGATCTTCGTCGGCAACTAACTCACCGAGTTTGCTCTTCACATAATCGGCATTAATAACCAGTGATGAGCCTGCTTTATCTGTTGCATCAAATGAAATTTCATCCATCAGACGCTCCATCACAGTGTGTAATCGACGAGCACCGATGTTCTCCGTGGTTTCATTCACTTGCCATGCTGCTTCTGCGATTTGCTCGATACCATCATCAGTGAATTCAACGTTGACCTCTTCTGTTTTCATCAACGCCATATACTGCTCGGTTAATGAAGCTTTCGGCTCGGTCAGAATGCGTTTGAAGTCATTACTAGACAGCGCTTCAAGTTCAACGCGAATTGGCAGGCGACCTTGCAGCTCTGGGATCAGATCCGACGGTTTTGCCACTTGGAATGCACCTGATGCAATGAACAGGATGTGATCGGTACGAACCATACCGTGTTTAGTTGAAACTGTGCTACCTTCGATAAGAGGCAGTAAGTCACGCTGAACACCTTCACGAGAAACATCCGGACCGGACACTTCACCACGCTTACAGATCTTATCGATTTCATCGATAAACACGATGCCGTTGTTTTCAACACTGTAGATCGCTTGCTCTTTCAGTTCGTCTTGATTAACCAGCTTTGACGCTTCTTCTTCGGTTAACACTTTAAAGGCATCTTTGATTTTGAGCTTACGTTTTTTCTTAGTATTACCCGCCAGATTTTGGAACATACCTTGAAGCTGATTGGTCATCTCTTCCATACCGGGAGGCGCCATAATTTCAACGCCCATTTGCGGCACCGCAACGTCTAATTCAATTTCTTTGTCATCTAACTTACCTTCACGTAATTTCTTACGGAAAACCTGACGAGTATTCGAGTTCTCTTCATTTTGCTCCGCCTTACCCCAAGCATCTCGAGCCGGTGGAAGAAGGGCATCCAAAATACGCTCTTCTGCCAGCTCTTCAGCGCGGAATTTGACTTTTTCAGTCGCTTGCTGATGCGTCAGCTTAACCGCGACATCAGTCAGATCACGGATAATCGTTTCAACTTCTTTGCCTACGTAACCCACTTCGGTGAATTTAGTGGCTTCTACTTTGATGAAAGGCGCATTGGCAAGTTTGGCTAGACGACGAGCAATCTCTGTTTTACCGACACCCGTAGGGCCAATCATTAAAATGTTTTTCGGTGTCACTTCTACGCGCAGGCTCTCTTCAAGCTGCATACGACGCCAGCGATTACGAAGAGCGATCGCTACAGCGCGCTTAGCTTTATCTTGACCGATAATATGGCGGTTAAGTTCATGAACAATTTCACGAGGAGTCATTTCAGACATAATGAATTCCTTAAATTCTAATCACACTGTTTTATGCTTGGTCTTTAGCGATAAGCGCTTGCGGAATTTCCAGCTCTTCAATGGTGTGGTGATGGTTGGTGAAGACACAAATGTCGCCAGCAATGTTTAATGCTTTTTCTGCAATGGAACGTGCGTCTAAATCGGTATTTTCAATCAGCGCAATCGCCGCTGCCTGGGCGAAATTGCCACCAGAACCAATCGCAATCAAATCATGCTCTGGCTGCACGACGTCACCGTTACCCGTGATAATCAATGATGCTGTTTCATCTGCGACGGCCAAAATGGCTTCTAAGCGGCGCAATGCTCGGTCACTACGCCAATCTTTTGCCAGCTCAACGGCCGCTTTGGTTAAATGACCTTGATGCATTTGCAACTTGCTTTCAAAACGTTCAAATAGCGTAAATGCGTCCGCGGTACCGCCTGCAAAACCAGCTAATACTTTGTTGTTGTACAAACGACGAACTTTCTTCGCGTTGCCTTTCATTACTGTATTGCCGAGCGATACTTGCCCGTCACCTGCGATGACAACTTTATTGTTACGACGTACAGATACGATGGTAGTCACGAGAGGGCCTCTTAATTATTTTCACGATGGAGATGCAAGTTATATGAGGATAAGAGGAAAAAAAATCAAGGGAGAGAGCAAGCAAAACGCCCAGATCATTGCTAACTTTTGTCGTTAACTAACTGGGCGTCATCCTATTTTTAGCGGGCAATTTTCAGTGAAAGAATTTATACCAATTTCACTATTAATCTGTTCAGTATTAGACAATGAGTACCGAACGCAAACACGCATAAACCCATCCTTGGGGCTCCTCCGAGCCATCCATGGCTCGGAGGGTTTGCTTATCGGTACTCAATGTCTACTTGATCGGGAAATTAATGTGCTTGGTATTACTGCTGTTCTTTCCAAATCGCGCAAGGCTCGATTTTAGCACGCTGCAACTTGTGCTTATCACGCTCGGCATCGCGTTTAAATTTGTAAGGACCTAAAACAACTCGGAACCAACTGCTGTCTTCTTTCTTGCGAATCTTGCTGTTAATACCCTGGAAGGCGATATCCAACTTGCGCGCTTCTGCTTGCTGCATGGTTTTGTATGCACCGCACTGCATGATATATGGGATATCTGAGACTTCTTGCTCTTTCGGTATCACTTCAATTTCGCGTTTTGGCAGAGTGTCCACATAGTCCCACTTCTCTGTTGGCGGAGGTGGAATTGTCTCGGTTTGTTTTGGCTTAGTCGGTTTTGCAGCGGGTTTAACCACAACAGGTTTCGACGGCTCGGGATCATTACTTAAGGTATACAATCCATAGCCTAGCAGTCCAACTAACACGAGTGCAATAAGTCCACTACGCCAAGGTTTACGACGAGCAGTTGTTTTTTTCGGGGCCGGCTTTTTCTGACTACGACCGCGTCTTACATAATCTTTATTAGCCACTGGAAATTTTCAATAGTGATAGAATCTGCCCACATGTTAAAGCAGTTTAAGCTGAGATAACAGAGTAATCATGGCAGCACTGTTTAATGTACTGCCATTGATCGCTATCTTTTTCGCAACAACAAGGCTTTTTAACGAGAACGTGCTAGCTTAGCGAGAACGAGGTGGAGCCGCGCTGTCTCGAACGACTAAGCTTGTTTCCAATAAACGAGAACCCGCTTGTACATCATGACCACGCAGAAGCTCAAGCATCATCAGCATGGCCTGACGACCAATTTCATAGCGAGGCTGAGAAATAGTGGTCAATGGAGGATCGCAATATTGTGAGAATTGGATATCATCGAATCCAACCACAGAAAGATCACGAGGAACACGCAAACCTAAACGTTTCGCCTCCTGCATTGCACCAATCGCCATCGTATCGTTATGACAAAAAATCGCGCTTGGCGCATCGGGTAACGAAAGCAATTGATGTACCGCCTTCACACCCGACTCAAAGGTAAAATCACCATAAGTTGTGTAATCCGGATTCATCGTTATCCCAGCTCTACGCAAAGCTTGCTGATAACCCTGATGGCGGAATTGGCAAAGTGTTGAGTTTTCTGGGCCTGAAATTTGAGCGACACGTTTGTGCCCTAATTGCGTCAGATAGTTTACCGCTGCAAATGCAGAAGTTAAATTATCGATATGAACCGTCGGTAGCTCAAGCTCTGGCGCGAACTCACAAGCCATCACCATGGGCGGAAGATTTTTCTGTTCCGGTTTACTCACATCAAAAGGTAAGTCAGAACCTAACAACAACATGCCATCGGCTTGTTTAGTAAAGACTAAATTAACGAATGAACTCTCTCGTTTCTTCTGCTGACTACTGTCACCCAGCAAAACAAGATATCCATGTTCTATTGCCGCATCTTCAATACCACGAATAATTTCCGTGAAATAAGGGTCACAAATATCCGGAACAATTGTCACTATCGTTTTGGACTCATTTCGACGCAGATTTCTCGCAAGAGAATTCGGTGAATAACCCGCTTCTAAAACCGCATCTTCGACGCGTTTACGCGTTGAAGATGATACTTTTTCAGGATTCATCAATGCTCGCGACACCGTCGCGGTCGATACGCCAGCAAGTTGAGCAACATCCTTCATTGTCGCCATGTTAAATAGCCCTCTTTTCTTATTCCTTTATCGTGCATAAACAAACTTCGCTTAAACACCTTTTTAATTATGTAAATGGCGCATAAAATCGTGTAATACACACCTAGCCTTCCAGTGAAAAAAATGCCTTCCTAAAAGAAAAACGCTTCACTGAGAAAATTCTACCGTTAGTCTATTCATTTCTAAGCAGAATGTTACGGTCAAATTAACAAAATTTGCACGATAAGCGTGACAGTTATCACGTTAGAGGATCTTTATATGGTACAACGTATTTCGCTTGTGTATTGAAAGCCGAGCAAAACCACAGAATTAACTTAAATCCTGAGGTTCAATGTCTAATGACCAGCGGACTTTATTCGCTAATGGCAGCATTGAAATTGCGGGTTTAGCGCTCATCAATATTTTTTGCATCACAGAACGAGCTTCTGCCTGTAAAAGAAGTTGCCAACGATATTTCCCGGCACGTTTCGCCAATGGTGCCGGTGTAGGACCTAAAACCATACAATGCTGCGCAAACAGCGGATGCGCTTCCAATGTATAGCGAACCTGACGGAGAAAATCTTCCACCATTTGCGACTGGTTCGCTTCCGCCCGGAACAACGTCAAATAGGTGTAAGGTGGTAACATTGCCAATTTACGCTCCGCCAAAGCCGTTAAGGCAAAGTGGTGATAATCTCGCTGCAGCAGATCTTGCAGCAAACTGTGCTCTGGATGATGAGTTTGCAAGATCACTTCGCCCGGTTTACTGGCTCGGCCAGCTCGGCCCGCCACCTGAATGAACAACTGCGCTAAACGTTCAGAAGCTCTGAAATCACTGCTGTAAAGCGAGCCATCCACATCCAGCAGTGCAACCAAAGTAACGTCCGGGAAATGATGCCCTTTTGCCAACATTTGCGTACCGATGAGAATTTGATATTCACCTTTGCGAATCGACTGTAATGCTGATTCTAAACTGCCCTTGCGGCGAGTACTGTCCCGGTCAATACGAATCGTTTTGTATTTAGGAAATAGCTCTGCCAGTTGCTTTTCGAGCTGCTCTGTCCCTACCCCGACGGTCACCAATTGTGTAGAGCCACAACTCTGACACTGATGGATAACAGGGCGCTGAGAACCACAATGGTGGCAGCGCATCTCATTGCTGTATTGATGAAAGGTGTAATAAGCATCGCAGCGTTGGCAATCAGCGATCCATCCACACTCGTGACACATTAATGCCGGTGAAAAACCACGACGGTTGAGAAACAATAATACTTGATTGCCTTCGCTCAGATGACGCCGCATGTCAGCAATCAAAGGCGCGGATAAACCACTTTCCAGATACAAGCCTTTGACATCCAGAACGCGGTTACGAGTAGGTACAGCAACACCTGCGCGCTCTGTCAGTTGTAGATGATGATATTTGCCGCTTAACGCATTGTGTAGCGTTTCCAACGCTGGTGTCGCCGAACCTAACACAATCGAAATCTGCTCTTGATTAGCTCTCATCACCGCCACATCACGGGCATGATAGCGCAGGCTATCTTGTTGCTTATACGAACTGTCATGCTCTTCGTCGACAATGATAATGCCGAGATCGGCAAACGGCGTTAACAGTGCTGAGCGCGTACCTATGACAATACCAGCGACCTTATCACGCGCGGATAACCATGCATTCAAGCGCTCAGTATCATTGAGCCCAGAGTGAACCACTTCCACAGGCACATTGAAACGCTTTTTAAAACGGTTGATGGTCTGTGGCGTTAAACCAATTTCAGGGACCAGCACCAGCGCTTGCTTGCCTTGCTCTAATACCGGCTTAATTAGGTTGAGGTAAACCTCTGTTTTACCTGAGCCAGTTACCCCTTCCAACAAATAACAACCGAAACCTTTGCTGCTGTTGACAGAAGCAATCGCAATGGCTTGCTCTTGATTTAGTTTCGGCTTTTCAACAGCCGCTTCAATCTGCTTTGGCCAAGCTTTGAATTGCGGTTTCTGTTCACTGACTTCAATCCATCCCTTTTCTTGTAAGGTTTTTAGGGTCGATGTACTGACCTCTTCTTCTAACAATGAGGAATGAGAAACAGCCCCAGAAGCGAGAAGGTTCATCACCTGAGCTTGCTTAAAAGCGCGTCCTAAACCTTGCATCATTTGGTCGCGACCACTGGGCGTCATTTGCCACTCTTTGCAACTGGCGAAATCTGCCAGTTTACCTTTGCGTAGCGCACTCGGCATCGCGTTAGCAAGCGTATCGCCAAGCGGAAATTGATAGAACTGACTGCACCATTTCAGCAGTGTGTACAGTTTATCCGGCCAAACCGGTTGAGAATCTAAGACTTCTTTGATTGATTTTAACTGTTCGAGAGGAAACTCTGATTGTTGTGCAAATTCTGTCACAATCCCAACCAGTGTTTGACGGCCAAATGGCACCGATACCCTTCCGCCAACTATTGGGAAAAGATGGCTAGGTATCAGGTAATCAAACTGTTTATCTAGTGGCACAGGTAGTGCAACACGAGCTATCGTTGGGCGCATAATGGTTTTGAGAGAGCAAAAATCAAAGAAAATACAGTCTACTGGATGATGACCTGAAATTCGAGCAACTAAAGTGGTGAAAATAACAGCGAAAGCGGTTGATCAGTGACTCTGGATTCATTATTATATCGCGCCTTGATGAGACGCTTGTAACAACGCTCTTCAAGTGTCAGCAATTATTTATTAATTTACGTGTGGTGTCCGGCAAAGAATCGGATGGCGACACGGCCTAATTTGAGGTTATCCCATGAAAACTGGTATCCACCCAGAATACAAAGCAGTAAACGCGACTTGCTCTTGTGGCAACTCTTTCGTTTTCAACTCTACTCTAGATAAAGATTCACTACACCTAGACGTATGTGACAAGTGCCACCCATTCTACTCTGGTAAGCAACGTATCGTTGATACTGGTGGTCGTGTTGATCGCTTCAACAAGCGTTTCGGCGCTCTATCTAGCAAGAAGTAATTTTACTTTACGCAAAGATTCCAAAAAGGACGCTACCGCGTCCTTTTTAGTTTTTAACCTTTGCTCATCGCAATATCGCTATCACATTATCTGTTATAGGAACGATACTTTTCATTTATCGAAACTATGAAGATCCATTGACATACTTTAGAATAAATGGCCTTAACAAAAACAATAAGGCCCAGCTAATGTCCAATAATAATGATCGCCATGAACTTACTGAGGAAGAAGCTTTCCGCCAGCAAGCCCTCGACTACCACGCACTACCGACTCCAGGAAAAACCGCAGTCGCTCTCACCAAACCAGCCGATTCAACCAAAGATCTAGCACTCGCATACAGCCCCGGCGTTGCAGAGCCGGTTCGCGAGATCGCGCAAAATGTAGATAACGTTTATAAATACACAGCAAAAGGCAATACTGTTGCGGTCATTTCTAACGGTACCGCCATCCTGGGTTTAGGTAACCTTGGGCCTATGGCCTCTAAGCCAATAATGGAAGGTAAGGCGCTGTTATTCAAACGCTTTGCCAACCTAGACTCTATCGACATTCAAGTTAAGCACCGCACCATCGACGAGTTTGTTGATACGGTTGCCAACATCGCCGATACCTTTGGTGGCATCAACCTTGAAGATATTAAAGCACCAGACTGCTTTGAAATTGAACGTCGCCTGATTGAACGTTGTGATGTTCCAGTATTCCATGACGATCAACACGGTACCGCAATTGTTACCGCTGCAGGTATGCTTAATGCAATTGAACTGCAAGGCAAAAAGCTCAATGAATGTACTATCGTTTGTTTAGGTGCTGGCGCTGCTGCCGTCGCGTGTATGGAGCTACTGATTAAGTGCGGTGCCATGCGCGAAAAAATCTACATGCTTGACCGTAAAGGCGTGATTCATACTCGTCGTGATGACATCAATGAATACAAACAGTTATTTGCTAACAACACCGACAAACGCACGCTTGAAGATGTGATCAAAGGTGCCGACTTGTTCTTAGGCGTTTCAGGCCCCAACCTACTAGCAGCCGACGAGCTTAAACTGATGGCCGATAAACCTGTGGTATTTGCCTGTTCCAACCCAGATCCTGAAATCAAGCCGGCGCTGGCACATGCTGTGCGTGATGATTTAATCATGGGTACAGGTCGTAGCGATTATCCAAACCAAGTGAACAACGTACTTTGCTTTCCGTTCATTTTCCGTGGTGCGTTAGATGTGCGTGCGAAAGTGATTAACGATGAAATGAAGTTGGCGGCGGTTACGGCAATTCGTGAGTTAGCGAAACAGCCAGTACCAGCAGAAGTATTGAAAGCTGCGGGAGTCGACTCTCTGACTTTCGGCAAAGAATACATAATCCCAAAACCGATGGATCCTCGTTTACTGCCACGTGTAACAAAAGCAGTTGCTCAAGCGGCAATTGATTCTGGTGTTGCTCGTATCGAGATGCCAGAAAACTACATGGCAGAATAATTAAAAAAACATCAAGCCCCGCATTATTATTGACGGGGCTTAATTATCCTCATTGGCAACGAGCAGATAACATAGTCAAACGTTAATCACTCAGTCGCTAATAATGATGATTAATCATCATAAGCTTCGAATTCAATGCCCATTGCCGTCATTAACGCTTTCACTTCTGCTGGAATATCGTCCGGACGGTCTTTACGTAAATCTTCATCGGTAGGCAGTGGCTGACCGGTATAAGCATGCAAGAATGCCTCACACAAAAGCTCACTGTTGGTGGCATGACGCAAGTTATTGATCTGGCGGCGAGTACGCTCATCTGTGAGTATTTTCAATACCTTAAGTGGGATTGATACAGTGATTTTTTTCACTTGCTCACTTTTTTTTCCATGCTCTGCATAGGGGCTTATATATTCACCGTTCCAGTCTGCCATTGCGCACCTTCATTGTTTGAATTCGAGTAATAATTGCAAAGGCTAGATTTTAGCGGGATTTACTGCCATAAGCAAAGACATATAGACGTCTAGAAGTGTTGACGTCCTTAAGATTGAGAAGTAAAGTAAGATGCAGTTCCCCAATATAGACGAACACATGTATTCTTATTGTGAATTTGGATGTCTATTTAAGAGTCTCAGGAAAGGAAACACTCATGACCAAACGCAAGCCAGCGACTATCGCCGTTCGTACCGGAATCGAATCAGATACTCAATACCACGCTGTTGTTCCGCCCATTTATTTATCCACTAACTACGGCTTCCCTGCGTTTGGTGAAGTGCCTCAATACGACTACACCCGCTCCGGTAACCCAAACCGTAGTTTATTAGAAAAGGCGCTCTACGAATTAGAAAGCGGCGAAGGTGCCGTGGTGACAAACTGTGGCACATCAGCGCTCAACCTGCTTGCATCAACGTTACTTGGCCCTAACGACTTCATCGTCGCACCACACGATTGCTACGGTGGCACTTACCGTTTGTTCAATACTCGTTCAAATAAAGGCGATTTCAAGGTGCTTTTTGTCGACCAGTCTAATAAGCAGGCACTTGCCGCTGCTTTGGCGAAAAAGCCAAAACTTGTGCTATTAGAAACTCCGTCTAACCCATTGGTACGCGTGGTTGACATCGAAAAAGTCTGTCAACAAGCAAAAGCAGTCGGCGCTCTGGTCGCGGTCGACAACACCTTCTTAACTCCGGTTTACCAAAAGCCGTTAACACTAGGTGCTGACTTCGTTATCCACTCAACCACCAAATTTATCAATGGTCACTCTGATGTGATTGGCGGCGTAGTGATCAGTAAAACTAAAGCTCATGCTGAAGAGCTGGCTTGGTGGGGTAACTGCATTGGCGCTACGGGCACCCCCTTTGACAGCTATATGACGCTACGGGGTATCCGCACCCTTGGCGCACGTATGCGTATGCATGAGGAAAGCTCGCTGCAAATTTTGCACTATTTGAAATCACAGTCACTGATCAAAACTATTTATCACCCTAGCCTGCCTGAACATCCAGGGCACGATATTGCCAAGAAACAGCAACTCGGATTTGGTTCTATGCTGAGTTTTGAGTTTGCAGGCAGCTATGAGCAACTAAAGTATTTTGTCGGTGAATTGGAGCTATTCTCTCTCGCAGAATCTCTAGGTGGTGTAGAAAGCTTGATTTGTCATCCCGCGAGTATGACTCACCGTGCCATGGGGGAAGCGGCACTTGCTGAAGCGGGCATCTCTCAACTATTGCTACGCTTATCGGTTGGCTTAGAAGATGCATCGGATCTTATCGCAGATTTGGAACAAGCCTTTACCAAAGCTAAGGAGAAATTTTAATGACGGTTTTACGCCAGCTACATAAATTTGGTGGCAGTAGCTTAGCCGATCCAGAGTGTTATTTGCGTGTCGCGAACATTCTTAAAGAATACTCACAAGCTGAAGATTTAGTGGTTGTTTCAGCGGCGGGTAAAACCACCAACCGCTTAATCGCATTTTTAGAAGCCTTGAATAAAGACGGACGTGTAGCTCACGAAACACTGCAATCGTTGCGTCAGTATCAATGCAAGTTGGTTGAAGATTTACTCCAAGGTGAAGCTGCAGACAACTTGTTAACACAAGTTAACGGTGAATTTATCCGTCTAGGAGAACTGACAGCACCGCTGACAAAAGCGCAACAAGCCGCAGTGCTTGGTCATGGTGAAATGTGGTCAGCACGTTTATTGGCGGCGTTACTTAACCAAAACAGCTTACCTGCGGTTTCTCAAGACGCTCGTGAATTTCTTCGCGCAGAAGCAGGTACGCAACCAGAAGTGGATCGCTCACGCTCTTATCCGCTACTGAAGAAAGTTTTGGCTCAGCACGCGCATCACCGCATCGTGATTACCGGCTTTATGGCGCAAAATGACCAAGGTGATACCGTTTTGCTTGGTCGCAATGGCTCTGACTATTCAGCGACGGTCATCGGTGCCTTAGCAGATGTTGTTCGCGTAACGATTTGGAGTGACGTGGCTGGCGTATATAGTGCAGACCCTCGTATCGTGGCGAACGCATGTCTACTACCACTGCTGCGTTTGGATGAAGCCAACGAATTGGCTCGTCTTGCAGCTCCCGTACTGCATAGCCGTACGCTACAGCCTGTGGCTCAAAGCGTTATGGAACTTCAGCTACGCTGCAGCCACCAACCAGAATCAGGCTCAACCAAAATAGAACGTGTTTTGGCATCGGGTCGAGGCGCAAAAATCATAACCTCATTAGATGAAGTGCTGTTGATTGAACTCGAATTTGGTCACGGGCATGATTTCGCACGCATCTATCGCGAAACTCTTGAGAAACTGAGACGTGAACAACTTGAACCTCTGGCATTTGAAGCGCAAGTTGACCAGCACAAGTTACGCTTGGCTTACACGGCTGAAATAGCATCAGGTGCTCTGGCTTACCTGCAAGATATCGCCACTGCAGCCGACATCAAATTAAAAGAAGGTTATACCTTAGTCGGCGCGGTTGGCGCAGGTGTCACTAAAAATGCCAACCATAGCTACGGCTTCTACCAACAGCTAAAAAATGCGCCGGTTGAGTTTGTTTGTGAAGCCGAATCAGAACTTAGCTTAGTGGCGGTATTGCGCCAAACATCGGTTGAGAAACTGGTGATTGGTGTTCACAACCAAATTTTCCAGGCACAGAAACGCGTTGCTCTCGCGCTATGCGGTAAAGGCAATATTGGGTCTAGCTGGCTAAGACTGTTTGCAGAACAAAAAGAAGAACTGGAAAAACGCAGAGGAATGAACTTTGAGTTGGTTGCGGTGGTAGACAGTCAGACATACTGGTTCGATCCGCAGGGCATTGATCCTAACACCGTTCTGAACCGTTATGATGATGAAGCGATCCCAAATGAAAGCAACAGTTGGCTCTACAAGCTAGGCAAACTGCAAGGTTACGATGATGCTATTGTACTGGATGTCACCGCGAGTAAGATTCTGGCCAATCAATATTTGGATATCGCAGAGCAAGGTATGCACCTTATCTCTGCCAATAAAGTTGCCGGTTCTGCATCGAGCGACTATTACAACCAAGTCAAAGATGCGTTTGCGAAGATCAGCCGTCACTGGCTTTACAACGCAACCGTGGGTGCGGGCTTGCCTATCAACCACACCGTTCGAGATTTACGTGAAAGCGGTGATGAAATTACCGCGCTGTCTGGTATTTTCTCCGGCACACTCTCGTGGTTATTCCAGCAATATGATGGCTCAATTGCGTTTAGCGAGCTAGTGGATTTAGCGTGGCAACAAGGTCTGACCGAACCCGATCCTCGTAACGATTTAGACGGCTCCGATGTGATGCGAAAATTGGTTATTCTGGCTCGTGAATCAGGTTTGGAAGTTGAACCGCAAAACATTCGGGTAGAATCTTTGGTTCCTAAAGAACTGCGCGATATTTCGTTGGATGATTTCCTTGATAACAGCAAATTGCTCAATGAACGCTTAGCAGAACGTCTGGCAAAAGCTCAGAAGCAAGATAAAGTGCTGCGCTATGTTGCTCGTCTGGAGAAAGACGGGAAAGCCAGTGTCGGCGTTGAAGCTTTGGAAAAAGATCATCCATTGGCAAACTTATTACCCTGTGACAACATCTTTGCCATCGAGAGTCGCTGGTACAAAGACAACCCGCTGGTCATTCGTGGACCGGGCGCAGGTCGAGAAGTGACTGCAGGCGCAATCCAGTCTGACCTCAACTTGCTTTCAAGCTTCTTATAGCATTATAAACTCGTTATAACATGATAAAACTCGCCGAAATCGGCGAGTTTTATTGTTTTACTGCTAGTAAACACCTTTTATCCAGAACAACACTCGAAATAGCTGCCTTTTGATATGAAAAATCACCATCTTGATTTTAAATTAGTTGAAATGGCTTCACGATCAACATGAGAAAAATTCATAATACTTGAGTTGACATTAAAACGTATTCAATACATTCTGTAGCCATATAGACGTCTAAACGTCAATTTAAATGAATATCAGCGTTTGTAGCGAGAGCGACAAGGAGAGAGAAGATGGGATACACACACGCAGGCCATATTGACGCTTTAAACCAGAATATTTCTGAACTATCTAACATTAATGTGTCTTTTGAGTTTTTTCCGCCAAGTTCAGAAAAGATGGAAGAAACCTTGTGGAACTCTGTACACCGTCTAAAAACTCTTCAACCTAAATTTGTTTCTGTCACTTATGGCGCAAATTCTGGTGAGCGTGACCGTACCCACTCAATTATCAAAGCGATCAAAGATCAGACCGGGCTGGTTTCAGCGCCGCACCTCACTTGCATTGATGCTTCTCGTGAAGAACTGATCAACATTGCCGATGATTATTGGGCAAACGGCATTCACAACATTGTTGCACTACGTGGCGATATTCCTCCAGACGGAGGCAAGCCAGAAATGTACGCATCGGATCTGGTTGAGTTACTTAAATCTCGCCATGATTTTGATATCTCAGTTGCGGCATTCCCAGAAGTACACCCAGAAGCAAAAAGTGCTCAAGCGGATCTGCTGAACCTAAAACGCAAAGTAGATGCAGGTGCGAACCGTGCTATTACTCAGTTCTTCTTCGATGTGGAAAGCTACCTGCGTTTCCGTGACCGCTGTGTGGTGGCAGGTATTGATGTCGAAATCGTACCGGGTATTCTGCCAGTCTCTAACTTTGCTCAAGCATCTCGCTTTGCTGCACAAAACAATGTGAAAGTACCAAGCTGGATGGCAAAACAATTTGAAGGTCTGGATGATGATCCCGTAACTCGTCAGCTGGTGGGTGCCAGTCAGGCAATCGATATGGTTCGCGTCCTGTCACGAGAAGGCGTAAAAGACTTCCATTTCTATACGTTAAATCGTGCCGAAATGACTTACGCGCTTTGTCATACGTTAGGTGTTCGTCCTACTCGTTAAGCACCTATCTACCATTATTGTGAAAATTTTCTGATCAGTGAATGAGCTTCGATAAGCAAACCCTCCGAGTCATGAATGACTTGGCGGAGCTTCAGGGACGAATGAATACGAGTTTGCGTTCGACGCCCATTCGCTGTTCCACCGATGCTCAATCTACGCATATTTTTAGCTAGGACGGTATAAAACTTTTCTCGCTAGATATTCGAAACATAAAAAAACGCCGACTCGGCGTTTTTTTATTTGTGAAAAGCGCAGGCTTATTCCACGTCATCCATTTTGCCAAGCAGGCTACGGATGCGCTCTTGCCATTGGTCGTGCTCTTGTTGGATTTGTTGAACTTTTTGTTCTGAAGCTTGGTGGTTTGCTTTCAATTCATTGGCTTCTTCAACAAGCTTTTGTTTCTCTTCTTTAAGCTCTTCAACTTCCATTTGCAGTAGAGCGATTGTGTCAACCGCGGTTTGAATTTTTGCTTCTAGTTGTTCTAGTACTTCAAAAGACATGGTACTTACCCTTTATTGATTCGGTTGAAATGGACAAAACGTCACTGATTGCCCCATTCTACTCAGCACGGCCCAGAGAAACACTCACTATATTCGATCTTCTTCACTATTCGCTTAAAAAAACAGCGCAATTTTACCTCGCGCTAACTTTCGGCTCAGAAAGTACTAAATCTGACTATCTTTTGATCCACTACAACTCTCTGCTGGGCTAATTAGCAAACGTTTTCCTACTATTATGTTAGAATGCCGCCGAAATTATCCCCTATCGTTCTGAGTTGGAGTGAAAATGAAACGTGATTTAGCAATGGCTTTTTCTCGAGTCACAGAAGGTGCTGCACTAGCAGGTTATAAATGGCTTGGCCGTGGTGATAAAAACGCCGCTGACGGTGCTGCCGTAGAAGTTATGCGTACACTACTGAATCAAACAGAAATCCAAGGCGAAATTGTTATTGGTGAGGGGGAAATCGACGATGCTCCTATGCTGTTCATCGGTGAAAAAGTTGGCTTAGGCGGTGATGAAATAGACATTGCCGTTGATCCAATCGAAGGTACCCGCATGACGGCTATGGGTCAATCGAATGCCTTAGCTGTGCTTGCCGCCGGTGAAAAAGGTAGCTTCTTAAAAGCACCTGATATGTACATGGAAAAGTTGGTTGTTGGTCCGGGAGCTAAAGGCTGTATCGATCTCAATAAATCGCTGAAAGAAAACCTAGAGAACGTTGCACAGGCTTTGGGTAAAACACTCGATACCCTTGTGGTAACAACTCTGGCAAAACCACGTCATGACGCAGTGATTGCTGAAATGCAGCAAATGGGCGTTCGCGTTTTTGCGGTGCCAGATGGCGATGTTGCGGCTTCAATTCTCACCTGTATGCCAGATAGCGAAGTCGATGTGATGTATTGCATTGGTGGCGCGCCAGAAGGTGTGGTCTCTGCAGCGGTAATTCGCGCTCTTGACGGTGACATGCATGGCCGCTTACTTCCGCGTCACCAAGTTAAAGGCGATACCGAAGATAACCGCATTTGGGGTGCAAGTGAGTTAGAGCGCTGCAAAGAAATGGGCGTTGAGGCTAATGTGGTTCTGAAGATGGAAGATATGGCGCGTAGCGATAATGTTATCTTCTCAGCAACGGGTATCACCAAAGGTGACCTACTTGAAGGTATCACTCGTAAAGGTCATATCGCGACCACCGAGACCCTTTTGGTTCGTGGGCGCTGCCGAACCATTCGTCGTATTAAATCGATCCACTATTTAGAGCGTAAAGATCCCGAGATCCGCGATATCATTCTCTGATCATCAAGCGCAAAAAAAAGACCGCATCTTGCGCAATACCAATCAGTTAAGAAAATCCTCGTTCCCATGCTCTGTGAAGTGACCCCCAATAGTTGGACAACCAATTATTGGGGGTCTTTTATTTATGTCCAAATACAGTCGCGAGTTAAAGTTCAAAGTAGCTAAAAAGTATCTTGATGGCTCCACTCCTCGAGAGCTCGCTGAAAAATATTCTGTCCCAACAAAACATGTTCGTTATTGGGCTCATGTTTTCACTATGCATGGTTCAAATTCATTTTTAATTGATGGCCATTCTCTTAGTGCGGAAGCTAAGCTGGAAGCGTT
>NZ_JBKEBW010000123.1:0-7888 GCF_047973365.1 Vibrio sp. | reverse complement strand
TGGATATAAGCCGCCGTTTAGATTTATCCGAATGAGTAGTTGGAGAAATGCGCAAAGTCCTCTAGCCAGTTATGCGATGCCAAACCAATGGTTCAACGAACTGGGGTTGGTAAATCTTGAGCAAGTAGGAACAGGGTATGTGTTTAGCAATTATGCTGAATGGAAGTATGCATGAGCCGTATACGAGGTCCGTACGTACGGTTCTGTGAGAGGGATGAGGCGGTAACGCCTCACCCTACTCGATTACATCTCATCGCAGCTGACATTCAGATATCTTCTTTCCGCGACCAAGATTTTTACGCCTAGCATGTACTTGTTATGAAAAAGCGCTATTTGTTGTTATTGGGCTTATTGAGTTGTCTAGCGATAGTCTTCTCTGGTTATAAGCTGGTTTTTAATATTCCAGAACACCCTCAATTGATCACTGTCGGTGAAAACCGTGCCGGGCAACCATTAGTTTGTTATCGGAACGAGCATGCTTTGCCTCTAGACAAACACGGTCATCTGGGCCTTCTCGTGTGGAATATCTATAAGCAGAACAGAGAGGGCTGGAGCGAAGAACTTAGCCGTTTAAGTTCTGATGCGCAGTTACTGCTGCTGCAAGAAGCCAGCCTTAACACAGGATTAAAGCAGTGGCTGTCAGAGCAAGGGTGGGAAGGTAATCAGGTTAATGCTTTTAAAGTGATGGGGGAGTCTGCGGGAGTCATTAATCTTGCCAGAACCACACCTAACTTAGCCTGTGGTTATACCGAAATGGAACCTTGGTTACGACTTCCTAAATCGGCAATCTACGCTCGATATCCCCTCAGTAACGGGCAAGTACTCGCAGTCGTGAACTTGCATGCAGTTAACTTCACCTATGGCACAGATGAATACCAACTTCAGTTACAGGCGTTAGCCAATGAATTGAGTCAGCATACCGGCCCTATCATTGTTGCAGGAGACTTCAATAGCTGGAGCGAAGAGAGAGTGAAGGTGATGAAGCAGGTGCTTACGTCTTTAGGGCTCAATGAGGCCGATTTTTCTCCTGATAACCGAGTACGTTTTATCAGCGGCCTACCGTTGGATCATGTGTTTTATCGGGGCTTAAAGCTAGAAAATGCAAAAGCGCCCGAATCGGACGCTTCTGATCATAACCCATTACTGGTGCGCTTTAGCCTATAGCTATTTTAACCTATAGCTATTTTAACCTATAGCAATTTTAGCCCAGAGCAATACTGATAGCCCAAATACCGTAGTAGGCAACCCAGGGCAGGGTAGCAATAACGATTGCCTGAGCGCGCTCTATTTGCGTCCAGGTAATGACGGCTGCATAGCCGAGGAAAATATACCAAGGCAATAGCAGAGGAAATGAACTGGTAAAGGGTGACCAAGGATTGGTTAATGGCAGCTTAATTAAGCCATTGACACTGTTGAGATCGGCGGCGTAGCTCATGACTTGTCCATGCTTTAACAGCATGCTGGCATAACTGGCTAGATCGCCGATGACGGCCGGAAAAATCACAACTGAACTTGCGGCAAACCATTTCCAAAAACCTAATTTTGTCGAGCCTTGACGGGTGGCAAGGTTAAACCAAAGCGCCAGAAGAGCAATGGTCAGCGTTCGGCTCATAATGTCACTGATGATCTCACTCGCCAGTAAAGTATCCGCTTCCAGCAAGTGAATGAGATCAGGATTGGTCACTTCCATCTGGGCGGATAAGCCAGCTTTAAGCCATTCGAAATCAACGTTTGCGAAATAAGCACCCCAAAATAAAAATGGCGTGATCAGCAAAACAATAAATGGCTGCCATCCCCATGCACTGTGGTTGTAAAGAGCAGCAAAGCAGTCTTGTGGTGAACGGAAAATATCCACCAACAGAGTTAAAGGATTACTGGATGGGTTCATACGCTAACCTTAGTGACATCGACATAGAGTTTTAGATTTTGACCTGGTTTGAGGTATTTGTTATTCGACAAGTCATTCCATTTTACTATGTCTGCTGTTTTCACTCTAAACTTGTTGGCAATCTCACTGAGAGTATCGCCGTTACGCACTTTATAGAAAACGGTACGGATTATGGCGCCATCGGTGTTGTTTTTCCAAATCACTAACTTTTGCCCAATACGTAGCGTGTCTCTAGGCCCCATACCATTCCATTTTGCCAGAGAGCCCGTTGATATGTTGTGTTTGCGAGCAATTGTCCAAAGGCTGTCACCGCTTACTACGGTGTGAGTGAATTTGTATTTACCGCGAGAGATAGATTGCGTTTTCTCTAGACGGTTGTTTGCGCTTAATACATAGGCTTTTTCATCTTTCACTGACGTAGGAATCATCAGGTATTGACCAACTCGAATCGAGTTGTTTGATAGATTGTTAGCGGTTTGAATGACTTTCGTTGTGGTATTGTGGTGTGTGGCGATGACGCTCAGGCTATCACCACTTTTCACTTTGTAGCGGATCAACTTCATCCCTTCACCGCGGTGTTTTGCCGCGTTGGCAAGGAAAGTGTCTGCTTTATCTACTGGCAAAAGTAATTGGAATGGTCCATCAGGTGCTGTCGCCCATTGGTTGTAAGCTGGATTGTAGCTTTGCAGCTCTTTAACATTCAAACCAGCATATTTTGCCGCGATAGCGAGATCAAGCTGCTCTTTAGGGTCGACGAGTTTTAGCACTGGCTTATTGGCAATTACGGGAAGTTGAATACCGTATTTTTCCTGATTTGCGATGATGTCAGCCAATGCGAGTAGTTTCGGCACGTAACCGCTAGTTTCTTCAGGCAAATCGAGAGAGAAGAAATCGATAGGTTTACCTAACCTTTTGTTTTTACGAATCGCGCTTGAAACTCGACCTCCACCACTATTATAAGCGGCGATTGCGTGTTGCCAGTCGCCCTCGAAACGTTTATTTAAGTTGGTTAAGTAGGTAAGAGCCGCATCTGTTGAGGCATCGACGTCACGACGACCGTCATACCAAAAGTTTTGCTTAAGACCGTACATTTTTCCGGTTGCAGGAACAAATTGCCACAGACCTGCGGCGCTTCCATGAGAGTAAGCAAAGGCATCAAACGAACTTTCTACAATTGGCAAAAGGGCTAATTCAAGTGGTAAGCCTCTTTGCTCAATTTTCTCAGTAATAAGGTATAAAAAAGGTTGTGCGCGTTGTGCTACTTGTTGTAAATGACCGGGATGTTTTAAGTACCACGTTCGGTAGTAATCGATCGATTTTTGCTTAGGAATGCCCAAGGTAAGTTGCATCGCTATGCGTTGCCAGACGTCTTCTTGCTCTTGAGGCGAGATAGTCACTTCTTCAACAACCGATTCAACGGTCGCAGGTTTTCCTGAGACCGTGGGTTTCTTCGTGACTTGCTGTTGAGGTGCATTGACCTCAACATCGTCAGGTGTGGTTTGTTCTGCTGTCTGATTGAGTTGGCACCCAGCCAATAGGAGAGCCAACAGACAGCTAGTTTGTACTCGCATGCAAAAAATTCTTTTCAATAAATGGCTGGAGATAATACTTGCCTATTTATTGCTCTGACAAGTAGCAAATTTCTAAAAGTCGTTTTTCCACTCACGTAATGCGGTAAATATTGATATAGGATCATATTGCGCAGTACGATTTGCTACCGACTTGATTACACTGGCTTCCCTTGTGCGTAAGAAGGGATTTATCCACTTCTCTTTGCGCAAAGTGGTAGGAATGGTTGATTTGTTTTGTGCGCGCAGACGAATGACTTCATCACGATAAATTTGTAACTGTTCGTTATGGGGTTCCACGGCAATCGCAAAAGCAATGTTGCTTGCGGTATATTCATGAGCACAATACACCTCGGTTTCTTCTGGCAAAGCCTGAATTTTTTCCAGCGAAGTGAACATTTGCTCCATAGTGCCTTCAAATACTCGCCCGCAACCTCCAGAGAAGAGCACATCGCCGCAGAACAGTTTGCCATCTCCCACATAGCCAATATGACCGAGTGTATGTCCCGGTAATCCCAATACCCAGAAAGGTTCAGCAAACAGCTCTATTTGATCGCCAGCAGAAACTTTTTGCGTTAGATAAGGAACGTGATCATCGCTTGGACCTATGATTTCAATTTCCGGGTAGTGCTTGGCAAGTTCTCGTATGCCTCCGGTGTGATCATTGTGATGATGAGTGATTAATATCGTCTCTAATGTAAGTTGATGCTGTTCCAAATACGCCAGTACCGGGTTGGCATCGCCCGGGTCGACAACAGCGCAGCGGTTGTCGCTATTGTGAATCAGCCAGATGTAATTATCGTTAAATGCAGGTATGCTTTTGATCTGTAACATTAGTTGTCTCCAGTCACCTTGGTGAAGCGGGTTAGCGATGAAACCAGCACGCAGCGAAAAAAAAATTGAGAAACCTCATTCTTGGTCTCAATTGAAAAATGGTCAATGGGTTAGTGAGTCTATCCAAACACGGCTCGATGAGTGGTGCCCGAAACTCTTTGGCTATCATATGTTAAAACTGGGTGGCTTGAGTTGTGAGCTTGCCAGTTGTAACTGCAATATTCAACACCAAGTCCACCTTGATATAGAAAATCCCTTGCATACCGTGATTGCCGATGGTTTTGATTTGCCCTTCTTCGAGAAAAGCATAGATGCTGCAATCCTCGCTCATCAACTGGATTATTGTAACGACCCGCACCGAATGCTGCGTGAAGTCGACAGAGTGCTGATTGATGATGGTTACATGATCATTACTGGTTTTAATCCCATCAGTTTTACCGGGCTTGCGAGTTTAATGCCGTGGCGTAAAAATAATTTGCCCTGGAGTGGCAGAATGTTCACGCCAAATCGCATTAAGGATTGGTTAGGGCTGTTGAATTATCAGGTGATTGAGTGTGATCAATATGCGCTGTTTCCAATGCAAAAATACCGTACTTTCTGGACTTGGCTGGAAAATAGTCGGGGAGAGGTTGGCTCAACGTTTTGCAGTTTGTATTTTATTGTTGCTCGTAAGCGTACCTACCCACTCAAACCGATTAAGCCACACTGGCGTTTGAAGCGGCGTCTTTCTCCGCTTGGAGTGAATTACCGCATCAAACACGATGAAAAATAGCAGTTATTCGGGCTGATAACCTACATCTTCTTCTGTTGGGTTTTCAGCGGCTGCTCGTGCTAGCTCATCACACATTTCGTTTTCTCGGTGTCCGGCATGTCCTTTCACCCAATGCCAGTCTATTTGATGGCGGGCTGTTTCTTTATCTAAAGCTTGCCAAAGATCGGCATTTTTGACCGGTTTGTTGGCAGAGGTTTTCCAGTTGCGCTTTTTCCAGTTGTGGATCCACTGAGTGATACCTTGACGCACGTATTGACTGTCTGTGGTTAAAATGACGTGGCAGGACTCTTTGAGTGTTTGTAGTGCAACAACGGCTGCCAGCATTTCCATGCGGTTATTGGTGGTGAGTTTATAGCCTTTGGCGAGTGTCTTTTCGTTATTTTTATAACGCAGAACCACACCATAGCCACCAGGGCCCGGATTGCCTAAACACGATCCATCAGTGAAAATTTCCACCTGTTTCTTCATGATTTGATACTATTGGGTTACGCACACATTTGGCATAGTCTGACATATATATCCTGATGAATACTAGCAGCAATTCTGAATACGACCGTATTGTGGTTCTCGATACCGAAACAACAGGTATGAACCAGGAAGGCGGTCCACATTACGAAGGTCACCGAATCATTGAAATCGGTGCGGTGGAGATCGTCAATCGAAAACTTACCGGACGTCACTTCCATGTTTATTTGAAACCTGATCGGAAAATCCAAGATGAGGCGGTGGAAATCCACGGTATCACAGATGAGTTTTTGGTCGATAAACCTGAATATCGGGATGTTCATGAAGAGTTTCTCGAATTCATTAAAGATGCTGAGTTAGTGGCACACAACGCGCCCTTCGACGTCGGCTTTATGGATTACGAATTTTCTAAGTTGGGTGGCAGTTCGCTGAAAACTGAGCAGATTTGTAAAATTACCGATACCCTTGCCATGGCAAAGAAAATCTTTCCCGGCAAGCGCAATAACTTGGACATACTTTGTGAACGTTATGGTATAGATAACTCGCACCGAACGCTGCACGGGGCTTTGCTCGATGCTGAGATTCTTGCAGACGTTTACCTGTTAATGACTGGCGGTCAAACATCACTGCAATTTAATGCCGGAGCGCAAAGCGATGGTGCTGCTGGAGCGGGATCGATCAAACGCGTCGAAAGTGGACGAAAAGCACTAAAGGTATTGATGGCTACCGCCGATGAATTAGAAGCGCATCAAGAGCGTTTAGATTTAGTGGCTAAGAGTGGTTCTTGCCTTTGGCGTCAATAAGCGTGATCTGTTTTAGGAGATGATATGTTGAGGATTGGCATTGCCCTTATCGGGCTCCTCTTAAGTCTGAATACTTTTGCGAGTAGTGAATCCTCACTTTCTTTGTTAGATAACCGATTTCGTGTTGATCCTACCATCACTCAAATTACCTTTGTCATTTATCGCGAACAAGGTTCTCAACCGGTAGTATTGGTTCGCCCCGATGGTAAAAAGTATTACGCGACGCGTAATCCAGACAATGTCCGTTGGTATCAAGAGCCAACCATGGACATTATTTCTATCGACAAGCCAATGCCGGGGCCTTGGCAAGCGATAGGTAAAGTGTCACCGAAAAATAACGTTAAGTTGATCTCACATCTGCAACTCACTTCCGATACGTTTCCGAGTCGAATTTATCAAGACGAGGAGATGAAATTTACCGCTCGTTTAACTTCGGATGGTAAGCCATTGCTGCTTAAAGATTTTCTCGACCGAGTTAATCTGAAAGTCACTTTCCGTAAATACATTGATGATGAAGAGAGTCTGGTAAAAGAAGCTCGTCCTGTACCTACAGTCATAGGCGAGTTTGCGGATGACGGACGAGATCTGGATGAAAAGCCGGGCGATGGCGTGTTCACCGTTAAACTGAATATCACTCCAGATCCTGGTAAGTATAAAGTCAGAATTACTTCGGGTAATGGTGTGTTTTTACGCGCTCTGGAGCAGGAGGTGTTAGTCTATCCATCGCCACTTTCTGTCAGTTTTATACAATCTCGCGTCGAGACTGAACCGCACCAGCTCGCCATTAGTGGTGAGCAAGGCATGATTGAACCGGGTTCACTTGCTGCGCATATTCGTCATCAATCGCCTGACAATAAAGAATTTCTTGTTGAAGGCGCATCAGAGGCTGATTCGTTAAAGCTTAATTTAACCATTCCTTATCATGGTGATTTAGGTAATTACGCTTGGGAAGGTGGTGTTTATGCGACAGACATGGCGACTCAACGCCCGCTGTATTTCCCGATGAAGGAGAGTACTTACAGTGTGGTGCAGGAACTCGATCTGGAGCAGGCTCGATTGATGCAGGAAGCTGAAGCAGAACAACGGAGTCGAATTGCTCAAGAAGAACGGATACAGCAAGCCCGTGAAGAGCGTCGAACCGAATATATGATTTATATTGCTATCGGCAATGTAGTTGTGATTCTTCTGGCTCTGATTGGTTGGTTCTTTATGCGTAAGTTTAAAGCTCGTAAGGAAATGCTGCCTGAAATGCAGCTCAATATGCCGAAGAAATAATACAGAGCGGATAAAGGAAAGGGAGGTTAAACCTTAATGCCAATCAGTTAAGAGAATCCTCGTTCCCATGCTCTGAAGTGACCCCATAAAGTTGGACATTTCTGTTAAGCGGCTTGCAAGGCCTGATTTCGATATTCTATCGGAGTCAGGCCTTTAAATTTCACCTTAATCCGTTTTGTATTGTAATACTCTATATATTCTTCGATATTTGCAATCAGTTCATCAGCATCAGTGAAGCTTTGACCGTGATACATCTCTGTTTTGAGTAAAGCGAAGAAGTTTT
>NZ_JBKEBW010000093.1:0-4081 GCF_047973365.1 Vibrio sp. | reverse complement strand
TAAGAGAATGGCCATCAATTAAAAATGAATTTGAACCATGCATAGTGAAAACATGAGCCCAATAACGAACATGTTTTGTTGGGACAGAATATTTTTCAGCGAGCTCTCGAGGAGTGGAGCCATCAAGATACTTTTTAGCTACTTTGAACTTTAACTCGCGACTGTATTTGGACATAAATAAAAGACCCCCAATAATTGGTTGTCCAACTATTGGGGGTCACTTCAAAGCATGGGAACGAGATTTATCCTCCCCCTTAAAATTTAGAGGAAGATAAATTCTGTCAATTAAAGGTCAAATTTCACTTCGTCCAGTAATTTAATCGCTGCGGTATGGTTATCAGCAATCTTTTCTAAAGGTAGCGTATCTGACTTAAATTCGCCCCAAGATGCCACAAGTTCTGAACGCTTGACGCCTGGTTTTACCGGGTATTCGAAGTTCACTTCGGCATACATATGCTGAGCAGTTTCACCCGTTAAGAATTCCATAAGTTTTACCGCATTATCACGATTGGGCGCATATTTGGCCATCGCCATCCCACTGACGTTCACGTGTGTCCCCTGAGCATGTTGATCCGGGAAGTTGATGTATACCGATTCCGCCCAGTTTTTTTGCTCTTTATCTTCGAGCATTTTGCCCAGGTAGTAGCTGTTGCCTAAAGAAAGATCACATAACCCTTCTTTGATTGCGCGAACTTGGTCACGGTCGTTACCTTGTGGTTTACGCGCCAAATTCGCTTTTAGTCCTTCTAACCATGCTTTAGTTTCTGCTTCACCGTGGTTAGCAATCATGGCCGCAACTAAAGCAATGTTGTATGGATGTTTGCCACTACGAGTACAGACTTTACCTTTATATTCAGGCTTAGCTAAATCAAGATAGTTAAAATCATCGCCTAATTTGCCTACGCGATCACGTGAAGAGTAAACACTACGGGTACGAATCGTTAAAGCAAACCACTGTTCTTTACTATCACGGTATTGGGCTGGGATGTTCTCATCAATAACCGCACTGTTCACCGGTTGAGTTAACTTCTTATCAGACAATTCGAACAAACGGCTAAACTCTGAAGTTAATACCACGTCCGCAGGACTGTATTCACCTTCTTGTGCTAACTTTTCGGCGATACCTTCGCTGGCGAATTTCACATTGACCTTAATCCCCGTCTCTTTAGTGAACTCTTTAAACATGGGTTCAATCAGGAAAGGCTGTCGGTAAGAGTAAACATTCACTTCTTCTGCTGCCATAGCAGACGGAGCTAAAACGCTTAACGTAAGTGCGGAAAGTGTGAGCATCTTTTTCATCGTTTAAACCTAATGTGTAGTGATAATGATAATGTTTTTTATTTCCATAAATTATATTAAGCGTTGTTCTCAAGCACAATTATAAATAACAAAAAACCTGCCACAGGGGGCAGGTTTTCCGACGAGGATCTAAGTATTAACTATTTTAACACTGAGAACTCAGGATAAGCTTCGACACCACAGTCATGCATATCCATACCTTCTTGCTCTTCTTCTTCAGAAACGCGGATACCCATAGCGGCTTTGAGAATTGCCCAAACAACCAGACTCGCAACAAATACCCAAGCAAAAATCACCACAGCTCCTAACAGTTGCGAACCAAATGCAGTATCAGCATTACTTAGTGGTACCACCATCAGACCGAAGAAACCACACACACCGTGTACTGAGATAGCACCCACTGGATCATCGATTTTTAGTTTGTCTAACGCGATGATACTAAATACCACAAGCGCACCCGCAACCGCACCGATAGCCACAGAGAAGAGTGGTGATGGTGATAAAGGATCTGCGGTAATCGCAACCAGACCCGCCAATGCACCGTTGAGTACCATAGTCAGATCCGCTTTACCCCAAGTCGTTTTACATACTAACAGAGCCGCAATCGCACCTGCCGCTGGTGCTGCGTTGGTATTAAGGAAAACTTTACCTACCGAAGTCGCGTTCTCAAAATCAGAGACCATCAGTTGCGAACCACCGTTAAAACCAAACCAGCCAAACCACAAGATGAAAGTACCTAAAGTGGCTAACGGCATGTTTGAACCCGGTATTGGATAAACCTCACCATTTTTGCCGTATTTTCCTTTACGCGCACCCAGTAAGATCACCCCAGCCAAAGCAGCAGCAGCACCAGCTAAGTGAACGATACCAGAGCCAGCAAAGTCACTGAACCCTGCAGCAGATAAGAAGCCACCGCCCCAAGTCCAGTATCCTTCCATCGGATAGATAAACGCTGTCAGCACAACGGCGAAAATCAGGAAAGACCAAAGTTTCATTCGTTCTGCCACCGCACCAGAGACAACCGACATGGATGTTGCAGCAAACACAACTTGGAAGAAGAAATCGGATTCCAGAGAGTGATCAGCACCGTCAGCTTGCGTACCGATTAACGCACCAAATGAAGGTAACCAACCCGCTTCGGCATTATCTACGTACATGATATTGTAGCCAACAAGCAAGAACATAGTGCTTGCAATGGCATAAAGGATAAAGTTTTTCGCCAAAATTTCTGTGGTATTCTTCGCACGAACCAAACCGGCTTCAAGCATGGCAAAACCAGCAGCCATCCACATCACCAGCGCGCCTGAAATCACAAAAAAGAATGTATCCAGTGCATAGCGTAACTCCGCTACCGTTACTGACAGTTCCATAATAGTTGTCTCCAATCCCTGATTCTTAAAGTGCTTCGATATCTGTTTCGCCAGTACGAATACGAACAGCATGACTTAAGTCATAAACAAATATTTTACCGTCACCAATCTTGCCTGTGTGGGCTGCTTTGATGATTGCTTCAACAACGCGATCGACGTTGTCTGCTTGTGTTGCGATCTCAATTTTTACCTTAGGCAGGAAATCCACTTGATATTCCGCGCCACGGTAAAGTTCGGTGTGACCTTTTTGACGACCGAAGCCTTTTACCTCTGATACTGTCATCCCTTCGATGCCAACATCAGCTAAAGCTTCGCGCACATCGTCAAGTTTGAATGGTTTGATGATTGCATTTATAAGTTTCATCGCGTCCTCTCTGAAGCTGTAGTCCATTAACTCTGTTTCAACTTTAATAATCCAAGGTGCGTGCCAACTTTTTAACCCATTGATACAAAAGAAGTTAATGTGATATTTATCCAGAAAAAACAAAGGGTCGCACAAATATTGTGCAACCCTTTCCCAAAAATAATGCGCTTAAATCATTCTTCACCACATAAGTGCACGCTTTAACAGCAATGCATTAATAGTTTTGAATGAACTCCAACCACTGTCTCATCATTGATGCAAAATCTTCCAATCCACACTCAGCTGTGCTCTCGCTGTCATAGAGTTCAAATTCACTTTCAAACTCAACATCATGGCTGTAGCCTAACGTGTTTTCTTGCACGGTGACTTCACTCCCAAGTACAAAAAGAGAGATCTCTTTTCCGGCCAGTTTCCACTCTTTTGCTGGCGTTTGGTGCACTTGGTCGAGTAACGAAAATACTTGCTCGATCTTTGTGCGATCTTTGCCTATCTCTTCTTGTAGCCAGCGAGCGATCACCTGATGTTCCATATTACAACTGACGTAATACTCACCCATTAATGTGTTTTTCGTAAATTCAAATTCCACAGTGTACTTACCAATTGTTTTAATTTTGCTCGAAGTATACCTTTGATAAGGTCTCAACATCATCTCATCAAGCTTAGCTCAATAAAAAAAGGTCACCTATAATAGGTGCAATGCCAATCAGTTAAGAAAATCTCTCGTTCCCATGCTCTGAAGTGACCCCAGAAAGTCAGATTAACTGCCTATTTTGGCTTTGGTATGCATTCCCACGGGGGTGAAGTGACCCCCAATAGTTGGACAACCAATTATTGGGGGTCTTTTATTTATGTCCAAATACAGTCGCGAGTTAAAGTTCAAAGTAGCTAAAAAGTATCTTGATGGCTCCACTCCTCGAGAGCTCGCTGAAAAATATTCTGTCCCAACAAAACATGTTCGTTATTGGGCTCATGTTTTCACTATGCATGGTTCAAATTCATTTTTAATTGATGGCCATTCTCTTAGTGCGGAAGCTAAGCTGGAAGCGTT
>NZ_JBKEBW010000020.1:0-46004 GCF_047973365.1 Vibrio sp. | reverse complement strand
GAAAGAAAACGTAATGAATCTTATGGTCTTTCTCATTATAGTTCTATTGATTTGACGAACCGAGATATTGCATATCACGGTCATTCTTTATATGGAAACATGATATTAAGTAGTCAATCTGATTATATCACAGTAGTACCGATTTCAATGGCAATGCAATTTAAAGATAGTTTGGGGTTGCAGATATTAAAACCACCTTTTGAACATAAGCCGATTTTAAATCATCTAATTTGGTTACCTAAATTTAATAACGACCCTGCTCATACATGGTTTCGTAAAGAAATTGAAAACAGCGCAAAAATTCGTAGAAAAAATAAACGTTATACTCAAACTACTTGGAGTTGCAGGTAGGCGACAAGTAAGTGAATCCCCATGAACATAGATAAACTATGTGATTGGGGTGAACGAACGCAGTCAACACCGCTGCGGCTTCAAGTAGGAAGAGTATAGTCAAAAGTGTCGAAGGTGTCGAAAATTCATCTTGGTCTACAAGCTTGACTCTTTCGGTAAATGAAAAGAGGTGACGTTTTAGTGGTAGGGCATCGGATTTTCTAGCGGTTAGCCGATGCTTTGACAATTCAGTGTGTTGGGTCTAAACCTTTATGTGTACAAATGCATACTTGGTTGAAGGAAGTAGCTTTTCTTATGCTAAACACGGAATCTATTTTTACAGTAGATATGATCCATCCATGATAATAGGAATATAACATGCGTGTGTTTTCCAAAAAGTCACTTTGCGTCGTTACTTTGATAGCTTTAGGGACGGCAAATGCCCAAGCCGCCAGCTACGATTTTAACTCGAAGTCGAAAAGTGCTACGAGTTATACAAAATCGTTAAATGAAGAGGTACTAAAAGCACTTCCTTTTAGTAATAAAGACGATTTTAAAAATGCAGATAAAGGGTTTATGGCGCCACTTATCGATGGTGGTTTGATCAAAGGAGTGGCTGATATCCCTGGTATGCAGTTTATGATGAATAAGGATGCCCCTGCGGAAGTGAACCCGAGCCTTTGGCGTCATTCTCAGTTGGTTAACCGCGGTGGTCTTTATGAAGTTTTAAAAGATAAAATTTATCAAGTTCGTGGCGCAGATCTTGCCAACTTGACTATCATCGAAACGGATGACGGTATTGTTCTTTACGATCTTTGTTTTTCTCCTGTAACAATGAAAAAGGCATTCGAACTGTATGAAAAACATCGTGGGAAAAGACCACTCAAAGGGGTGATTATCTCTCATTCTCACACTGACCACTTCGGTGGTATTTCAGCCATTACGGATTTAGGTCTTGCAACAGAAGAAGATTTTGCTAGCGGCAAAATTCCGATTTATGTTCCTGAACACTTTTTGAAAGAAGCGGTGAGTGAAAATGTTTTATACGGTAACGTTATGAGCCGTAGGGCGATGTTCCAATATGGCTTTGCGCTACCTAAAGGCCCTCATGGAACGGTTACTAATGCGTTAGGGCCTCTAACTCCTGGAGGGGAAAATGGTCTACCTTCCAGTGTGACAGAGATTACCCCACAGAATAGTGATGTTACCATTGATGGCGTTGAATTTAACTTCATGCTTGTTCCTGAAACAGAAGCTCCTTCAGAAATGGTTTTCTATATCCCTGAATGGAAGGCTTTATCCATGGCCGAGGATGTAAACCGTCTTCAACATAACGTTTATTCAATGCGTGGTGCAAAAATCCGAGATGCAGGTCGTTGGGCTAAATATATTCACCAGGCCGTTGTTAATTGGGGTGCGGATGTTGAAGTTCAGTTTGGACCGCATACCTGGCCTATGTGGGGCAACGACGATGTTATCACGTACTTAAAAAATCAACGAGATCTATACAAAGCCATCAATGACCAAACCAACCGACTTGCTAACTATGGTCTCCGTCCAAGGGACATTGCGCATAAGATTACCATTCCAGATCCTATTATGAAGAAATGGGAAAACCGGGATTATTATGGTCATTTTGAAAACAACGTCATTGCAACTTATGTACGTAACCTTGGCTGGTTTAACGCTAACCCAACGGAACTAGCGCGTCTGCCCGATGCTGAATCAGGAAAACGTTTTGTACAAGCATTTGGCAACGAAGAAACTGTTATCAATAAAGCGGTTGAATTTTATAACCAAGGTGATTATCCGTTCACTGTTGAGTTGTTAAATAAAATCGTTTCCTATAATGGCAAAAATAAAAAAGCAAACTACCTCATGGCTGACGCCTTCGAACAGCTCGGTTACCAAGAAGAATCTACTTTGGCACGAGGTTGGTATCTAACGGCTGCTGCTGAATTACGTGCAGATGAGAATCTTCCGCAAGCGGTTAATACTGCCGGTGTTGATGTGCTTAAAGCTATCCCTGCTGATTTAATGATGGATGTGTTTGCGACACGTATTGTTCCTGAAAAATCGATGCAAGTGGGTCGTATTGCGTTCCAATTGAAATTGAACGATGAAGTGTTTGGAATAGAAGTTGAAAATGGCGTCTTAAACTCAGCACCGGACTATAAACCTGAAGGCGCATCAACGACGATTGAAACGGATAACTTGACCATTTTTGCTGTACTCAGTGGTAAAACATCGATTAAAGATGCAGTGAAAGCAAAAACCATGACCATATCCGGCGAGGAAAAAGTATTTGCCAACTTTATCAGTGTGTTAGATAACAACATTCCGAATGGGTTTAACTTAGTTAAACCTAACTGAGTTAGCGAATAAGGACAGCCACTCTGTTTTTGAACCTCTCTGTTTTTTAAGAGATGTGCTCAAAAAAATCCCCCGATGAAAATCGGGGGATTTATCTTGGAAAGACTCAGCTTACTGATAATCTAACTATTTAATTTGGTTTTCCTTTTGTAATGGCAATACCAAATTCATGTTGTTCTTAATACTCAAATCGAACAAACCAGTTAACTTAGACAAGGCTTTTTGGTCACCAGTAACCGTCGCTTTGTTGCTTTTCACTAAGCCATTCAAGTCAGCTTTACCGTTTAAGAAAGCTAACAGGTCTGATTTGCCAATTTCTAGCTCAGCCACTGCTTTAGAAGATTGGCTGCCCGCTAGGGTATTAAACACGCCGTTATGCAAATCAATCATGAACTTGTCGTCACCTTTTAACTTCAGGTTAAATTCATAGTTGCCGACTTTTTCAGCTTTAAGCTGGTCTATTCTTACTCCTAGGAATGCCATCAGTTTATCGCCAGGTAAAGAAGCGATGACCTCAGGTGATGAAGTGTCTAATCCGTTTGGAATGTTGCCTCCAGAACGAAGCTCCTGTGCACCGGCAAGGTACCAGTTGCGATGTAACGCAGTCTCTTCTTGATAACCCAACTGCTCTAATGCATCTGCCATTAGTAATACTGCTTTTCTGTTTGCAGGGTCAGATGCAACAATGTTGTTGAGTAGTTCAGCGGTGAAGCGGTAATCACCAGAATTAAAGGAATTTAGCGCCGCCTCAAGAATTTTATCTTCTCCTCCGAAAGCTTTGACATAACGTTTACCGCGTTCCGCATCCGGATAAGCCGCGAGTTTAGCTGCATTACCATCGTACCAGCCTAAGTTTCGAATATAAGTCGATTTTAGGTTGTTTTTAGTATTGCCGTAATAAGGGCGGTTGTCCCATTTGTTAAATACGGATTTTGGCAGCTTAGCGTTTTCAGCGATTTCATCAGGCCCGTAACCGTAGTTAGCATAACGTAAAGTCGTGTCAAACATAGATTGATATAGATCGCGTTGATCCTTGAGATATTCAACTACGTTGTCATTTCCCCAAACCGGCCAAGTGTGTGGACCAAAATTGACTTCAACTTTGTCGCCCCAACGTTCTACGGCCTGATTAATGTATTTTGCCCACGCTGCTGAGTCACGAATTTGTGCGCCACGTAAGGTATAGATATTGTGTTGCAGATGGCTAACATCTTCCGCCATTGATAACGCATTCCACTGTGGAATGTACATAACCATTTCCGCAGGAGCTTCAGAATGTGGTGTTAGATAGAATACGAAATCAACACCATCAATAGTGATCTTTTCATTGTCTTTCGTTATAAAGCGGTTCGGGATTGGCAGTGAAGAAGCGCTATTGGCTAGAGCGGGACCTAAAGACCCTGTCACAATTCCCTTTTCATTGATATCTAATACGTTTCCGTATTGGTAGCCAGCCCTGCGGGCCATGATATTACCAGCAAGTACGTTTTCACTCACGGCTTCTTCAACAAAGCCTTGTGGTGCAATGACTGGTAGCTTACCGCTTTTAACATCTTCAGGAGTTGCCAGACCAGCATCATAAATACCTGAGAAACCGCCAAAATGGTCAGCATGGCTATGGGATATAATAACACCGACAAGGGGACGTTTACCTCGTTCTTTCATGTATAGATCAATCGAGGCTTTAAGTGTCTTCCCTGAATATTCGACATCAAAAAATACCATGCCTTTATCTGTTTCGATAATCGTCAGATTCGATAAATCTTGACCGCGTACTTGATAAATATGCTCATTAACTTTGTATAAGCCACCACGGTTAACTAATTGGGCGTGACGCCATAAACTAGGATTAACGGATGCTGGTGCTTTTTTACCTTGCATGTAATTCAGGCCGGTCGCGTTAAAAATGCCTTCAATGTCGCCATTATTGAGTAATGGTGCAATTAGCCCTTTATCCGCATCAGCAAAAGCGTCTTTGTTTTTAAAATCCAATTCGTTATAAACCTGATCATTGGCTTGCTTTGTGTAGGCGCTCGCATCTTTTACATCTGGGGTAAATTTATATTCGTTGCTGGCCCAAACCGGAGACGAAAGTAACATCGCCAATGACGACGCTGTTAGCGTTAAATTTGTTTTGATATTGGTCATAGGGATCTCTTATTGAACTATGGATGACCTGACGAAGTTTATAGCCGTAATGTCGCACTTCAAGGTATAACCTTTTTCCACTTTTTGGAAAATGTATATAATTATTATTTATGATAGTATTGGTTCGTATGGTTGAAGCATATAATGGTTTTATTTTTGAATGTAATATATCAATGATGTAAATAAATTTACCTATAGTATTATTTAGATATACCCTTCCTACTTGAAGCTGCAGCGCTTTATGTTTTGGTATGGGGGCTACGTTCGTTCACCCCAATCACATAGTTTATCTATGCTCATGGGGATTCACTCACTTGCCACCTACCTGCAACTTCAAGTAGTTTGGGTATAGCAAAATTATTATAAAATATAAGGGACGTTATGAATTATCCGTATCAGCTATTGCCTTTGCTCGTTGCTATTATAGAAGAAAAGCATTTAGGAAGGGCTGGGGCTAGATTAAAACTTTCACAGCCAGCGGTAAGTAGAGCATTAACAAAGTTACGTGAACAATATCAAGATCCTTTAGTTATACGGACAGCAAATGGTGTCGAGCCTACAGTTTTTGCACAACAAATATATCCTACGCTGTTACGTAGTCTTAATGAACTGGATACCACTTTTGCTTCAAATGTCGAGTTTGACCCTCATGCAAGACCATATCGCTTTTCTATTGCTTGTACTTCATTGATTAATTATTCATTACTCCCTGAACTAGTGGAGAAATTCAGTAAAGCATATCCCAATATTGGTATAGATATTCATTTTCTCACTGGACGAAATGTGACATTTCAATTGCGAAATAAGGAACATGATTTCTTTATAGATACAGATATTGGAAGTTCAGAAACATTGAATAAAAAAATTATCTATAAAGATAAACTTGTCCTCTGCTGTCGAAAGGATCATCCAAGAATTCAAAATGACTATATTTCTATGCAAGATTATCTTAAAGAGAAGCACGTTACTATTGCCAGTTGGCAGAAAAGTGGAAATTTAATTACTGATGAACAAATTAAGGGTATTGATTCTAGAAAAATTGCGGTTACAACTGTGGGGATAATTGAGTCATTATGTTTGTTTGTCCAATATGAGGAATGTGGTGTTATTTTCTGATCTCTTCTCAATCAAGCCTGTGAAATTAATGTTTGATGATAATTATTATAATCTCTGCCTTTATTGGCATCCTTCTAGGGATAATGATCATGCGAATCGTTGGTTTCGTGAAGAAATTATTAAAATTGCATCATCTAATTATTAGTTTAATTAGCCCACTGAAATTTCTGATTCTGTCGTAAAGTATTATTTTCCTTCGATAGCACCGAAAAATTGAGCGCTGTAGATAGGTTTGTTAGCGGTAGTGTGATGTTATTGCACTGTATTTGGCGGCTAATGGAAGATGTATCTATGAGGAAAACAGATCTATTTAAAATCGGTCAACATATCGTATTTTTTACTGTTGGCGTGTCTGGAATAAGCTTTAGTGAAAATGTCGTTGCACAAGTAGAACCATATGTTGCACTCGCGAGTGAGTATGAAAGTGGGTTGCCGCTCAATCACTATTGGATGAGTGAGAAGCTCGATGGCATTCGGGCAATTTGGACCGGGAAAGCGCTACTTACTCGAAAAGGCAAGTTAATTCATGCCCCTGATTGGTTTCTTAAGATGTTACCGGATTTCGCTATAGAAGGTGAATTGTGGTGTGGAAGAGAGCGGTTTAATTTGGTACAGAGCACGGTATTAGATCAAGTTCCTGATGAACAACGTTGGCGTCAGGTGCGTTTTATGTTGTTCGATATGCTTGACGCCGATGAAACGTGGAGTTTTGCGCTACGTTATCGCAAGTTGGCTGACTGGGTTGAGAAGAATGATGCTGCAAATGTTGGATATATAGAGCAGCGAGAAATAGCATCAGAACACGCACTGCTGGCACACTTAGACTCGGTGACGAATGCTGGTGGAGAAGGCGTTATGCTCAGACGAATAGACAGTCTGTATCGGCCGGGAAGGACTGACGATCTAATTAAAGTTAAAAAATATCAAGATGCCGAAGCCAAAGTGATTGGCTATAAGACCGGAACAGGAAAATACCAAGGGCTTATGGGATCGATCTTAGTACAGGCTGAGAGCGGTGTTACTTTTTACATTGGGTCTGGTTTTACTGATGAGCAACGAAAATATCCTCCTGCAATCGGAGACGTTGTAACTTATCGCTTCAATGGTTATACCAACAATAAGTTACCAAGGTTTGCTCGTTTTATGAGAGTGAAAAGAGAATAGCTAGCCGTTTTGCTAGTGAAAATTCGCACTCATCAGTATTCAGTCCAGTATTTCAGTGACCTAACTCAAAAATAACCATACACCGACACCCATCATGAGCGTTCCTGAAATACGGTTCATTAGACGAACATTCTGAGTTTTACCTAATGCGCGTTTAAGACCTTTACCACCTGTGGCGTAAAGCGTCATACAGACGAATTCCGACACCATAATGATGGAGACCAGAAACAGTAGTTGTGGTGTCAGACTGATGGATTGGTCGATAAAAGGTGGCAACAATGAAATCATAAATGCCCAACCTTTAGGGTTAGCAATAGCGGTCACAAAGCCTTGGGCGGTGAGTCCCCAGTTACTGCCTTGATATGACTCTGCATTATCTAGATTTAAGGCAAGTTTACCTCTCGATAGCCACATTTGAACGCCGAGATAGAACAGGTAACAAGCACCGATCAATTTGAATACCGTAAATAGCCAAGGGTAGGTAAGCATAACGGCTGCAATACCCACAACAGCAGAAACCGCCACAAGTGCTACGCCAACTAATTCTCCTACCATCATCCAAAGGGTGCGTTTGTACCCTATGGTCATACCTAATGTCAGTGCGAGCGTCATACACATGCCTGGGGTGATAGAAACAAAGAAAAAGGTAGGAATAAACATTCCTAACAGCGCGGTATTCATAGCGATATCCATATCTTGAGAGTAAGGGAATTACAATAAGCGTACAGTGAGTAACGATCAATATTTGTTTGACGCAGTTCGCAGAAAAATTAGCATGTTAGTGAAATGTAATCAATAACGTACAGGGTTACTTATCGTTTTGTATTGTGGAGGACGTGTAACTTACGTTGTAACAAAAATTTAATTTGTCCAGATATTGCTCAATTGGAAAATTTTCATCATATTGTCATTACATTGTCATATTTATCGAGGAGAGCATTATGCATGTAGAAATGATTCAACCAAGTTTGTTGGGTGTTATTGGTCGCACGCTAGTGTTTTCCCTAGTTGCGTTAATTAGTGTTGTTGCTTTGATTTAGACACCAAAAATCAAGTACGACTAGAGAGCCTCAAACGAATTGGGGCTTTTTTTGTATCTCCAATTTATCACCTAGTATTTGACTAGGGTATTTGCTACCGTTTGCACAAATAAATTTGCTCAATCAATCCTTGTGAGAAATGTTATGTCATTTTGGGATAGCGTCACTTTAACCACTCGTTTTAGCTGAGCTGCTGAAAAATTCTTATGCTGAGCAGCCGCACAACGAGCAGTATGCGCAGTTACCTCCAGAGTGGGGCAAAAAGTTAGAGATAAATTGTTCTTCGTGAGAACGTTTACAGCAATTTGACTGAATTATGTGATCTTTATCCAACTTGAATTCAAGTTTTGGTGAAATAAACGTAATCAAGAAAGAGTTACAGTTATAGAATCGAACCACCATTTGTTACACTCGGAATACGGAACAAGCATGCTGGAAGACACTCGCATCCTCGTCGTTGATGATGATAAAGAAATATGTGAGCTACTAGATGAGTATCTCAGTAAATCAGGCTTTAACGTGGCCGCAGTGGGAGATGGCGTTGAGCTTCAGTCTCACTTAAACGCCAACGGTTATCCCGATCTTATCTTGCTTGATGTGATGTTGCCCGGTGATGATGGCTTTGACATATGCCAGAGCATTCGCCGTGATTCTAATGTACCTATCATTATGCTAACTGCGGTCTCTGACGAAACCGATCAAATCATCGGTTTGGAAATTGGAGCCGATGACTACATTGCTAAACCTTTCAGCCCAAGACAGCTAGTGGCTCGAATAAAGGCGGTGTTACGCAGATTCAATGCCAATGAAGAAAAGGGTGAAGAAGTTTTACCTAAGCAGGTGATGTTTGGTGAGTGGCGTTTAGATACTACCTCTCACCGTATGGTGCACGCGCAAAGCCATGAAGAACATGATCTTTCCGGTAGTGACTTTGCACTTTTAATGCTGTTTTTAACCAATCCGACTGAAGTGATTAATAAAAATACCATCTCTATGGCGACGCGGGGGCGTGAAGCTCTGCCTTACGAGCGCGGGATTGATGTGCAATTGAGCCGTTTGCGGCAGCGTTTAGGTAGTAGTGAGCGATTCCCTCACTACATCAAAACCATGCGCGGTAACGGTTACAAGTTAGCTATTCCCGTTGAATATGAGCATTAACTGCTATGCCTGTTGGTCGCTTTTGCAAGAGCTTTAAACCCAATTCGTTGGTGGCTCGTACGTTATTACTGACACTTCTCGCCGTGGTGCTTGCCCAAGGCATCGCTACTTCCGTTTGGTATAGCCAATCAAAAGCCAAAGAGCTCGAAGGTATTCATTCTGCCTCTGCCAGTATGGCCGGTATGTTTGCCTCGACAGTTACGTTTTTCCAGTCTCTTCCCGTCCGTTATCGCCACATTATTTTGGATCAAATTCGAAATATGGGGGGGACGCGTTTTTTTGTCTCTTTTAACAAAGAAAGCTTAATTGTTGAACCGGTAGAAGAAACGAGCCTCAAAAAAGCATCGGTGAATGCAGTCAAAGAAGTGTTGAATGATAAACTGACCAATGTGGGACAGGTGCTGGTGGATTTCTCGCGACCTGAAAGGCTACGTCTTTTGAAAAACAGCATTTTTATGAATGACTTACCCAAATCATGGGTCCATCACACCCTGACTTTGGAACCTTTGAACCCACCTGTCATGGTGGTGCAAATTGAGCTCAATGAAAAAGAGTGGATATACATCGCGGCTCTACTGCCTTCGCCATACATTACTTTGGATGACCCTATCATAGGCAAAGAGCAGATTATTTACCTGTTTTGTTCAACCTCAATATTGCTAGTACTTACTTACTTGCTGATGCGCAGACAAGTTAGGCCTTTGAAGAATTTGGCTCGCGCTGCCAATGACATGAGCATGGGGATTGAACAACGACCATTAAACGAAGAAGGTGCCAGTGAGTTAATTACTGCCACCCGAGCATTTAACCTGATGCAACAGCGTATTCGTCGTTATGTCTCAGATAGGGAAAATCTATTCTCAGCCATCTCGCATGACTTAAAAACACCGATTACCCGGTTGAGATTGCGGGCTGAACTGTTGGACGATGAGCTAAAACGCGAGAAATTTAACCGAGATTTGGATGAACTCGAAATGATGGTTAAAGGTGCTTTACAGTGTGTTCGAGATACCGATTTGCATGAAAATAACGACTATATTGACCTCAATGAGCTCATTATGTCGATTGCAGAAGGGCATAACCTCACCACTCAAAATGTTCACTTTAAACCGATATCCATTGAACCCATTGTGGCTAAACCGTTAGCCATGAAGCGAGCACTCACTAATCTGATTAATAACGGTGTCAAGTATGGACATGAAGTCTGGATAACTCTCGACGAAACGGAAGATTGGATTACGGTGACGCTTGAAGACCGAGGTCCGGGTATCCCTAAAGATAAACTCGAAACGGTATTTGAACCTTATTTTCGTATTGCTAATGACAATGAAGGTCACGGGCTTGGTTTGGGTATCAGTCGAAGCATACTTCGCGGTCACGGAGGAGATATGGTGATTGAAAATCTGCTTAGTGGTGGTTTGCGAGTGAAACTGTTTATCCCTCCGACTCTTGAAGTCTAACTTCCTTACTTACACGGAAATATCATGAAATTGAATAAAGTCTTACTCGTCGCTTCATTACTTTCCTCTGCAAATAGTGTATTAGCAAGTGACGTGGAGGTGCTGCACTGGTGGACGGCAGGTGGTGAAGCAAATGCGATTTCTGTTCTTAAAGACATGGTCGAGCAGCAAGGGTACTCATGGATTGATTTCGGCGTAGAAGGCGGTGGCGGTGAAAGTGCGATGAGAGTGTTAAGAACTCGCGCGGTTTCCGGTAATCCCCCTTCTGCGGCCAATATTAAAGGTCCCGATATTCAAGAGTGGGCACGACTTGGCTTTTTGACCAACTTAAATAGCGTGGCGAAACCCGATCACTGGGACGATGTGATTCCTAAAATGATCACGGAGGTCATGAAGTACGACAATCACTATGTTGCTGTTCCCGTCAATGTGCACCGCGTGAACTGGCTTTGGGCTAATTCAGAGGTATTTGCTAAAGCCGGTGCAAAAATTCCCACCACAATGGAGGAATTTTTTACCGCTGCGGAAAAAATCAAAGCCACAGGTTTAATTCCTTTAGCTCACGGTGGTCAACCTTGGCAAGATGCCACGCTGTTTGAAGTTGTCGCTCTCGATGTGTTGGGAGCGAAAGACTACATAAAAGCCTTTGTCGATCTGGATATGGACATTTTAGGCGGTGAAAAAATGATTGAGGTTTTCACTAAGTTTAAACGTGTCCGAAGCTATGTTGACAATAACTCTCCCGAAAGACACTGGATGACAGCAACCTCCATGGTGATTAACGGTGAAGCGGGAATGCAGATAATGGGTGACTGGGCAAAAGGTGAATTCACTGCGGCAGGAAAGGTACCGGGAAAAGATTATGCCTGTGCGCCTGCATTTGGTACGGCTGGAAAATTCACTTACAACGTCGACAGTTTCGCCTTCTTTGAACTTCAGGATGAAGAAAATTTTAAAGCGCAAAAAGCGCTTGCATCTACCATTCTTTCTCCCAAGTTTCAGGAAATCTTCAACTTAAATAAGGGCTCAATTCCTGTACGGCTTGATATGGATATGTCCCATTTCGACCAGTGTGCGTTGGATTCAATGAAAGACTTTAAATCATCGGCTCAAACGGGCGATCTTGTGCCCAGTATGGCACATGGCATGTCGACTGCAGGTTATGTTCAAGGTGCGATGTTTGATGTGATCACCAATTTCTTTAACGACCAAAGTGCTGTTCCCGAAGAGGCGGTAAAGCGCCTTGCTAAGGTTGTTAAATCTGCAATGTAGCAGCACAGATTTTTACCTCTAAAACAGGTTTACCACTAAAACATATTCACCTCTAAAAAACTTGGCGGGAAATGACACATACGCCTTTTTTCGGTGTGTCATTTTCCACCCATTTTTCAACACCTTACTGTCTCTCCTATTGATATTACAATTGGAAATTAAATTTAACTTATTGTTTTTTAAAGGTTTTTAACTAATTGTTGCAACTTGGCTTACTCCTTGCCTTATAAAGTTTATGCAGCGCTCATTGATGAGTTTGCTGATGATATAAACCAAGGAGAATAATAATGTTAAAGCCTTTTACCCTACTCACTGCCTCTATCCTAGCTGTGACCAGTTTCAATGCTGCGGCTAACTGTGACCCTGGTGAAATCGTGATTAAATTTAGTCACGTAACCAATACCGACAAACACCCGAAAGGTATCGCAGCAACACTGCTTGAACAACGTGTTAACCAAGAGATGAATGGTAAAGCTTGTATGCAAGTTTACCCAAACTCGACGCTATACGATGATGATAAAGTTCTTGAAGCATTGTTGAACGGCGATGTTCAGTTAGCGGCTCCGTCTCTGTCCAAATTTGAAAAATTTACCAAAAAGTTCCGCCTTTTCGACTTGCCTTTCCTTTTTGAAGACGTAGACGCAGTAGACCGTTTCCAAACCTCTGAAGCCGGCGAACAGCTAAAGAACTCAATGACTCGTCGTGGTGTAAAAGGTCTTGAATTTTGGCACAACGGTATGAAACAAATTTCTGCTAACAAACCAATCCTGGTTCCAGCCGATGCGAAAGGTCTTAAATTCCGGGTTCAGGCATCTGATGTGCTAGTCGCGCAGTTTGAGCAGCTCAACGCCAACCCGCAAAAAATGTCGTTTGCTGAAGTATATGGTGGTCTGCAAACCAAAGTTATCGATGGTCAGGAAAACACCTGGTCGAACACTTACGGTCAAAAATACTTCGAAGTTCAAGATGGTATTACTGAAACCAACCACGGCATTCTGGATTACCTAGTCGTAACTTCATCTAAATGGTGGGACGGTTTACCAGCCGATGTGCGCGATCAGCTAGCAACCATCCTTAATGAAGTCACAGTGGCTCGAAATGCGGAGTCAAATAAAGTTGAAGAGCAAAACAAGCAATACATTCTTGAAGCAGGTGGTGTGGTGCGTCAACTTACACCAGAACAACGCCAGCAATGGGTTGATGCACTGAAACCTGTTTGGAAGAAATTCGAGAAAGATATTGGTAGTGATCTGATTGATGCCGCCTTGGCTTCAAACAACAAGTAATGATGTTTGCCTCTGCTCGTTTCGTGCAGGGGCTTATTATACCAATTACGTGACAGCAATAACGATTACACCCTTCCTACTTGAAGCTGCAGCGCTTTATGTTTTGGTATGGGGGCTACGTTCGTTCACCCCAATCACGCATGGTAATCTGTGGTCATGGGGATTCACTCACTTGCCGCCTACCTGCAACTTCAAGTAGTTTGGGTATAAAACAATAACGGTTATAACAATAACGATTACAACAAGAGCTAAGTATCTTATGGAACAGTCATTTTTTGCCAAAGTCGGTCGTATCACTGATAAAGCGGAAGAGACATTAATTGCCTTCTTCTTAGGTGCAATGACACTACTTACCTTTGTCAATGTAGTGCTGCGCTATCTGTTTAACGACAATATTCTCTGGGCGCTAGAGCTAACGGTGTTTATGTTTGCGTGGATGGTACTTGTCGGCGCCTCCTATGGGGTTAAAAAACATTTTCACATTGGCGTTGACGTCATCATCAATAAAGCACCGCCAGCAGGTCGTAAAATCTATGCGCTGATTGCCATTTCTTGCTGTTTAACTTTTTCCACTTTGCTGCTTATCGGCTCATGGAATTATTGGTATCCGTTTGCAACCGAGCGAGCTTGGTACGAAACCGACGATATTCCTATGCCAGAGATGCTGCAATTTTTGGCGGACTGGCTTAATGAAGGCGAACGTTACGAAAAGCTGCCTCGCTTCATCCCTTATATGGCGTTGCCAATGAGTATGGCAATGTTGACCTTTCGCTTCCTGCAGATCGCTTATCAGATTTTAACCGGCAAATTGGACCGAATGATCGCAGGTCATGAAGCCGAAGAAGATCTTGATGCACTAAAAGCCGAATTGGCAGATGTGGAAGATGTCATGAGTGCGAATAATAACAATAAGGAGCAGTAAACCATGGCTATTTTGGTGTTATTTTTACTCGTCATCGGTTTTATGCTGATTGGCGTACCTATTGCGGTATCACTTGGTCTAGCAAGTATTTTGTTTTTAATGTGGCATTCTGATGCATCACTGGCTTCGGTGGCACAAACTCTGTTTAATGCCTTTGAAGGTCACTACACACTTTTAGCTATTCCATTTTTTATTTTGGCGTCGAGCTTTATGTCTACCGGCGGTGTAGCAAAACGTATTATTCGCTTTGCGATTGCGATGGTAGGTTGGTTCCGCGGTGGTTTAGCGGTGGCGTCTGTTGTCGCTTGTATGATGTTCGCCGCGCTATCTGGCTCTTCACCCGCAACAGTGGTGGCTATCGGTAGTATCGTCATAGCCGGAATGGTGAAAAATGGCTACAGCAAAGAGTTTGCGGCAGGCGTTATTTGTAACGCTGGTACGCTGGGTATTCTTATTCCACCATCAATCGTGATGGTTGTGTACTCTGCAGCGACTAACGTATCTGTTGGACGTATGTTCCTTGGCGGGGTAATTCCGGGATTGCTAGCGGGTCTAATGTTGATCATTGCGATCTACATTACTGCACGTATCAAAAATCTACCAAGACAACCTTTTGTCGGTTGGAAAGAAGCAATATCAGCAGCGAAAGATGCTAGCTGGGGTTTATTGCTAGTGGTGATTATTCTTGGCGGTATTTATGGTGGCATCTTTACGCCAACCGAGGCAGCAGCAGTTGCAGCTGTGTATTCATTCTTTATTGCCAACTTTATTTACCGCGATATGGGACCGTTCGCTGATAAGAACAATACCAAACCATTCCTTGTTAAAGCGGTTGAAACTTTTGTTCATAAAGATACGCAAAATACGCTGTATGACGCAGGTAAACTGACGATTATGTTGCTGTTTATCATTGCTAACGCTCTGATTTTGAAGCATGTACTGACCGAAGAACGCGTACCTCAGATGATCACCGAATCTATGCTTTCTGCTGGCTTAGGTCCAATTGCTTTCCTAATTGTTGTCAACGTATTGTTGTTGATTGGTGGTCAGTTTATGGAACCATCAGGCCTGCTGATCATTGTGGCTCCATTAGTGTTCCCAATCGCGATTCAGTTAGGCATTGACCCCATTCACTTAGGTATCATGATGGTCGTGAACATGGAGATAGGTATGATAACGCCACCAGTAGGTCTCAACCTGTTTGTCACCGCGGGGGTGGCAAAGATGTCGATGGTGGATGTCGTCAAAGCCGCCTTGCCATGGGTAGGCATTATGTTCCTATTCTTAATTATCGTAACCTATGTACCGATTGTATCGACTTGGTTACCTACATTACTAATGGGACCGGAAATTATCACCAAATAAAAGTGATGAAGTGAGATGGAAAAACGCCTGGCATTGCTGGGCGTTTTTCTGCCGTTTGGCACTACTTTTACTCTTTGTAGTTATCTTTATTTATCTGATATTTCTGCATTTTATCGTAGAGTGTTTTTCGCGGAATGTTGAGGATTTCCATGGTGTCTTTAATGCTGCCGGAGCACTCAATCAGCGTGTGCTCGATCAGTGACTTTTCGTACTCAGCCACTTGATCTGCAAGGCTGGTTAATACCTTAGCGTTGTTGCGTTGCTCACCAAGTTCGGAAAGCTTCCCAAGTAACACATAGCGCTCGGCTGCATTACGTAGCTCTCTGACATTCCCTGGCCAATCATGGCTGAGCAGGGCTTGCAAAGCGTTGTGAGGTAAAGCGGTAGCGGCTTTTCCGTAGCGAGCGGCTGCCACCAGCAGAAAGTGATGAAAGAGGGCGGGGATATCTTCCCGGCGCTGGCGAAGCGGTGGTATATCAAGAGTCACTATGTTAAGTCGGTAATAGAGATCTTGGCGAAAGCTTCCTTCTTGGGCTGCCTTTTTTAAATCAACTTTGCTTGCTGCGATAACGCGAATATCCAGTGGGATCAGTTCATTCGAACCGACTCGTTCAATAACCCGTTCCTGCAACACGCGTAGTAAACGAATTTGAGCTTGCATCGGCATGGATTCAATCTCATCAAGAAACAGAGTCCCACCTTGCGCATGTTCAAACTTACCGATACGTTTGCTGTCGGCACCGGTAAACGCGCCTTTTTCGTGTCCGTAGAGTTCACTTTCGATAAGGTTTTCCGGTACTGCACCGCAGTTAACCGCCACGAAGTTTTTTTCACGTCTTGAGCTTTGTTCATGCAGAGAACGAGCAATAAGTTCTTTACCCGTACCGGTCTCACCAAACAGAAGTATGTCGGCATTGGTGTCGGCAATGTGAGTAATGGTTTCTCTTAATGCAATGATGCTGTTGGTTTCACCGATGATCCTCGGACCAAGAGTCTGGCTGGCTTTAAGGCTACGTTTTAATTGTTGGTTTTCCAACGTCAGTTTTCTGCGCTCGATAGCTCGATTGACCGTTTCAATCAGCCTTTCCGGCGCGAAGGGCTTCTCGATAAAATCATAAGCGCCGTCATGCATTGCTTGCACAGCCATGGAGATATCACCATGGCCAGTGATAAGAATGACCGGTACATCACTGTCCTGATGATGAATAGAAGACAGTAGATTTTGGCCACTGAGCCCGGGTAGACAAATGTCTGTCACCACTACCATAGGTAGTTTGTCTTGCTTAATGGTCAGCAACGCCTCCTCTGCGCTAGCGAAAAACTTGGCATCAATATCTGCCAGTTCAAAGCTCTGTTCGATTGCTATTCGAATATCCGATTCGTCATCAATAAAAAATACATCGCACATACATTTCCCTGCTTTTTATAATTCTGAACTGACTTGGGTTTGTTCTAAACCGGTTTGCTTTTTATTAAGAACAGGTTTGCTTTTATTAAGAATAATAGTGAATCTTGCCCCACCAAGGGGGGAGGAATGAGCAATTAAATCTCCACCCATGTTATGTATGATTTGTTGCGAGATAGACAGCCCCAAACCTAAACCATTTTTCTTCGTGGTATAAAAAGGTTCGAATAGATTCTTCATCTGCTGCAAATTAAGTCCCGCACCTGTGTCATCGACATGAATCAAGATATGTTCTGCTTGCTGCTCTAAAGTAACAACGATTTTTTTTATCGGCTGCTCATCAACAGCCTGCATCGCATTGGTTAACAAGTTAATCATGACCTGTTCCAACTGAATTGGGTTAATGCTACAGCGAACAGGTACTTCTGGCGCTTGAATCTCAAATTCTATGTAATGGGATTTAAACTGTGGCTGCATCAGCTCTTTGGCATTGATGATCAGAGGCAGTAACTGTGCTTCTACGTGTTCATCAGTTTGCGTTTTTCTGGCAAAGGATTTGAGTTGTTCGCTAATTTTCGCCATGCGAACGGTAAGGGCAGAAATTCGTTGCAGATTTTCGTCAGTACGCTCAGGCTTGCCATTGGTGAGAAAACGCCTGCCGTTGTCGGCAAAGCTACGAATCGCCGCTAAAGGGTTGTTAAGTTCATGGCTTATGCTTGCAGACATTTGCCCCAACACTGCCAGTTTTGCCGCTTGTATTAGCTCGTTTTGGGTTTGCCTTAATGCATGCTCTGTTTTGATTTTTTCGCCGATTTCAACGTGCAGTTTCGCGGTTCTCTCCATCACTAAAAACTCAAGCTTTTGCTTCGCTTCCGCTTGTAATCTCTCAATTTGACGTTGACGGATCTGTCTGTGATGTAACAGCAGAAAAGCAAGATAAATAATGGCAAAAATCATGGTTAAAATGATGAGAAAACCAAAGGTATCCCAGAACACAATCACTTTAGGTGACAGCACATGAATGTTGAGCGCGAGATTATCCAGTTTGTTGGTTGAAACGATGTAGTCATTTTTGAACCAACTCTGTTTCGGCTTTATCCATTCGGTTTCTGCGCCATCAACATCTGCATAGAATCCTAAAGATGGAATGGTATTGTCCAGATACTGACGGGTATCTTGTACTTTTTTTCGCGCTTCTTCGCTCAGCTCGGAAACGCTATGAAATAACCAATCCGGTTGGCTGGACATGAACACAATGTTGTTATTATCGGTGGCGACAAAATAGCTGTTCTTGCTCCGCCAGTTTTCTTCAATGGATGAAAGATCCATTTTCACCACGACCACACCAATCACTTCAGCAGCATAGATAACCGGATAGGCATAATAATATCCTCTTTGCCCTGAGGTTGACCCAAGAGCAAAGTACTGACTTCTTGTGCCTGAAATAGCATTGTAGAAATATGGCCGCCATGAGAAGTTTCGACCGATGAAAGAGCGGTCCAAGCTCCAGTTGCTCGAAGCGATAGTATTGCCAATGCTATCAAGCAAATAGGTATCGGTAGCCTGAATGACGTCGTTTACCTGTTCCAAATAGAGATTGGTCAAATTAATTTGTGCGGTGTTGTCAGCGTGACGGAGTGCATCAACCAGTTCTTTATCTTTGGATAAAAGGCGAGGGATGTGAGCATATTTATCGAGTGTGGCGGAAATGTGACTAGAGAAACGCTCCAACTCTGATTGTTGCTCAACTAATAATGCTTGGTAGCTATAGCGCCAAACCAAATGCGCAGCCATTGCGGCGATGACCATATAAAGGGTCAAAAACAGTGCTGAGAGTTGGCGTACAGATAGCATCCTTGCCATAGTTTTCGTTCCTCGTTTATCTCGCCACTCATAATACTGGGAACTTCGATCCATCTGCTTAAAAACATATCGAATATGGGAGGCAAAACAAGAGCCAGATCTCTTTTTGATTATTTGAGGGAAAAAATCCCTCGATTCTCTTGAAAAAGCCTATATTGTCCCCATTTCAGAGCCATCAAGAGATCTATCAGTTGGTGGATTTTTTAGCAGTCAAAGGGTTTTTTAGGACATTCGCTTTTTCTTGCCGGGTATTCGCTCGACAGCTAAAGCTGAGATCGGTAGTATATCGCGTCTAATTTTTAGTCCTGAGGCTAATCAGAGATACCTTTATTCGGCGCAAATCGACCAAAGATGTCACTCATTAGTTCGGTATTTAGGTGAAATTCACTGAGAGTATCGATGCTCAATATTTACAGTTAAGTGTTCTACCGAGCACAAAATAAGGATGAAGCCAAACAGAGATGTTGGCTCATGATGCTCAGGAATACTGAGCCAGTTTTGAGGTTTAAATATAATGCAAGTTACTGTTGAAACGCTAGAAGGCCTAGAGCGCCGTTTGAATATTACTGTTCCTGCTGCAAACATCGAAGATGCAGTAGCAGCTGAACTACGCAACATCGCGAAAAATCGTCGTTTCGACGGTTTCCGTAAAGGTAAAGTACCAATGAAGATGGTTGCGCAAATGTACGGCAAAGCAGTACGTCAAGACATTCTTGGTGAAGTGATGCAACGCCACTTCATCGAAGCAATCGTAAAAGAGAAAATCAACCCAGCTGGCGCACCAACTTTCGCTCCAGTAGAAATTAAAGAAGGTGCAGATTTAGTTTTCACAGCAACTTTCGAAGTTTATCCAGAAGTTGAACTTAAAGGTCTATCAAACATCACGGTAGAAAAACCAGCAGCAGAAGTTCAAGATTCTGACGTTGAAGAGATGCTAGAAACGCTACGTAAGCAACAATCTACTTGGACTGAAGTAGAAGAAGCGGCTGACAACGGTAAACGTGTTTCTATCGACTTCGTTGGTTCTATCGACGGTGTTGAGTTCGAAGGCGGTAAAGCTGACAACTTCCCACTAGAAATGGGCGCAGGTCGTATGATTCCTGGTTTTGAAGACGGTATCGTTGGCAAAACTAAAGGTATGGAATTCGAAATCGACGTGAACTTCCCAGAAGAGTACCATGCTGAAAACCTAAAAGGTAAAGCCGCTAAGTTTGCTATCAAAGTGAACAAAGTTGAAGCTCGTGAACTACCAGAACTGAACGATGAGTTCGTTGCTAAATTCGGCGTAACGGAAGGCGGTGTTGACGCACTTAAAGCTGAAGTTCGTAAGAACATGGAACGTGAACTTAAACAAGCAATCAAAGCTCGTATCAAAGAACAAGCAATTGAAGGTCTTGTGAAAGAAAACGCAATTGACGTTCCAGCGGCGCTAGTCGATCAAGAAATCGACGTACTACGTCAACAAGCTGCACAACGTTTCGGTGGCAACATTGAAGCTGCAAACCAACTGCCACGTGAAATGTTCGAAGAGCAAGCTAAACGTCGCGTAGTTGTAGGTCTGCTTCTAGGTGAAGTCATCAAGACTGAAGAGCTAAAAGCTGACGAAGGTAAAGTGAAAGCACTTATCGAAGAAATGGCGACAGCTTATGAAGACCCAGCTGAAGTTATCTCTTACTACGAGCAAAACGAGCAAATGATGAACAACATGCGTAACGTAGCTCTAGAAGAACAAGCGATTGACGCGATCATTGCTAAAGCAACCGTTACAGAGAAAGCAATTAGCTTTAGCGAGCTAATGAACCCTCAAGTTGCTGCTTAATAAGCAATCTATAGCGTAGAAGGTTGACTTAACGTTGACTCTTCTGCTAACAATGGTCCGTATGATATTCATCATCCGGGCCATTTATTTTTAGGGATATTAAGACTATGAGCTACCAAGAAAAAAACGCAATGTCGCCGATTATTGATGCGCTAGTACCCATGGTGGTTGAACAAACTTCCCGTGGCGAACGTTCATACGATATCTACTCACGTCTTTTAAAAGAGCGAGTTATTTTCTTAACGGGTCAGGTAGAAGACCACATGGCAAACCTTGTCGTGGCTCAACTGCTTTTCTTAGAATCGGAAAACCCGGACAAAGATATTTTCCTGTACATCAACTCTCCGGGTGGCAGCGTCACTGCGGGTATGTCTATTTACGACACCATGCAGTTTATTAAGCCAAACGTGAGCACCGTCTGTATGGGGCAAGCTTGTTCTATGGGCGCATTCTTACTAGCTGGTGGCGCACCGGGTAAACGTTATGTTTTACCAAACTCGCGCGTGATGATTCACCAACCACTAGGTGGTTTCCAGGGTCAAGCTTCGGACATTCAAATTCATGCGCAAGAAATTCTAACTATTAAGAATAAATTGAATCGCTTGTTGGCAGAGCATACAGGTCAGCCGCTTGAAATTATTGAACGTGACACTGACCGCGACAACTTTATGTCGGCAGATCAAGCAGTAGAATACGGTTTGGTGGATTCAGTACTGACCCATCGCGGTGAGTAACACTTCGAGTAATTGTTTAACGCAATTTAGATAAAATTGTTATACACTCAAACCATAAAGAGTAAAGGCTAAGAGGTTAGCGAATGACAGATAAAAGCAAAGAGGGTGGTAGTAGTAAACTGCTGTACTGCTCTTTCTGTGGCAAAAGCCAGCACGAAGTTCGCAAGCTAATTGCAGGTCCTTCTGTGTATATCTGTGACGAATGTGTTGATCTATGTAACGACATTATTCGCGAAGAGATTAAAGATGTATTACCAAAGAAAGAGTCGTCAGCACTACCTGCGCCTCGTGAAATTCGTGCACATCTTGATGACTATGTAATTGGCCAAGAACACGCAAAAAAAGTGCTCGCGGTTGCGGTATATAACCACTATAAGCGTTTACGTAATGGTGATACGACAAAAGATGGCGTCGAGCTAGGCAAAAGTAACATTCTGCTTATCGGACCTACCGGTAGTGGTAAGACGTTACTTGCTGAGACACTTGCTCGTTTCTTGGATGTACCATTTACGATGGCTGATGCGACAACACTTACAGAAGCAGGCTATGTTGGCGAAGATGTTGAAAACATCATTCAAAAACTACTGCAAAAGTGTGATTACGACGTAGCAAAAGCGGAACGCGGTATCGTCTATATCGATGAAATCGATAAGATCTCTCGTAAAGCTGAAAACCCATCTATCACCCGTGATGTGTCAGGTGAAGGTGTTCAACAAGCGCTGTTGAAACTGGTTGAAGGTACGATTGCATCTGTACCACCACAAGGTGGTCGTAAGCATCCTCAACAAGAATTCTTGCAAGTAGATACTTCTAAGATCTTATTTATCTGTGGCGGTGCATTTGCAGGTCTAGATAAAGTGATTGAACAGCGTGTTGCAACCGGTACTGGTATCGGTTTTGGCGCGGAAGTTCGTTCTAAAGATCAAAACAGAACCGTCGGTGAGTTGTTTACTCAGGTAGAGCCTGAAGATCTCGTGAAATATGGTCTGATTCCAGAATTCATTGGTCGTCTGCCTGTAACTGCAACGCTGACTGAACTTGATGAAGAAGCACTGATCCAGATTCTATGTGAACCGAAGAACGCGCTTACTAAACAGTATGCAGCGTTATTCGAATTAGAAGAGGTTGATCTTGAGTTCCGTGAAGATGCACTGCGCGCGATTGCCGCTAAAGCAATGACTCGTAAAACGGGAGCTCGTGGTTTACGTTCAATTCTTGAAAGCGTATTGCTTGAGACTATGTACGAACTACCTTCAATGTCTGACGTTGAAAAAGTGGTCATTGATGAGTCAGTTATCAATGGTGAGTCAGAGCCATTAATGATTCTTTCAGGCAGCGAAAGCCAAGCGGCAGGTGCTGAGTAAATTCATTCCTGCTACTCGGCCTTAAGCCAGTGAAAGCCAATAAATAATCAAAGGAGGTAACCATTACCTCCTTTTTTTTATTCTGTTATTGAATCCAGTTAGTTAGCCCCCATATACTCGAATATATATCAAAGCGGAAGAGAGAATAATATGAACTTGGAGCGTTCCGAGCGTATAGAGATCCCCGTATTACCTTTACGTGATGTGGTTGTATATCCACATATGGTGATCCCATTGTTTGTTGGTCGTGAGAAATCTATTCAATGCCTAGACGCGGCAATGGATTACAACAAGCAAGTTCTTCTGGTTGCACAGAAGCAAGCCGAAACGGATGAACCGACTATTTCGGACTTGTTTGAAGTGGGTACGGTTGCAACAATTTTGCAATTGCTGAAGTTGCCTGATGGCACAGTAAAAGTGTTAGTGGAAGGTCAACAACGTGCCAAAATTAATGAGTTTCATGAAGGCGAGTTCTTCTCTGCAAGTGCCGAATTCCTGATCACGCCTGAACTCGATGATAAAGAACAGGAAGTGATAGTACGCAGTGCTATTAACCAATTCGACGGGTTCATCAAGCTCAATAAAAAGATTCCGCCTGAGGTTTTAACCTCCTTAAATGGTATCGATGAAGCGGCACGCTTAGCGGATACTATTGCCGCACACATGCCACTCAAGTTGGCTGATAAACAAAAAGTGCTCGAGATTTTAGACGTCACCGAACGTTTAGAATTCTTAATGGGACAGATGGAATCTGAAATCGATCTGCTGCAAGTTGAGAAACGTATTCGTACTCGAGTTAAAAAGCAGATGGAAAAATCTCAGCGTGAGTACTATCTGAATGAACAAATGAAAGCGATTCAGAAAGAGCTGGGTGAGACAGAAGATGGCGTTGATGAATTCGAAGTTCTAAAACAGAAAATCGAAGACTCAAAGATGCCTGCTGAAGCGCGCGAAAAAACCGAACAAGAGTTGCAAAAGCTTAAAATGATGTCTCCGATGTCAGCAGAAGCAACGGTGGTTCGCAGCTATATTGATTGGATGATCAACGTTCCTTGGACTAAGCGTTCAAAAGTAAAACGTGATTTAGCTAAAGCAGAAGAAATTCTAAATGCTGATCACTATGGCTTAGAGCGGGTGAAAGAACGCATTCTGGAATATTTGGCGGTTCAGAGCCGTATTAGTAAGCTAAAAGGTCCGATCTTGTGCTTAGTTGGTCCTCCGGGCGTGGGTAAAACATCACTAGGTCGTTCAATTGCCGCTGCAACCGGCCGCAAGTATACGCGTATGGCGCTCGGTGGGGTGCGTGATGAAGCGGAAATTCGTGGTCACCGTCGTACTTACATCGGTTCTCTGCCGGGTAAACTGATCCAAAAAATGTCGAAAGTTGGTGTGAAAAACCCACTATTCCTGTTGGATGAAATCGATAAGATGGCATCGGATATGCGTGGTGATCCTGCTTCTGCATTATTGGAAGTTCTCGATCCAGAGCAGAACAACTCATTCAACGACCACTACTTAGAAGTGGATTACGATTTGTCTGATGTCATGTTTGTGGCGACATCTAACTCGATGAATATTCCGGGCCCACTGTTGGACCGTATGGAAGTTATCCGTCTGTCTGGTTATACCGAAGATGAAAAACTGAACATTGCCAAGCGTCATTTGGTTGAAAAGCAAATTGAACGTAATGGTCTGAAACCTTCAGAAATTACCATCGAAGATTCCGCGATCATGGGGGTAATTCGTTACTACACGCGTGAAGCCGGTGTTCGTAACCTAGAGCGTGAAATTTCTAAGATTTGCCGTAAAGCAGTGAAGAACATTTTACTCAATAAAGACGTTAAACACGTGACAGTGAACCAAGAAAATCTTAAAGAATACCTTGGGGTACAACGTTTTGACTTTGGTAAAGCCGATGAACACAACCGCATTGGTCAAGTCACAGGTTTGGCTTGGACAGAAGTTGGTGGCGATCTTCTCACTATTGAAGCACAGTCAATGCCTGGTAAGGGTAAGCTGACGCAGACTGGCTCATTGGGTGAAGTGATGCAAGAGTCTATTCAGGCGGCAATGACTGTGGTCCGTTCTCGCGCGGAAAAACTGGGCATTAACCCAGATTTCTACGAAAAACGCGATATTCACGTACACGTGCCTGAAGGCGCAACACCGAAAGATGGTCCGAGTGCGGGGACGGCTATGTGTACTGCATTGGTATCTTGTTTAACAGGTAACCCTGTGAAAGCAGATGTTGCAATGACCGGCGAAATTACTCTTCGCGGTGAAGTTTTACCTATCGGTGGTCTGAAAGAAAAACTGCTTGCTGCTCATCGAGGTGGTATTAAAACGGCGCTCATTCCGAAGGATAATGAGCGCGATTTGGAAGAGATTCCAGATAATGTTATTGCTGATCTTAAGGTTATTCCAGTACGTTGGATTGATGAAGTTTTAAAGGTTGCACTGGAAAATGACCCTACGGGTGTGGCATTTGAAGCTGCAAAAGAGTGATGTGTAGCAAAAATAAGTAAAAGATTACGCTGATAGGCTAAAAAAGGGCTTGTCAGCGTTTTTTTTGGAGGCTACCGTTGTTCACTATAGCTTTCAGCCCAGTTGTAACAAGGCTTTAGGTTATATTTAAACATCAATGGAACGAATCGGCGCCGAACAAAATAATAAATTGGCGACCAAAGGGGAATCACAGTGAATAAAACACAATTAGTAGAAAAAATCGCAGCTAATGCTGAACTATCAAAAGCTTCAGCTGGTCGTGCTCTAGATGCATTCATCGAAGCAGTGAGCGATACTCTTCAGTCTGGCGACCAAGTAGCTCTAGTTGGCTTTGGTACTTTCCAAGTTCGTACTCGTGCTGCTCGCACTGGTCGTAACCCAAAAACTGGTGAAGAGATCCAAATCGCTGAAGCTAAAGTTCCTGCATTCAAAGCTGGTAAAGCACTGAAAGACGCTTGTAACTAATTTTTTGAATGACTTTTTGCTGCTAGCAGCAAAATTTATTCGAACCTTTTTAAATTATGCGCATCCTACTGATGCGCATTTCTTTTTCTGATATTATCGCGCTATTCATTTTTGGCTGAAGTGTAAACTTCAAATCCGGAGAGCAGTAAAATTATGATGGATCGATTACGCGAGGGTGTTAACAGCATCGCGGTAAAAATTATCCTGGGACTAATCATCCTGTCTTTTATCTTCGCAGGGGTAGGTAGCTACCTAGTCAGTGGCAGTAATAACGCGGCGGCTAAAGTTGGCAATATTGAGATTGACCGTGGTCAGTTTGAACAAGCTTACCAAAACGAAAGAAACCGTATGCAATCTCAAATGGGTGACTATTTTGCTAACTTACTAGCAGACCCAGCATATGTTGCTTCTTTCCGTAAATCTATTTTGGACCGCATGATCAATGATGTTCTTATCGAGCAACATGCGAATTCACTAGGTCTTCGAATCAGCGATGCACAGGTGCGTAAACTGATGTTGGAAATGCCTCAGTTCCAGTCTGAAGGTAAGTTCGACCAAGAAATTTATCAAGCAGCACTACGTCGTGCTGGCTTTACTGCAGAATCTTTTGCGCAATACCTTCGTCGTGATTTACTGCGTAGTCAGTTGACTTCAGCACTGCAAGGTAGTGAGTTCACACTCAAAGGTGAAATTGATGCCCAAAGTGCATTGATTGCCCAGACACGTGATATTCGTACCGTTACCTTATCGCTGGAAGATTTTGCGAACAATGTAACAGTAAGTGATGAAGATGCTCAGAAATACTACTCTGAGAACGCTGAACGTTATACTCGCCCAGAGCAGGTTAAAGTTTCTTATATTGAACTTTCGGCAGAGAAGTTGGCTGAGCAAGTGACTATCAGTGATGAGCAAGTGAAAGCTTACTATCAAGAGCATTTAGACAAATATTCTACTGCTGAGCAACGTGAAGTTAGCCATATCTTAGTACAAGGTGATGACGAAGCTAAAGCTCAAGCGATTCTTGATGAGCTGAACGCCGGTGCAGATTTTGCAAAACTTGCTGAAGAAAAATCTGAAGATATTGGTAGCTCAGAAAATGGTGGTTCTTTAGGTTGGATTGAACACGATACAATGGATCCTGCCTTTGAAGCGGCAGCGTTTGGTTTAACTTCGGTTGGCGATGTTTCTGGTCTTGTTAAATCTGATTTTGGTTACCACATCATCAAACTTGATGGTATCAAAGCTTCTGTTGCAAAACCTTTAGAGGAAGTTGCCGCAGAGATTAAGACTGAATTGGCTTCGCAAAAAGCGGTAGATACCTTCTATGAACTGCAAACTGAACTTGAAAAAGTGGCGTTTGAGTATCCAGATTCTTTAGATGAAGCTGCGAAGGCTATTTCTGCTCAAATCGTAAAAACTGACTTTATTTCTCAATTGGATACACCAGAAGCACTACAAAATGCAGCGGTTCAACAAGCCATTCAATCTCCTGAAGTGAAAGAAGATGGTTTGAATTCATCGGTGATTGAAGTAGCACCGGAACATGTGGTTGTTGTGCGTGTTGACGAAGCTCGTCCAGAAATGGTTCTACCGTTCGAAGAAGTTAAAGAGCAAGTATTCGCTCATCTATCGAAAGTGAAAGGTGAACAACAAGCTCTTGAACTTGGCGACAAATTAATTGCCGCTCTGAAACAAGGCGATAAATCTCTTCTAGACGAAAATAAACTGGTGTTTGGTGAATTGGAAACGGTTGACCGTGGTTCGCAATTGGCTCAAACCGTGTTTGCTATGCCTAAACCGCAAACTGACCAAGTCGTATACGGTCAAGCTAAAGACTTAGACGGCAATATTGTTTTAATCGAGCTTAGCAAGGTTGAAGCTAAAATTGAGCCTCAGTATCAAGATCAAATCGGTGCCCAGCTTTCTCGCATTGCTGTGCAACAGGATATTACTGGTGTCCTATCTGTACTGAGAGCGAATACCGATATTGAGTATTACGCTGTGAGCCAGTAGGCGTTCTAATGTAATTGATATGTTTAACGAAAGGGGCTGCGGTTGCAGCCCCTTTTATTTTATTCAAAGTGCTATCTTCGTTGTTCTAATGCCGGATTACTATGTTCTCACTTAATCAAAAGAGGGTGTAAAAATGGTAAAAATGTTCATTTTAGCTAGACGATGGATGGTGGTTTTTTCATTAGCTTTGTTGTTACCGGCGACTTATGCTGTTGCGGCAGATAGCGGGACAAGTCAAGCCAGTAAAGCAGGCCAAGTAAGCAAAGCCGGCCAGGCAAGTGCTACAGACGGTATATCTATTACCGTTAACGTTAATACAGCGTCGGCTGAAGAAATATCGACTATGTTATTGGGTATTGGCTTGAAGAAAGCGCAAGCGATTGTTGATTATCGAACTCAACATGGTGCGTTTACTTCCAAACAAGACTTAACAAAAGTAAAAGGAATTGGCACTTCCACTGTGAGCAAAAATGAAGCCCGAATTCTGTTGTAGCAATTAATACCAATTGCGCTATTAAACTGTTCAGCCATTAGACAATGAGCACCGAACGCAAACACGCATAAACCCATCCTTGGGGCTCCGCCGAGCCATCCATGGCTCGGAGGGTTTGCTTATCGGCACTCAATGCCTACTTGATTAGGAAATTAAGGTAATTGGTATAATTAATGGGTAACGATGCAGGCTTGAGTTTCTACTTGAGCCTTTCTTTTTTCTTAAGCAAAAAAGCAAGTTTGTAGAATAAAACACGATATCTAACAATCCTCCCTAGCGCCTTTGCTCTATTACCACTATAATTTTTCGCCGGTGAAACATGGATACTCTTTATCCATGAATAATAATAAGTGGAGTTAAACATGCCCTCACACACACCGGTGATTACCGTAGATGGTCCAAGTGGAGCAGGTAAAGGAACCCTTTGCATGCTGCTGGCAAATAAGCTCGGTTTTCATCTTTTAGACTCAGGCGCAATTTATCGTGTTTTAGCATTAGCGGCTATTCATCATGGTGTTGATCTTGAGTCCGAAGACGCGTTAGTTCCATTGGCTATGCATTTAGATGTTCAATTTATTGCTGAAGGTGACTTAGTTAGAGTTATTCTTGAAGGGGAAGATGTCTCTAAAGAATTACGTAAAGAAGAGACTGGAATGGCGGCTTCAAAAGTTGCAGCATTGCCGCGAGTTCGCGAGGCGTTGCTTCGTCGTCAGCGTGCATTTGCAGAAGGTCGAGGTCTTGTTGCTGATGGTCGTGACATGGGAACAGTGGTTTTCCCAACTGCGGAGGCAAAGATTTTCTTAGATGCAAGTGCTGAAGAAAGAGCTCGTAGACGCTTCAAGCAGTTGCAACTGAAAGGGCTTGATGGTAAATTTGACGCCCTTTTAAGCGAAATCCAAGAACGTGACGATCGAGATCGTAACCGTCCAGTGGCGCCATTACGCCCTGCTGAGGATGCGCTTGTGCTAGATTCGACCGAAATGTCTATCGACGAAGTCGTGGAAAAAGCACTACAATATATCGAATCGAAGTTGGCGGAATAAACCACGTCAACTAAGAGCGTCGGTTGCAAGGATGATGACCGGCGATTTTAATAACCCCCATGTGGTAGGATGCCCGTGGACGTTTACTTATTGAAGAATATATAAATGACTGAATCTTTTGCTCAACTCTTTGAAGAGTTCCTAAATGAGACTGAATTCCAACAAGGTAGTATCGTTAAAGGTACTGTAGTAGCTATCGAGAACGGTTACGTTCTTGTTGATGCTGGCCTTAAGTCTGAGTCTGCTATCCCTGCTGAACAATTCAAGAACGCTGCTGGCGAACTTGAAGTTGAAATTGGTTCTGAAGTAGATGTTGCTCTAGACGCTGTTGAAGACGGTTTCGGTGAAACTCAACTTTCTCGTGAGAAAGCTAAGCGTCACGAATCATGGATCGTTCTTGAGAAAGCATACGAAGAAGCTGAAACTGTTGTTGGTATCATCAACGGTAAAGTTAAAGGCGGTTTCACTGTTGAACTAAACGGTATCCGTGCATTCCTTCCTGGCTCTCTAGTAGACGTACGTCCAATCCGTGACACTGCTCACCTAGAAAACAAAGAGCTAGAGTTCAAAGTTATCAAGCTAGACCAGAAACGTAACAACGTTGTTGTTTCTCGTCGTGCTGTTATCGAATCAGAAAGCAGCGTTGAGCGTGACGAACTTCTTGAAACTCTACAAGAAGGTACTGAAGTTAAAGGTATCGTTAAGAACCTTACTGATTACGGTGCATTCGTTGATCTTGGTGGTGTTGACGGTCTTCTACATATCACTGATATGGCATGGAAACGCGTTAAGCACCCATCAGAAATCGTTAACGTTGGTGACGAGATCCTAGTTAAAGTTCTTAAGTTCGACCGTGATCGTACTCGCGTATCACTAGGTCTTAAGCAACTAGGCGAAGATCCATGGGTAGCAATCGCTAAGCGTTACCCAGAAGGTCACAAACTATCTGGTCGCGTAACTAACCTAACTGACTACGGCTGCTTCGTGGAAATCGAAGAAGGCGTTGAAGGTCTAGTACACGTTTCAGAAATGGATTGGACTAACAAGAACATCCACCCATCTAAAGTTGTTAATGTTGGCGACGAAGTTGAGGTTATGGTTCTTGATATCGACGAAGAACGTCGTCGTATCTCTCTAGGTCTAAAACAGTGTAAAGCTAACCCATGGCAGTCATTCGCTGAAGCACAAGCTAAAGGCGACAAAGTTACTGGTAAGATCAAGTCAATCACTGACTTCGGTATCTTCATCGGTCTTGACGGCGGCATCGATGGTCTAGTTCACCTATCTGACATCTCTTGGAACGTTCCTGGAGAAGAAGCTGTACGTGAGTACAAGAAAGGCGACGAGATCTCTGCAGTTGTTCTAGCAGTAGACGCAGAGCGTGAGCGTATTTCTCTAGGCGTTAAGCAAATGGAAAACGACCCATTCAATGCTTATGTAGCTGACAACAAGAAAGGTGCTCTAGTTAACGGTACTGTTACTGCAGTAGACGCTAAAGGCGCAACTATCGAGCTAGAAGAAGGTGTAGAAGGTTACATCCGCGCTTCTGAAGTTGCTCGTGACCGTGTAGAAGATGCTACTCTAATCCTTAGCGTTGGTGACAGCGTTGAAGCGAAATTTACTGGCGTTGACCGTAAAAACCGCGTAATCAACCTATCTATCAAAGCTAAAGATGAAGCTGAAGAGCAAGAAGCAATGGCTTCTATCAACCAAGAAGATGGTGCTTCTTTCGGTAACGCAATGGCAGACGCTTTCAAAGCTGCTAAAGGCGAATAATAGCTATATAGCAATCGCTAATAAGAAGGAGCCGCAAGGCTCCTTTTTTGCACCAGAAACTCTTTTTTTGCATCAAGAAACTATGAATCCGACTATTCAACCTGCTGAACGGAATACTGTTTGCCTTTTGTAAGTGCTTACAAAGCGCTTGAAACCTCAATGAGAGAATGTTTTCGCAAATAAACAGAGGATCTTGAGAAAAACTATTAGGTGTTTTGCCTGATCATTTTCTACAATAGTGAGTAAGTGTTTGTTGGAATTGATATTACTTACTATAATAAGTAGTAAAAAATCTATGAGGGAAATTATGACTAAGTCTGAATTGATCGAAAGGCTCTGTGCTGAGCAAACACATCTGTCGGCAAAAGAAATCGAAGATGCGGTAAAAGATATTCTTGAGCATATGGCCAACACTCTAGAGAGTGGAGATCGCATCGAAATTCGTGGTTTCGGTAGTTTCTCTCTTCACTTTCGTGAACCACGCGTTGGTCGTAACCCTAAGACAGGTGAAAAAGTTGAATTGGAAGGTAAATATGTACCCCACTTCAAACCGGGCAAAGAATTGCGCGAGCGAGTAAATGATTAATCTCCGTAGACAGATTGATTAAGTAAACGGATTGATTAAGTAAACAGATTGATGAAATAGGCGGCATGCTGATGAGGCGTGCCGCTTTTTTATGATATATAGACATGGTTTGTCAGGGGATTTTCCTGCATAATCAGTAAAACTGATTTATGGATAGGTGATGGACTATGAAAATTATAAAAATCGTTGTGGTACTCGCTCTCTTCTTGATTGCACTGGCTTTGGGCTCTCAAAACCAAGAAGTCGTGACTTTCAATTACTTACTTGCACAAGGTGAGTTTCATCTATCAACACTTCTTGGTTGTGTATTTGTCGCTGGTTTTGTTCTTGCTTGGGTTATTTTTGGTGGTTTACATCTCAAATCCAAACTACAGGTACGTAAGTTAAACAAGCAACTTAAGAAGGTGACTCCAGCAACCAAAGATCCATCTGAAAACAGAGTTAATATTGGATAAGGCTGTTTTTTGATGTTAGAAATTCTTTTCTTGTTATTACCAATCGCTGCTGCCTATGGTTGGTATATGGGCAATCGCAGCGCTCAACAGGACAAGCAGAAGCATTCACACCAAATTTCACGTCAATATGTTACGGGTTTAAATTTGCTGTTGTCTGATCAATCAGATAAAGCCGTTGACCATTTTATCGAGCTTCTTCAAGTTGATAACGAAACCATAGATACTCATCTCGCTTTGGGTAACTTGTTCCGTTCAAGAGGAGAAGTTGATAGAGCTATTCGTATACACCAAAACCTTATTTCACGCTCAGGTCTGACTGTTGATCAAAAGAATCTAGCGTTGCAGCAATTAGCAAAAGATTACATGGTTTCTGGTTTCTTAGACCGAGCGGAAAAAATCTTTGAACAGCTTGTTGATGAACCAGAACACCGTGAGTCTGCGTTACAGCAGCTGACTTCTATTTATCAGCAAACACGGGAATGGCATAAAGCCATTGAATGCGCTTCCGCCTTGGTAAAAATGGGTCGTAAACGCATGAGAAGTAGCATCGCTCACTTCCTCTGTGAGTTGGCGATGCAAGAAAAAGCCAATGGTAGTGATAGTAAAAGCATCCAATTGTTTAAACGTGCACTTTCTGAAGATCCTAACTGTGTCAGAGCCAGTATTGCTTTGGGGAAATCATACTTAGAGAGTGAAAACTACAAGCAGACCATTCATTATATGAAAATGGTGCTCGACCAAGATATTGATTTTATTGGTGAGGTTTTACCTACACTGGCTGAATGTTACTATCATCTTGGGCAAGAGCCGGAATTGGTTGAGTTTTTACGTAAGTGTATCGAGAATAAAGCGGGCGTATCAGCGGAGTTGATGCTAGCTCAGTTAGTTGCTCAACACGAAGGCGTAGCGACTGCGCAAGAGCTACTGACGCGTCAATTGGTAAAAAATCCGACCATGAAGGGCTTTTATCGTTTGATCGACTATCATATTGCTGAAGCGGAGGAGGGGAGAGCCAAAGCGAGCTTGTCCACGCTTAAAAAACTGGTCGGTGAACAGTTAAAAGTGAAACCGCATTATCGGTGTCGAAAATGTGGATTTTCAACCCATTCTTTATATTGGCACTGTCCATCCTGTAAAAGCTGGGGATCAGTTAAACCTATCCGTGGTTTAGATGGAGAATAGTAACAGTCAAAACCAATCAATTGGCTAGTGACTAATTATTAAGACTTGCAGCTGAAATAGCTGCATTTTTATCGCTCAATAGATACTTATTTATAGCTTAATAGATACTTAGGAGTAAAAATGAACGACCAGAAAGTGATTGTTGCACTGGATTATGATAATCAAGCGGATGCGCTTTCATTCGTCAGCAAAATCGACCCAACAAGCTGTCGCTTAAAAGTGGGTAAAGAGATGTTTACTCTTTTTGGTCCTGAATTTGTTCGTGAACTGCACAAACGTGGCTTCTCTGTATTTTTAGATCTGAAGTTTCATGATATTCCGAATACCTGTTCTAAGGCAGTGAAAGCGGCGGCTGAACTTGGCGTTTGGATGGTGAACGTGCATGCCAGTGGTGGTGAACGTATGATGTCGGCATCTCGTGAAATATTAGAGCCTTACGGTAAAGATCGCCCGCTATTGATAGGTGTTACTGTTTTAACCAGTATGGAGCAGAGTGACCTTGCCGGTATCGGCTTAGATGTTAAGCCTCAAGATCAAGTCATGCGTTTAGCTAAATTGACAAAGAATGCCGGTTTAGACGGTGTGGTTTGTTCTGCTCAAGAGTCACAAATGTTAAAGCAAGGCTTAGGAAAGGCGTTCAAGTTGGTGACTCCTGGCATTCGACCTGTTGGCGCTGACGTTGGCGACCAACGGCGCATTATGACTCCGTATGAAGCGGTACAGGCTGGTTCAGACTATTTAGTCATTGGTCGACCGATTACCCAAGCGGCCGATCCTGCTGCTGTGCTAGCCAGTATTAACGCGTCACTCGCTTAATGCGGATAAAAAATAAGGTTGCCTTGGCAACCTTATTTTTTTGCTTATTTTTTTGCTTATTTTTTTGCTTATTTTTGTCATGCGACTTAGGTACAGGTTACCACTTTTTCTTTTCACCAAAGAGCGCTTCCATATCATTGTTGCGTTCTTTCGCTTCAATCTCTTGCAGTTCAGTGGCACTTTTAGTTTGACGCTTATGCTCTAATTCATCATACATCTGTTGCAGTTTATCTCTTGCTTGGTTTGAGTAGTTGTCGTTTTTGGTACTCAAAACGTCCAAGCCTTTTCGTAGCAATTGAATCGCGGTACCGGGTTGACCACGAACAATAGAATCATTTGCGCGTTTAATTACGTTTTCGATGTTAATGCGAATTTGAATATTTTCCAGACGAGCGTTTTCCATCACATAAGTTTGGGTTTCGAATCGCCCTTTATTGTGCTCGCTTTTGATGGTATCTCTTAAACGTTTTACCAATTTAAGCATAACAATCGCTTGTTTATCGCTGGTCGGAACTTTAAATACCGTGCTGTCACCACCAGGGTGATTATCTTTCAAATGCTTAATTTGTGCGTTCATATGTTCAATGCGTTGCGCCAACTGTTTATTTTTCGGCTCAAGATCAAACATACTCTGCAAGCAATCCAAAATTCGGACATTTAGGCAAAGCAGTAATTCTTTACTAAAAGGCAGATGATGCGCATTGCCAATTAAATCTTCTGTGGCATCAATAATGGCTAAATATTTCGAAGATTCTTGCTTTTTTGCAGATTCAACTTTGACTTTGTACTGCAACATAATGTTGTAGCCCAAAACCAGAATAAGCAGTATTGCAACCAGCGCGATGATTAAACCTATATTCATATATTCCGTGTCTTCATTTTTCAATGGCTAGTGAATAGGGTACAGCAGCATAACTTATCACTACACCCAGAAATTTACTAATGCCATGATGATTTTTTTGAAGCAAAAAAACACCTCAACATGTATTGTTTGAAAGTCCGCACAAACTTGTGTCTATAAAAAGTGATACCAAACACATTAATTTCCTGATCAAGCAGACATTGAGTACCGATAAGCAAACCCTCCGAGCCATGGATGGCTCGGCGGAGCCCCAAGGATGGGTTTATGCGTGTTTGCGTTCGGTGCTCATTGTCTAATACTGAACCGATAAATAGTGAAATTGGTATGATAACTACTGGAGCTATTTCGCATTCTACATTTGGTTTTCTTTATTTTATAGTGTCGTTGCTTGTTGAGATCTTGCAAATTCTACTCAGTAGAGTATATAACTAATAATTATATAGCATACTCATTTAGGCAAGGATTTTAGGCAGTTATGAAGTTGCAACAATTAAAATACATCGTTGAGGTGGTTAATCACAATTTAAACGTTTCTGCCACCGCCGAGAGTTTGTATACATCTCAGCCGGGGATCAGTAAACAAGTTCGTCTATTGGAAGACGAGCTGGGTATTCAAATATTCGAGCGAAGCGGGAAACATCTGACTCAGGTCACACAAGCGGGTGAAGATATCGTACGGATTGCTACTGAGATACTCTCCCGAGTGGAAAGTATTAAGGCGGTTGCCGGAGAGCATACTCATCCAGAAATGGGCACATTGAATATATCCACAACACACACTCAAGCTCGCTATGCGCTCCCTGCTGTGATTAAAGGTTTTACGGCTCGTTATCCTAAAGTTTCGCTACACATGCACCAAGGGACACCGAGTCAAATGTCTGAATCGATTGCTAAAGGTGTTGCTAATTTTGCAATTGCGACTGAGGCGTTGCATCTATACCAAGACGCAGTAATGCTGCCTTGTTATCACTGGAACCGTTCGATTGTTGTACCCAAAGATCACCCTTTAACGAAGAAAGAACGTATTACGATTGAAGATTTAGCGGCATTTCCATTGGTGACGTATGTGTTTGGTTTCACTGGCCGTTCGGAATTAGATACCGCGTTTAATCGTGTTGGGTTAACACCTAAAGTGGTCTTTACCGCTACGGACGCAGACGTGATTAAAACTTATGTTCGTATGGGGATTGGTGTTGGTGTCATTGCCAGTATGGCAATTGATAAAGAACAAGACAAAGATCTCGTTGCGATTGATGCAAGCCATATCTTCGGCGCCAGTACCACCAGTATCGGTTTCCGTAGAGGAACCTTCCTACGCTCATATATGTTTGATTTTATGGAGCGTTTTGCTCCTCATCTAACTCGCCCAGTTGTTGAACAAGCTATCTCTCTTAAATCCAATATGGAAATTGAAGAGATGTTTAAAGATATTGAGCTGCCCGTGCGTTAAGGCTTTTACTTCATTTGCCTCTCCCTCTAAACTAATGCCAGTTTAGGGGGAGTCATGCAGTCTAGATTTCAAACACTCGATCAATTCTTAATTACACACCAATCGCTTTGGCGCTTTGAGGCTTTCTTTCAATGCTTTGAAGGAACGTCGTTGTGGCCGCAATATCCTCAATTAAATCATTGGCTTAATGCTCTAAATGTAGAGGGTATCGGTCGGCTGAAAAATAATTCTGATGAAATGATTGACCACCTCTCTAATCTCATCCCTGAACTTCGTATCATTCCTGAACTCGCTTATTTACCGACAGCCCAGTATGCAGTACTCGGCAGAAATATAGCATTGGAAGCTGGCATACCAGGTAGAAAGCTTAATCAGATTCATGCGTTGGGGCAGTGTGTTCTTTCTCGTCACCATGGTCGAGAATGGCTTGAATGGTGTTCTGGAAAAGGATACTTGGGGAGAATTCTGGCTTTCAATTCAAACCAACCTGTCGTGAGTTTTGAATATCAACAGCAGCTTTGTGACTCTGGGCAAAAAGATGCTGAGTATCTTTCTTTGCCGATGACATTTGTTCAAGGCGATGCATTTGATCTTAAAAGTGCTGAGGTATTTCACTCGGAACAGCATGCAGTGGCTTTACACGCTTGTGGGGATTTACACGTTCAGCTTATGCGTTATGCCTCCCGTGCAAAGACCAAAGCGATCAGTTTTTCGCCGTGCTGTTACCACTTAACGCAAGGCGATACATATCTAGCGCAATCAATGTTGGGGAAACATTCTAAGCTAAGATTAACCAAGCAAGAGTTAAGAATACCACTGCAAGAGACAGTTACTGGAGGCGAGCGGGTAAAACGCCACAGACAACAAGAGATGAGCTTCAGATTAGGTTTAGATGCTTTGTTACATGAAGCTTTTGCGGTCAACCAATACATACCAATACCTAGCATCAAAAAGTCTTTGTTAAGCGAAGGCTTTGAAGCATTCTGTGTATGGGCGGCTAAGCAAAAAGGCTTTGAACAGCCAGACGTTGATTTTTCCCATTATGAAAAGATAGGTGTTGAACGTTTCTGGCAAATGGAGCGCTTAAGTTTGGTTCAACAATGCTTCCGCCGTTTATTGGAGATCTGGCTTGTGCTTGATAAAGCGATATTTTTGCAAGAAAGTGGTTATCATGTTGAGCTGAGTGAATTCTGCAAACGAGAAAGCACACCGAGAAATATTCTTATTCATGCGGTAAGAGATCAAAATCGGCAGTAATGAAATATAGATATTCTGCCTGCGACCTCAGACATTGGTGCTAATAGTGGTAAGCGACCCATATTATCTGTTACAGTCTCATATGCTATACAGACAGCTTTGCTCTTGATTAGCTCTTCAGTTTGTGGAAAATCTGGAGCTAGGTGTAAATAAGTAAATAATATTTGCCCTTCTTTGAGTTATGCTCGTTCTACAGCTTGAGGTTCTTTAACCTTTACAATCATCTCTGCTTTGGCAAATATGTCTGCAGCGGTTGGAAGAATGGATGCGCCAGCGGCGATGTAATCGTCGTTTGAAATGCAAATGCCGTTTCCGGCATTTGTTTCTATAAAGACTTGGTGGTCGTGAGAGGCAAGTTCTCTCACACTTGATGGGATCATACCGACACGGTATTCGTGGTTTTTGATTTCTTTAGGTACACCAATGATCATCCTGACTCCTTAGCCTAACTTGGTTGTATTGACTATATCTTGAGTTGCATGACGAGTTTATTGCTAGTATATGCGCTATTGTATAAGATTTGAAACTGCATATTAAAAAGTTGTAGTATATTTTTTGCAAGGAAGTAATTAAGGTGGAATATAAAAATGGCAGACAACTATAAAAGGCCGTCCAAGGATCTTGACCGTATCGACCGCAACATTCTGAACGAGTTGCAGAAAGACGGTCGTATTTCGAACGTTGAATTATCTAAGCGAGTCGGTCTTTCTCCAACACCGTGTTTGGAGCGTGTACGTCGTTTAGAACGTCAGGGCTACATTACTGGTTATACAGCCTTATTAAACCCTCAATATCTTGATGCCTCACTATTGGTTTTCGTAGAGATTACTCTAAATCGTGGTGCACCAGATGTGTTTGAGCAGTTTAATACCGCAGTGCAAAAATTGGATGACATTCAAGAATGCCACTTGGTTTCAGGTGATTTCGACTATTTGTTGAAAACTCGTGTATCAGACATGGGGGCTTATCGTAAGTTGCTTGGGGACACATTGTTGCGTTTACCGGGTGTAAACGACACTCGTACCTACGTAGTAATGGAAGAAGTTAAACAAACCAATCAGTTAGTTATCAAAACTCGTTAATCATGCTTAAGTTCAGAATAGTGCTATTTCTTTCCGCATTCTGACTTTAGTTCATTGGGTTTTTGACCTTGATATGGTTAAATCTTCGAACAAACCGAGCGGCTTTTGCCGCTCGGACTGTTTTCACCTATCCAATATGAGTATAGTGTTACTTACGTTGGCCATAATAATCATATTCAAGTTGGTTTATGTTCAAAGAGAACAAAAATAAAGTCGAAACCATTATCAAAACGAGTGAGGAGATAAGCTCTGCGCGCTTGAATGGTATTCAAAGACTTAAAGAGTGCGGGCTGATCCTGACCGTTTTGGTTTCTATTTTGTTAGCCGTAGCGCTATATACATTTAATCCTGCCGATCCTTCATGGTCTCAAACTGCATGGGGTTCTGATATTCAGAATGGCGGTGGGATCGTTGGTGCGTGGGTTGCGGATACGTTATTTTTTGTATTTGGCTCATTAGCTTACCCATTACCTATTATTTTAACTGCCGCAGCCTGGATCATTTTTCGCAAACGTAGCGAAGATGAGAGCGTTGACCTCATGCTTTGGGGAACACGCCTACTTGGTTTAGTGATTCTGTTACTCACGAGCTGTGGATTAGCCGACATCAATTTTGATGATATCTGGTATTTCTCATCTGGCGGTGTGGTTGGTGATGTTCTTACCAGCCTTGCTTTACCGACACTCAATGCTCTCGGCACCACGTTGGCGCTATTGTTTTTTTGGGGAGCCGGTTTTACGTTGCTAACAGGCATTTCATGGCTGAGCATTGTTGAACAACTCGGTAATTTGAGCATTACAGGTCTGCACTGGGTGCTCAACCGTATCCGTGGTGAAAAAAGTGAAATTATTGAGCCTCAATTAACGGCACCTGCTGTTCTTGATTCAGCTCAACTCAGTCAACTTGAACAAAATGATCAACTGCCCGATTCAGTTGAAAGCTTCACAGCCATTACTGGTGAATCTGAGCAAGATGTGCAACCATCTGCACGCCGCTTTAATATCCACATGCCAAAAGAAGATCCAGCACCAAAAATACCTGCTGAATCTAACGTTTCTTTGATTGATTCGGTCTCAATTGATCCTGTCTCGCAAGCACCGAACTATCACTTCGAAGATGAGCAAGAAGATCTCCCGCCTCGCAGTAAGCAACTCTCTTCAACAATTGAAGAGTTGGATATGGTTGCTCGTGAATCGGATGACTTCGCCCAAGATGAAATGCCCGGGTCGTCTGTTCAAGGGCAACATGTTCAAGAGCAACTAGCACAAAATCGTGTCGCAGAAGATGTCTATCTGTCTGCTGCTGATCCTACATCTGACGAACCTATCGTCAATACCCGTCAGATTGATGATGTTATCGATACTGAATTGGATGATGACTATATCGAACCAACTATCTCTAACTTTGATGTCTTAGATGATGATGAGTGGCAGTCAGAGCCACAATCTGCTCAGTCTGAATATGATTTTGAAGACTATGATGAAGAAGGTGAAGAGATCGACCAAGATGACGATGTGGCTGCTTTCCAAAGTTTAGTTTCACAAGCTCAAGCTAATATGGCAGGGCAGCAAAATCCATTCTTGATGCAAAAAGATGTGAAATTGCCCAAGCCAACGGAGCCTATGCCTACCTTGGAATTACTCTATCATCCTGAGAAACGTGAAAACTTTATTGATAGAGAAGCATTGGAAGAAATCGCCCGTCTTGTTGAAGCCAAATTGGCTGATTATAAGATCCAAGCTGAAGTGGTTGATATCTTCCCTGGACCGGTTATTACGCGTTTTGAGCTTGATTTGGCTCCTGGAGTTAAGGTCAGCCGTATTTCAAGCTTGTCGATGGATTTAGCTCGTTCTTTGTCTGCAATGGCAGTGCGTGTGGTTGAAGTTATACCGGGTAAACCATATGTCGGTCTGGAACTGCCGAATATGAGCCGCCAAACGGTGTATTTGTCTGATGTTATAAGTAGCCCTCAGTTTAAAGAGTCGAAATCGCCGACGACAGTGGTATTAGGACAGGATATTGCCGGTGATGCAGTTGTCGCCGATCTGTCGAAAATGCCACACGTATTGGTTGCCGGTACAACTGGCTCCGGTAAGTCAGTGGGTGTAAACGTTATGATTCTGAGTATGTTGTATAAATCAACACCTGAAGATGTTCGTTTCATCATGATTGACCCGAAAATGTTGGAGCTCTCTATTTATGAAGGCATTCCACACTTGTTGGCTGAAGTTGTTACGGATATGAAAGATGCTTCTAATGCCCTGCGTTGGTGTGTGGGTGAGATGGAGCGTCGTTACAAACTTATGTCGGTGCTCGGCGTAAGAAATATTAAAGGGTTCAACGACAAGTTAAAAATGGCGGCAGAAGCCGGTCACCCGATACATGATCCATTATGGAAAGAAGGTGACAGTATGGACGCTGAAGCCCCGTTACTCGAGAAGTTGCCATACATAGTCGTTGTGGTCGATGAGTTTGCCGACTTAATGATGGTCGTGGGTAAGAAAGTGGAAGAGCTTATTGCTCGTCTGGCTCAGAAAGCCCGTGCGGCGGGTATTCACCTGATTTTGGCAACGCAACGCCCATCGGTAGATGTTATTACCGGATTGATTAAAGCGAACATACCAACTCGTGTTGCCTTTACGGTATCAACGAAAACTGACTCGCGGACTATTCTCGATCAAGGTGGAGCAGAATCACTGCTTGGCATGGGGGATATGCTTTATCTACCTCCAGGTTCAAGCCATACCATTCGCGTTCATGGTGCGTTTGCTTCCGACGATGATGTGCATGCTGTCGTTAATAACTGGAAAGCACGCGGTAAACCGAACTACATCAGCGACATCATCAGTGGCGATCAAAGCCCTGAGATGATGTTACCAGGTGAAAGAATGGAAAGTGATGAAGAAGTCGACCCTCTGTTTGACCAGGTAGTGGAACATGTGGTTGAAACTCGCCGGGGTTCGGTTTCTGGCGTGCAACGTCGCTTTAAGATTGGCTACAACCGAGCCGCGCGTATTGTTGAGCAATTAGAAGCGCAAGGCATCGTCAGTGCTCCGGGTCATAATGGCAACCGAGAAGTGCTTTCTCCTGCGCCCATTCGCGACTAATACTGATTTACTTTGAATATGAAAAGGCGCCAATTTGAATTGGCGCCTTTTGTCTTTTCATTTCGAAAATTTTATCTGATCGAATGTGTTATCTGAAAAATCGTCTTTGTTCTTTGAAAAATTGAGCAATGACGATCACGGCTAATGCAACTAGATTTGCGGCAAAAATAACCACTAACCATTGCGGCATAGATAAATCAAAAAATTGCCATACAATCTTGCTACAGTCGCCATAGGCTTCGAACATCGACGGGAGCCATTGGTTTAATGGTGCCCAGCCAGGGAACTGAACAAATACATCGCACGTTGCAAAAGGAGAGGGATGAAATTGATATTGAACGTGTTGTAGAGATAGCATTAGTCCTTTGTAGGCGCTAAAACCCCAACCAGCAAAACCTAGCCAACGAAATAGCGGGTTTTTAGGGGCAATTAACCCCACAACGGCAGCTCCGCCAATGCCTAACATTGCCACTCGCTCATAAATACACATGACACAAGGTGCTAAAACCAACACATGTTGGAAGAAAAGCGCACAAGCTTCGAAAAACAATACGAATCCCAATAACAGTATCCAAGAGACTCGGTTTTTAGAGAAAGTGTGCAAATTAGAAAAAAAATTCACAGTTTATCCTTACCGTTTAAGTGAAAAAGCTCTGAGTTATCAGAGCTTTTTATCCCGAAATAGTTTCCTATTCAACACAAATTTTAGTGGCTTGCAGGAACGTGAGCACCAACCGCATTGATTGGGTGGTGAGAAAGCCAGCCCAAATCGTAGAACATATGAGTCATTGGTTCAGTCAGGAAGACGATACCTGCTAAACCGACAAGGGTTAGTACCAAAGTATATGGCAATGCCATCAACACCATTCGCCCATATGACAGACGAATTAAAGGTGCCAGTGCTGAAGTTAACAAAAATAAGAATGCGGCTTGACCGTTTGGTGTCGCGACTGACGGTAAGTTCGTGCCTGTATTGATTGCAACAGCCAGTAAGTCGAACTGATCGCGGGATATGATCCCTTGCACCATAGCTTCTTTAACTTCGTTAATATAAACCGTTCCTACGAACACGTTATCTGAAACCATGGACAGCAAACCATTGGCAACGTAGAACAAGGCCAACTGTGTGCCGTTATCTTCGATATGGAGTACGGCATCAATGATGGGTTTGAAGAGGTGCTGGTCAATAATTACGGCTACGATTGAGAAAAATACAGCAAGCAGAGCGGTAAATGGCAATGCTTCTTCAAATGCTTTTCCCATAGAATGTTCTTCTATTACACCGGTAAAAGCAGTAGCAAGAATAATGACAGAAAGGCCAATCAAACCAACTGCAGCGAGGTGCATTGCTAAACCAACGATTAGCCAAACTGCGATGAGACCTTGTATCCAAAGTTTAGCAACATCTTGATTAGTGCGAGTTTTTCGCTCTTCCGTGTCGAAATCGATAAGGATCTGACGCACGTTAACAGGCAGTTCGCTGCCATAACCAAAGACTTTAAACTTTTCAACCAGAATACAGGTGAGAATGCCGCAGATAAAGACAGGCACAGTTACCGGAGACATTCGGATTAAGAATTCGCCGAAAAACCAACCCGCTTGGTCCGCAATAATAAGGTTCTGTGGTTCTCCAACCATAGTCATTACACCACCAAGAGCGGTGCCGACACCTGCATGCATCAGCAGAGAACGTAAAAAACCACGGTAGTTTTCTAAGTCATCACGTGTCAGTTCAGAGATATGCTCATCGTGGGTGTGATCATGTGATGAGTTGAATGACTGACCGGAAGCCACTTTGTGATAAATAGAGTAAAAACCTACCGCAACGCTAATGATGACGGCAATAACGGTCAGAGCATCTAAGAAAGCCGACAAAAAGGCTGCTGTCATGCAAAATGCTACTGAAAGTGCAATTTTCGAACGAATGCCAAGCAGTATTTTAGTGAAGATAAATAGCAGCAGATTCTTCATAAAGTAGATACCTGCAACCATAAATACCAATAGAAGTAGCACTTCAATATTGGCGACTAATTCATGTTTTACCTGAGCGGGACTGGTCATCCCAATCGCAATCGCTTCTATCGCCAATAAACCACCGGGCTGAAGTGGATAGCATTTTAATGCCATGGCTAAGGTGAAAATAAATTCAATGACAAGCAACCAACCAGCAATAAACGGGTTGATAAAGAAGAACACGATTGGATTAATAATAAGAAAGGCAATTATGGCAACTTTGTACCAATCAGGTGCTTTTCCTAGGAAATTCTTGATAAAAGCGTTTCCAAGGGACATCGGCATGGTCATTACTCTCACTGTTATAATTTATTTAACATGGATATGTGCTAGCTTCGATTTGAATCGTCGTAGAAATCTCAATCAAAGGCTTCTCAACAGTGACTTAGAAAGGCAATAAAGATAATCGCCTATTTAGAACCTTGCCAGGTCACTCCCTGATCACAACAAGCACTCTAGACTTTGACCGCAACTCTACCTAGATAACTTATTTAGTCAACAAGCAACTACAAGGTGCGGAAGTAAGCATTATTCATTCTTTAGTATGATATTTTGGCTTCATTTATAATTTGAGCTAACTAAAAAATTCTTTTCAAGCCTACATAAAGAATAAATGTGCGTAAATACAACCAAGCTCACGTAACTCACTATATTTAGGTAAGTTTATTTTTCGTTTAGTCCAATAGTTAATGTGATTTAACTCTCTTTTTTGTTGTGGTTTTTGTGCATTAAAAGTTACGTATCGAAATGTTTTGAAACATATTTTTCGGGTTTATATGATGAGTTGAACCTAATCATCAGACAATTTGCTTCACATTGGTTAGCTTTGTGACAAGTTTAGGGTTGCTTTGTTTCCGCTTGATGAGAACTAGTGGTATGATGAGTCTCAATCAAATCTAATAAATAGAAAACTGGATAAGTACTTAATGGTTATTAAGGCAAAAAGCCCAGCAGGTTTCGCCGAAAAATATATTATCGAAAGCATTTGGAACGGTCGTTTCCCACCTGGTTCCATTCTACCTGCAGAACGTGAACTCTCTGAACTAATCGGTGTTACTCGGACAACTTTACGTGAAGTGCTTCAGCGTTTAGCTCGTGATGGTTGGTTGACTATTCAGCATGGTAAGCCTACGAAAGTGAACCAGTTCATGGAGACATCTGGCTTACATATTTTAGATACACTAATGACGTTAGATGCAGACAATGCAACCAGCATTGTTGAAGATTTGCTCGCTGCTCGTACTAATATAAGCCCGATCTTTATGCGTTATGCATTCAAGATTAACAAAGAAAATTCTGAACGTACGATTACTAACGTGATTGAATCGTGTGAAGCACTGCTTGCCGCTGATTCATGGGATGCGTTTATGGCGTCGTCACCTTTTGCGGAGAAGTTGCAGCAACACGTTAAAGATGACGGTGAAAAAGACGAAGAAAAGCGTCAATCCGTGTTGATGGCCAAAACGTTTAATTACTACGACTATATGTTGTTTCAGCGTTTAGCATTCCATTCTGGCAATCAAATTTACGGCTTAATCTTCAATGGGGTGAAAAAACTTTACGATCGAGTAGGTAGTTACTATTTTTCAAACCCAGAAGCACGTGAGCGTTCACTCTCTTTTTATCGTGAATTGCTGACAATTTGCCGTTCTGGTGAGCGTGAGCAATTACCAGGAGTGATTCGTCATTATGGTATCGATAGTGCGCAGATCTGGAACAAGATGAAAGATACATTGCCTTCGAACTTCACCGAAGATGACTCTTAATTAAAGATGACTGTTAATTAAAGATGACTCTTTTCTCGTTCCCACGGTCCCCCGTGGGAATGCATACCAAAGCCAAAATAGGCAGTTAATCTGACTTTCTGTTAGTCAAATATGCATTCCCACGCAGAGTGAAGTGACCCCATAAAGTTGGACATTTCTGTTAAGCGGCTTGCAAGGCCTGATTTCGATATTCTATCGGAGTCAGGCCTTTAAATTTCACCTTAATCCGTTTTGTATTGTAATACTCTATATATTCTTCGATATTTGCAATCAGTTCATCAGCATCAGTGAAGCTTTGACCGTGATACATCTCT
>NZ_JBKEBW010000150.1:0-2077 GCF_047973365.1 Vibrio sp. | reverse complement strand
GAAAACTTCTTCGCTTTACTCAAAACAGAGATGTATCACGGTCAAAGCTTCACTGATGCTGATGAACTGATTGCAAATATCGAAGAATATATAGAGTATTACAATACAAAACGGATTAAGGTGAAATTTAAAGGCCTGACTCCGATAGAATATCGAAATCAGGCCTTGCAAGCCGCTTAACAGAAATGTCCAACTTTATGGGGTCACTTCAGAGCATGGGAACGAGAGATTTTCTTAACTGATTGGCATTGTCCCATTGGGAACCTTCATTTTTTCTCGCAGAATACCGAGAGACTAAACCATCCATCCCGCCCAATAGCCAATCAATCCAAGGCTAACAGCGGACATCACACCCGCCACTAAATCATCAATCATAATGCCCAGCCCACCGTGAACACGCTTATCCAGCCAGCCAATTGGCCACGGTTTAACCATATCGAAAAAGCGGAACAGAACAAAGCCTGTCACAAGCCATTGCCAATCGAAAACCGGCAGGTTAAACAGCGGCACCACCAACATTGTTATCCAGAAACCGGCAAATTCATCCCAGACAATCGAGCCATGATCATGCACTTTCATGTCATCGGAAGTGATTTGGCAAATTTTAATCCCAACAATACTGGCAACAATGACCACTACCAAATACAACCATAAAGGCAACTGCACAAGTAGCAAATAGAATGGAATCGACGCGAGTGTCCCCATAGTCCCCGGTACAATCGGCGATAACCCGCTACCAAAACCAGTGGCGAGCAGATGCCAAGGATTACTTAATAAGATGAGTGATTTAGGGTTCGTCATACTTCTACCTTATACATCAGCCTTAAAATGATCGTATCCTTCCAGCGACCAGTTCAGCTTTTTACCTTTATGGTGTAGTTCAAATGTGCCAAGAGGTCGAATTTGACCAATACAGGTCACCTTGGTTCCTGTGTGTGCTAGCGCGCTCTCAAGCGAACCTTTGTTTTGTTCTGGCACCGTAAAACATAGCTCGTACTCTTCACCACTGGTTAAAGCGCATTTTTGCGCAGCAGAGATATCACCAAGGAACTGTATGAGCTCTTTAGAAATAGGTAACAAGCTGGTATCAATGGAAGCGCCGACTTGTGAGCGATTCAAAATATGCTTTAAGTCTGCAATAAGACCATCAGAAATATCAATCACGGACGAAGCAACGTTCAATAAAGCTTGCCCCGCGAGGACTCTCGGATGAGAAATATAATGACGTTTTTCCAGCTCCAAAGCGAAAGGTTCATGTCTTTTTTCAGCATCAAGCACCACACTTAACCCTGCCTGACTGTCACCCAGTTCACCCGTGACATAAATCCAGTCACCCACTTTTGCGCCAGAACGAGTGAGTGCCCGGCTATCCGGCACAAAGCCTTGAACGGTCAAGCTGATACTCAGCGGTCCTTTGGTTGTATCACCACCAATCAACTGAATATTGTAGTAATTGGCGAGGTCGAAAAAAGCATCGCAAAATGGTTTTAACCAAGCCTCATCTATTTTAGGCAGGGTAAGTGCCATCGAAACCCAGGCAGGCGTCGCCCCCATAGCGGCCAAATCACTGATGTTTGAAGCTAATGCTTTGTGTGCCACCCAAGCAGGGTTAGCATCCGCTAAAAAGTGAGTGCCTGCGACTAAGGTATCGGTACTAATAGCAATACGTACACCTTCTGGTGCTTTCACTATCGCACAATCATCCCCAAGCGAAAGATGCACATCTTTACGCTGAGTTTGACGAGCAGAAAAATATTTATCGATTAGGTTAAATTCACCAAACATTCGGTCATTCCAATCCTGTCGAATAGACATCTGATATTCACGATATATCGAGTAGGGTGAGGCGTTACCGCCTCATCCCTCTCACAGAACCGTACGTACGGACCTCGTATACGGCTCATGCATACTTCCATTCAGCATAATTGCTAAACACATACCCTGTTCCTACTTGCTCAAGATTTACCAACCCCAGTTCGTTGAACCATTGGTTTGGCATCGCATAACTGGCTAGAGGACTTTGCGCATTTCTCCAACTACTCATTCGGATAAATCTAAACGGCGGCTTATATCCAAG
>NZ_JBKEBW010000001.1:0-11799 GCF_047973365.1 Vibrio sp. | reverse complement strand
TTGGTGTTATACTCTTCCTACTTGAAGCTGCAGCGCTTTAATGTTTTGGTATGGGGGCTGAGCTCGCTCACCCCAATCACATAGCTTATCTATGCTCATGGGGATTCGCTCACTTGCCGCCTACCTGCAACTTCAAGTAGTTTGAGTATATTCAGATAATCCAGTTCAAAAAATAACATAGCCCCGCTTTATCTGGCGGGGTTATTTGTTAGAGTGGCTTTGCTTTTAAAACAGAAAATTTGGATTTAAAAGGAGATAACTATGATTCAGGGACAGGCGTTAATCATTTCTTTATTCGCAACATTGTTGCTTTTAGGCTGCGCTGAGCTTAAGCAAGCTGGCAGAGACGTTGGGCATGCAACCCGAGACGCTGCAACCGCGATTGGCCATGCTACTCGCGACACCACTAAAGCCATTGGTCACGCATCGCGCGATGCGGTGACAGATATTCACGATGATTTAAGCCAATAATAAGCAAAGAAATTGGCTGAACTACAAGCATGTTGGCGTTATTTAGGGTTATAATCGTCGCTATTATGTATAAATAACCAGTAGCTAAGCCATGATGGATCCCTCTCTTTTACTCGACGGTTTAAACGATAAACAACGCGAAGCCGTTGCTGCGCCTCTCGAAAATCTATTAGTGCTCGCCGGTGCCGGAAGTGGTAAAACCCGTGTTCTGGTACACCGTATTGCATGGTTATTATCGGTAGAGCAGGCATCTCCGTTTTCAATTATGTCGGTCACTTTTACCAACAAAGCGGCCGCAGAAATGCGTGGTCGAATTGATGAGTTGATGATGGGCAGTTCATCTGGCATGTGGAATGGTACTTTCCACGGGATCTGTCATCGAATTCTGCGTGCTCACTATCTGGATGCGAAACTGCAAGAAGACTTCCAGATTATCGATTCTGATGATCAAATGCGTCTGCTTCGCCGTCTGATAAAAGCACAAAATTTGGATGAGAAGCAGTGGCAAGCACGTCAGGTCTCATGGTGGATTAACGGCAAAAAAGACGAAGGCTTACGTCCGGCGCATATTGATGCGTACCGCGATCCAGTGACGCAAACTTATGTACAGATCTACACTGCTTATCAAGATGCTTGTGATCGCGCTGGATTGGTCGATTTTGCTGAGATCTTGCTGCGAACGTTAGAGTTATTGCGTGATAACAAACATATCCGCGAACATTATCAAGCTCGCTTTAAACATATTTTGGTCGACGAATTCCAGGATACCAACAACATTCAATACGCTTGGCTGCGTCAGATGACGGGCAAAGAGACTCACGTGATGATCGTCGGCGATGATGACCAATCTATCTATGGCTGGCGTGGTGCGAAAGTCGAAAACATCGAGAAGTTTACCCAAGAATTCCCAAGCGTAAATACCATTCGTCTGGAGCAAAACTACCGCTCAACCAAGACCATTCTTGAAGCATCGAACACTCTGATTGCCAATAACAGCGAGCGTATGGGCAAAGAGCTGTGGACTGATGGTGCTGAAGGCGAGCCGATCTCGGTTTATTCCGCCTATAACGAGCTGGATGAAGCACGCTTTGTGGTCGGTAAAATCAAAGCGTGGCATGAAGACGGTGGTGCTTTAGACGATACGGCGATTTTATACCGCAATAACGCTCAGTCACGTGTGCTGGAAGAAGCCTTGATTCAGGCGGGTTTAGCATATCGAATTTACGGCGGTATGCGCTTCTTCGAACGTCAGGAAATCAAAGATGCGCTGAGTTACTTACGCTTGATGGCTAACCGTAACGATGACACTGCATTTGAACGCGTAGTGAACACACCCACTCGTGGCTTAGGCGATAAAACCTTGGATACCATTCGCCTTGCTGCTCGTGATCGTGGTTGCACCTTATGGGATGCGAGTGTTTTGCTATTAGAAGAGAAAGTGCTCGCCGGGCGAGCTGCCTCGTCGCTGGGGCGCTTTGTTGAACTGGTTAACGCGTTAGAAGACGACAGTGCTGAGATGTCTTTGCATGAGCAAACTGACCATGTGATCAAAACCTCGGGTCTGTTTGAGATGTACCAGCAAGAGAAAGGCGAAAAGTCCAAGGCGCGGATAGAGAACTTGGAGGAGCTGGTAACAGCAACCCGTCAGTTCGAAAAGCCGGAAGAAGCCGAAGAGATGACCTTACTGACCGCATTCTTGACCCATGCAGCACTGGAATCGGGTGAAGGTCAGGCCGATGAGTTTGATGATGCGGTTCAGTTAATGACACTGCACAGCGCCAAAGGTTTGGAATTCCCAATGGTATTTATGGTTGGCGTTGAAGAGGGCATGTTCCCTAGTCAGATGTCAGCTGAAGAAGCCGGACGTTTAGAAGAGGAACGCCGCCTGTGTTACGTGGGAATGACCCGTGCCATGCAGAAGCTTTACATCACTTACGCGGAAATGCGTCGTTTGTACGGACAGGATAAGTATCACAAGCCTTCGCGCTTTATTCGCGAGCTGCCAGAGAAATGCTTGGATGAAGTGCGTATGAAAGCGCAGGTGAGTCGTCCGGCAAGCAGTGGTCGTTTCAGCCGGACGGTTGTCAAAGAGAATTTTAATGAGACGGGCTTTACGCTCGGCTCTCGTGTCCGTCACCCGAAATTTGGTGAAGGTACCATCATCAACTTTGAAGGCAGCGGTCCGCAAAGCCGCGTTCAGGTTGCGTTTAACGGTGAAGGTATCAAATGGCTGGTTACTGCATACGCGAAATTGGAACGAGTGTAGAGCAAAAGAAAAACCCCGAGGGCATGAGCCCTTCGGGGTTATAGTCTTACTTGCAGCAATCCGGCTACTAAGTTGCTCCCTGCATCTATTCCTTGATAAGTGTGCCGTATCCTTCAGCGCAATCCTTTCATCGCCATCCTAGCGGTGTCCATGATCTTCCTGATCTGCTAACCATCCCCGTTAGCTCTCATCACTTGTTCCCTGAGCGGTGTCCCTGACATCATCCTGATGTTAAGTCCTTGCCTCATCCAGAGGTGTCCATTGTCATTCCCTTGTCGCTACCATCCTAGTAACGAATGAGTCCGTTCAATGTCCATTTTGCTTTCCTTGCCGACTATTCATCCTGAATAACCGTAACTTCATCCTGAAGCTCACTATCCTTAGTGATCCATTTCCGTGTCAGCATCCTTCCGACAAGGTTCATATTACCTGCAACGAGGCAATCAGCAACGCAAAGAAATCGTTTGCATGCCGATATTTTTTGTATAAAAAGTAACTTGTTATTAAAAATCAGCAGGTTAATTATTTTTAACGTCATTTTTCTAGCACAGAAAGAGATATTTCCCTATCCCTTTGTGCGAGATCTCGCACAAGAGTTAAGGGCGATCTGCCATCTGTTGTTTTGCCTTGTTTTTCATCAACAATGAATATTTACCCAGTTGTTAGTACCGTCATCAATGAAACGCACCAGCGATAAGCAAAGCAGCAGCGACTATTTCGCCGCTGCCATCACCGCAGACCGTTTTCTACCTTGGGTCAAACCGTCATAGCTGAACACCACTAACGCTCCCCAGATGAAGGTGAAAGTGATGGCTTTATCGGTCGAGAACGCTTCTCCGTAAATCAGTACCGCCAACAAGAACATTAAGCTAGGGCCTATGTATTGGAAAAAGCCTAAAGTGGACAGCTTCAGCTTGGTTGCTGCACCGGTAAAACACAGCAAAGGCAACGTCGTCACGATACCCGCACTGATCAGCAGTATGTTGAGGTGTAAATCGTTATCCGCCATTGAGCTGGTGGCTGAATTAGCAAACCAAATCAGATAGATGAACGCAATTGGCAGCAGCACTAAGGTTTCGATAAACAGACCGGTTTGACCATTGACGCTGACCTTTTTACGCAGCAAGCCGTAAAAGGCAAAGGTGATGGCAAGTGAGAAAGCAACCACAGGCATAGAACCAAATACGACGATTTGAATCGCTACCCCAATTGCAGCAAGTGTTACCGCAAACCATTGAAGTTTACGTAGACGCTCGCCTAAAAACAGCATACCAAATACAACGTTTATCAGAGGGTTAATGTAGTAACCCAAACTTGCGTCCAACATATGGTTAGAGTTGATCGCCCAGATAAAAATTAGCCAGTTGCCACCAACCAATAACGCAGTGCTGACTAAATAAAGCATTTTCGGTTTTGAGCGCAAGGTGCTGACCACATTGCGCCATTGACGGCTAAAATGGATGATTATCGCCAAAAAGAAAAACGACCAAATAACGCGATGGCTAAGAATTTCCAGAGCTGGGACGAAAGTGATGGTTTTAAAATAAATGGGTGCAATACCCCACATAGTGTAGGCACCAATAGCCAGTATTACGCCTTTTTTGGCGTTTGTTTGCTCTTCTGGAGTCATCTTTTACTTCTCGATTGAGATCGCGATACCTTACTCACCGGTAATAGCGAGTTATTGAGGTATTACAGAGTTGTTGCGATAGGAAAACGCAGTATATACGCAAAATACCCGATAATGCAGCTAAGGAATTATTGTTTGATTGGTCGAATTTTTGTGCTCTTCATACTTTGTTGGTTATTCTCTGACATATTTAGCGGTTTTATTCACCGGGAAAGGTCTCTACAATAGCCAGCTAATTTCGATGTATTGCGTTGATTTAATTTACCCACTGTTAATTTTCACTATCCACCACTGAGAGATTTGATGACTGCTACTTTAACTGCTGAACAATCAGAGTCACCGTTGACTGCAACAGATGTCTTGCGTGACGTATTCGGCTATCAATCTTTCCGAGAAGGGCAGCAAGAAGTTATCGAGACGGCGATTGAAGGCAATGACAGTCTGGTTATTATGCCAACGGGTGGTGGTAAGTCTCTCTGTTATCAGATCCCTGCTTTGGTTCGTTCGGGGGTGACTGTGGTGATCTCACCACTGATTTCGTTGATGAAAGACCAGGTTGACCAGTTGAAAGCCAATGGTGTGCCCGCGGAGTGCGTGAACTCGACGCAAACTCGAGAAGAGCTGATCAGCGTCTATAACCGTATGCACGCAGGGCAGGTGAAGCTGATTTATGTCTCACCGGAACGTGTGCTTAGCAACGAATTTATTGAGCGTTTGCATAGCATTCCGCTGTCGATGATTGCGGTGGATGAAGCGCATTGTATCTCGCAATGGGGGCACGATTTTCGCCCTGAATATGCCTTGTTGGGGCAGTTAAAGCAGCGATTCCCACATTTGCCGATTATGGCGCTGACCGCGACCGCTGATGATGCAACTCGTCGTGATATTCTGCAGCGCCTTAATCTGACTGAACCTCATATCTATCTCGGCAGTTTTGACCGCCCTAACATTCGTTACAGCTTAGTGGAAAAGCACAAGCCGGTATCGCAGATCATCCGTTATCTGGCCACGCAGAAAGGTCATTGCGGTATTATTTATTGTGGTAGCCGTAAAAAAGTCGAGATGCTGACCGAAAAACTGTGTAACAACCACATTCGCGCAGCCAGTTATCATGCCGGGTTAGATACGGATGAACGCGCTTATGTGCAGGAAGCTTTCCAGCGTGACGATCTGCAAATCGTCGTGGCGACAGTGGCGTTTGGTATGGGGATCAACAAACCGAACGTCCGTTTTGTGGTTCACTTTGATATTCCAAGAAACATCGAATCTTACTATCAGGAAACAGGGCGGGCTGGTCGGGATGGTTTGCCTGCCGAAGCGATGATGCTGTATGACCCTGCCGATATTGCTTGGTTGCGTCGTATGTTGGATGAAAAAGGCGAAGGGCCGCAAAAGCGGGTTGAAACGCATAAGCTGACCGCGATGAGTCACTTTGCTGAAGCACAAACCTGCCGTCGTCAGGTTCTGTTGAATTACTTTGGCGAGTATCGTGAAAAACCTTGTGGTAACTGCGATATCTGCCTCGACCCTCCAAAGCATTTTGATGCAACGGAAGAAGCGCGCAAAGCGCTGTCATGTGTGTATCGGATTAACCAAAGTTTTGGTATTGGCTATGCGGTAGAAGTGCTGCGTGGCATGCAAAACATCCGTGTGCGCGAAAACGGGCATGATAAAATCTCTACTTACGGTCTTGGACGTGATCACAGCCACGACTACTGGGTGAGTATTTTCCGCCAGTTGATACATAAAGGTATGCTGTATCAAAACATCACTCGCAACTCGACGCTACAACTGACGGAAGAAGCGCGTCCATTGTTGCGTGGTGATATGACATTAGAGCTGGCGGTTCCTCGCCTCGATACCGCCGTTCGCACCGCCAAATCTGATAAGTTATCGAGTAAGAATTACGATAAAGCCTTGTTTGCCAAGTTACGTAAACTGCGTAAATCAATTGCCGATCAAGATGGTCTGCCACCTTATGTGGTGTTCAGTGATGCGACTTTGATTGATATGGCGGAGATCCTGCCCACTTCGTATGGTGAAATGCTGGCAGTCAACGGTGTTGGTCAGGTGAAACTGGAAAAATATGCTGACCCATTTTTGGATTTGATTCAGGAGCATTTAACTCATCATGGCTGAGTTCGGTTTAAAGGAATATTTGGCACCCGAAGGTCGCTTGATTGTCCAAACTCAGGCGTTTGAATTTGATACTTTTCCCACCATGGGTGAGCGTTTACTGACTTTGTTGTCTGCCTCCGCAGTAGAGAAACAACAAGATGCTGATCTCCATTCATGGCTGATTGATTTCGAAGACTGTCGATTGATGCTACGCGCCGAGCATTACAGTGAATGTGTGTGGCTAGAGGCATTGGGCGAAGGTCAGAGCAAAGACGAACTGGATTTTATTGCCGGGTTATTAGCCCGCGGAATTTAAGATCTTAGTTCTCCCCCTCGAAGGAGGAGAACTAAGGCGACTACTCCTCGCCAATAAACCCACCTGTTTGGTGAGTCCACAACTGCGCGTATACGCCGTGTTGCGCAAGTAGCTCTTGGTGTGAGCCCTGTTCGATGATCTCACCTTTATCCATCACAATCAGGCGATCCATGGCTGCAATGGTTGACAGTCGGTGCGCGATGGCAATAACCGTTTTTCCTTCCATCAGCACTTCAAGGTTCTCCTGAATCGCCGATTCCACTTCTGAGTCCAATGCCGATGTAGCTTCATCCATAATCAGAATTGGCGCGTTTTTCAGTAGCACACGCGCAATAGCGATACGCTGACGCTGACCACCGGAAAGCTTCACGCCTCGTTCACCCACTTCGACATCGTAACCTGTGCGACCTTGCTCATCTTTCAAATCAATAATGAAATCATGAGCCTGTGCTTGTTTGGCGGCGCAGATCAGCGCTTCTTCATCAGCGTTCGGATTACCATACAAAATGTTTTCCCGAATCGAGCGGTGCAGTAGTGAGGTATCTTGCGTGATCATACCTATCTGTTGACGGAGTGATTCTTGTGTTACTGCTGCAATATTTTGTCCGTCGATCAAAATCGTACCAGACTGAATATCGTAAAAACGCAGCAGAAGATTGACCAAACTCGACTTGCCTGCCCCTGAACGACCGACGATACCGACTTTCTCACCTGGTTTCAGATTCAAATTCAGAGATTGGAAAACAGGTTTCTCTTCACTGTAATGGAAATCGACTTGATTAAAGGCGACTTCACCTTGTGTCACAGTCAGTTCAGGCGCATTGGCAATGTCTTTAATTTCAACATCATTAGCGATGGTGTTCATGCCATCGACTACCGTACCGATGTTTTCAAACAATGCACTCACTTCCCACATGATCCATTTAGACATGCCCTGAACGCGCAACGCGATACTAATTGCAACCGCAATCACACCCACAGTCACGGCGTTATCTAACCAGAGACTGATGGACAGTGCCGCGATGGAAAACAGCAGCAAATAGTTAATTGCATCCACGCTAAATAGCAGGCACGTCACCATACGCATCTGTTTATAAACCGTTTTCAAAAACAGCTTCATGCTGCTTTCGGCATAATCCATTTCACGTTGTGAATGGGAAAACAGTTTGACTGTGGTGATGTTGGTGTAACTGTCGACAATGCGTCCGGTCATAACAGAGCGAGCATCTGCTTGCTCGGTAGCCACTTGCTTCATTTTGGGAACGAAGTAGAACTGAATCGCTATGTAGGTGATTAACCAAATCAGAATTGGCAGCATCAGCACCATATCGGATTCGCCCATCATCCAAATCATTGAAACAAAATAGACCGAAATATACACCAGTACATCGACCATTTTCATCACAGTTTCACGTACAGAAAGGGCACTTTGCATCACTTTTGTCGCGACTCGCCCAGAGAAGTCTTTCTGAAAGAAGCCGACGCTCTGTTTCAGCATATAGCGGTGTACTAACCAGCGGATCGACATCGGATAATTGCCGAGTAAAGTTTGGTGCATGATGTTGGAATGCAGAAATGCCAGCACAGGCATCACTACGGCGACGAGTATCGCCATCGACCACAGGCGACCACTTTGGTCGGCCCAAAAGGTGTCAGGATTCTGGCTGCTTAAAATATCAACCAACTCCCCCATATAACGCAGCAGCGTGACTTCAGCGATAGCAACACAAGCACTGAGAAGTGACATGATCAGTAATGGTTTTTCAAAACCTCGAGTGTAATGGCGGCAAAAAGCAAATAAGGTTTTGGGCGGTTTTTGCGGCTCTTCTTTGGGAAAAGCTTCGGTAAGTTTTTCAAACCATTGGAACATGTTTAATTTGACCTAGATTAATGAAATTGAGAGTGCTTCGCATTTGTACTTCCAATTATGATATTTATCAGTAAAATGCATGCACGCATAATAATGATAATGACAACAATTCTCAAATTTTTAGCAGGGGTTCCACCATGGTCAATACGCGCCTAACCAGGCTCGGTCAATCAATCCGCACCGCGCTTCGCTTTAGCTTGGTGCCATTCTCACTTCTGATTAGCCAAAATGTTTTGGCAGAAGAAATGACTCAAACAGATTCTCAAGCAGTAGAGACGATTGTTGTGACTGCTTCTGCGTTGAAGGTGGATACGCCGGCGCAGGAAACGCCTAAGGCTGTTTCTGTTGTAACTGAACAGGATTTGATTAACCGCGCACCTCAGAAATTGGATGAAGCGCTTCGTTATACTTCTGGCGTAGTATCGCAGCCTTATGGTGCAGACAATGATACAGATTGGATTAAAGTTCGCGGTTTTGATGCAGCGACTTATCTGGATGGAAGCCGTTTGTTTAAAGATGGCTACTACACTTGGTTGCTTGAGCCTTATGGTTTAGAAAAAGTTGAAGTGCTTAAAGGTCCTGCGTCGATCCTTTATGGTGAAGCTCCTCCTGGTGGCGTTGTGAATGCTGTGCAGAAGAAGCCAACAGATGTTCCACAAGGGAATGTTGGTCTGCAAGTTGGTAACAACAACCTTCGCACTTTATCTTTGGATATTTCTGACTATGCAAACGAAGATGGTTCTGTACGTTACCGTCTAGTTGGTCTAATGAAAGAAAATGATGGCGAGTTAAACGGGACTGAAAATAGCCGCTTTTACATAGCGCCTAGCTTAGCGATTGATGTTTCAGACCGTACAACATTAACGTTATTAGCAAGTTATTTAGAGGATAAGGGCGTTCCAACGAACCCATTCTTCCCCGCTGCTGGTACTTTAATTAATTCTGACTTCGGTACTATCGACCCATCAACGAACTTAGGTGAGCCTAATTATGATAAGTACGAGCGTACACAAGCATCAGTTGGCTACCAACTAGAGCATGTGTTGGATGATACTTGGACGTTGTCTCAGAAGTTTAACTATGGATATAACGACCTATATCTTCGTAGTTCTTATGCTTTCTGGAATGATGATGCGACAACCGATACTCTTTATCGTGGAATTGTATTTCGTAATGGTGAAACAAATAGTTTTGCTTTAGACAATCGAGCTGTTGCTAAATGGCAATCTTCTCGCGTTGAAAATACAGCGTTACTTGGTGTTGACCTGCAGTATCATAGAACAAAAGGTTTAGAAGAAAATCCAGCTGATAGTTTTAGTTTTGGTTCTATTAATCCGTTTAATCCTGTCTATGGCAACTACACTCCGATTGATGAATCAAGTGATTATGCTTATGACCGAAAAATCATAAAGCAGCAAGCTAGTCTATACGCTCAATATCAGATGAAATTAGATCAACAATGGGTTGGTTTAGTTGGTGGTCGTTATGATGCAGTTAAAACTGAGAATGAAAGTGTAGCAGCGAGTGAAGATAAGGATCGTACAGATGGTCAGTTCTCATTAAATGCTGGCTTAATGTTCTTAGCTGATAATGGACTATCGCCTTATGTAAGCTACTCTCAGTCTTTTGATGTTCTGAGTACTATTGATGACTCAACAGGAGAGTTATATAAGCCTCTTGAAGGTGAGCAAGTTGAAGTCGGTGTAAAGTATACGCCTAGCTTTATCAATGGATATGTGAATGTTGCTTGGTTCGATATTACGGAAAAGAACTCTTTAATACTTGATCCTAATACGAATAGTACGACTCAAGCTGGTGAAGTTAACTCTCAAGGTATTGAAGTTGAAGGTATTGGTTATTTAGCTGATGGATTAAAGCTTACAGCTAGCTACACATTTACCGATGCAAAAACAGATAACACTGATGGTAATGGGACCAAAGACGCCCCATTAATTCCCAAGCATTTAGCGTCTGCATGGCTAGATTACGATGCATCAAAAGTTGGTTTAACTGGATGGGACTTTGGTACGGGTGTTCGTTATGTTGGCGAGTCTAAAGATGATCCCCGTTGGAGCGATCGAACAATACCTGGGGTTACTCTATGGGACTTAATGGTTTCGTATGATATTACGAAACAGTGGAATGCTCAGCTAAATGTGAATAACGTTTTGGACAAAGAGTATGTATCAGCTTGTAACTATTATTGTTACTACGGTCAGTCTCGTAGCGTAGTCCTAAGTGCTAACTACAACTGGTAATCCTTTAAACTCACTCCTTTCTAAGGAGTGAGTTTTTGCTTTTTATTTCTTCCCGCACCTTGCGGGAATTGTCATTTTTAGAGTTTTTAACTTTAAGGGTAGGAAAATGTATCACTTATCAGGTGTTGAAATGGTGCGAGGTGGGCGAACTATCTTGTCTGTGGATTCACTGAACATACCGACCAATGAGTTAACAGTTGTGCTCGGGCACAATGGTTCAGGTAAGTCTACTTTAGTTAGCCTTTTGTCAGGTCAGCAAGCGCCGGATAAAGGTTCTGTACTCTTAGATAAGAGATCTCTTGCTTCCATGAAAAGTAAAGCGCTTGCCAAAGAGGTTGCTTTTTTACCGCAAAAATTACCAGCCAGTGCGGGTTTGACAGTGAGAGAACTGGTTCGTTTAGGTCGTTTCCCTTGGCGTGGTGCTTTAGGTATGTGGCGTCAGCAGGATATCGAAATCATCGATTCTGCAATGGAAAAAACAGGTGTTAAAGCATTTGCGGATACGTTTGTGGATGAGCTATCGGGTGGTGAACGACAACGAGCTTGGGTGGCGATGTTACTCGCGCAGCAATCACCCGTGCTTATTCTGGATGAGCCTACTTCTGCATTGGATATCCAACATCAATATCAATTAATGGCTCTGCTTGCACAGCTTAATCAGCAACAAGGGTGTGGTGTTATCGTCATCTTACATGATCTTAATCTTGCTCTGCGCTACGCCACTCATATTGTCGCCCTGAAGCAAGGCAAAATCGCTTTTGATGGCCCAGCGTCAACACTCGTTGATGAACAACGCCTGTCAGAGCTTTATCAAACACCCATCTCTTTAATTGACCATCCGAATATTCAAGATGGAATGACTACGAATAA
>NZ_JBKEBW010000126.1:0-8153 GCF_047973365.1 Vibrio sp. | reverse complement strand
TACTACAAAATTCTCAATGCATTCCGATGCATCTTGAGAAAGTATTCTTCAACGACTTAGATTTGCTTATCAAGCAGATAGAACAGCAATGGCCAGCCACTCACGCCAATATTCGCCTGCACGGTGACTGTCATCCGGGTCATATTTTATGGCGTGTTGGTCCGATGTTTGTCGATCTTGATGACGCTCGCAATGGCCCTGCGATACAAGATTTATGGATGCTACTCAACGGCGAACGCCAAGATAAACTGGTTCAATTGGATATTTTACTTGAAGGCTACCAAGAGTTTTGCGATTTTAACCTCTCGCAATTGAAACTAATTGAACCACTTCGTGGTCTACGAATGGTGCACTATATGGCTTGGTTGGCAAAACGTTGGGATGACCCAGCGTTCCCAATCGCCTTTCCTTGGTTCAACGACCCTAAATACTGGGAAGGCCTGGTGCTCGCATTCAAAGAACAAATCGCAGCATTAGACGAGCCTACGCTTTCACTGATGCCACAATGGTAACATCACAATATTAAGTTAGCGCCTTTAAAGGAAAATGGAGTCCGTAATGAAAAAATTGTTTGCACTGGTTGCAACCCTGATGTTTAGCCTTTCGGCTTACGCAACAGACTTTCAGGAAGGAGTGCACTACAAAGAACTCAACCTCACCCCGTCTTCAAAACCTAGCGTAGTAGAATTTTTCTCATTCTACTGCCCACACTGTAATTCGTTTGAACCCATCATTGCTCAATTGAAAGACAAACTGCCTGAAGGCGTGAAACTGCAGAAAAATCACGTTTCATTCATGGGTGGCAACATGGGTAAATCCATGAGCAAAGCTTACGCAACTATGATTGCACTTGGCGTTGAAGAAAAAATGATCCCGGTAATGTTTAACCGTATTCACAATTTGCGCCAACCACCAAAAGACGATCAGGAACTACGCCAGATCTTCACCGATGAAGGTATTGATGGTAACAAGTTTGATGCGGCGTTCAGCGGTTTCGCAGTAGATTCTATGGTTCGTCGTTTTGATAAACAGTTCCAAGATAGCGGTCTAAGCGGTGTTCCAGCAGTTGTGGTCAACAACCACTATCTGGTGCAAGCACAAGGTATCGAAACTTTAGATGAATACTTTGAGTTAGTTAATTTCTTAGTTAACAAGAAATAAGTTAACCAAAACGAAATTCTCGCAAGGGAGCTTTACGCTAATGCCAATCAGTTAAGAGAATCCTCATTCCCATGCTCTGAAGTGGGAATGATAACTCTGTCTTTTTGAGCTTAACTGACAGACATTAAGCTAAATGCTGGCTTTTTTAATGCTATTTCTATTTAAAAACGAAAGATGATTGGATGTTACGGACGCTCGAAAATTGTCGCGATACCTTGCCCTAAACCAATACACATAGTCGCTAGACCGTATTTCGCCTGTTTCGCTTCCATCAGGTTGATTAAGGTTGTGGATATACGAGTGCCTGAGCAGCCCAGCGGGTGACCTAGCGCGATTGCACCACCATTAAGGTTTACCTTTTCATCCATTTTATCCAACAAGCCTAAGTCTTTAGCACAAGGCAGAGACTGAGCAGCAAACGCTTCGTTCAGTTCAACCACATCGATATCTTCGATTGATAACCCCGCACGTTTTAGCGCTTTATGGGTTGCAGGTACCGGACCATATCCCATAATGGAAGGATCGCAACCGGCAATTGCCATTGATTTTACTTTGGCGCGAATAGGTAAACCTAGTTCCAGTGCTTTAGCCTCACTCATGATCAGCATGGCTGAAGCACCATCAGACAGTGCTGACGAAGAGCCCGCAGTTACCGTACCATTGACTGGGTCAAAGGCAGGGCGAAGCGCAGATAAGCCTTCAACAGTAGTTTCTGGGCGGATCACTTCATCGTAATCAAGGGTAAACAGCGTACCGTCTTCAGCGTGCGCCTCGGTTGGTAGAATTTCATTTTTGAATCTTCCTTCAACGGTTGCAGCATAAGCTCTTTGGTGTGAACGCGCGGCAAACGCATCTTGTTGTTCACGGCCAATAGCGTGTACTTTACCCAGCATTTCAGCGGTTAAACCCATCATACCCGCAGCTTTGGCTACATTTTTTGAAAGACCCGGGTGGAAATCCACACCATGGCTCATTGGTACATGCCCCATATGCTCAACACCACCAACTAGACAGATCTCTGCATCACCAACCATGATAGAACGAGTGGCATCATGCAGTGCCTGCATTGAGGAACCACATAAGCGGTTAACGGTCACCGCGCCAATTTCGATGGGTAAACCCGCCAGCAGTGCAGCATTACGTGCCACGTTAAAGCCTTGCTCTAAGGTTTGTTGTACACAACCCCAATAAATATCTTCGATTTCATGTGGGTTTACTTGTGGGTTTCTTGCCAGTAGGCCTTTCATCAGATGAGCGGAGAGATCTTCCGCTCGCTGGTGGCGAAATGCTCCGCCTTTGGAACGTCCCATTGGGGTACGAAGGCAATCAACAATCACTACATTATTCATTTTGTTATTCCTTTTCCAAAGTTGCTTGCTTTGAGATGGTTTGGTGTGAGCTAGCCTGTTGCGAGCCCGTTTGTTGCGAGCTATAGAAGCTTTCACCTTTATCAGCCATATCTATCAGGCGTTGAGGTACTTGATAAACCGCACCTAAATGCTGATGTTTTTTCGCCATTTCTAGGTAAGTACTTAGACCGATACTATCTAGGTAACGGAACACACCACCACGGAATGGAGGGAAACCTAGTCCATAAACCAGCGCCATATCGGCCTCTTGCGGAGAAGCAATGATGTTCTCTTCTAAACAAAGCACTACTTCATTGATCATAGGAATCATCATGCGTTCAATAATGGTTTGCTCATCAAACTCGGCAGAAGCACCACATACGGTTTGCAGTAGTGAAAGAACACTGTTATCAAAGGCTTTCTTAGGCTTACCTTTTTTATCGACGGTGTACTGGTAGAAACCACTACCATTTTTCTGACCGTATTTCTGCGCTTCAAATAGGGCGCTGATCGTATCAGGTCCTTGTTTAGCCATACGAGTTGGGAAGCCTTGTGCCATCACTTGTTGTGCGTGGTGAGCGGTATCTAAACCAACCACATCCAACAGGTAAGCCGGCCCCATTGGCCAACCGAATTGACGTTCCATGACTTTATCGATTTGTGTAAAGTCACCGCCATCACGCATCAATAAGCTAAAGCCGGTAAAGTAAGGGAATAGCACGCGGTTGACGAAGAACCCCGGGCAGTCATTAACCACAATTGGCGATTTGCCCATTTTTGCTGCGTAAGCAACTACGCGGTTAATGGTGTCTTCTGAGGTATGTTCACCACGAATGATTTCAACCAGCGGCATGCGATGCACAGGGTTAAAGAAGTGCATACCACAGAAATTTTCTGGACGCTTGAGCGATTTGGCCAGTAAATTGATTGGAATGGTTGAGGTATTTGACGTGATCACTGTGTCAGCAGAAACTTGTTGTTCCACCTCACTTAATACAGCAGCTTTTACTTTCGGGTTTTCAACCACTGCTTCAACCACCACATCGGATTGTTCGATACCTGCATAATGTAGCGTTGGTGAAATAGAAGCGATGACGGATGCCATCTTAAAGCCATCGATCTTGCCGCGTTCAAGCTGTTTGTTGAGTAGCTTAGAGGCCTCGGTCATACCCAAATCAAGGGAAGATTGAGCGATATCTTTCATGGTTACTGGTACGCCTTTCGACGCCGATTGATAAGCGATACCACCACCCATAATTCCTGCGCCTAAAACAGCCGCTCGTTGGGTCTCTTTTGACGCTGATTTCGCTGATTTTTTCGCCAGTCCTTTAATGTATTGGTCATTAAGGAAGATACCTACAAGAGCTTGCGCCTCTTGGGATTTCGCAAGAGTAATAAAATGCTTACGCTCAATATCTAAAGCAGCATTACGTTGGCAATTTGCAGCTTGCTCGATGCTTTTCACTGCGGTCATTGGCGCTGGGTAGTGAGTACCTGCTAGCTGCGCAACCAAGCCTTTTGCCATAGTAAAGCTCATCATCGCTTCAATTTTACTTAATGTCAGCGCTGATGTTTTTTGCTTACGGCGTTCTTGCCAGTCAATTTTTTCATTGATGGCTTGGGTTAATGTTGCGATTGCAGACTCCGTTAGCTTGTCGCTTGCGACAACAGCATCAAGCAAACCCAGTTGTAGTGCTTCATCCGCTTTGCATGCTTTACCTTGGGTGATGATTTCCATTGCGCTGTCTGCGCCAATAATTCTTGGCAGACGAACAGTACCGCCAAAGCCTGGCATAATGCCCAGTTTGGTTTCTGGTAAACCAATGCTGGTGGTTTTATCACCAATGCGGAAGTCGGTAGCGAGTACACACTCACATCCGCCGCCAAGAGTGAAGCCTGTTAATGCAGAAAGAGTTGGTACCGGTAAGTCTTCCAGTTTGTTAAATATGCTGTTTGCAAAAACGAGCCAGGTATCTAACTCATCTTCTGGTTTAGCAAATAGTCCTAAAAACTCGGTAATGTCGGCACCGACAATAAATGAGTCTTTATCCGTTGTGAGAACAACACCTTTTAAACCTTGATGAGTTTGCAGAGCATCAAGAGCTTCGTTGAGAGAATTAAGAGTGCTGAGGTCTAGCTTGTTTACAGAGTGCGGAGAGCAGAAGCTTATTTCTACGATACCGTTCTCTAGTTCCTTTGCCTGTAGGGTTTCAGCTTGGTAAATCATTGTCTATCTCCTTGACATACAACCGAAGGATTGTGTGTGAGAGTTTTTGTTGTATTGGGTTTCTGGTGTGACCAGTCGTTTCAGTTTGAACGGCAGAATGTTTAATTTCAATACATTTTTTAAACAAGTGTTTAACATTGTGTGCTGGTACCAATCCTGAGCACATTTTTAGGGCTCGTGATACACTGAAACACCCTGATTATTTTGTGAAAACTATGAACGTTCGTCCTTATTTTATCCCAAACGAGCCGGTTATCTTCGAAGAAGAAATAAAGAAGAGTCGATTTATTACTTATCTTGCGCATACGCCAACAATTGAGGCGGCTAAGACGTTTGTGGAACAAATAAAACAGCAGCATGCGGATGCGAGACATCATTGCTGGGGGTTTATTGCAGGTAGACCCGAAGATTCAATGCGTTGGGGATTTAGTGACGACGGTGAACCTTCAGGTACAGCAGGTAAGCCGATATTGGCGCAGCTATCGGGTTCTGGAGTGGGAGAAATCACCGCAGTGGTTATCCGTTACTATGGCGGTATTCGGCTAGGAACGGGCGGTTTGGTTAAGGCATATGGTGGTGGCGTGCAACAAGCGCTTAAGCTGCTTCAAACTATTGATAAAAAAATCACCACAAACTTGCACCTAAGTTTAGACTACGGCTTAGTTCCTCTTGCGCAGTCTATTATCAAACAATTCGACGGAACAGAAGTTGATGCTCAATACGGTTCAAACGTGGAATTGGATGTGGAGCTGGAAGTTCTTCATGTTGAAGATTTCACCCAAACTATCATTAACCGAAGCGGTGCAAAGATTATTGTTACCGATTTAACCACCAATATAAGGAACTAAGAAGCTCGGCTTCATTTTGTCTATCAATGCAATTTCGTTCAATTATCCGAATTGTCGGGCTGTTGCTCGCTATATTTAGTTTTACCATGCTAGCTCCCGCGTTGGTCGCTTTGATCTATCGTGATGGTGCTGGTGTGCCTTTTGTTTCTACTTTCTTTGCATTGTTATTTTTTGGTGCGATTCTCTGGTTCCCGAACCGCCGTCATAAACACGAGTTGAAATCTCGCGATGGTTTTCTCATTGTTGTGTTGTTCTGGACGGTAATCGGTAGCGCCGGGGCAATGCCGTTTTTGTTTTCTGATAACCCGAACGTATCGGTGACCGACGCTTTTTTTGAATCTTTTTCGGCATTAACCACTACCGGGGCAACCGTTATTGTTGGCCTTGATGAATTACCTAAGGCTATTTTGTTTTATCGTCAGTTTTTACAGTGGTTCGGTGGTATGGGGATCATCGTGTTAGCGGTGGCTATCTTGCCTGTACTTGGTATCGGTGGCATGCAGCTCTATCGGGCGGAAGTTCCGGGACCCGTTAAAGACAATAAAGTGACCCCTCGTATTGCCGAGACAGCAAAAGCGCTTTGGTATATCTACCTGAGCTTAACTATCGCCTGTGCAGCAGCATTTTGGCTCGCAGGAATGACGGTGTTTGATGCCATCTGTCATAGTTTCTCTACGATCGCTATCGGTGGTTTCTCTACCCATGATGCCAGTATGGGATATTTTGATAGCTATGCCATTAACCTAATCACCGTCGTCTTCCTGCTAATATCTGCGTGTAACTATACTTTGCATTATGCCGCCTGGGCTACGGGGGGCGTTCATCCTAAATATTATTGGCGAGACCCTGAGTTTCGTGCCTTTGTCGCTATTCAACTGATTTTATTTCTTGTCTGCTTTTTAGTGTTGTTGAAGCACCACGCATATAACTCAATATATGATGCATTTGATCAGGCGATATTCCAAACGGTATCTATATCGACGACTGCTGGATTTACCACCACCGGATTTTCCCAGTGGCCGCTGTTTTTACCTGTTCTTTTGCTATTTTCATCTTTTATCGGTGGTTGTGCCGGTTCTACTGGCGGTGGGATGAAAGTGATTCGCGTACTATTACTGACATTGCAAGGGGCACGTGAAATGAAACGTCTGGTACACCCAAGAGCAATCTATTCGATTAAGCTGGGGGACAGCGCACTATCGCAACGCGTTGTTGATGCGGTGTGGGGATTTTTCTCTGCTTACGCTTTGGTGTTTGTGATTTGTATGCTTGCGGTGATTGCGACCGGTATGGATGAACTGAGTGCTTTTGCTGCTGTTGCTGCCACGCTGAATAACTTGGGTCCGGGATTGGGAGAAGTTGCCGTCCATTTTGCTGACATTAACGATAGCGCGAAGTGGGTGCTGATTATCTCCATGTTGTTCGGTCGTTTAGAAGTCTTCACTTTATTAATTTTGTTAACACCTACGTTTTGGCGTAACTAAGGTTACTCACTAGTTAGGGTTATTTACATAGGGAGAGAGCGTGAAAGCACTTCTTTTATATTCGACCCGCGAAGGTCAGACAAAAAAAATCATGCACAACATTGCACAGCAGTTAGAAGGCTACCAATGTGAATTTGTTGACTTACATGAATGTGAACCAATGGATTTAACTCAATATGACAAAGTATTGATTGGCGCTTCTATTCGCTACGGCAAATTGAACACAAAGTTATACCAATTCATCGATACTCATCAACAGCAGTTAAAAAACACTAAAGCCGCTTTTTATTGTGTCAATCTTACGGCTCGCAAAGCTGACCAAGGAAAAGATACCCCAGAGGGAAGTGTTTATATTAAAACGTTTTTGAAGAAGTCGTCTTGGCAACCTTCATTAATCGGAGTTTTTGCCGGAGCGCTTTATTATCCTCGTTATCGTCCTATCGACCGGATGATGATTCGTTTCATTATGAAACTGACGGGTGGAGAAACGGATACCAGCAAAGAAATTGAATATACCGACTGGGAAAAAGTATCTTTATTCGCTAAAAAGTTTGAGCAATTGTAAAGAAAATAGTCAGTTAAGCGTTGTAGCGGTTCTTTTTTGTTCGAACAACAAAAAACGCCAAAAAGTTTGCAAAAAACTATTGCCAATTCTGATCAGCTCCCTATAATGCCGCCTCGCTAACACGGGAACAGTTGGTAAGAAATGTAACCATTTAGCGGGTTTATTATCTAGCATCAATTAACGATGAAAAAGTTTGAAAAAAGTGTTTGACACTTAAACTTAACTAGCTAAAATAGCCGTCCGTTTTGAGAGGAATGTCTCGCAAAACAAGCTCTTTAACAATTTAAACCTATCAATCTGTGTGGGCACTCGTTGATGAAAATCGAAGATGATTCTAAAGAATCAACTAGGTTTCAATGATACGAAGTGACCATTGAGTCGCAAGACTCAGCACAGTCAATTCAAACATTACATTTATGTAATGTCAGTATTCATTGAGCCAAACAAAATCTTAAATTGAAGAGTTTGATCATGGCTCAGATTGAACGCTGGCGGCAGGCCTAACACATGCAAGTCGAG
>NZ_JBKEBW010000067.1:0-8043 GCF_047973365.1 Vibrio sp. | reverse complement strand
TTCCATTACTACCTTACAAGCTTTGAGCTGACGAAACGCATCTAATACTTGGCTTCTCTTTAAGACTTTCTTTTTAACAAGTTTGCCTGCTTGATTCACGGCATAAAAATGGAAAACAGATTTTGCTATATCGAGACCAACGGTAGTAATATTCATAGATGGACCTGCCCTTATACTGATGATTAGTTAACACATTCATCATGGCTCATTGTGAAGCCGGATAAAAGGGTGGGTCCATTTCATTATTCCTGCGAAGGCAGGAATCTGAAATGCACAAGAGCGAGATCCCGGATAAATACTGCGTATTTTCCGGGATGACGACAGTGGACTTACGTATTTTCCGGGATGACAGCATTGCTTGTTATTCTTTGCTTTCCAACAAACTCAACACCTTACGCGTTACATCATGCGCCGCATGAGTCAGATTCTGATGCTGCAGTGCATCAGCCAGATAAGCATAATCCGAGACACTGGAACGCAACGACAACGCTTGTTCTAAATGCTTCTGAGCCAGTTTCCACTCTTGTTCACGTACATATAACTGCCCAATTGCGCTGTGAGCTTCTGCATTACGGGCATCTCTGCGTAGTGCTTCTTGTAGCATCACAATCGCCGGGTGGCGGTCGCTAAGATTGAGTTCGGGTATCAGCGCATACAACTCAGGCGTTGCCTGTTTTTTCAGGTTTTCTTTGATTAAGCTAAATGCCTCATTATCCGCTTTACGCTTAATCAGTTGCTGAATGAGTGCGGTGATTAGTTCTGGCTCAACTTTGAGTTTTCTTGCTAAACCATTCCAGTGTGCCAGCAAACCTTCAGTACCTTTTTGGCTGGCAATCGCTTCTAGCGCGCCACAGTGCGCTGTTAACGTCAGTTTTTCTGCCTCTTGCTCTGTTAAGCGTTTGGCTCTCACTAGCTTAGGTAGTAAGTTGAGCAGTGGCTGCCACTCTTGAGTATGCAGATAACTCTGTTTGAGCAAGTTTAAGATAATGGTGTTGTTCGGGTGCTGAGGTTGCAATGCGGTCAGTGTTTGCGTGGCTTGGTCATAATCACCGTCACTGATTTGCTGTTTGGCTCTGGTGAGTTCAACCGCTAAGGTGGCATTTTCTTGTTTCGCGGCCATTGCTAAGTAGCGATCGCGTTTTTCTCGGTCACCCATGCCATTGGCGGCTTCAGAAGCCACAAGGTAGCAAAGCAGCGGCATGTCATGATGACTTGCCCAACGGGTCACTTTCTTCTCCGCTTGTTTCCAGTCGCCCTCAAGCAGTTTGATGATGCCTTGGTTGGTATAGCGGCGCGAGCGGCGTTGTTTACGGATACTGAACCAGTTCCAGGTGGTGAAGCTCATGTAGAAAAATTTCTTCACCACAAATTCAAGGGCAAACAGAGCGGCCAGGGTGCCAATAACAAAAATAACCAGTGTGGTGACACTCATCTCAATGGTTTTGTTGGCAATGGAAATTAATACGTAACCTTGTTGCCCGGCGTATTGAGTACCGACAAATAACCCGGCACCAAGAACAATAAAAAGGAAGATGAAACGAATCATTGTTTGTCCTCCTTAATGACCGACGTCACTTCACGACGTAAGCGTTCGCTGATCACATCTGCTAGTTGTTGCTGGGTTTCCAGTTTTACTGGGTAATCAACCTGCACATTTTGTTCTGCCAACTGAGCAAGAGTGGACTGGAAGGCTTTCACCGTGTTGTCGTTTTGATTAAAGAAAGAGTTTGACCACTCTTGAGCGGTTTTTAATGCCGTGCTGTAGATCTCTTGTTGTTCCACATACACTGACTTAATCGCGGTTTCCAGCTTCGCTTTGACGTTCTCTTTGAGATAAAAATGCTGTTGCGGTGAAAGCAGAGGAATCACGTTACCGTCACGGGTGCGGAAGGTAATAAAGTTATCGGAGAAGTCTTTCAGCGATGTGAGCAAATTGTCTTGCCAGTTATTGATGTCATTGGAAACCACTTGCTGAGTCTGCTTTGGCGCATCAGGCAAAATCGCGTTTGCCAGAGGTAACGCATCAACTTGCTGTTGTAGGCTGGTTAAGCGCAGAACCAGACCATCACGGTCAATCAGAGGGACGGATTTTAGTTTGGTAATATCATTCGCCATTGCTTTGCGCAGTGGCGTTAAGCTTGGGTCATTAAGTGAGGCAATGCGCTGATCGGCACTTGCCATTAATTGAGTTGCACTTTCGACATCGTGCTCAAGGAACAGTTTACGTCCAGCCAGTTTGACTAAGTAATCTGCTTCAGCCAGTAGCCAATCGTTTGGACGACGACCTTTTACGTCTGTCATTGCTAACTGTAAGCCTTCAATACTTTTCTGTTGCTGCTCAAGCACGGTTTCTGCGCGATGAGTGATTTCCGTGGCTTTGGCTGCCGCTTGTTGCGTCACTTCGGCAAGCTGAGTATCCAGCGTGTTGCGAGTCTGGTTTAGTTCGTCACGCAGTGCGGCGATTTGTGCTTGGTACTGAGATTGCTGTTGCTGCATCTGAACAGCAAGGCCACCGCCAAGTAATACCGCCACAACAATCGCGACGGTTGCCAGCTTTGTACCTTTCTTGCTCTGTTTGTCTAACTTGTTCAACTGCTCAATGTTTGCCGCTAAGTGGCTTTGGGTTGATTGAGGAGCCGTTGACGGAGGCGCTTCTGGCTTAGGCTCCTCTAGCTTGGTTTCCTCTGACTGGGCTTCTTCTGACTTAGCTTCTTCTGACTTAGCTTCCTCTGATTTCGCTAGCGCTGCTTTGCTCTCAGGTGAAGCTTGTTTAATCGGTGCGGTTTGCGCATTTGTTGATGATTGTTGTTCGTCCGTATTTGACGCAGCAGAGTCTGGTGCAATCGAGTCTGACGGAGTTTCGGTTGGCGCAGCAGAAGAAAGTGTTTGTTGGTTTTTTTCCGGTTCTAATTGCGGATTATCTTTTTTACTTGTCATTGCTGAGTTTCCTGTTTGTTATGGCTGGAGAGCGGCCACTAAATCTGGGTTCGCTGCACTGCGAGTAACAACGATATGTTCAAATCCCATTGTTTTTGCATCGTTTGCAATACGTTCGCTTGGTACCAATAGTTTCAGTTGACGCGCCCACGTGCTTATTGAACTATTGATTACTGAGCTATTGATTACTGAGTTATCAATGATTGAGCTATCAAGTTGCGACATAAAAAAAGCCAGTTGATGACCACTGGTGATAATCAGGGTATCAACCTGTGCCTGCTGCCATTGTTGATAAGCATGGTTGGCATCAAAGGGCAAATCGGTTCGTTGATACACTTCTTTATACGTCACCAAGGCACCACGTTCACTAAGCGTTTGATGGATCAGTTCACGCCCGCCGTTTCCGCGCAGAATCATAATTTTCTGCCCGGTAACGGATTGTAACTCTGTCAGTTCAAGCAGATGTTCGCTATCACTGACCTCGGGGTAGTTTACTGATTGTCCGGTAACTTTGCTTAAAAGGTGTGCTGTTTTTTGACCAACGGCAAGGTATCTTGTTGATGTTGCCCAATTTGATTGCTGTTGTCTCAAATATTGGTCACTAAATGCGACAGCATGTTGGCTAACCGCAATAACGGTATCACAGTGATGTAGGTCGGGAAGAAGGTGCGGCAGATCCGCGCCTGCCTCGATCGTGATCAGCGGATGGTGCAGGGCGGTTATCCCCAATTGCTCGAGTTGTTGGCATAACTCTACGCCTTGCGCCTCAGGGCGCGTTACCAATACCGCCATCTGTTACTTCACCGTTATTTGTTGTTCATCGCCAGAGCTGGGCTTATTCGTTCTCAGCATAAAGCTTAGTGAGGATTTCTTTTGCACCTTGAGCGAGAAGCTGGTGCGCCAGTTCCACTCCTAACTTCTCGGCATCTTGACGAGCGCCGCGGATTTCACCACGAACGATGATTGAACCGTCAGGTTCGCCGACTAACGCACGTAACCAAATATCATCACCTTCAAGCAGAGCATAACTGCCGATGGGCACCTGACAGCCACCTTCTAATGTGAGATTCATGGCACGCTCACATTTTACACGGTCAGCCGTATCTGCATGGTTGAGCGGTGCTAATAACTTGAGTAAACGCTCATCATCGAGACGACATTCAATACCTACCGCGCCTTGTCCAACCGCAGGTAATGATTGTTCAGGCTCAATAAAGCTGCGAATTCTCGCTTGCAGTTCAAGACGTTTTAAACCTGCCGCAGCCAGGATGATGGCATCATACTCACCCGCATCAAGTTTACCTAAGCGTGTACCCACATTGCCGCGCAGCTCTTTAATGATGAGATCTGGGCGAGCTTGTTTTAGCTGACATTGGCGACGTAGACTGCAAGTACCAACAGTTGCGCCTTGTGGCAATTCATCAATAGAAGAGTAAGTGTTTGAGACAAAAGCATCGCGCGGATCTTCACGTTCACAGATGGTGACCAAACCAAGGCCTGCAGGGAACTCTACCGGTACATCTTTCATCGAGTGCACGGCTAAATCAGCGCGACCTTCAAGCATCGCCATTTCCAGTTCTTTAACGAACAAACCTTTACCACCCACTTTTGCCAGTGGTGTATCAAGAATAACGTCGCCTCTTGTTACCATGGTGACCAATTCAACCTCAAGATCTGGATGAGCCGCTTGTAGCGCATCTTTTACATAGTGAGCTTGCCATAAAGCCAGTGGACTTTGACGAGTAGCGATTCGGATAGGCGTAGTCTTTGTCATGGTAATCCTGATTAAAATATGGGTTATAGGGCAACTGAAACTTGCTGTAGAGCAACTAAAAACTTGCTATAAGGCAACTAAAAACAGTGGCTGTTGACCTTTTACGACGATAATTTTTAGTTTCCTAGTCTACCACCGTAAAAAATAAAGTTTCACTACTAGTTGTTTGTCTTGTTTGAGTGGTGTTTTATTACGATCAAATTGAGATGAAAGTGTGATTGTTAACACGTTTGTAACTGTGGTTTATTGTTTAGTAACGGTTGATAGTTACAAAGTGGCTTAGCACGCTGATTTCAAAGGCTTCCCAGCCTGTTGTGCTATAAGACTTTAGTGTGACATAGTACCAAGATCGCTTTACCCGTGCAGATTAAAGTGTTAAATTGATCACGTTTTGATGGCGCTTTAGTGCGAAACGCAACCAAAGTGCACATTTTTGTTCCAACCAAGGACCATACCTTGCAGGCTTACACCGATACGTTAATCCAGAGATTAGATAAGCTAAACCGGCAACGCATTGAGCGTGCGCTGGCTCTTATGGATTTGCAAAGTCAGCGAGTATTCCACCTAATCCCTGCTTTATTGCACTATAACCACCCCCTTTTCCCCGGCTATTTCAGCAACGAAGTTCCGCATGGTATCGATTGTTTTGAGCTTAATGAGGTTCAGCAGCAATTCGTTGATGATACGGAGTTAACACTTAACCAGCCATTGACCAGTACAGAACGTCCTGAAATTTTGGCGTTGTACACCATGGGCAGCACCTCGTCTATCGGTCAAAGTACTTCCAGCGACTTGGATATTTGGGTCTGTGTGAGCTCGCTAATGAGCTGTGAAGCGCGTGAGCGCCTGACCAATAAATGTCTGTTGATCACGGATTGGGCGAAGAGTCAGGGTGTCGAAGCAAACTTCTTCTTGATGGATGAACAACGATTCCGTTCCAACCAATCAGAAGCCATGACGGGTGAGAACTGTGGCTCGTCACAACATATGCTGTTATTGGATGAGTTTTATCGCTCAGCCGTACGCTTAGCCGGTAAACGTCTTTTGTGGCTGATAGTGCCGCCAGAGATGGAAGAGTGCTACGACGAATACGTCACTCAACTGTGTGCAAAATCTTATATTGACTGCTCAGAATGGATTGACTTCGGTCAGCTTAACCATATCCCCGCGGAAGAGTATTTCGGGGCGAACTTGTGGCAGTTGTATAAGAGTATCGACTCACCGTATAAATCGGTGCTGAAAGCGACACTGCTTGAGGCTTATTCGTGGGAGTACCCACATACCCAACTATTGAGCGTCGACAGCAAACGGCGTTTCTTTGCTGATGACCCAGATCTCTACGGTATGGATTCCTACTATCTGATGCTGGAAAAAGTCACCCGTTACCTCGAACGTATCGGTGACCATACGCGCTTAGATTTGGTTCGCCGTTGTTTCTACCTCAAAACGCATGAAAAGCTGTCTCGTGAGCCTAGCGTTGGCTCGGTTGAGTGGCGTCGTGAGGCTCTGGGCGAGTTGACCCAACAATGGGGATGGTCGCACTCTGTGATTCAGGAGCTGGATAACCGTCGTCATTGGAAAGTGGAGCAAGTGAAAGTGGTTCACCATTCACTGCTTGATGCTTTGATGCTCAGCTATCGCAACCTGATTCAGTTTGCGCGTCGTAATGACATTACCTCGGCAATTAGCCCGCAAGACATTTCGATTTTGGCGCGTAAGTTATACGCAGCCTTTGAAGTTCTGCCGGGCAAAGTGACGTTGCTCAATCCACAAATCTCACCAGATCTGCACGAGCCAGACCTGACCTTTATCGAGGTGAGCAAAGGCCGTACCAACAAAGCAGGCTGGTATTTGTATAAGCAGCCAATTATTGCCCATCGCATTATTGGTCAGCCTTATCTTGAGCATAACGAATACCTCAGTAAGCTGGTGGCTTGGTCATTCTTTAACGGTATGATCACCGAATCGACACGCTTGCACTCTGTGGTACGTGGTGCCCATCTGGATATTGATAAGTTCTACCAAATGGTCAGCGATCTGCGTAACACCTTCTCACTGCGTAAGCGTCGTCCAACCATGCAAGCGCTGGCCAGCCCGTGTGAAATCAGCCAACTGGCGATGTTCATCAATTTTGAAAATGACCCAACGGCGGAGCTCAATGGTAAGGCATTGAAAGTGGATTTGAAAAACGCCGACATCTTCAGCTTTGGTGTGGAACAAAAATGCTTAGTCGGCAGTGTCGATTTAGTTTACCGAAACTCATGGCAAGAAGTGCGTACGCTGCATTTTAAAGGCGAAACCGCGATGATGGATGCACTGAAAACCGTGCTCGGCAAGATGCACCAGGATGCTTTGCCGCCAGAGTCGGTCGATGTGTTCTGCTACAGCAAAAATTTACGCGGGGTGATGCGTAATTTGGTCTATCAGCTACTGGCAGAATGTATTGATTTGCGTTTGAAACCCGTTGAGCAAGAGAAGCGTCGCCGTTTCAAAGCACTACGTATTGGCGATCAGATGTATGGTCTGTTCTTTGAACGTCGTGGTGTATCGGTACAGAAGCTGGAAAACTCGGTCGACTTTTACCGCAGCATTTCAACCAACAAGCTAAAAGGCTCTCCGCTGCTGATGCTTGATCGCGATGAAGATTATCAATTGCCGGTTGTGGTTGATGGCTTTGCCAGTGAAGGTTTGGTGCAGTTCTTTTTTGAAGATACCGAGAAGGGCTTCAATATTTACGTATTGGATGAAAACAACCGCGTTGAAGTTTATCACCAGTTGAACGGTGAGAAAGATGAGATGATCGCCAGCGTAAACTCTTTCTACACTTCAGTTCGTGATGACAATGAGTTGGCCGCTCAGTTGATTAACTTCAATTTGCCGCAGTACTATCAGATTGTTCATCCGGAAGAAGGCGAAACGTATGTTGTGCCTTATCGTAATGATTCGGCGCTCTACTCTCGTCTGTCAAAAGCAGTGAATGCTTGACGTGGTCATTCCGTCATTGCTGTTCCTTTTTTCGTTATTCCTACTCTCTTTTTCGTTATTCCTGTTCCTTTTTTTTCTTCATTCCTGTTCTCTTTTTCGTCATTCCTGCGAAGGCACAATGCTGTTCGTTTAAGAGTTCTCTTTCTTTTTTCGTGAGCTCTTCAACGGGAATTTGATAGGTTTTATCTTGACCGCCCGTTCATAATTTGGGCGGTCTTGCTTTGGCATAATAAACTCCCGTAATGACTCGGTTAAATCTTTTAAACGCGCGGGGAGTGACTGAAGATTTTTAGTTCGACAGATGGCCGTGTAATCATAAAGAACGACTTTAAATCCAAGTTTAAAGC
>NZ_JBKEBW010000025.1:0-50963 GCF_047973365.1 Vibrio sp. | reverse complement strand
TGTCATTAGTCCAAGAATTTTGCTTGGCGACCATAGCGATTTGGACCCACCTGATTCCATGCCGAACTCAGAAGTGAAACGAATTAGCGCCGATGGTAGTGTGGGGTTTCCCCATGTGAGAGTAGGACATCGCCAGGCTCATATTTAGCACCAAGCGCTAACCAATGCGGAGCGGTAGTTCAGTTGGTTAGAATACCGGCCTGTCACGCCGGGGGTCGCGGGTTCGAGTCCCGTCCGCTCCGCCACTTATTCTGAGAGTCGTCTCACTAAAAACGAACTGCAGGGGTGTAGCTCCAATTGGCAGAGCAGCGGATTCCAAATCCGCGTGTTGGGAGTTCGAATCTCTCCACCCCTGCCATATTCATTTGCATAGTTATGCAAAAAGAAACCCGCCCAGAAATGGGCGGGTTTTGTTGCGTTCAAAAACTGATTACAATGGGAGTGTAGATGTCATTACCTAGTAAGAGATGCCAAAAAATGGTTAACGGGAAACGTTGTAATCAGCCTGTTCACAAAGATGAACTTTGCGAAAAACACTACAAAGATAGAAGCTTAAATACGGTTGGTGGCTCAATTGTTGGTGCGGGTATTGCGGGCGCTTTTGCTTTAGGTCCTGTGGGCATTATTCTCGCCTCTATAGCGGGAGGTGTTGCCGGATGGAAGCTACTCAACGACGATGACGAGCAAAAGGAAGATTAATGGATTTACTTATTCTTCTATATTTATTGATTGTTGTAGCCGCTAGCACCATCTATCACTTGAAGGTGCAAAACTTAACAAAAAAAAGATGCGTGTATTTGATGTCTTTTTTGTTCTCTTTAAAAGCGCTTTTCTCGTTTGTCTATAATTGCGTATTCTACAAACAGCAGTTAATTGAGTTTTTGCCAGAAGAAACAATGATTGTATGTAGCCTTGCTCTGCTATATATATCATGGGTAACGTTAGAGCCATTATTACCCGCCAAGGTGCTTGGTAATAATTCTGAATTACTTGAGCAAGAAAGCCGCTAGAAATAGCGGCTTTTGTCTTTTCTGGATGGTTTATTTTTTACTGGCTAAGGCTTCAAGAATGGATAAACGCTTATCTTGTTTGTGCAGTAGAAGCAACACGGCAACGGTTAGCGGTGGAAACCCCATACTTGTTAAGCTCTGTAGTAGCTCTACGAACTCCATTACTCACCTTTCTTGCTATCGTCACGACTAATTGACGTAGCCGCAGCAATGCCGCCCACAACCGTTAGAATGGTTGTGACCGCGCCACCTGTCGCAATGTCACCAGACGCTAACGCCACGGTTAATAAGGCGGTTGTCACGCCTTCCCATGTTGACGCTTGTTTTAAGTAGTTAAATACCTTGTTCATTGTTCCCCCTGTCTCACGACGTTGGTTATTTGGTTATGCGTAGTAAGCGCGGTCTAGTTCAATGTGAGGACCATCTACAAAGCTTGACCAGTCACCACCCCAGATAATGGGATAACCTAGCTCACTGGCGGCTTGCTTAAAGGCTTGGCTAATGGCTGTGTAGTAATCCATTGTCCACGTAACACTGCCGTTTTCATCGTATGCCACAAAATCAATGGCGTGTCCCGTTTGATGTCGGCTTAGCTTTGTGTAGCCGTCTAGCGTAGATGCGCCTTGATGATAAAGCGCGTTTTGCTCTTCGGCTGTGCGGTTTCCCGCTGTAATGCCAAAGTCAAACGGGGATAACTCCAAGGCTCGACGAACTACAGCTTTTAGGTCGCTATGAACCCCAAGCATTCGCGCTTCACTTCGAGCCGATAACACCCACCCGCTAACGGTTGTGTCCACTTGTTTTTTAAACATCAGATACAGCCCCGCTATCAGTGCTATTGCTAGCATTAATGGTTTGTTCATGCTCGCTTAGCTCCTGCGAAATATAGACAATTTCACCGTTAACAATATCAATTTCATGAAAACGGTTAGGGTTTAAAATATCGGCTTTCACCTCTTCTTCGAAATTTGCGCGGTAAAACGCTAATAGGACGCTATGGCGTTCTGACGTACTCGAAATGATGGCTATTTGCCCCGCGCTATTTTTAAAAACGTGATACATGATTAAACCCCGTACGCTATTAAATTAAGAGTTGTACTTGCTACAGTGCTGTTTGAGCCTAGCTCAAATGTCACTTGGTTTGCCCCTTCGGGAATCATGATTAGTGATGACTCATAATTAGACTCAATATCTAGAGATCTGCCGTTGGTGTAGCTATCCTGATAAAAGCTAACTTTTATCACATCTAAAATACCGATTGGGATGCTCGGGCTATAGCTTGTCGCTTTTGCTACCGTGATAAATTTAATGCCTTTCTCTGGTAGCGATAGCGTGGTTTTAACGCCCTTTGAAACCGTGCCGATACGTTGATAGATGTCCACTATTTTCAGTGACCCGCCAGACGCTTGGTTTTTCGGTGTGTAGAGTGAAAATTGCATCAAACGAACTCCCCTACGTACGCGGTGCATGTGTCGCCACCGTCAAGTCGTAACTCATTTGTTACAGGAATGACCGCGTGCCCACCTGGTGAAATGGGGATTAGCTCGCCCACGGTGATATCTATCGGGTTACTAGCAGGGGCGAAGACAATAACCGCCTTACGGTTTGGGTTTTCTGGGATGTTCATTTGTCCATTTGAAAAGAAATGACCCAGATTATTGAGCGTTGAGCGTTCTTCTCTCACGTTGATCTGCTCTGGCATTTCAAGCGCAAAATCAGGCTGATTGAGAACCTCAACTTTCTGCACGTCTGGGAAATTAGCTACAGAAATATCATTCACCACCCGCGCGGCTACGACATCCTGAACACCCGAAACCACCACGGGCTTTTTGATTTCATCCACTGTCACCGCGCCCGACACGGACACCGCATCCGATTGAGCATTAATCGCAAGGTCAGTAATTTGATATTCCACCGTCACCGCGCCCCCGTGATGGTTGCTTAATTCCAACATGGTAAAGCCCTGCGTTGGAATAACATCATTTTTGCGGATTTCTACAGGCTCGTAAGTATCTGCGCGAAGCGTGACCGAATTGGTCGCATCTCGCATTAACAAATATCGAGCCGCAGCCGCCCGCAGGGATTCACCGGACTGTAGAGTGACTTTGATAATATTTTGCATTATTTACGTACCGCCATAACGATGACCAATAACATCACAACGCCCACACCCGCGCCCATGTAAATCATAAATTTACTGTCGAGCATGTCACTGGCTCCACTAGTTGCGTTACTTGCGTTCACTGAGTTAGCAAAGGACAAAGCCGCTTGGTTGGAGTTATCGACCGCTGCTAGTGCGTTATTGCCGAAGTTAATAGCGTCGCTAAAGACATTTTCACCAAAGCCGAACGCTTCATCTAATGCCGATTCCCCAAACTCAAACGCGCTATCAATCGCCCCGTGGTCAGTTTGTGTTAAATTGATATCCCCTTCATTGCCTGAAAGGATAATCCCGCTGTTATCACCACCCACGCCCACCGAATTACTTTTATTGGTGGTGTTGGTTGTGGTGGTGTTTGAACTACTGGACTGTGATTTACCGCCCATATTTCACCTTTTAAAAAATAATTCTAACGATGTGCTCGTTATCTTGGATAACCGCTACCGTGCGAGCGTTTTCACCCAGTTGATGACGGATGAAGCGCTCTGCGCCACGTCTGAAAAAGTGCGCCCGAATCGACGTTAGATTGAGCTGCTTTGCGTGGGCAATGGCGGCTCGCGTGCCGCTTTTCATTTCCCCCTGAAGAGCTACAACCACTAATTCCTGCGTGTCTGATTCAACGCGCAACATCATATAAGTGTCACCCGCACGGTAGCACTGCGCTTGATTAAGCCAACATTCCTGACACGCTCCCCATACGTAACCATTCAAAGCCGTTTCTATGTGCGGGAACGCCTCCAAAAAGGTTACTTTTTCAAGAACAGCCATAACCCAACCAACGCAGCCGCCAGAATTGCCCACGACGGGACACCGTTATTGCTGCCGAAATTGTACGTACCGCTAGTAAAGCCGCTGTTATTATGGGTCTCACTGGTGTTGGTGGTGTAAATGTCACCGGACGAGCCGCCCGTCATTCCACCGCCCGCACTCACGCCACCGCCCATACTGGCTAAAGAACTCAGCATTTAAGCCCCCTTAAAATAAAAACTTGAACGCTAAGAACAGACAGACCGCAGCAACCACCCATGACACCGCTTTTTGTGTGGCGGTGTACGCTCCGTAACCCAAGCCGATACCACCCGCACCGATTAAGAAAGGAATTGCAAAAGGCATTATTTACCCCCTCTTAGTAACAGGATTAGGATGATGACCAGTAGCGTACCGCCACCCGCCCACACCCACACTGGGACGCTTGTTGCGCCCCCTGTGGTGGTTTGCGGATACGTGTTACCCGTGTCATTCGCAGCGGGGGTCTGGGTGTTGTTGGCGGTACTAGAATCTACGGATGTCCAGTCGTTATAAATTCCCACTGCCGTATCGCTCAAATCGGACGCGGCATCAATTAAAGAATCCCACCAACTCATAATTAACTACCTGTCGCTAATAGCTCTGGTTTTTCGCAGTCTAGGTACTCGATATAGACATCAATCGAGCCTGTCGCGGCTGTGGTTTCCAGTGTGAAGATAAGCTGCTTATCGCGCACCGTTGGGAACATTTCGTTTTGAATGTAACCACGCATCACAAAATCGAGATGCGTCCATCCGTCTTGCCATGTGCGCTTGTTGCGCTTGGCGCGGAAGGCTTCGAGGAAACAGTCCGTTGCGTAGGCTTCATCGTCATCGCGTTTTATGTCGATGCGCTCAATGTGTGGCGTGTCGAAATGCATACGACGAACTGTGCGGTTAGGCACATTCGGCAAACTTGAAAATTGGTTTGTACCAATGGCGGGTGTTGGGATGTTCGCCACTTCCAAACGCGGTAAAAATACGCGCTGTGCTTGCGGCAAACCCAGCAGCGGATGCGCTGACAGGTAGATATTGTCAGGGTCGCCCGCCTCTTTTGCTGCAATAGATACTTCAATGTCGAAGCTTTCGCCGATTTGGGTCACCAAACCTGTCAGGTTTTGCCCGTCTTTCAGGCGCATAGATAAATCCGCAAACGGAATGACATACACGTAACCGTTTACCTCAATGTTTTGCGTTTGATCTAGCCCTTTGTATGCGTCTAGCATTTCAAAGATGCGAAGTGGCGCTTCATAGAACACCTTACCGTTTAGACGTGCTTTGAACGTTAAACGCTCCGCCGGAAGGTTTGAGCGAAGAAAAATATAGTCGTACGTGTCACCGCAAGGCAGGGACAGCGACGCTTTACCCTGATAACGAACACCATCAAAACTGGTGACCTCTACAGGGCGAATACCACGGTATTTATATGACATTAGAACCACCCCGAATCGCCGTTAACAGTATCAGATACTTTTTCCAGTGCTTTTGTGTTGTTGATGATGGCAATAATTACAATGGTAAATAATGCTGTAACAGCCATGGGAACCATAGTGGCTTTGTTGAATTTCACGAGTTAACGCTCCACGTTGTTGAAAGAGTGTTTACAGTGCTTTGAAAAGCGGGGAAGGGAAATAGAGTAAAACCTATAGGTTAAGGCTCTAACCTATAGGTTTAAAAGGCGGGTTTATTACGCCTTGGAGCAATCAAACGAGGCTTTTTTCACATTGCCAATGCCGTTTTTAATTAACACATATTCAGCAATGGGTTTTCCAACCGCGTCTTTATTGGCTTTAGCAGATTTAAGGTTAAGCAAAACGTTAAGATCAACCCCTTTCGCGTTGGCGATATATTCCGCATCCTTTGAACTGGCTAAAGCCCCAACCCACCAAGTATCGGACTGACTCACGACGGTTTTGGGTACCTCTTGGGTGCGTTGGAAAACGGTATGTACCACGATACCGAACTGGCGACCACCGCGTAAAAGCTCGCCCGCCTTGCCTTTAAGCTTGCCCGCTGTTTCCACGCAAGACGCTAATTCTTCAATCACGATATGAAAAGCAGGGCGACGACCATCACCCAACGCCCAAACCACGGAGCAGAAAAACTCCAGTTCATCTTCGCACGCTGACGACGGCACGTAGGCAATTTTAAATGGTGCGCCTTTCTTGCGAGCCGCAAACAAAGCGCGGATAAAGACTTGCTTTTGGCTACTGGTAAAGCTCAGCACCTTTTGTCCTTTGAATTTCCCGTCCGCATAGTTGCGGTACGGGTCAAAAAACGCCACTTGCGCCCCTTTTTTGGGTATCGTGTCCATAAGCTTAACTGCGGTGGTTTTCCCACTGCCTGTCGTGCCTATATAGGTTGTGTGCTCCGCATCCAGTGCCGGATTGGAGTTAATCGGGTTAGGCAGATTGAGCAATGGCTTGCTTGGCTTTTTCAAGTTCCGCCTCCTTTTGTTTAATGCGCTCAAATTGGGCGCGTTGCTTTTCGTGTTGTGCTTGTATCGCTTTTTGTGCGGTGGCCTTTTTGAGTTGCATCCAACTGGTGAACGCCAGACCACCGAACGCAATAGCAAAAACAATCTCTTCGCGGTACTTATCAAACCAACCTAGCCACGTTAACCCATGTTTTTCAATGAGCGGCTCTAACGCCTCTAAAACCCCATTTTTACTGGCTTCATCGTATTTGAACTCAATACCCGTTAAACCGCTAATCAGGTTTTCAGAGACAATAAAGGCAGTTTGAGCCATGCCCACCGCGGCTTTCGCGTCCTGTTTGGAGGTTTTGTCTTCCTCTGGTTGCTTTGTGGCTTCCTGTGCTTCCTGTGCGGCTTTGTCGGTTGCGTCAAGTTGCGCCAGCGCTGAATCAAACGACGCGCTGTCAAAATCAGCCAATAGGCTGTCAACGGTCAATTCTTCTGGCGCACTCTGGCTCTCAAGCTCGTTCATTTCTGGTTTAGTTTGCATTTGGGTTACTCCGAGGGAAAAAGTTAATTAAGGTGAATATCAAAACAAGGGCAGCCGCACCGCCCAAATAAAGCCGCGTCTTGCTTAACGTCACTTTGGGCTTGTCAGTGTTGCTTGTGGGGATGCGCTCCACTTGAGGCGTGATTTCTTCTGGTTTCGAAACGGTTAAGGGCTTCACCTCTTCCACTTCTGAAACCATAGTGTTACTCGCTTCAAGCGGTGGTAGTTGACTTGCGTCGTCAACCAGTGCCGCGCTAATGCGCTCCTGTGCGTTTTTTGGCTGACACGTACCGCAACTCGGGCAGACATAGTAATATCGCCCCGTATTGCGCTTGTTTTTGGGTGGTTCGCCTTGCTCTAGTAGCTTCGCTTCCCCCACGATGTGAACCGTTGAGGGTTCACTACAGGAAAAGCAGCGGATATAACCGTGTTTTGGGTTTTTACTCATGGCATAACCCCGCCAGTAACGTGATTTTTACTGCTTCACGGATGACCGCACTCACCTCCTGATATTCAATACCCAAAGCCTGAATCTTGTTCACATGCAGCATTGCCGCTGCGCTCGATGCAAGCTGCCGAATCTCGATTTCTATTTCTTCGGCTCGTTTTACTTTTTCCAGTAACTCGTACTTGGTCACAATGGTTTACTCCTGTCTCACGACGTTGGTTAATAGGGTGCCCCTGATTCACATCGTTGGCGTGTTTTAGGTGGCGTTAAGTTGTCCATTTCTCAGACTTAACGTCGTAAATTTATCTATTGGGATTTTTGCCCCCTGCAAAAGTGGCTTGATAAGACATTGAACCCCTTTAACGCTCCATCCGGTCGCGTCCATCAATGCCTTTTCGAGCACAGAGATGGGCTTTTCTTCGGGGTGGTTACACTTATTTTCAGTGCTCCAAGGAGAGACGCTCCGCGCCTCTTGCAAACGCTTCACGTCTTTTTTACGCACTAAGCTGTAGTTGGTTGCTGCCGTCTCGATGATTTTATCGAGCCATTGGATACCAATAACTTTTTTCGTGGTTTCACCGTATTTATTGAGTTTTTCTTCATAGGCTAAGCTTTCATGCCCTGCCAAGGTACAAAACGCATTCCAGCGGGATTTATCCGCAGCATGACGCAAGGCTTCAAGCTCACTATCAAAGGCAGTGTCTTTTTTACTGGCGCGTCTTAGTTGTCGCCACAGCCCAACGCTTTTAGAGCCGGACTGGGAAAACTGCTTAATTCTGTGCGTGGAAGCCCAAGCGCGGACACGCTCGGCATTGCGCTCGGCTTCGGTTTCGGGCATGTGCGCCCCGTTGATGTTTTTGGAAATGTATTTGACGATGTAACCCGTTGCTGTACCTTGGGATGGATCGCAATCTTTTGCTAGAAAACGGGCTTGTCGTGCGTCTGGCGTATTCAGTTCGTCGCGGTCTTCATTACAGGCAATAGAGCGACAAATCTCAACCAGTTGCGCTTTTTGGCTTGGGTCAACATACAGAAACATGTGCGCATGGGGCGTGCCGTCTTTGTGCGGCTCGGCTACCCGTAACCCAAACCATTCAATATCTAATTTCTTGAACCATGCACGGGCTAATTTCCATTGCTCCATGAGGTTTTGATGCGCCTCCTTGACGGTGCAGCCGTTCCACTTGTGCGAGTTGCGGTGATACTTTGACGGAAGCGTCCAGTTAAGAAATACGCCTACAAAGCCCAAATCAATCGCCCTTCCTTCATCCCCACGACTACGCACCACTAACTCAACGCGTCGGTTTTCTTGGTTTGAGGTGGTGCGCTTAACGATGTCGGACAAATCAAAGGCGGTGCCTGTTTCAGGGTCAAACGCTGCCATAGTATCTAGCCATTCTTTCGCCTCGGCTTGCTTACGCCTCCAACGAGTAAACGAACGGGTAGAAATGTATTTCATTTGCCCTTTTTTCTTGCCCACTCGACCAAGGGCGATTTGTGAATATTCAATGTACTGGGTGCGCAGGTATTTAAACTTGCGCACCAAATACGCAGCATCCAGACAGCGACGAATAGCGATTTCTAACTCTCGCTCAGCGTCAGCTACATATTTGTGTTTTTTCTTAATGCTTGGCGGCTTAATGAAATAGGGCTTCATTAAATCACCAATCATAAGAAATACCGAATGCAACGCGTTTAAGTAACCGCGCTCAGTATCAACAATCTGTGTATCTTGAATCAGTGTGGTAAAGCCCATTACTAAATGTCGGGCTATGAGTTCTATTTGTTCATCACTCATTAGAGCGTGATGATCAAACGAAACAGGCTCTAACACTTCATGAGTGAGATGCGGTTTTAAGTGCGGGTTTGAGCGTTCAAGCGGCTGTCTGTAATTCGCTACGTGTCGTTCATCCACAAAAGGAAACTTGTTTTCAATCACCGGTGCAAATTTCAGGGCGTGGCTCACCGTTGAATTGATGAACCGCTCCATGTTGGGTTTGGTGGCGTTCTTGCGCTTTAGGCGTTTGGCTATTTGGTATTCTACGTCCTCACGAACGATAAAGGGCAAACGTCGGATAAAATGGCGTGAAAAGCTTGTGCCATTGTCAAACACGTATTGTTTGGCGGTATCTTTTAGATTCTGAGTGAAGAGTGCGCCTTGAGAATCCGCTTGCTCCATCGCAGCAACCAAAATAGGGCGCGCATCAAAAACAGACCTAACGGATATTAGGTCTTTTTGACGGACTTTGCGCTTAATACGTGCGCTAATGACGGATGCGTTATTCACGTAAAGCACGCCCCATTGCTGCAAAACAAATCCTGTTGTTGGTCGTGCCCTGTAAAGTCCACCTCAGAAAGAGGTATGCCTTTTTGATGAAGCCACAAGTGGGGATTTTCTCTTTGTATTTCACGTTCAAAAGCACAAGCGGTCTGAAAGGTTTCTGGTTGGTTGATTTTCATATCTAACCATTCGTGATTTTTGCGGTTAGGGCACATCCAACACGACGAGCGGGGCGGGGTAGGTAAACCGTATTTTTCAACATAGCGAATGCAATCATGGCGCGTCATGCGCAAATCAATCAAAGGGTAGCGGTTTTGCCACTTGCCGATAGGTGTACGAACTCGACGTAATTCGTCGACGGTAAACCCAATCCATGAATCTACCCCGTTTTTGACTTGCTCTGGGTAATGGTTATTTAAGAATTTGCGGGTGACTTCGGTTTTCCACTTACCCGAACAAAAACCCGGCTGTTTGTTGCAGTCCCCGTTGTCCTTGCGCCCGTTCCACTCAGTGAAAAAACCCGGAAAGGTTATGCCTTTCTTGTCGTATAAATCCCAATGAGTCCAGTCAGATTTCTTAGCAATGTGGTATTTAACCCCCATGTCATCACAAAGGGGTTGAATGTGCTTTTTCTGGTACTCAAACACGTTTGGCATTTCGCGTTCAGTGTCTGCCATAATGATTAAATCAGGCTTAGGCAAAATCCCCGCATGAATTAAGCAGATGATTGCATTTGATTGAGTGCCGCCACCGGACGACAGAACATTAAAGCGTTCACGGTTGGGTTTAAATTTCATACATCACCTTCATTACTCGTATCACCCCAAGGCTCAATGCAGCCGCTAGCCGTACAGGTGTAATTCATGGGTTTAGGTTCACGCTTAACGCGCTTTTTAATACCGTGTTTCTCTCTAAGTTTTGATATTAAAAAATGCGCTCGCTCGGTTTTTTTAGGGTCGAAATCCTCAAGCCCTGCCATTGTTAAACAAGGTTTGTGGATTGGGTCAGTGATGGGTAAATCAGTGATGGATTTACCCTCCTTAAAAATCACGTCCATAAGCATTAACGCGGTAACGGGCGGCGTTTGTGACTACCAAGCTTAACAGGGTGTAAGCTTGCCGCTTCACGAAATCCCATGCGCTTTAGATGTTCCAAGCGTCGATTTACATCAACATAATGAATCATGGGTTTTCTAAGTGAGGCTGCAACTCTTGTGAGAAGGGCAAGTTTTCTATACTCCGAACCATCAAAGCCCTTTAGTGTTTCGTACGCAGCCCAATAGCCACAGGCTCCCCCCTCGCGCACTGCTGACCTTAATTTTTTATAGATGGCTTTCATCTTTAAACCTCACATTGGCATAGGCGGGACAGCATCCGCGCCAAGATTGGCAGCAGTGCTAAGAATTTTTCCGGCTAGCTCTGGCTCGCCTAAGTCGTGAGCGAAGCGCGATAGCATGTCTAGTGACTGGGTCATGTGCTCGCGTGATTTTTCGCTCAGGAAATAACGGGTATTGATAGGCGTTTGGTTTTCCTGCATGGCGAACTGGTCAAACTGGTACTTGTTCACCAGTCCGTTGTAGATGGTTTTGATGGAATCTGCGTGCGTCATGCTACCTTCTCCTTAGCGGTCAAGTCTGAAAACTCAAATTGACCTGCCTCCATACGGTGGACTAACTCCACCAAATCAACGTAACGCGTGGCGTTTTCTTTGCGCTGCAACACCTCTGGAATTTCGCCAATATCCATACGCGCTTTGATTTGTTTCACGCCCATATTGGTTAGGCGTGAGAAATGCGTTACGGACATAAAGGGAATACTCAGCATGTGATACACTCCTTATTGGTTTCCAATATGTGGTTGTATTGGGTTGTATTGGGTTACAGGGGTTCCTGTAATTAGGCTAAGGTTACAGGTTATCCTGTAGGGTGGTCAAGAGTGGAATTTGGAAAAAAAATCAAAGCAATACGAATAGCTGAAAAGTTAGAGCGTCAAGAAATGGCACAACTTGTTGATATTTCTAGGGGTACTTTGAGAGATTGCGAACAATGCGTTAGCAAGCCAAGTGCTGAAACTTTGAAGAAGATCACAAAACACGAGCGATTTAAAAAGTACGCCTTCTGGCTTATGACTGACGAAACACTTCCAGAATCTGGTCAAATTGCACCGGATTTTTCTATCCTATTAGATTGCGGTGTTATCGCTGCCGAAGAGAATGCAGCGAAACGCGCCTAACTATTTGCGCTAAAAGGTTTTATTTTTGGGGGGTGTATGATTTTACTGTGCGAGTCGGGCTATTATTCCACGTATTCCCCGAATCAGTTTTTCTCGCGTGAGCGTGATGCTTTGCAGCTTGATAAGCGTTTAGCGTTAAGGTTTGAGCGTGAGAATGCAGGGAAAGATTTTAGGACGTTGGACGAACTAATTACCCTCTGGTATCGAATGCACGGCAAGACGTTGCGTGACCACATCCGCCTGAGAAAAATTCTCTATCGGATGTCTGAACGTTTCGGCAATCCGATTGCTAGTGACTTCACCAGTGCTGACTTTGCCAAGTACCGCGAAGATCGCACTATTGAAGTGACGACCACAACGATTAACCGTGAGCACGCTTATTTAAGGGCGATGTTCAACGAACTGGACAGGCTAGGGGTGATTAATTTCCCTAACCCACTAGATAAGATTCGCCAGTTTAAAGAGCGTGAAAAAGAACTTCGTTACCTAGATCACGACGAGATAGGGCGGCTGTTGGAGTCGTGCCGGACGTTCACCAATAAATCACTAATTCACATCGTCAAAGTGTGCCTAGCTACGGGCGCAAGATGGGGTGAAGCGGAAGAACTCAAACCATCACAAATCAAGAATAATCAAATCACGTTTTTAAATACCAAATCTAGCCGCAACCGAACTGTACCAGTAAATCAAAAGCTCTACGAAGAACTAAAAACAATTAAGCCAGTGAGCGATAACAAAATGTTTTTAAGTAGCCTTTCCACATTCAGAAAGGCAGTTGACAGGGCAAATATTGATTTACCAAGGGGGCAGATGACGCACGTTCTGCGGCATACGTTCGCGAGCCATTACGTCATAAATGGCGGCAATATCGTAAAGTTAAAGGATGTGTTAGGGCATAGTGAAATCACTACAACAATGCGTTACGCGCATTTAGCTCCTGACCATTTGGAAGACACTCTAAAATTAAACCCATTAAATGAGCACCAATAAATAGAATTTAAATAATGATTGAAAATAGCAAACTTACGGAAGTGAAAAAGGCTAATATGGTTGAAGAAATTAACCATATTAACGAAAACTTTAAAGCGGCTTTAGAACTTGGCGGGCAGGCGTTAGAATACCTAGAAAGGAAGGATAAGGAGTCTAACGCTATGAATCTTGAAATTCAAACCAAAGAAATTGAAGCATCAACGAGTAAACATAAGCGAGTTATAGGGCTAATTGTTTACGCAGTGTCTTTGATGGTTGCTTTGTGTGTTATCGCTTTTATTACTGGTAATGCTGAGTATATTAAGGATATTTTGTCTGCGGTAGCGCTTGTTATGGGTGGGGCAAGCATTCCGAAGCTTTTAAAAACCGAATAATTCAATAAATATTCAATAATAAAAAAGACCTAGATTTTGTCTAGGTCATTTTTTTGCGTGTAATTTAGGTTCATATGAACCACATGCAAGAACATATAAACCGAAGTCAGATTTTTTAGATTTATAACTGGTTGTTTTTCTACGTGGTTGAGTGGAATTCCAAATCCGCGTGTTGGGAGTTCGAATCTCTCCACCCCTGCCATTATTAGAAGCCTCAGTCGAAAGACTGGGGCTTTTTCACATCTGTCGTCTGGCTGGTTGCTGCAATGCTCAATTGATAGAGTAACGGATTCCGCCAATACCAAAAACAAAGGCCACATCGCTTATTGCTGTGTGGCCTTGATATTTTATCAGCGCTAATCAACTAACACTTATTCAGTGGTTTCTCCGCACTCTGTTTGCTGAGCTTCGACGCCTTTTAGACGAAAAGTCATGTCCTCCAATGCTGTTATTTTTTTCTGCTTAGCCAGAGCAAATTGAGAAGCTTTTTCACGCAGTTCTTTTTCGTCAACTAGCCATTCTCGCTGCTCTTTTGCCAGTAGTTGATAAGTGCTTGGTTTTGAATGCAGGACCAGTTCATCAGGAATCAACGAATGTACGCCTTCTATACTAGGTTTGGCTTGTATACGTATTTCTCCTGCTTGTAACGAAGTGCGGATCATTGCAGGCGCTGTTCCCCATTCGACTAATCTTGGATTCGAACTCATGCGCTCTGTCGAAATCAATTCCGCTTCACCCAGTACCGTAAACGTAATACTGTTTCTTGCTAAGCGTTTGATGTTGCCGCTTTCATCTGTCACTTCAGCGACTATAGTAACCAACTGGGAACCATCTGCGACGATAGGTGTGCTTTCATCCAATAAACGTAGGCGAATACGCGTAGGGCGCCTTGCCGGATACTTAACTTCAAGACAAACCACTTCGCCATCAACCAATCCTTCAGCAACAAGGCAAGCCTCCTCAAACAAGTCTGATCGGTGTTTATCTTTTACCGTCATAAAGTCATAAGCGTTTTTAAATACGGCGGGTTTAAATGGAATGCCTATGGTGGTGTTTTTGACTGAAACGGTTCCCACCTCAACACCGCAGAAAGTTAATTTCACTTGGTCTGCATTACTGCACACGATGACGTCTGAAGGAGAAATAGGCGTCATTTCATGCAGAATCGCAATGTGATAGCCGCTTTCAGCAATAGGATGTTCCACAAGAGGATTACGTTGGCTGCTGAACAGCTCATAAGCATATTTAGGTTGACGGAATGCATCCATGACACCGCCCCAGAACTGTTCCGGATGATAACCTCGTTGATGGTCTCAAAGCCATGCCATAGCGTGCCGCCTACATGCTGTCTTGGTGTTTGATAAAGAGTGTTAATGCTGGTCGCATATTGATGACTACCATCTCCAGAACCGAGAGCATAGTGCAGGGCTTGGATAATTAAATATTGGTAAACCCCCAGCTAAGCTGGGGTGACTCGCATAGGTTTGACCGTGACAACGGTGTAACTTCTTTGCTCGACCAAAAGTAAAGAGGAAACAACCTATGCGAGACTATAAGAGTCTGTCTCATACCCGTTGGGATTGTAAATACCATGTGGTTTTTATACCGAAAAAGAGACAGAAATTGATATATGGAGCACTGCGAAAACACCTAGGCTCAACGTTCCATGAGTTAGCTAAACGGAAAGGCGCGACTATTGAGGAAGGGCACTTAATGAAAGATCATGTTCAGATGTGTATCAGCATACCACCGAAGTATTCAGTATCTAATGTAGTTGGTTACTTGAAAGGAAAAAGTGCGATATCAATAGCGAGGCACTTTAAAGGTAAGCAGAGAAATTTTAGCGGTGAACATTTCTGGGCTAGGGGCTATTTCGTATCAACAGTGGGTTTAGATGAACAGGTAGTTCTCGAATATATAAGAAACCAAGAAAAAGCGGATGCTCACCGAGATCAATTAGAGTTCGGTATCTAGCGCCTTGGGCGCTTACTTAAGCCCTTTGAGGGCGTAACCCAATAAGCCTCCGGCTAAGCCGGAGGTAATTTAACTGTTACAAATTTGATAAATATTGTTCTCTTAAGTCGCAGAGCATGGTCTAAGATTTGTTAAGTAAAGACGAATGATTCGTAATGAACTAAGGACATTTCATGACAGAACGTATTGATACCCTAGCAAGCCAAAACCAACAAACAAGGGAAATACCGCAAGAAGCATTTGACTGGTACGACGAATACGCTCACGGTTTGATTGACCGTCGAGAATTTATGCGTCGCCTATCTGGTCTTGCAGTATTAGGCTTTAGCATGGCAGTTCTCACTTCTGCTTTACTACCTAATTACGCTTTGGCAGAACAGGTATCTTTCAATGATGAAAAAATCAAAGCGACTTATGTTGAGTTTGATTCGCCTAAAGGACACGGTAAAGGACGAGGATACCTTGTTATGCCTCGTGAGCTGATTGGTAAAGCGCCAGTTGTGCTTGTCGTACACGAGAACCGAGGTTTGAACCCTTACATTGAAGATGTGGCAAGACGTCTGGCGATGAATGGTTATATCGCTTTTGCGCCTGACGCGTTATTCCCTCTCGGTGGTTATCCGGGCAACGACGATGATGGTCGAGAGATGCAAAGCAGTATGGATAAAGCCAAGATTGAAGAAGACTTTATTGCTGCCGCAATGTTTATTAAATCCCATGCCAATAGCTCTGGCAAATTGGGTGCTGTCGGATTCTGTTTTGGTGGCTATGTGGTGAATATGCTTGCTGCCACGATGCCAGATGCTCTGGATGCCGGAGTGCCTTTTTACGGGACGCCTGCAGCTGAAAGCATTCGTTCCAATGTCAAAGGTCCGTTGTTATTGCAGTTTGCAGAACTTGACCAGCGAGTGAATGCTACATGGCCTGATTATGAAAAAGTGCTGATGGCAAACAAAGTTCCATATATTGCGCACGTATATAAAGGCGTTAATCACGGCTTCCATAACGACTCTACGGGCCGTTATAACGAAGAAGCAGCGGAGTTGGCTTGGGAACGCACTTTGACCTTTTTCGATGAACATTTAAACGCATAGTAAATGAAACCAAGTGGCTCTTGTATTGAATGTTAAGACCTGAACTTTGATGCAAGAGCCATTACTTGTTGTCGCTCCCTATTTTTGAAGCTGTTATGATGTTCAAAAAGAAGGAGTTAGCTATGCCACATTTTCGTTTCCGCGCGGTAGAACCTCAAACAGTGCAAAACTTGTCAAAACCTCTCACGGATTCACTGCAGTCTTTGATGAATTCTCCTCGTGAAGATTTCACTTTCGAATATATCTACACCACTTTCTATGCAGAAGGTGAGGTCGCTGCTGCATACCCATTCGTGGAAGTATTGTGGTTTGATCGTGGGCAGGAAGTGCAAGATAAGGTGGCAGCGATTGTCACCGAACAAGTGAAAGGCATTGTTGGTCAGGATTCAAATGTTGCAGTCATCTTCACTGCTCTAAGTCCTGCTGGTTACTACGATAATGCTCAGCATTATTAAGGGGGAAGTTGATGAATTCCGTTATTGATACCATTTTAAATCATCGCTCGATACGCGCTTTTAAAGATACTCCGATTACTCAGCAACAGTTAGACAGCATCATTAAGTCTGGTATTGCGGCTTCCAGCTCAAGCTTGCTGCAAGTGGTTTCGATTATTCGAGTGACGGATAAAGAGAAGCGCCAGAAGCTGGCAGAGCTATCTGGCAACCAACATTACGTTGCTCAGGCAGCTGAATTTCTGGTGTTCTGTATCGACTATCAACGTCACTATGAGATGAACCCAAATGTGAAGCCTGAGTTTATGGAACTGACACTGATTGGTGCAGTTGATTCAGGCATCATGGCGCAGAACTGCTTGTTAGCTGCTGAATCAATGGGGCTGGGTGGTGTTTACATCGGTGGTCTGCGTAATTCAGCACAACAAGTGGATGAGCTGTTAGGCTTGCCGAAATACAGCGCAGTGCTGTTTGGCATGTGTCTGGGTCATCCAGACCAAGATCCTCAGTTGAAGCCACGCTTAGGGGCGAATGTGATTGTTCACGAAAACAGTTATCAGCCTTTGAATAAAGAGGCAGTTGCTGAATACGATCAGACGATGATGGAGTACTATCAAAGTCGATCGAGCAATGTGAAACAGCAAGGTTGGTCAGAGCAAATCACCGCTAAGCTGAGTCAGGAATCGAGACCGTATATGCTTGGTTATCTGAATGACAAAGGTCTGGCTCAGAAATAATACCAAACACATTAATTTCCTAATCAACTAGACATTGAGTACCGATAAGCAAACCCTCCGAGCCATGGATGGCTCGGCGGAGCCCCATGGAAGGACGCTCTTATAAAAATAAGGGCGTGTTTGCGTTCGGTGCTCATTGTCTAATACTGATCAGATTAATAGTGAAATTGGTATAATCGAGATTAGAACGCAACAAAAAGCCCAGTCACTGACTGGGCTTCGATTTTTATATTAGAGAGCGATTACGCTAATCCCTGAATAATCACAAACTTCTCAAGCAACTCTTCTTCCGTTTCTACATGCTCCGGATCCGTCACAATACAGTTGGTGATCGGGCATACAGACTGACATGTCGGATTCTCGTAGTGTCCTTTACACTCTGTGCAGAGGTTCGGATTAATCTCATAGATGTTGTCACCCATAGAGATGGCTCCGTTAGGACACTCAGGCTCACACATGTCACAGTTAGTGCATTTCTTTGTGATCAATAACGCCATGGTTACTTGCCTACTGGGTTACGAGTATCTTGTCCAGCATTCAGGTTACGCATCAGTAGCGCGTAGTTAAGATCCATGTCTTGAGGCACTGGGATATAAACAAAGTGACCATTGCCTTTTGCGTCATCAACCGCTTCAGCTTTACGGTTTTCCATTGCTTCAAGAGTGAATACAACGTTTCCTTTTGGCGTCATCAGTTCTAGGCTGTCACCAAGCATGAATTTGTTTTTCACTTCTACTTCGGCCATATCGCCACGGCGCTTACCGGTAAACTCACCAACAAACTGTTGCGCATCAGACACTGAGTAGCCGTAGTCGTAGTTTTGGTATGCATCGTGAGTGTGACGACGTAGGAAGCCTTCGGTGTAGCCACGGTGAGCCAGGCTTTCGAGAGTATTCATCAAGCTCTCATCAAATGGTTTACCTGCCACAGCGTCATCGATCGCTTTACGGTATACCTGAGCTGTACGAGCACAGTAGTAGAAAGACTTAGTACGACCTTCGATTTTCAGTGAATGAACCCCCATCTTAGTCAAACGCTCTACGTGTTGAACCGCACGTAGGTCTTTTGAGTTCATGATGTAAGTGCCGTGCTCGTCTTCGAATGCCGCCATTTTTTCTTCAGGACGGTGACTTTCAGAAAGCAGTACAACTTCATCAGAAGGTTTACCTAGACCAATCGTGTTTTCTGGACGCTCTTCCTGAACTTCGATTGCTTGTGCAGCATTTGGATCAAACTCTGCTACGATTTGACCGGCTTCGTCTTCTTTGCCTTTTTCTACTTTGTATTCCCAACGACAAGCGTTAGTACAAGTACCTTGGTTCGGGTCACGTTTGTTAATGTAACCTGAAAGTAGGCAGCGGCCAGAATAAGCCATGCAAAGCGCGCCGTGGACGAAAATCTCAATTTCCATTTCAGGGCACTGCTGACGAATTTCTTCAATTTCTTCTAGAGACAGTTCACGAGAAAGAATGACACGCTCAACGCCTTGCGTTGACCAGAATTTAACTGTTGCCCAGTTAACCGCGTTTGCTTGAACAGAAAGGTGAATCGTCATTTCTGGGAAAGCTTCACGCACCATCATGATTAGACCTGGGTCAGACATGATTAGCGCATCAGGGCCCATATCGATTACAGGTTTAAGGTCACGGATAAAGGTTTTTAGCTTAGAGTTATGCGGTTGAATGTTGCATACCACGTAGAATTTTTTACCTAGAGTATGAGCTTCGTTAATACCGATCTGCAGGTTTTCGTGGTTGAACTCATTGTTACGTACGCGCAGGCTATAACGAGGTTGGCCAGCATAAACAGCATCAGCACCGTATGCGAATGCGTAACGCATGTTCTTTAGGCTACCCGCTGGAGACAATAGCTCTGGTACAAAAGTGTTTTCAGTAGTCATTGTTTGTTTCTCAATCTGATCACAAGTCAGGCCAATACCACCTGATGGTATTGGAAGGGGCGCAAATTTTACGTCAAAACGTGAGCTGTGCCTAGTAAAGATTAAACATAGAAGGGGAAGAAAAGTAGCGAAAAACTGACTCCGCCAAGACGGAGTCAGAGAAAGGTTAAGCGTCAGCTTTAGGAAGACCGCCAAGCACTTCAAATAGGTTTGGTAAGAATGCTGAGAATTCACCACATAACAGAGAGAAGTCAGCATCTAGGCGTGCTGCTTGATCTTCACGAGGAATGTCTTCGTTTTGATCTTTAAGATCATCGCTGTACTGAATGCGTTTAATGCTGCAATCTTCCGCCAATACAAAGCTCAATCGCTCTTGCCAGCTTAGGGCGAGTTTAGTGACGACTTTGTTGGCTTGAATATGGCTAAGGATTTCATCGCTGGTCAGCTCTTGTTTCTTACAACGAATCACAGCGCCATCATCTAAGAAAGATTTCAGTTCCGCTTCATCAAGCAATTGGAAACCTTGTGGCAAGTTACCGTCTTTGACCCACTCCGTCAGTGTCGTTTCTACTGCCACTTCAGGAATCGCAGGTACTACTGGTAGGCTACCCATACTCTTACGTAGCAGAGCAAGCACATCTTCCGCTTTTTTATAGCTGCCTGCATCAACCAGAATCAGACCTTCTTTTGGCATGATCAGAACATAAGTGAGTTGGCTACGGCTAAAAGCGCGAGGAAGAAGATCCACAATGATGTCATCTTTGATGTTGTCTTTTTCTGTTTTCTTCAGAGGGCGACCTTCTTCCGCTTCCATCAATGCGACTTTCTCGTTTAGAGAGTCTTTAATCACTGAAGCGGGTAGCATTTTTTCTTCTTTCTTGGCGCAGATGAGAATGCGGTCGTCGCTCACGTGGGTCATCATATCGCCATGTTTGCCCAGTGCGTGAACCCAACCAAACTTCTGCTTGTCTTGGCTACCACATGGCGTGAAACGGAACTCTGCCAGTTGTTTCTCTAGCTGATCGGCGTTGAAATTGACTTCGCGATTAACACGATAAGCCATACAGTTTTTAAACCACATATCTTTTCTTTTCCTTGTTCGAAAGGCCAACATGATAGGGGATTTCACCCTCAATGTCTTATCAGAAACGTAAAAATGGCTAACTAATATAAAACTATGAATATGGTAAGAAACTTATATTAAAAATTGTTTGCAATAGTCACAAAAGTGTCATATTCATTTTTCATAATGCATATGCTCAAATGACCACATGACGTTTGGTTATACTGTTAATTAAAAATAAAGGTTATTCAAATATGTCTAGAAGGATTCTAGTGGTTGAAGACGAAGCGCCAATTCGAGAGATGCTTTGCTTTGTTCTTGAACAAAAAGGCTACCAAGCAGTGGAAGCTGAAGATTACGACACTGCGGTAGAGAAATTAGCTGAACCCTTCCCTGATCTTGTACTACTCGATTGGATGCTACCTGGCGGTAGTGGCATTAACTTTATCAAACACATGAAGCGTGAAGAACTGACTCGTAACATTCCGGTTGTTATGCTGACGGCTCGTGGTGAAGAAGAAGATAAAGTTCGTGGCTTAGAAGTGGGGGCTGATGACTACATCACTAAACCTTTCTCGCCTAAAGAACTTGTTGCTCGCTTGAAGGCGGTGATCCGCCGGGTAACCCCAACAGCATTAGAAGAGTTGATTGATGTGCAAGGTTTGAAGCTGGACCCGGTTTCTCATCGAGTGACAGCCAACGATGTGCCGCTCGATATGGGGCCAACTGAATTTAAAATGCTGCATTTCTTTATGACGCACCAAGAGCGAGTGTACAGTCGAGAGCAACTATTGAATAACGTCTGGGGTACTAACGTGTATGTGGAAGATCGTACCGTTGATGTGCATATTCGTCGCCTGCGTAAAGCCCTTGAAGATGCTGGACACGACAAGCTGATTCAAACGGTTCGTGGTGCAGGTTATCGCTTTTCAGTTAAGGCTTAACGAAAAATCTGATAAGGCTAAATGGCGTTAGCCTTTAAAAACCAAAAGTCTTTAAAAATTAAAAGTCTTTAAAAATAAAGTGCTTTAAAGGATCAAGTTAGAGAGATTATGGTTGAACGATTGACTTGGAAAAAGCTGGCCTGGGAGCTGGCTTTTTTTTACCTTCCATGGGTAGTTATTGGTTGGATATTTGGATATATGCCGTGGCTGCTGTTAGCAGCGACGGTGATTCAGCTTGTCTGGCATTTACATAACCAGTTGCGTTTATCGGCATGGTTATGGGATGAAAAACGCCTGACGCCACCTTCTGGTTCTGGCAACTGGGAATCCCTGTTTAACGGTATATACCGGCTTCAGCAACGGCAACGTAAAAAACGTAAAGAGCTGACCAATCTCATCCGCCGTTTCCGTAACGGTGCGGAATCATTACCGGATGCGGTGGTGGTTTTTCGCAGTGAAGGCAACATCGTATGGTGTAACCGTTTAGCCCAGCATCTACTTGGCTTTCGTTGGCCTGATGATTCTGGTCAACCGATTTCCAATTTGATCCGCACGCCAGATTTTATCAAGTATCTGCAAAAAGACGATTTTTCCGAGCCCTTGGAAATGCGCTCGCCACTTAACGTAGAACGTATGCTGGAACTGCGTATCGTGCCTTACACCGAAGGTGAGCATTTGATGGTGGTGCGTGACGTCACTCAGATTAAACAGCTTGAAGGCATGCGTCGCAACTTCTTCGCTAACGTTTCTCATGAGCTGCGCACTCCGATGACGGTGTTGCAAGGCTATTTAGAAATGACAGAAGACCCCGAAATATTGTCAGGTCCTATGTGGGCTAAAGCACACGGTGTCATGACAGAGCAGCTAAACCGCATGAACAGTTTGGTCAATCAGCTTCTAACTCTGTCGAAAATCGAAGCGGCACCGATGCATGAGCTTGAAGAGGTGGTGAACGTTCCTGAGATGCTGGAAATACTGGAAAAAGAAGCGATCAGCCTCAGCGGCAGTGACGAACATAAGCTTTCGTTTGAAATTGATAACAATCTAAAAGTGTTGGCGGACGAAGATCAGTTACGCAGCGCGATATCTAATCTGGTCTACAATGCGGTGAAATACACCCCTCCGGGAGCAGAGGTCTATGTACGCTGGTATCAAACCCCTCAAGGTGCTTGTTTAGAAGTTGAAGACAAGGGCGACGGTATTGAACCACAACACTTGCACCGTTTAACGGAACGTTTTTACCGAGTCGATAAAGCACGTTCCCGCGATACCGGTGGCAGTGGTCTGGGCTTGGCTATTGTAAAACATGCTCTGTCGCATCATGATTCGCACCTTGATATTGAAAGTGAAGTTGGCAAAGGTAGTAAGTTTTCCTTTGTGTTACCAAAACGTTTGGTTGTGCGATGAATAAGCTGAGTCAGTGTGGTATTGCTGCGTCCTTGTTGCTCTGTCAGATGGCTTATGCGATTGATGAGTTACAGGACTATACGAAAACATCAGGCGTTGCTGGCAGTTTGCTGTCGGTAGGCTCAGACACGCTTGCAGGCATGACAACTCTGTGGGTTGAAGAATTTCAAACGCTTTACCCGAATGTTGACTCTCAGGTGCAGGCTTCAGGTTCTGCAACTGCTCCTCCGGCGCTAACAGAAGGAACTGCGCAGTTTGGACCAATGAGCAGAGCAATGCGCATGCGTGAAGTTGAAGCGTTTGAGCGTACATTTGGTTATAAACCGACGGAATTACGCGTCGCTATCGATGCAATTGGTGTGTTTGTTCATCGTGACAACCCCATTAAAGGGCTCAACTTCAGTCAGTTAGACAGTATTTTCTCAGAAACACTGCGCTGCGGAGCAACGAAGTCGGCGAAAACTTGGCAGGATTTAGGGCTAAGTTACGACTGGGCAAAACGTGGTATTCAGATGTTTGGCCGAAATTCAGTATCTGGTACCTATGGCTACTTTAAACAGAACGCGCTTTGCGGTGGTGACTTTAAACGTAATGTCAACGAACAACCGGGATCGGCTGCGGTGGTTCAGTCTGTCGCATCGTCAATCAATACCATCGGTTATTCGGGCGTTGGCTATCAGGTGTCTGGTGTGAAGCTATTGCCGATTGCCAAATCTGGTACGGATTATGTGATACCGACCCACGAAAATATTCTTTCTGGTCAGTATCCACTTTCCCGTTATCTGTTTGTTTATGTGAACAAAAATCCGCTACGTGAGTTAACGCCGATTCAACGAGAGTTCATTCGCTTTATCTTCTCCAAGCAAGGTCAAAGCCTAGTAGCAAAAGATGGCTATGTACCGATTTCAGCTGAAATTGCCAGCCAAGAGCTGAAAAAAGTAGGAATTGAATAATAAAAATAGCCTCATGAAATTGAGGCTATTTTTCTACCGACAAAAGAAGGTATTAGAAATTTAAAGTCCAACCGACAGAGTTCCAGTACTCTTTCTCTGTCAGCAAATCCGCATGCAGTAGCTTGTTGTTTTCCAGCCAATCTTTATCAACGCAATTCAGTGTCCACTCATCATCTTGAGCGCTCAAAGAAAGTTCTGGAAGTGGGTCATCATTACGTTGTCCATTGACCACGATAGCTAAGCGTAGCACTCGAATCAGACCGGTAATGTGTTTTTTCTTAAACAGAGAAAAGTCTTCCATTTCGTTAAGTTTTAAGGCCTTACGCTGGAAGCGAGCTAAGGTGGATAACACCAGTTGTTGCTCGCTGTTAAAACCAGCCATGTTGGTATGACGCAGAATGTAAGCTGAGTGACGATGGAACGCTTGTAAGCTAATGCTTAATCCTACTTCGTGAAGTAGTGCGCTCCATTCCAGTAGCTCAAATAATTCACTACCGGCTTTTAAGCCAAGCTCAGAGGAGACATTGTTAAGAAAATCGCGCGCGTATCCCTTGACTTGTGCTGCGTACTCCAGGTCAACCAGGTGTTTTGCGGTCAAATTTTCGGTTGTACGCAAACGTATATCGGAATATTTGAAGCGATCTTCCATCTCATACAGCAAGCCTTCACGTAACGCACCATCTGAAAAAAACATTTCTTTAATGTGTAGCGCTTTGAAAATAGCCGCCAAAATGGCTACGCCTGCCGCAAAAACGGGTTGGCGGTCTTCGGTCAGAGATGGCAAATCGATATCTTCGATGGTGTCCCATTGGCAGAGTTTATCGATAATTTTGTCCAAGCGCTCAGCGGTGATAATGCCGTCTTCATCCCCTAAACCGATCAATACTTCGCGAATAGCTTTGATGGTACCTGAAGAGCCGAAGGTACTTTGCCAACCCATTTTACGGTATTTCGCAGCAATCGATTCGAGCCTCTGCTCTGCCGCTAAGATAGCTTGGGCAAAGTTTTTCTTTGACAATTTGCCATTGGCAAAATACTGATGGGTATAACTGACACAACCCATTTGTTTGCTATTAACGAGCTCAGCTTCAAAACCTTTGCCGATAATGATTTCTGTACTGCCGCCGCCGATATCCACGACCAGCATAGAATCAGATTGTGGCTGAGTATGCGCGACGCCTAAATAGATCAAACGTGCTTCTTCAGTACCGGGAATGATCTCAATGGGAAACGGTAATACTTCGCGTGCTCTTTGGATGAAAATATGAGCATTGCGGGCGCGACGCAACGTGTGTGTGGCGGCAATGCGAACATTTTCCGGCTCGAAGCCCTGTAGTCTTTCTGCAAACATTGCCAGACATTCCAAGCCACGTTCCATTGACGCGTGATCGAGATTATCTTGTTCATCTAATCCAGAAGCTAGACGCACACGTTGTTTATGGCGGCTGATCAGTTGTAGATCTTGATCGACGACTTTAGCGACTACCATATGAAAGCTATTCGATCCGAGATCGATAGCTGCGATTTCACGAGTTTGGTTGGGGTGATTCATTTGCAGCAATATTCTTACGTGTTTGTTTTTCTACATTTTTAATGTAGTCATAAATGGCCATCTGAGAGCGAATTTTTTTGCGATTGCCTCGTTTGACGTAGCTGTTGCTCATCTCTTTGTCTATAACACGCGCTTTTACCGTATCTGTAAACTGAATATTCAAAATATCGATGATTTTTTGCTTTAATCTTTCATCACGAATTGGCGCTGTTACCTCAATGCGGTTATCAATATTGCGAGTCATCCAGTCCGCCGATGAAATATAGATTAATGGGTTACCATCGTTATGGGTCATGATGACACGAGGATGTTCCAAGAATCGGTCAATAATACTGATTATTTCTATGTTGGCGCTGATGCCTTCGACCCCCGGAACTAAAGAGCACATACCGCGGATGATCATTTTGATTTTAACCCCTGCAGCACTTGCACCATAAAGCTTATTAATCAGACCGTTGTCGACCAGATTATTGACTTTAAGAGTGATTGCTGCTTTTTTCCCTGCTTTCGCATTAGCAATTTCGCTGTCAATTAAACGATATAGCTGAGTACGTGAGTTACGTGGTGAAACAATCAGATGATTGAATTTCACTGGGCGGAATGGGCTTTCGATATAGCTGAACACACTTCGTACTTCCGTTGTCAGCTCTTCATTGGCGGTTAGCAATGAAAAATCGGTGTAGATACGCGCAGTTCTCTCGTGGAAATTACCTGTTCCGATATGCGCGTAACGCACAAAAGCATCGTTTTCTTTGCGGGTGATAAGCAAGAGTTTGGCATGGATCTTCATACCCGGAGCACCAAAGATAACGTGTACTCCGGCTTCAGTTAGAATACGTGACCATTCGATATTGGCTTCTTCATCAAAGCGAGCTTGTAGCTCTACCACTACGACTACGCGTTTGCCATTGTGTACCGCGTCGATCAATGAATTCATTAAACGTGAATCTTTTGCTACACGATAAACGTTGATCTTAATACTGACGACTTTTGGATCGAAAGACGCTTGTCTCACCAACTCCGTGATGTGATCGAAGGTGTGATATGGGTAGTGAAGCAGAATATCTTTGGCTTTGATCGCCTCGAATGAGTTGGGATAACCTTCGAAATCAGCACATCGCATGGGTGGTAACGGTTTGTTTTCCAGGTAGTCACGACCAACGTTAGGGAAGCTGATAAAATCTTTAAAGTTGTGGTAGCGGCTACCTGGAAGCAGGCTGTCGTAATGGGAAATTTTTAATTTTTCACATAAGAAACGCAGCATCGCTTCCGGCATTTCTCGTTCATAAACAAAGCGTACAGGCATTGCTGTTAACCGTTGGCTCAAGCCTTCAGACATCTGTTCCAGTAAGCTATATTCTACTTCGTGGCGTAAGTCGTATTCTGCATCGCGGGTCATTTTCATTGAGTAACCAGCAATGCTGTCATATTCGAAAAAGCCCTGAAAAATGCTCTCCAGGCAGTAGCGAATAATGTTATCGAGCAAAATAATGGTTTTGCGACGCTTGCCTTTTTGTTCCGGCACCATAACAAAGCGCGGCAGATGATCGGTTGGGATTTCTATCAATGCATACTGGCTGCTTTCGCCTTTTTTTAGCTCAACGGTGATGTATGCGTATTCGTCTTTAAGGAATTGCAGAACATCGATGTCGTCACGCATGAGCAGCGGAGTGATGTGGGGAAGCACTTCTTTTTGGAAATATTTGGTTATCCAGCGTTGCTGAGTTTCATCAAGTTGGTTTTCATTAACCAAAAAAATCCGCCTTCTTGCCATCTCTAGGATCAACTCACTGTAAAGCTGATCAAAATTCTGATTGAGCTTGTAGGCTTTGGTTTGCATTTGCGACAGCAGATGTTTCGATTCATCGCTACCACCCCGTTCACGATTGATGAGGATCATGCGTTTTACATCGGCAAATCGTACCTTGTAAAATTCATCTAAGTTGTTGGAAAAAATGCCTAAAAATCGAATTCGTTCGATAAGGGGGACGGTTTTATCTGCGGCTTCCTGCAATACGCGTTCGTTGAATGAAAGCCAACTTAATTCCTTGTCGATATACAGCTTATCCGTACTCATGATACACCTACTGACTAGTTCTTTGACGTTGAAAACTGAGGTCGTTAACTATGGTAGCCAACTCATGCAAAATATTGCTCAAATATGACGTTTTTATTGCAGTGAGTGTTTTTATTCTCAGAGTTGTTTTATTTTCAGTTGTTTAATGCTCTTTGTAATATAATTGTCACCTAACGAAAATAATATGACAGTTTGGTTAAATAGGTAGATTTTTAAATGGTTCAAAGCACATTTTCATTGAAAGAACGAGATCAGAAACGATTAATCAAAGATCGTTTGGTTCGTCTTGCAGTGACATGCGGTGGTGTGAGTGTGCTGGGGGCTTTGATTCTGATCTTTATCTACCTTGGTATGGTTGTTCTTCCTCTGTTTTCTGATGCCAAGTTGAAGCCTAATTTTGCCAGCCAGCCTATTTCTGCCTCTGTACCTCAATATCTTGCTGTCGATGAATATGGTGAACGCGCCTTTATTGTTCGTTCAAACGAAAGTGACAAAGATGCGAGGGCCGAATTTTGGCTACTCAATCACGAGAAAAGCGCTCCCATCTGGATTGACCATTTGAAAATTAAGCCCACTGTGTATTCCACCGCGACACGAGATTCTGGCTGGTTTGCAATGGCGGATAGCGAGCGGAATGTGGTTGTGGTTCGTCCCCAATTTCTTTATTCAATGAGCAAACAAGGGCGAGGTTTTACGCCGGAACTTGAACATCTGTCCTTGCCTAAAAATTTTAAGCTTTCTCCTCAAGGGGCAACGGTTAAGCAATTCAGCTTTGCGGTCACTGATGAGGAAACCGTGTTTGCCAGCTATCTTGATGACAGCTCTGTGTTGGTTCGTTGGGTGGATACTTCTGCGCAAAATCAGCAAGGAGAATTTCGCTTCCCGACCGAGTTTGGCAAAGTCGACCAATTGGTTCTGACGCCGGATGCGAAGACCTTGTACATTCGTTCAGGTACAGACCTTGTGGTGGCGCTTCGTGATGGGGTACGTTTTCACATTCGTGAAGTTGTTGATTTGAGCCTTGGTGATAGTAAACACCAAGTAACGGCCATTACGCTTCTGTCCGGTGCTCATTCTCTATTGGTTTCTCACAGCGATGGTTTGGTCTCGCAGTGGTTTGATGTTTTGCATTCAACAGAATCACAAGAGGGCGAGCGTAAGCTTACGCATATTCGCGAGTTTAAACTGGCATCAGAAATGACCATGTTGCTGCCTGATACCTATCGCAAAGGTTTCTACAGTTTTTATAAAAATGGTTCGGTTCAAAACCACTACACCACCAGTGAAAAACTAGTCATCTTTGAACGTGCTTATTCCAAAGCACCGACATTGGCTGCGATGTCAGATAACGAGCGTTATTTGGCGACTTATTCTGATGGCATTATTAGTGTCGCAGAGGTGGATAACGGCTATCCGGAAGTATCATTTTCATCGTTGTGGCAGAAAGTGTGGTACGAGAGCTACCCAGAGCCTCAGTACGTATGGCAGTCGACATCCGGTGGTGATGATTTTGAAGCTAAATTTAGTTTGGTGCCTATCGCATTTGGTACCCTGAAAGCGGCGTTTTATGCGATGTTGTTTGCGGTGCCTATTGCTGTATTAGGTGCGATTTATACTGCGTATTTTATGGCACCGAAAATGCGCCGAATAGTGAAACCAACGGTTGAGCTGATGGAAGCGCTGCCCACGGTTATTATTGGCTTTCTGGCAGCTTTATGGTTTGCGCCGATTGCTGAGACGAACTTAGCATCGATAACGGCTCTGTTTATTCTTCTCCCTATCGCAATTTTGTTGATTGGTTTGGCTTGGGCTTGCTTGCCTCGCTCAATGGTTCGCAAAGCCAATGGTTGGCATTCGTTGATTCTCATTCCTTTGTTGATTGTTTTTGTCGCGTTGATTTTGTCAATGAGCAACGAAATTGAGATGTGGTTATTTGATGGCGATGTCAGGTTGCTGCTTGCATCATATGGTATCGACTTCGATCAACGAAATGCGCTGGTGGTTGGTTTTGCTATGGGCTTTGCGGTGATCCCGACCATATTTACCATTGCAGAAGATGCGATCTTCTCTGTACCCAAACATTTGTCTGATGGTTCGTTAGCTTTAGGTGCAACAGCGTGGCAGACGTTAGTAAATGTTGTGTTGTTAACCGCAAGCCCAGGTATCTTTTCAGCCGTTATGATGGGGTTAGGTCGCGCAGTGGGTGAAACGATGATCGTCTTGATGGCAACAGGTAACACACCAATTATGGATTGGAATATTCTGGAAGGCATGCGTACCTTATCGGCGACGATAGCGGTAGAACTTCCAGAATCAGAGGTGGGCAGCTCGCATTTTAGAATTCTGTTCTTGGCTGCATTACTTTTATTTGTGTTTACATTTGCAGTGAACTCGATTGCTGAGTGGGTTCGTCAGCGCCTTCGCGCGCGTTATCGTTCACTGTAATGGGTTGGATAGCTAAATGTCGTTATTGAAGTGGTTTAAATCAGGCTCTCCTTGGATATGGCTGACCAGTGGTGCGGTGAGCCTAAGTTTGATCTCGGTACTGGGTCTATTGCTGTTGATTGGTTGGAAAGGGTTAACCTACTTCTGGCCAGCGCCATTGTATCAATGGCATAGCCTAACCGAACCAGGTAAAGTGATCGTCGGACAGTTGTATGCCTCTGAAAGTGTGCCTGTCAGTCATCTGAAAGAGATGAAGGTGGTGCTTTCTCCTGAAGCATTAGAAGAGGGGAGCACCGAGCGTTTAAGTATTAAGGTCGCCAACCGAGAGCTGTATAAGGCGGATTTCATCTCACTATTAGCTGACCATGTTTCCCAGCCAGAAAAACCAACGGGTTGGGCGGTAATCGAACGTACTCGTGACGGGCAGTTTTTTGGTAAACCTGTTGGCTTCGAAAAAGCCGATGGTCAAGTCAGCTCATATATTTCAACGCTTCTTGAGCGTGGTCTACAAGAAGTCACCACTTTGCGTGAGCAGATCGATACAGTGATCGAGCAAGAGATTCGTATCGTCAGTATCGCATCTGAAAAATTGCGGTTGGAGAGACGACGTCTTGAGCTAAATGGCAAGTTAACCGAAGACTATCAAGCCAATTACCAGCAACAAAAACAAGTGCTGGATGGTAAGCGAAAACAAGCGGAACAACATCTTGATTTGCTGAGAACGCAATTAGGCCTGCAAACGCTGATTGTTGAAGATATGACAGGAAACAAAGTACGCATTCCGGTTAGCCATATTTTGCATATTTGGTATCCTAACGATATGAATACGTTGGAAAAACTGACTCAATGGTCAAAGCAGGTCTGGGCATTTCTGTCAGAGAACCCTCGTGAATCTAATTCTGAAGGTGGTGTGTTTCCTGCCATTTTTGGCACGGTATTTCTGGTGTTGCTGATGTCGGTTATCGTGATGCCTTTGGGCGTGGTAGCCGCGATATATCTTCATGAATATGCGAAAGATAATACCTTTACCCGTATTATTCGCGTTGCGGTTATCAATTTGGCCGGTGTACCGTCGATTGTGTATGGCGTATTTGGTTTGGGTTTCTTTGTTTACACCATAGGTTCATCGATCGATAGCTTGTTTTATGCAGAGCGACTTCCTGCTCCCACATTTGGCACCCCCGGTTTGCTATGGTCGGCTCTCACATTGGCTGTGCTGACTTTGCCCGTGGTGATTGTGACCACTGAAGAGGGGTTAACTCGTATTCCTAACTCAGTTCGTCATGGCTCTTTAGCGCTAGGGGCGACTCAGTTCGAAACGATTTGGCGAATTGTCTTGCCTATGGCTAGCCCTGCTATGATTACAGGGCTGATATTAGCAATAGCTCGTGCTGCGGGAGAGGTTGCGCCGTTGATGTTGGTAGGGGTAGTGAAAATTGCCTCAAGCTTGCCAGTGGATGCCGAGTTCCCTTATGTTCATCTGGAACGTAAGTTTATGCATTTAGGTTTTCATATTTACGATGTGGGTTTCCAAACCACCAATATCGAAGCCGCACGACCATTAGTGTACGCAACCTCATTTTTACTGGTAACGGTGATCGTGGCTTTGAACTTAACTGCCATTAGCATTCGCAATAATTTGCGCGAGAAATATCGTACTTTAGGACAAGATTAAGCATGTTTTCTGTTAATCAAACTTTGGGCTATCAGGCTCCGTTGAACGTCAACAATTTAACTGATCAACAAACCTCCATTTCTATTGAAGGCTTGAGCTTGTTTTATGGTCAGGCAAAAGCGTTGAGCGATATCTCTATGCGTATTCCTAAAGGACAAGTGACAGCATTTATCGGGCCTTCGGGCTGTGGTAAATCGACGTTACTTCGTTGTATCAATCGTATGAACGACCTAGTCGAAGCGTGTCGTGTTGAAGGTGAGATTAAGCTGCATGGCAAAAACGTTTATCATCCTGATGTGGATGTTGCAACACTAAGACGCCGTGTAGGAATGGTGTTTCAGCGACCGAATCCATTTCCGAAATCTATTTACGAAAATGTGGTTTACGGTCTACGTTTGCAAGGAATAAAAAACAGCCGCACTTTAGATGATGCGGTTGAGCGCGCGCTGCGCGCTGCGGCGCTGTGGGACGAAGTTAAGCATCGTCTGCATGAAAATGCTTTTGGTTTGTCTGGTGGTCAGCAGCAACGTTTGGTCATTGCACGTGCGATTGCGATTGAACCGGAAGTGTTGTTGCTCGATGAACCAACCTCGGCGCTTGATCCCATTTCCACACTGACGATTGAAGAATTGATTCACGAGCTGAAAACCAAATATACGGTTGTGATTGTTACCCATAATATGCAACAAGCGGCGCGAGTAAGTGACCATACTGCTTTTATTCATATGGGAAAATTGATCGAGTACGCAGATACGGACTCTATTTTTACTTCGCCATTGCAAAAGAAAACCGAAGATTACATTACTGGTCGATACGGTTAAGTGAACATCAGCACTTTTTACAGCAGAACTTTGCGAGTTAAGGAATTATCATGCAGCTAGGTCGCCACATTTCTGGTCAATTTAACGTTGAGCTTGAATCTATTCGTACTCAGGTATTAACCATGGGTGGGTTGGTTGAGCAGCAACTTTCATTTGCGATGCAAGCGGTGAATAAGCAGGATATTGATCTGGCAAGAAAAGTCGTGCGTGATGATCATAAAGTGAATTCGATGGAAGTCTCTATCGATGAGGCTTGTACTCGTATCATTGCCAAACGTCAGCCAGCGGCAAAAGACTTACGTCTGATCATGGCTATCATCAAAACCATTACCGATCTTGAACGCATAGGTGACGTGGCAACTAAAATGGCGTACGTAGCAATTGAAAGTCCTTCAGCCAAAGAGAGCCATTTCCAGGTTTCTTTAGAACCGCTATGCCGTAGTGCTGTGGCTATGTTGCACAAAGTTCTGGACGCTTTTGCCCGTATGGATGTAGGAGCAGCAGCCGAAGTGTATAAATTGGATGATAAATTAGACAAAGAGTACGAAGCGGTGATCCGTCAGTTGATGACTTATATGATGGAAGACCCGAAAAACATTCCGCATATTCTGCAAGTCATGTGGTCTGCCCGTGCAATTGAGCGTGTGGGCGACCGTTGCCAAAACATCTGCGAATACATCATTTACTTTGTTAAAGGCAAAGACGTTCGCCACTTGGGCGAACAATCTATCGACGATGCTTTACGTTAAAACCCAACGCGAATAATCATTACATAAGCGATTTTACAATTTCCGCGACGTTGCGAATGGCTTCTGGATTCGTCACAGGGACGATGAAGTCATCAAGGTTTTGATTGCCCATTTTGGCGCTGTTTGCCACCAACGTCATGTGGCTTGCTCGCGTTGATTTTCCTGATAAGTGCACTTCTTTAACCAAGGTTTGAGTGACAATGGCTTCCACGTTGTCACTTGATACACCTGCTCCCGCCATAATGGATAAGCGTCCATCTGCAAGTTGTACCATGTCTGCGATGACATCTGTTCCCGCTAATGCGTTGCTCGCTAGCCCTGAAGTTAGTACTCGCTCACAGCCGAGTTTGATGATGTCTTCTAATGCTTGGCGATAGTCGTGGCATTGGTCAATGGCGCGATGAAACGTGACACCTAAACCGTTGAGTTTGGCATGGTTAACAATGCGGGCGCATTTATTTATATCGACACTGCCTTCAGCTGTCAGAATGCCAAACACAATACCTTGCAAACCCGCTTCAGCAGCGGCATCAATATCATAAAGCATAGATTCGACATCATCTTGATCATAAAGAAAATCGCCTTGGCGAGGACGAATCATGGCGTAGACAGGGATCGTCGATAATTTTGCCGCTTGCTTCATCATGCCAAAACTTGGCGTGAGCCCACCGAGCGCCAAAGAAGAGCACAATTCGATACGCTTCGCTCCGCCTTCAATCGCTAAATGCAGGGATTCTAAGTTGTCGATACAAACTTCAATGTTGTAATTCATGATGAGCTCACAGCTATTTAATGTGGGGTAAGTGTATACCAATTAGCGCGGATTTTATCTAATGACTGGTGCGACCTATTACTCAATAAAAAAGCTCAAAGCTCTGGTGTTGCATGTTGCCGAATGGCATTGTTCATCAATTGAAAAATTTCATTGTGTAACCAATGAATAAAGGGATCATTACTCTTTGTTTTGTCATATAAAAAACCAAACTCACGTTGGCGTAATGTCTGGAAGTCCGGATCTGAAGAGGTTAAATAGGTTAACTGAGGCGCTAATGATTGGGCTAAATGAATCGAACAAGGAAATAGCAGATCATTATTTTGTAGCGCTTTGAGTAACACAGCAAGATGTGTCGTTCGCAGTGCGACATTAGGTTGGATACCAAATTTTTTGATATGCTCACATACTGGTATCGCTCCTTCGTTCCAATGTTTCATGATATGAACTGCCATAGGATAATGATTGAAATGATCCATCTGGAAGTCTTTTCCTACCATAGGGTGCTGCTTACGACAAGCCAGTACAAAATAATCACTTAACCCGCGTTTTTGCACCACACTTTTTGAGAGTTCAAGAGGAAAATAATGTATGGCGTAATCCACGAGGTGAGCGTTGATTTTCTGTGGTGTTGAGTCACTCCAATCATCGATGATCAGTTTGAGATTGGGTGCCTGTGTTTTCAAATGTTCCACAATCAATGGTGCAAACCATTGAGCAATTGACGCATTCAGAGCAATGGTAACATTACGTTCTTCGAGCGCCGGAATAAACACTTGCTTGTTATTCAGGCTCTCAATATCCCGCACGACTTGACTTACCGTCAACTGCAATTCGATGGCCTTTGCCGTGAGTTCCATCTTACCATTTTTTCGGGTTAACAGTTCATCCTGAAAAACTTCTCTTAATGTCCGTAATGTCCGACTTACCGCTGAAGGTGTGGTATTTAGCTGAGCGGCGGCATCATTGACACTACGAGTATCTAACAAACAACGCAATGGTTTTAGTAAATTGTAATTAAAGCTCATCTCTTTTTTATACCACTAGTCTGTACGGGTTTGAGTTAACAAAGTTGATAAGTGTTATCTAACACAATTATCAATTTTAATACAGAGGTGAGGTGATAAAATCATCTATAACATAACCTTGAGACGATATATTTCTCTGATATTTGCTGGTGATAAAGAGATAAGTAGGTGGGTTCATGATGGGTATACATACAACCGTAAAAGTGGTTGGCTCAAAATGTAATTATGATTGTAAGTACTGCTTTTATCTTGAAAAAGACCGAGTTCTTAATTCAAGAAAAGTAATGAGTCTGGAAGTGCTTGAAAGCTATATTAAAAACTATATTTCAAATCAACCATCACCCATAGTGGAATTTGCTTGGCATGGTGGCGAGCCTACCCTCGCAGGGCTTGACTTTTTTAAGCAGGCCGTTGCGTTACAAAAGCGATATGCTCAAGGCAAAATCATTAAGAATACTCTGCAAACCAATGGCTCTAAGATAGATAAACAGTGGTGCCAGTTTTTTAAGGAGAACAATTTTCTGGTCGGTTTGAGCTTAGATGGTCCCGAATGGTTGCAGGCGACTTATCGAACCAAACATGGTGCAAGTGTTTTTAGCGAGAACCTGCAAGCCCTCAAGCTTCTGCAAAAAATGAATGTTGAATACAACGTATTGGCTTGCGTGACTCAAGAGTATTGCCAGCATGCAGAAAACATTTATTCTTTTTTTAGAAAACATAAAGTTAAATACCTTCAGTTTTCTCCTGTTGTAGAGTCTTTACCATCGAAGCGAGAACGTGCCCGGGGACAACATTTTGCGGGCAATATTATTTTTTCAACGTCTCAGACAGATGAGGAATATCAACCCACAGCATGGTCAGTGAAAGGGGCTGATTATGGTCATTTTCTCGTCGATATTTTTCAACTGTGGATAAAACAAGATGTTGGCAAAGTCTTTATCTCTAACTTTGAACAAGCCTTAACACAATATATTGGTAATGAGTCACCGAATTGCATTCATGCCAAAGAGTGCGGTTCATCTTATGCGGTTGAATCTAACGGTGATGTTTACTTTTGTGACCATGTGGCTTATCCCGAATCCAATCTTGGCAATGTGATGACTCAGTCACTGCAGGAAATCAGTCAAACTACATCTCAGTTTGATTTTAATAAACACTCCCGGCTTTCTAAGCGCTGTAAGCAGTGTCGCTTTCTCAAATTATGTAATGGCGGCTGCCCGAAACATCGTTTCTTTTCTTCTTCCGGAGAATATGAAAATACGCTATGTGATGGATATTTCTATTTCTTCCAACACATAGAGAAGTATCTACAAGCGATGACCACATTAATGACCCACGGCTATCCTGCGAGCTATGTGATGCAAGCTCTGGATGGTCCTTTAATCCTCACCCCCTCAAACAAAAGGTAATGTATATATGGATGTTTTAAAAAAGACGTTCGCTATCAGTAGCTTGCTCGCGCCTTGTCTGGCATCAGCACAAGCCGTTGATAGAACGCAGCTTCCTGTCGCAGACACCGAACCTCAAACCTATGATCAACTCGATGTTCGTAATGTAGAACGACCAGCAATTACTCAACGGGTCAAAGCACCGGATGGTGCTCCAAACGTATTGGTGATTTTGTTGGATGACGTCGGTTTTAGTCAGTCTTCGCTTTTTGGAGGTGCGGTCGATATGCCGACGTTAGATGCATTGGCAAAGCAGGGGTTGGTTTATAATCAATTCCATACCACGGGGGTGAGCTCTGCAACCCGAACCGCATTGTTGACAGGGCGGAATCATCATCAGAATAATATGGGGTCAATTGCTGAAACATCGACAGCCTTCCCGGGTAACACGGGTGCAAGACCAAACAACATAGCAGCACTTCCTAAGGTATTAAAATATAATGGTTATAGCACCGCGATGTTTGGTAAAAACCATGAAATTCCACCGTGGGAAACGGGCCCTGCTGCTAACCAAAGCCTGTGGCCAACACAGATCGGTTTTGATCGGTTTTATGGCTTCTTCGGTGGCGAGACTGATCAATTTCAACCGGTCTTAGTTGACGGCAATACCCGAATCAAAACACCGCGTAAGAAGAATTACCATTTTACTGCGGATATGACAGATCAAACTATCCAGTGGTTAAATCTGCAACACAGTTATAATACCGACAAACCATTCTTTACTTATTACGCGCCAGGGGCGGTTCACGCTCCGCACCAAGCGCCCAGAGAGTGGATAGATAAGTTTAAAGGCAAGTTTTCGATGGGGTGGGATAAACTTCGTCAGGAAACCTTTGAACGTCAAAAAGCGGCTGGAATCATACCGAAAGATACTATCTTGCCACCAATGCCAGAGAATATACCGCGCTGGGACTCATTAACCAAAGATGAAAAACGCGTCTTTGAACGTCAAATGGAAGTTTATGCCGGTTACCTCGCTCATACCGATCATGAAATCGGTCGTATCGTTGATACACTGAAGAAAAATGGGGAGTTTGATAACACCTTGATTTTTTACATTGTCGGCGATAACGGTGCGAGTGGTGAAGGCAACCGCAACGGTAGCTTTAATTCACTGGCGTTCTACAATGGGGTAGAAGAAGATCCTAAATATGTATTGGATAATATAGATAAACTAGGTGGGCCGGAAAGTTTCGGACACTATGCGGCGGGTTGGTCGATTGCCGGTGATACGCCATTCGTATGGATGAAAGGTATGGCTTCCGATTTCGGTGGTACGAGAAACGGTATGGTGGTTAGCTGGCCGGATGGTATCAAACAAGGCAACAACAATATGCGAGAACAATGGTCTCACGTTATTGATATTGCCCCAACGATTCTTGATGCAGCGAAACTTCCACAGCCGGAAGAGGTTGATGGTGTTAAACAAGTGCCAATTGCTGGTGTAAGCTTCACTAAAACTTTCACCGATCCTAATGCAAAAAGCGATCATCATAGTCAATATTTTGAAATCGGTGGTAACCGGGCTATGTATAAAGATGGTTGGTTAGCTCGTGTTATCCATGTGCCGCTTTGGGAAACGTCACAGAAATTTTCGACTTTACAAGACGATCAATGGGAACTATTTGATACACGTAAAGACTGGTCTTTATCAACGAACTTAGCGAAATCAAATCCTGAAAAACTTGAGGAGATGAAGAAGCTATTCGATAAAGAAGCTGAGAAAAATCACGTCTACCCTATCGACGATAGAATTCTCGAACGTATGAACGCTGAGATTGCCGGCCGTCCGGACGCATTATTTGGCAAGAAAAGCTTAACCTTAATACGCCGGTGCCAAAGGTATTCCTGAAAACTCGTTCCTTAATATCAAAAATAAATCGTTTGATATTGTGGCCAAAGTGTCGACTGATAATGCATCAGACACTCAAGGGGTCATTATTGCTCAAGGAGGGAATTTTGGTGGTTGGACACTGTATGTCAAAGATGGCGTGCCAACATTCGAATATAACTGGTTGAATTATGAGTATACCAAGTTAAGTGGTTCGAAACTAAAATCAGGTGATAACGACATTACGGTGAAATTCCGTTATGACGAAGATGGTGTTGGTGGTAAAGGCAATAAAGCTGGTGCTGGTAAAGGCGGCAACTGTTACCTATACCTGAATGGACAGCTCATCATGAAGAAAGTCATTCCTAATACCAATAGCCGGATGTACTCTCTCGATGATGGTGTCGGTGTTGGTGAAGATGAAGGCGGTGCAGTAAGTCGCAACTATCACGCTCCATTCGAGTTTAACCAGCAAATCGAAAGTGTGACTACATCATTAGTAGAGTAGAGCCAATTATATGATTAATATAAACATATCTATGTTCTGATTGATTATAAAAAAACAAAAGCCAACCTTGATACGGTTGGCTTTTTTACGACTTTACTTCTTAACTGATTGGCGGTGCGTTATCGCTTTATATATTGTCCAACCATTAACCCGAGTTGAGCGCTCGAGCTAAGAAGTGATTACTTTTTACCTAGGTCGTCTGAGTGTTCAGATAGGAATGCAGCAACACCTTTTGGCGATGCATCCATACCTGCTTTACCTTCTTCCCACTGTGCTGGACATACTTCACCGTGTTTTTGGTGGAAGTTTAGCGCGTCAACCATACGTAGCATTTCGTCGATGTTACGACCTAGTGGTAGATCGTTAACGACTTGGTGACGAACCAGACCGTCTTCGTCGATTAGGAAAGAACCACGGAAAGCAACGCCTGCTTCTGGGTGCTCAACGTCGTAGGCTTTAACAATTTCGTGCTTAACGTCAGCAACTAGAGGGTATTTAACTTGACCGATACCGCCATCAGAGATAGCAGTGTTACGCCATGCGTTATGAGAGAATTGTGAATCGATAGAAACACCGATAACTTCAACGCCTTTCGCTTGGAAGTCTTCGAAACGCTTGTCGAATGCAATCAATTCTGATGGGCAAACGAAAGTGAAATCTAGAGGGTAGAAGAATACAACTGCTTTCTTACCTTTAGTGAACTCTTTAAAGTTGAATGCATCAACGATTTCACCGTTACCAAGTACTGCAGCAGCAGTAAAATCAGGGGCTTGACGACCTACTAGTACCATTTTTTTGCTCCTAAGCATTAAATTATGATAAGCCGACTCTCATTGTTGTCAGCTCAGTCCATCTATGTACAAGACAAACTATAGTACATTTTGTTAAATAGAAAAAAGCGAAATAAATAGATTAACTTAATCGAAAAAAGCGATAATAAATTCAATCCCAATTTAATTAACTGAATCACGTAACAGATTAATAGCTAATATGAATAAATGGCCAAGTTTAAAACAACTGCATTACTTAGTAACGCTACACGAAACCCGTCATTTTAGTGAAGCGGCATTGCGTTGCTTCGTTAGTCAGTCAACCTTGAGTAAAGGTATTCAAAACTTGGAAGAATTGATTGGTTGCCCTCTGTATGAAAAGAAAGATAAGAAAAGCCCATTAGTTTTTACCCTTGCTGGCGAACAAGTTGTCAAAAGAGCAAGGGAACTGCTCGCCAAAGGACAGGATTTAGTCGAAGTTGGCAAGTTGTGTCAAACAGATGCGATGGAAGGGCAATTAAGATTGGGCTGCATTCCCACGATTGCTCCGTTCTTGCTGGTGGATCTGGTGCAAGAGGTTAATATTCGCTATCCGAAACTGCATTTGCTGTTAAGAGAAGATACGACGGCGAACCTGTTGCAGAGTTTGCGCAATGGGGAGTTGGATGTACTGATCCTTGCTCTGCCAATGGAGATTGGCAATATGGCAAGCCGTATCGTTGGGCGTGATGCCTTTCGTATGGTGATCAGCCGTAATCAAGCTGAGGGTATTCGTGTACCAATTAAGTACGCTGATTTACCGGATGAATCCGTGTTCCTGTTGGAAAACGAACATTGTTTAACTGAGCACGCCGTTTCTGCCTGCAAGCTGACCGATAAAGAGAAGATCAATCCATTCACGGCAACCAGTTTACATACTCTGGTACAAATGGTTGCCAATGGTCTGGGAACGACCTTTATTCCACAAATGGCGATTGAGCACGGATTATTAGAGAACCAAAACCTCGTGGTGATTGATCCTCCAGGCCAGCAAGCTTACCGAGAAATTGGCTTAATTTGGCGCCCGAGTTCTTCTCGAAGTCACACTTTTAATCTTCTTGCCGATCTGGTGTCGGAGATGCTTTAGACGTTTATCTATAGTAGAAATGCACTGTTACTGGTGCGTTTTTTAGTTTTTTATACTTTTTAGATCGCTTTTTCTGTGAAATTTCACAAGACCAAAGCTTATGAAGCTTTCATAAAATTGTAAAAATTCACAAAGTTAATTTTACAATTTTGCCCCTCGTTAGTGTTTAAATAAATCATCAGGTTGTTATCCAAGTCGCCAGTATTTCAGTACTTTCTAATTTTTACCTTCTATTTCGCTTCGTTTAAATCGTATCTTCGACATAAGAAAGTATGTAATTATATTACGTAATAAATTACATGATCTGCATTTTTAAAATGGCTAATTACTGAACCGAAGAAAACTTTGAATTTTGCACAAATGAATTTTTAGTCTTTTACTAATAGCTTTTTCAAGTTAGTGTTTATTTAACTTTTATAGACTTATGTCTAGTCAGATAAACGTTGAAATTAAGTGTGCTTTGAGTGATTGTATCGACATGGAAAGCATGGAAGGTTTAATAAATTAAAATGTAATTTGTGGTTTTAAATTTACAAATGAAATTTTAAGTAAAAAGGAAGAAGATATGTTTGCTCAAACGTCAGATTCGAACATCGCATTAGAGAGAGAGTCAGGTTGCCACTCTCGATTAACAATCACTGGAGAGCTTGCTCCACAACATCAAGTTATTTTTCCAAGTGAAGCTCAGGCTTTCCTATCCGAATTGTGTGTTCGCTATGCAGCAAGAGTGGACGAATTACTCGCTGAACGTGAACGCAAACAACAAATAATCGACAACGGTCAGTTGCCTGACTTCCTCAGCGAAACGCAGGACATTCGCGAAGGAAGCTGGAAAATTCTCGGTATCCCAAGTGATTTGCAAGATCGCCGTGTAGAAATCACCGGTCCCACGGATCGTAAGATGGTCATTAACGCATTGAACGCCAATGTAAAAGTGTTTATGGCGGATTTTGAAGACTCGATGTCACCGGCTTGGGATAAAGTATTAGACGGTCAAATCAACCTTCGCGATGCCGTCAATGGCACCATTAGCTATACCAACCCGGATAACGGTAAAAACTACCAACTCAAAGAAGATCCAGCGGTACTGATTTGTCGCGTACGTGGTCTGCATCTGCGTGAGAAACATGTCACCTTTGACGGACAAATTATTCCGGGCGCTCTGTTTGATTTCGCTTTGTATTTCTTTAACAACTACAAAGCGTTATTGAAAAAAGGCAGCGGTCCATATTTTTACCTGCCAAAACTGCAAGCCTATCAAGAAGCAAAATGGTGGAGTGATGTTTTTCATTTCACGGAAGACTACTTTGGGTTAGAAACCGGCACCATCAAAGCCACAGTATTGATTGAAACACTGCCTGCTGTTTTTCAGATGGATGAAATTCTGTTTGCACTGAAAGAACACATTGTTGGTCTTAACTGTGGACGTTGGGATTATATCTTCAGCTATATCAAAACTCTGAAAAAACACGCAGACCGTGTACTGCCTGATCGTCAAGTTGTAACGATGGATAAGCCGTTTCTCAACGCTTATTCGCGCTTGCTGATTTATACCTGTCATAAGCGTGGCGCATTTGCCATGGGCGGTATGGCGGCATTCATTCCAGCAAAAGATCCGCAAGTGAACTCTCAGGTTCAGGACAAAATCCGCAATGACAAACTGTTGGAAGCGACCAATGGCCATGACGGTACCTGGGTTGCCCATCCGGGGCTTGCTGATACCGCTATGGATGTGTTTAACCAAGTGCTTGGTGAACGCAGCAATCAGTTGGATGTGAGCCGCTTGTCCGATGCGCCTATCACCGCAGAAGACTTATTGGCGCCATGTGACGGTGTAAGAAGCGAAGAGGGGATGAGACACAATATTCGCGTTGCGCTGCAATACATCGAAGCTTGGATCTCAGGTAACGGTTGTGTGCCTATCTATGGACTGATGGAAGATGCGGCGACAGCGGAAATATCCCGTACTTCGATTTGGCAATGGATTCAACATGATAAGTCGCTGGATAACGGTCAGATCGTGACCAAAGATCTGTTCCGTCAATATCTAGCTGAAGAGATAGAAGTTGTGAAATCTGAACTGGGTGAAGAACGTTTTAACTCAGGTCGATTTAGCGAAGCTGCTGAGCTGATGGAAAAACTGACCACCAGTGATGAACTGACCAATTTCTTAACCGTGCCCGGTTATGAATATTTAGCTTGATCCGATTTTTAAATCAATAAAAACCTTTTTTTTAAAAAATAACAACAACGTGAAACGAAACTTAACTGAAACAACCAAATAGTCAGCTCAATATCAGCGAGTGCAGTACTGATAGCGAAAGGACGCTCATACCAAGAGGGATAGATTATGACACTGACTCGCCGCCAACAAATTGAAGCGTTAGAAAAAGATTGGGCAACGAATCCTCGTTGGAACAACGTAAAACGCACTTACACCGCTGAAGAAGTGGTGAACCTACGTGGTTCTATGATTCCAGCAAACACAATTGCACAACGTGGTGCAGACAAACTTTGGTCACTGGTGAATGGCAGTGCTAAAAAGGGCTATGTGAACTGTCTAGGCGCATTGACTGGTGGTCAGGCAGTTCAGCAAGCAAAAGCTGGTATTGAAGCGATTTATCTTTCAGGCTGGCAGGTTGCTGCGGATAACAATAGTGCCTCGACCATGTATCCGGATCAGTCACTGTACCCAGTCGATTCTGTACCGAGCGTGGTTAAGCGTATCAACAACTCGTTCCGTCGCGCTGATCAAATCCAGTGGTCAAACGGTGTAACACCAGAAGAAGGTATTGATTACTTTCTACCGATCGTTGCCGACGCAGAAGCGGGTTTCGGTGGTGTTCTGAATGCTTATGAGCTGATGAAATCCATGATTGAAGCGGGTGCGGCGGGTGTTCACTTTGAAGACCAATTAGCATCCGTGAAGAAATGTGGTCACATGGGCGGTAAAGTATTAGTGCCGACTCAGGAAGCGATACAAAAATTGATTGCAGCTCGATTGGCAGCAGACGTAGCAGGCACGACAACTCTGGTGATTGCTCGTACTGATGCCAACGCGGCAGATTTGCTGACATCCGACTGTGATCCATACGACGCAGACTTTATCGTAGGCGAAAGAACCAGCGAAGGTTTCTACCGTGTACGTGCAGGTATTGATCAAGCGATAGCGCGCGGACTTGCTTACGCACCCTACGCTGACCTTGTGTGGTGTGAAACGGCAAAACCAGATTTGGATGAAGCACGTAAATTCGCACAAGCGATTTTAGAACAGTACCCTGACCAACTGCTGGCTTATAACTGTTCTCCATCGTTTAACTGGGAAAAGAACCTGGATCCAGAAACCATTGCGCAGTTCCAACAAGAACTTTCAGACATGGGCTACAAGTATCAGTTCATTACATTAGCTGGCATCCATAACATGTGGTTCAACATGTTTGAGTTGGCACACGCTTATGCTCAAGGTGAAGGTATGCGTCACTATGTTGAAATGGTTCAACGCCCTGAATTTGCTGCGGCTGAAAAAGGTTATACCTTTGTCGCTCACCAACAAGAAGTGGGTACTGGTTATTTCGATAAGATGACCAATACCATTCAAGGCGGAAATTCATCAGTTACTGCCTTGAATGGTTCTACGGAAGAAGACCAGTTTTAACACTATAATTAGGTTATGAATATTTGAGCGGCTTTGGTCGCTCTTCTTTTTTGTTTACCTTTTAGACATGATGAGAGAGAGCCTGATTAAACTATAAAATCGTTAAAGATCATCGTCGACTTCTTCGGGTTCTATTTCTTCCTGCAACTCTAACAAGCTGATAGCAATCGAGACGAAGTCGCTATCCGTAATGATGCCAACTAATTCACCTTTAGCTATTACGGGTAAGCAACCGACTTTGTGTTTTTGCATATACATGGCGCTCTCTTTTAACCCTGCTCGCGGGGAAACGGACATCACTTGCGTATGCATAATTTCATAAAGCGGAGAGTCGTCCGTATACGAAGTGGTACTAGAGGCTTTTTGTAGACTCGATTCTTGTGCGGCCAGTATATCTCTTTGAGTGACTACTCCCAGTAGTTTCTTGTCTGCATCAACAATAGGAATATGGCGAATATCTAACGCTTCCATCATGTGCTTAGCATCAGAGAGTGTGTTTGAACGCAGCAAAGTATGAGGGTTACGAGTCATCATGTCTTCGACTTTAATCATATCTAACTCCTGTCACATCCGGCTTATCATAACTCTTTGGTTCTTGCCTAAAGCATAGTTTCTCTAAGGATAAATAACTGAGAGCTTGCCCAACTTTTATCTCGAATTGGCGTAATTGATCGTTGATTACAAACTATTGTCTTTCCATTGACGCTTCGGGGGGCACAATCCTGTATCTTGCGGTTGCTTAGGTATATACTACCGCGCCGCGAAAAGATTGATCGCTAAACCCATATAGAGAACGAATAGACAGTCATGCAAGTTTCAGATTTCCATTTTGAACTTCCAGACGAGCTTATTGCTCGTTACCCAAAAGCAGACCGTACCGCCAGCCGTTTGCTGCAGTTGGACGGTAATACCGGTGCAATAACCGATAGCACCTTTAAAAATGTCCTCGATCTGGTTGCAGCGGGTGATCTTTTAGTGTTTAACAATACCCGTGTTATTCCTGCTCGTATGTTTGGCCGTAAAGCTTCAGGGGGCAAACTCGAAGTATTGGTTGAGCGTATGCTTGATGAGCACACGATTCTTGCTCACGTTCGATCTTCTAAGCCGCCAAAACCGAATACAGAATTGTATCTGGGTGAAAATGATGAATACCATGCAGTGATGGTTGCGCGTCATGATGCGCTGTTTGAAATTCGCTTTACGGACGAAAAAGCCGTATTAGAAATTTTAAATGACATCGGTCATATGCCATTGCCGCCTTACATCGATCGCCCAGATGAAGATGCAGATAAAGAACGTTACCAAACGGTTTATAACCAAAAACCGGGTGCGGTAGCTGCACCGACTGCTGGCTTGCACTTCGATGAAACCTTGCTTGAGCAAATCAAAGCGAAAGGTGTTGAGTTTGCTTATGTCACTTTGCATGTAGGGGCTGGGACATTCCAACCTGTTCGTGTAGACAATATCAACGATCACCACATGCACGCAGAATACGTAGAAGTACCTCAAGAAGTGGTGGATGCGATTGCTGCAACCAAAGCTCGTGGCGGTCGTATTATCGCTGTGGGTACAACCTCTGTGCGTTCTTTAGAGAGTGCTGCGCAAGACGCATTAAGCAAAGGTACAGAGTTGGTTCCTTTCTTTGGTGACACCGAGATCTTTATTTTTCCGGGTTATCAATACCAGTTAGTGGATGGTTTGATTACCAATTTCCATCTACCTGAATCAACGCTAATTATGTTAGTAAGTGCATTCGCGGGTTACGAACATACTATGGCGGCCTATGAGCATGCAGTGAAAGAACAATACCGTTTCTTTAGTTACGGTGATGCAATGTTCATAACCAAGAGAACTATTTGAAGCGAAAAGCGTCATACTCTTAATTTATATTTGAAGCTATCTGGACACTTTTCCGGGTAGCTGTTTGTACCTAGGTTAGTGTTAATTTAATGCCTATTCGTTATGTAAAACTTGCGTAGGTATCAATCCGTCAGACTGTTTCTCTGACATTTGGAGGCTTTGTGAAACTACAATTCAATCTAAAAAAGAAAAATGGCAATGCGCGTCGCGGTCAACTGACTTTTGAACGTGGCACAGTGCAAACGCCTGCGTTTATGCCTGTTGGTACTTACGGTACGGTAAAAGGTATGACACCGGAAGAAGTGGCTGATACTGGCGCACAAATTCTACTGGGTAACACTTTCCACCTTTGGTTACGTCCAGGCCAAGAAGTGATGAAAATGCACGGTGACCTGCATGATTTCATGAACTGGCAAGGTCCAATTTTGACCGATTCAGGCGGTTTCCAAGTGTTCAGCCTTGGTGATATTCGTAAAATCACTGAGGAAGGTGTGCATTTCCGTAACCCAGTAAACGGTGACAAGATTTTCATGGACGCTGAAAAGTCGATGGAGATCCAAAAAGATCTCGGTTCAGACATTGTGATGATTTTCGATGAATGTACGCCATACCCGGCAACACATGATGAAGCGAAGAAATCAATGGAGATGTCACTTCGTTGGGCACAACGTTCTCGCGATCATTTTGACAAGCTTGAAAACCCGAACTCTTTATTCGGTATCGTTCAAGGTAGCGTATACGAAGACCTGCGCGATGTTTCTGTAAAAGGTCTGACGGAAATTGGTTTTGATGGCTACGCTGTCGGTGGTCTGGCTGTGGGCGAACCTAAAGAAGACATGCATCGTATGCTTGAGCACACTTGTCCTCAATTGCCGGAAGACAAACCACGTTACTTAATGGGTGTTGGTAAACCAGAAGATTTAGTGGAAGGTGTCCGTCGTGGTATCGATATGTTCGACTGTGTAATGCCAACACGTAATGCACGTAACGGTCATTTATTCGTGACTGGTGGCGTGATTAAGATTCGTAACTCGGCCCATAAAACGGATACTTCACCATTGGATCCGCATTGTGATTGTTATACTTGCAAAAATTACTCGAAATCGTATCTTCACCACTTAGATCGTTGTAATGAAATTTTAGGTGCTCGCCTAAATACTATTCATAACTTACGCTACTACCAACGTTTGATGGAAAGTATCCGTACTGCGATTGATGAAGACCGTTTCGAGCAATTTGTAGAAGAGTTCTACGCACGACGTAATCGTGAAGTGCCACCTCTACAAAAAGAGAAAGCGTAATGTTGATGCCAGCATGTGTGCTGGCATCAATGTAATTTCGTGCGCTAAGTTGGATTTATCTCTTTCCTGACTTGAATTTAGCGTTGCGCAACCCAATAGATTTCACACTAGACAAAATAACTTAGAGGACATTTCTCAATGAGTCTAATTTCTGTAGCACACGCGGCGCCTGCTGGTACTCCAGCTGGTGGTGGTTTTGAAATGCTAATCATGCTTGGCATGTTTGCAGTCATCTTCTACTTCATGATTTACCGCCCACAATCTAAGCGCGTAAAAGAGCACAAAAACCTAATGGCTTCTATGACTAAAGGTGATGAAGTGCTTACCAGTGGTGGACTAGTTGGTCGCATCACTAAAATTGCAGAAGACAACGATTATGTGTCTATTGCTCTTAATGAGAACAACGAAATCGTTCTTAAAAAAGACTTTATTACAGCAGTATTACCAAAAGGTACGCTGAAATCTCTATAAACAGCTAGAGGATCTTCTCTGTGCTAAACCGTTATCCGTTATGGAAGTACTTGATGGTGGTATTTGTTATTGCCGTCTCTGCTTTGTATGCACTTCCAAATCTTTACGGTGAAGATCCAGCTATTCAAATTACAGGGGCGCGTGGCGCCTCTGTAGATCTGTCAACGCTGGATTCTGTCACTAAAGCGCTGGATAAAGCGCAACTTTCTCATAAATCCATTGGTCTCGAAAATGGATCTATTCTGGTTCGATTCAATGACACTGACACCCAAATCAGTGCTCGCGATGTCGTGAGTGAAGCTCTGGGTAAAGACACTATCGTGGCATTGAACTTAGCAGCATCAACTCCTGATTGGCTTGAAGCCATTGGCGCAGCGCCAATGAAGCTTGGTCTTGACCTTCGTGGTGGTGTTCACTTCTTGATGGAAGTGGATATGGACGCAGCGATGGAAAAATTGGTCAGTCAACAAGAAGAAGCATTCCGCAGTGAACTGCGAGAAGACAAAATTCGCTACCGTGCAATTCGTCCTCTTAAAGATTCAGTAGAAGTGGTGTTACGTGATGCAGAGCAACTTGCTCAAGCAAAAACCTCTTTAGAAGAAAAACACCGCGATATGATGTTTATTGCTGATGATGAAAGCAATCAATTCGTGCTGAAAGCGCAATTCTCTGAAGCTCGTCTACAAGAAATCCGTAACTATGCTGTTGAGCAAAACATCAGTATCTTACGTAACCGTGTAAACGAACTGGGTGTTGCTGAGCCGCTGGTACAACGTCAGGGCGCGACTCGTATCGTTGTTGAACTGCCAGGTGTTCAGGACACGGCTCGTGCGAAAGAGATCCTTGGTGCAACGGCGACGCTTGAATTTCGCGAAGTGGATGACAAGGCTGATTTAGCCGCTGCCGCTGCGGGTCGTGTACCTGCGGGTAGTGAAGTTAAGTTTGACCGTGATGGTCGTCCGGCAGTACTTAAGAAGCGTGTGATTCTTGGTGGTTCAAGCATTACTGATGCAAGCTCAAGTACTGACGAGTATGGTCGTCCGCAGGTAAACATCTCACTGGATAGTGAAGGTGGCGCGAAAATGTCAGCGTTCTCTAAAAAGAACATTGGCAAGCTGATGGCGACGGTATTTGCTGAGTACAAAGACAGCGGTCGTAAGACACCAGAAGGTAAAGTTATCTTAGCTAAGCACGAAGAAGTGGTTAACCAAGCAACGATCCAATCTGCTCTAGGCCGTAGTTTCCGTATTACCGGTATCGATTCAGTGACTGAAGCTCATAACCTTGCACTTCTACTGCGTGCAGGTGCTCTGATTGCGCCGATTTCGATTGTAGAAGAACGCACCATTGGTCCATCAATGGGTCAACAGAATATCGATATGGGTATTCAAGCGTGTGTATGGGGTATGGTTGCCGTAATGCTATTCACGCTGCTTTACTACCGCAAGTTTGGTTTGATTGCCAATGTGGCACTGTGTGCAAACCTTGTGTTGATCATCGGCGTGATGTCGATGATCCCGGGTGCAACAATGACTCTGCCTGGAATCGCGGGTATCGTATTAACCGTCGGTATGGCGGTGGATGCCAACGTTCTGATCTTTGAGCGTATTCGTGAAGAACTGCGTGACGGGCGTAACCCGCAGCAAGCGATTCACCAAGGCTATGCAAATGCATTCAGTACTATCGCCGATGCGAACATCACAACCTTAATTACGGCAATCATTCTGTTTGCTGTAGGTACGGGGGCGATCAAAGGTTTCGCGGTGACTCTGTCTATCGGTATTCTCACTTCAATGTTTACTGCAATTATCGGCACTCGTTGTATCGTCAACTTGCTGTACGGTGGTAAACGCATCAACAAATTGTCGATCTAAGGGTAGGAATTGGTATGTTTCAAATTCTGAAAACAGATAAATCGATCGACTTTATGCGTTGGTCGAAGTTTGCGTTCATTTTCTCGATACTCATGATCGGAGCTTCGATTTTCACACTATCGACAAAATGGCTGAACTGGGGCTTAGATTTCACTGGCGGTACATTGATTGAGGTTGGTTTTGAACAACCCGTCAACCTTGAAGAAATCCGTGTTGCGCTAGAAGCGAAAGGCTTTGGTGATGCAACGGTACAGAACTTTGGTTCTGCGAGAGATGTGATGGTTCGTCTTCGTCCACGTGAAAATGTGGCAAGTGAAGCTTTAGGCAATCAAATCTTAAGCGCAATTAAAGACGGTACTGGTGAATCGGTTGAAATGCGTCGTATCGAGTTCGTTGGTCCTAACGTAGGTGACGAACTAACAGAAGCGGGCGGTTTAGCGATTTTAGTATCGCTACTGTGTATTCTTCTATACGTCTCTATGCGATTCGAGTGGCGTTTAGCGGCAGGTGCGGTATTAGCACTGGCGCACGACGTGATCATTACACTTGGTATTTTCTCGCTAGTGCAAGTAGAAGTGGACTTAACCATCGTTGCGGCATTGCTCACGGTTGTTGGTTATTCACTCAACGATACCATAGTGGTATTCGACCGTATCCGTGAGAACTTCCGCAAGATGCGTAAAGGCGAACCTACTGAAATCATGAATGACTCGATCACTCAAACATTAAGTCGTACCTTGATTACTTCAGGTACCACATTGTTTGTAGTTATCGCTCTGTTTGTTCAAGGCGGACCTATGATTCACGGTTTCGCAATGGCGCTGTTATTGGGTATCACTGTGGGTACTTACTCTTCAATCTATGTGGCTTCAGCTCTAGCATTGAAATTAGGTATTACTCGTGAGCACTTACTGACTCCTCAAGTGGAGAAAGAAGGTGCTGAATTTGACGATATGCCATAACCGGCATATGCATCAAACAGTTAAAAGCCACTGATTCGTAGGTGGTTTTTTTGCCTGAACTTTAAATAATACCATATATGGACCCTCTCTTATTGCAAGAGACAATCATGATAATTTCTGATACTCAATTGCTCCCATATATTCGGCTTTGGGTATCAGATTACCCGCCTTGATGGATATCCGAACCTAGCTTTCATATCATTCGTCGCGGCTTCAATGAGCCCTTGGTATAACCTGATTGGAACTAGGTGGTTATGAGCCTTCAATC
>NZ_JBKEBW010000117.1:0-7260 GCF_047973365.1 Vibrio sp. | reverse complement strand
TCTGTTGCTCGTGAAATTGAATTGGAAGACAAATTCCAAAACATGGGCGCACAAATGGTTAAAGAAGTTGCATCTCAAGCAAACGATGCAGCGGGTGACGGTACAACAACAGCAACAGTACTAGCACAATCTATCGTAAACGAAGGTCTTAAAGCGGTAGCTGCGGGCATGAACCCAATGGATCTTAAGCGCGGTATCGATAAAGCGGTAGTGGCAGCGGTTGAGCAACTAAAAGCGCTATCTGTACCATGTGCTGACACCAAAGCGATTGCACAAGTAGGTACGATTTCTGCTAACTCTGATTCAAGCGTGGGTAACATCATTGCTGAAGCAATGGAAAAAGTAGGCCGCGACGGTGTTATCACGGTTGAAGAAGGTCAGGCTCTTCACGACGAACTCGACGTTGTAGAAGGGATGCAATTCGACCGTGGTTACCTATCTCCATACTTTATCAACAACCAAGAAGCGGGCAGCGTTGATTTAGACAACCCATTCATTCTATTGGTTGATAAGAAAGTATCTAATATCCGTGAACTTCTTCCTGTACTTGAAGGCGTGGCAAAAGCTTCACGTCCACTGCTGATCGTCGCGGAAGATGTAGAAGGTGAAGCACTAGCAACGCTAGTGGTGAACAACATGCGTGGTATTGTGAAAGTGGCAGCGGTTAAAGCGCCAGGTTTCGGTGATCGTCGTAAAGCTATGCTACAAGACATTGCTATCCTCACTGGCGGTACTGTGATTTCTGAAGAAATCGGTCTTGAGCTGGAAAAAGCCGTTCTTGAAGATCTAGGTCAAGCTAAGCGCGTGACTATCACTAAAGAAAACACCACTATCATCGACGGTGCTGGCGAAGAAGACGCGATCAAAGGTCGTGTATCGCAAATTCGTCAACAAATCGAAGAAGCAACTTCTGACTACGATAAAGAGAAACTACAAGAGCGCGTTGCTAAGCTAGCAGGCGGTGTTGCAGTAATCAAAGTTGGTGCAGCAACTGAAGTTGAAATGAAAGAGAAGAAAGACCGCGTAGAAGATGCGCTACACGCGACTCGCGCAGCGGTTGAAGAAGGTGTTGTTGCTGGTGGTGGTGTGGCACTTATCCGTGCAGCGTCCATGCTAACTGAACTGACTGGTGACAACGAAGAGCAAAACGTGGGTATCCGCGTCGCACTTCGCGCAATGGAATCTCCTATTCGTCAAATCGTGAAGAACGCAGGCGATGAAGAGTCTGTAGTGGCGAACAACGTTAAAGGCGGCACAGGTAACTACGGTTACAACGCGGCAACTGGCGTGTACGGCGATATGATCGAAATGGGTATCTTAGACCCGACAAAAGTAACTCGTAGCGCCCTTCAGTTCGCAGCATCAGTGGCTGGTCTTATGATCACAACTGAGGCTATGGTTACTGAGAAACCTAAATCAGATGCTCCTGCTATGCCTGATATGGGCGGCATGGGCGGTATGGGAATGATGTAATTTCCTGTGCTGAGTAGACCTTATGGTTAAGGTCTAGCATAAACACTCAAAAGGCAGAATGTGCGATGGCATGTTCTGCCTTTTGTCTATTCTGCCATTTGTTTTATAAAAATGGCATATCCAATCTTGTCTACTGTTCTACCGTCCTAGGTAAAAATGTGATCAGATCGAACATCGGTGGAACAGCGAATGGGCATCGAACACAAACACGCCCTTATTTTTTATAAGAGCGACCTTCCATGGGGCTCCGCTGAGCCATCCGTGGCTCAGAGGGTTTGCTTATCGATACCCATTCACTGATCACAAAGTTTTCCCGACTGGTATTCTTTCTTTTTCTCTCTGCTTCAGTACGAATAGCTATTAATTTATTCCTTGTTATAACGGCGTTTTATATGAGATTTAGTCCATGTTTTTGCTTGAATATTGGACAAAAAATGAGATTTATTCCAAACAAATAAAATGACGATCTCTTTTTAATGAAACGATGGTTTATAAATATAAGTAATAATAAAACCCTACTAGGAGTACTCCTAATGAAAAAAACTTACCTTGCGATAGCTATGATGGCAACTCTTGCCGGTTGTAGCACTGTTTCAACTCTGCCTGCGGATTCTGCTCAAGCAACGGGTTGGGCAACCGTTGATGGCGCGGTTACTGGTGGTGAAGGCGCAAAAGCTGAAAATATTTACGTGGTAGAGACGCGAGCGCAATTAATTGCCGCTCTTTACGGCAGTGCGGATGCGAATTTAAACGCCCCGGCAAGTGATGTAGCAAAAATTATTTACGTCAAGGGCACTATCGATTTAACCGCAAATGCTGAAGGTCAATCGATGTCGGGCTCTGATTTCATGGCAATGTGTGCTGATGAAACAGAGCACAGCGATTACGATACTTTCTACAATGCTTACCGCGCGACTTATGACCCCGCCGTATGGAACAAACAAGATCTCGAGAAAAATGGTCGCCCACCAAGGGTGAATGGCCCACTTGAAGATGCTCGTGACTGCTATCAAAAAGCACAAGCGGATTACACTATTTTACGTGTCGGTTCTAATACATCGATCTTAGGTGTGGGTGACGATGCGCACATTAAGTTCGGTACGCTGCGTCTGGGTACCGCGGGTAAAGAGTTGGTGAAGAATATCATCATTCGTAATATTGAGTTCTCAGACTCATTTGATTTCTTCCCACAATGGGATACTCAAGACTCATTCCGTATCGATAAGAAAGAATTTGGTCAAGGCAACTGTAGCGATAAGTTTGTGAGCGATATAGTAAACCCTTACGGTTGTGCCAGTGCTGAAGGCGGTCGTTGGAACTCAGAATATGATTTGATTGCTATCGATAACGCACAACAAGTGTGGATTGACCACAACACATTCAGCGATGGTGAGCGTACCGATGATCAATTCCCACCGGTATGGGCTGCACCTTACAACATCAAAGAGCAAAAAGTTCAACACCATGATGGTTTAGTCGATATCACCAATGCGGCAACGAAGATTACTGTTTCATACAATATTTTCAAAAACCACGATAAGACCAACTTGCTTGGTGGCAGTGATAAGCCAGATGCGAAGATCGGCTATGGTCCAGGTGCGATTGATGTGACCTTCCATCACAATATTTGGGATAACACAGGTCAGCGTATGCCCCGTTTACGTTTTGGTCGTGTTCACACATACAATAACTACTTCAACTTAGATGCTAGCGGTGCGAAACAAGCAGGCAAATACGGCATGATGGACGCCGTCATTTTAGGTACTGCGGCGAAAATCTACGCCGAAAACAACGTGTTTGAGATTAAGAATGATGGTCAAGGCACATTCGAACACAAGATCATTGGCTACTACTCGCGCACTAATAACCAAGAGCGTTGTGTGAAAACCGGAGATTTCGAACAAGCCGCTTGTGGTACCTATTTCTTTGCTGAAGGTAACTTAGCTAACGGTGCAGCCATTGACCTGAATGCGGTTGCGCAGAAAAACCAGGCATCATCTGGCAACAATGCGCCACTAACCTTGTTAGACCCAGCGGATGCCAATGCCTTCTGGTTACCGAAGAACAGCTATCAATACCAAGCGGATGCGACAGAAAGTGTTAAAGACAATCTGTTGAAAAATGCCGGCGCGGGTAAATTAAATATTAAACATTAACGATGGGTTAGTGAGATAAAAATGGATGCCTGATGCATCCATTTTTTTGTGCTGTTTGAACTGACTCAGGTTATCGGATAGCTAGCAATTAACCGCTAAGTTATGCACTATAATCATTCGTTTCCCAAGGAAGGTGACTATGCAAATTCAACAGCTTAAACATCAAACAGAATCGGTATCTTTAGTAATAGATAACTGGCAAATGCAAGCTGGCGAACATTGGGGAATGTTTTCGACCCACAGCCATGCAGCTTCACTGTTAGTGCGAGTGTTGAGTGGCGAGTTGCAACCCGATCAAGGTAAAGTGTCAGATCTTGCTGAAAAGATAGCCTGCGTCTCTTTGCATGAGCAGCAACGGTTGCTCGATTTGGAGCTGGAAAAAGACGATACCGATTTTATGGACTGTATTGACTACGGTTCTAGCGTGGAAGAGCTGGTGGCAGAATCCGGTTGTACTTCCGGTGAGTTGGAAGCTTTGCTTGCTACCACCGACCTATTGGCGATCAGAAAGCGCGGCTTTCGCCAACTGTCAACCGGTGAAACCCGACGTGTGATGCTCGCTCGCGCTCTGGCTCTCAAACCACAATTAATGATTTTGGACGAGCCTTATTCTGGTTTGGATATTGCACATCGCCAACATCTTTGTGAATTGCTACAAGAGTGTGCAAAGCAGATTCAATTGGTCATCATTACTTCTCGGGAAGATGAGTTACCATCATTCATTACCCATGTTGCCTTGTTCGACGAACAAAAACTTTCGCAAACATTAAGCCGTGACGAGTGGTTAAATCATCCTGTGATGGCGCAAATGCTGGCGCTTTCCGAACAAAAGAGTGACGCCATGTTAGAGCTTCTGCAAGCTCATCAATCACCGCATCAATATCCCAATCCGCTGGTGAGTATGAACGATGTCACTGTGGAGTATGTGGATGCGAAAATCTTTTCTGGTGTGAACTGGCAGATAGAACAGGGGCAGCATTGGCAAGTGCGGGGTCCAAATGGCTGTGGCAAAAGTACTTTGTTAGGCTTGATCCTCGGTGACCATCCCCAGTGTTACAGCAATGATGTGACGGTACTTGGGATGAAACGTGGTAGCGGAGAGACTATTTGGGATGTGAAACGTCACATCGGTGTGGTTTCCTCGGCTTTACATCTGCAATATCGAGTTAACTGCACTGCGTTAGAAGTTTTAGTCTCAGGTTTTTATGACTCGATTGGCTTGTACCAACAGCCAAGCAAGAAAGAAATTCTTCACGCACGCGAATGGTTGCAGCTATTGGAAATGAGTCAGTTTGAAAAAGTCGGTTTTCGTCATCTGGATTACGGGCAGCAACGATTGTTGCTCATTGGTCGCGCTTTAATTAAACAGCCAGCTTTGCTGATACTGGATGAACCCTACCAAGGACTGGATTTTCTCAATCGTAAACTCGTGTTCAAAGCCTTAAATCGAATTGCCTCTGCAAACATCAGCCAACTGCTCTACGTTACCCACCATGAAGAAGATGCTCTGGAGGCGATTCATCATTTTGTCGATTTTATTGCGCAAGGGGAAGAAGGATACCGAGTTAATGTCTATTCCACCCAACAACAATAACCTTAAACTCAAGCGTTGTAGAGCAACGCTTTGATAAATTTATTCAAGATGCAAATCGAGCGGCGTTTTGCTACTGCGTCCACCTATCTCACGGGTTAGCTTCGGTACTAAATAGCCCGAGACGCGTTCAATCACTCCCGCCATAATGGTTTTAGCCGCCTCGTCATCAATAAAGAAGTGCGCGGCACCCTGAACTTTATCCAATACATGCATGTAATAAGGTAATATTCCTGCATCAAACAGGCTTTCGCTAAGATTAACCTGCGCTTGCACCGAATCATTCACTCCTTTAAGCATCACGCCCTGATTGAGCAAAGTGACGTTAATCGCACGTAGGCGAGCCATTTGCTGTTTTAGCTCCAGGTTGATTTCATGGGCATGATTGATATGAGTCACCAGCACCACTTGTAAACGAGTCTGCGCTAGCGTGTCTACTAACTCATCAGTAATACGGTCAGGTATTACCACCGGCAGGCGAGAGTGAATACGCAGACGTTTGATATGAGTGATCGCCGCGATTTTGTCGACCAGCCATGCCAGTTCATGATCTTTCGCCATCAGCGGATCACCGCCAGAAAGAATCACTTCATTCAGTTCAGGATGCTTGGCAATGTAATCCAAGCTTTGCTGCCAAACCGACTTAGTGCCTTTATTATCTTGATAAGGAAAATGACGGCGAAAACAGTAGCGGCAGTTAATCGCACAACCACCTTTGACTATCATCAAAGCCCGATTACGGTATTTGTGCAGTAATCCCGGGATGTCGTTGTTTTGCTCTAACAGAGGGTCATTAGAGTAACCTTGGTGTACTTCAAACTCTTTGCTCAGTGGCAAAACCTGACGTAGCAACGGGTCGTGCGGATTGCCTTTTTCCATTCGACACACAAAACTCTGCGGCACGCGTTGAGCAAATAATTTGCGAGCAGTGAACCCGTCTTGCCAAGGTGTAGGATCAATATCGAGTTCCTTGAGCAACTGAGTGGGATCTGAGATAGCATTTGCGAGCTGTTTGATCCAGTTTTGCTCAACAGAATCGACTTTTCGGGTTATGATGTGCGGCATTAATTTTAACTCGAACAATGTAAGAGGAAATATGGCTACTGTTAGCACGAATGAATTTAAAGGCGGTCTTAAAATTATGCTTGATAATGAGCCTTGTGTCATTCTCGAAAACGAGTATGTAAAACCAGGCAAAGGTCAGGCTTTCAACCGTGTAAAAATCCGTAAACTGCTTTCTGGCAAAGTTCTAGAGAAAACGTTTAAGTCTGGTGACTCTGTAGAAACTGCGGACGTCGTTGATATCGACCTAGATTATCTATATTCAGATGGCGAATTCTACCATTTTATGAACAACACTACATTCGAGCAAATTGCAGCAGACGTAGCAGCAGTTGGCGACAACGCTAAGTGGTTGGTAGAAAACAACACTTGTACTCTAACACTTTGGAACGGTAACCCAATCTCTGTTACTCCACCAAACTTCGTTGAGCTGGAAGTGACTGAAACTGATCCAGGCCTGAAAGGTGATACTCAAGGTACAGGTGGTAAACCTGCGACACTAGTGACTGGTGCTGTAGTACGCGTACCGTTATTCATCCAAATTGGTGAAGTCGTAAAAGTAGATACTCGTAGTGGTGAATACGTAAGTCGCGTGAAATAAGTATCGCTTCTTTCTGATACAAGACGTTCTAGAAAAAAGAGTCAAATACAAAAAGACCAGCCACTGACGACTGGTCTTTTTTATTGGCTCATCGCCACTCTAGCGGAATGAGTGAGTGCTGATGACTTAAATCATAAGCATGACAATGAATACCACAGCAAGAACTGAGATTGCACCTGCAAACGCATAACAAGCAATTTTGCCGACCACGCCGGTAGTGAATTTCAGATCATGCATACCATTGTGAATTCGGTGCATTGCGTGCCACATTTGCAGTGAAAGCGTAGCAATGATTAAGAGCGCACAGATAATGTTGGTAGAAAAACTAACGACTCGCTCATAACTAAGCTTATCCGCATCAATAATGCCTAGTGGTA
>NZ_JBKEBW010000081.1:0-14977 GCF_047973365.1 Vibrio sp. | reverse complement strand
GTCGAGAAAAGGAAACTGTTTAGATAATGCAGTGGCTGAAAACTTCTTCGCTTTACTCAAAACAGAGATGTATCACGGTCAAAGCTTCACTGATGCTGATGAACTGATTGCAAATATCGAAGAATATATAGAGTATTACAATACAAAACGGATTAAGGTGAAATTTAAAGGCCTGACTCCGATAGAATATCGAAATCAGGCCTTGCAAGCCGCTTAACAGAAATGTCCAACTTTATGGGGTCACTTCACAGAGCATGGGAACGAGGATTCTCTTAACTGATTGGCATTACAGCCAAGTGTTGGGCTTTTTCTTTCTCTGTTCTATACCTAAAGAGAGACATTCCAAATCTCTAAATTTATAGGTCTGCTACTGCCAAAAACGGCGTGTTTTTTGCTACCTAAACGGTGCAACACAAGAAAAGATTAATCGTAAATTAGCAATTTTAAAAGTTGGTACGCTAATTGCTTTTAATCTATGACTAACGGTCAGTTCTTATCTAAGAGGCAAAGTATGGCTATTTCTTTTGACAACGCACTCGGCATACACCAGCACACGGTGGGTGTTCGTGAACGCAATGCAGAGGTTATCTCTAGCAACATTGCGCAAGCGAATACACCTGGGTACAAAGCGAAAGGAATGGACTTCAAAAAAGCTTTGCAGGCGGCAAGTTCGGGGGCAAGCATTGGTCTTAGCCGTACGGACGGTCGGCATATTTCTGCCTCTACGACTGTGGCAGGGGAAACGCTTTACCGCGTTCCCACTCAACCTGACACCGGTGATGGCAACACGGTGGATGTGGATTTAGAGCGTAACTTGTTTATGCAAAACCAGATTCGTCATCAGGCATCACTCGACTTCTTAGGAAGTAAATTCAAGAACTTAACCAAAGCAATCAGAGGGGAGTAATTTAGATGAGCTTATTTAATGTGTTTAACACAACAGGTTCTGCGATGAGCGCTGAGTCTGTTCGTCTAAATACCACCTCCAGTAACCTTGCTAACGCGGACAGTATCAGTAGCTCTGCTAAAGATACTTACAAGGCGCGTCATGCAGTGTTCGGTGCCGAGTTAAGTAAAGCACGTTATAACCGCGACCCAAACGTGCCGGTGAAAGTGTTAGGTATTGTGGAAAGTGATAAACCACTGACTGCGGAGTTCAACCCTGATCACCCACTTGCAAATGACGAAGGTTATATTTACAAACCTAACGTCAATGTAATGGAAGAAATGGCAAATATGATTTCTGCATCACGTTCATATCAAACGAACGTACAAGTTGCAGATGCAAGTAAACAAATGCTGCTGCGTACGCTGCAGATGGGTCAATAAGGATAAGGAGTTAGCGTATGGCCGGAATAGATAACATTGGTCAAAGCGGCTTGTCCTATGTTGACCAGCTGAAAGCTCTTCAAGATCAGAAGAAACCGAATGAGACCACAGGTAAACAAGATCTTAAACAAGAAGATTTTCTTTCCCTGCTCACGAAGCAACTTTCTCAGCAAGACCCTTTCAAGCCGGTCAGCAATGATCAGATGATTGCGCAAATGGCATCATTTGCGACGGTTGATGGTATTGGCAAGATGAACACTCAGTTTGAGAGTTTAAACTCAGCCATGACCTCTAACCAAGCCTTGCAAGCATCGTCACTGGTAGGTCGTGATGTACTGGTTCCTGGTGCTGCAGGTGTGAAGAAAGATGATGCAGGCATGGCGGCAATGGTGAAGCTTCCAAGTTCGGTAGACAACTTGTTTGTTCGTATCGAAGACGAAATGGGACAGCTAGTTCGTACTATGGACGTAGGAGCGAAACCGGCCGGTGACAACCGTGTCGAATGGGATGGAAAAGATCAAAACGGTAATCCATTGCCGGCTGGCAAATACAAAGTAAAAGCGGCTGGTCTACTTGATGGGGCAAGTACTGAATTCGGTGTATCAACATACGCTAATGTCAATAGTGTTCTATTAGGTAAAGGTGATGGTAACGTACTACTCAATCTAGCTGGTTTCACATCACCAGTGAAACTTGCTGAAGTACTTGAAGTTGGCAAAGCATAGTTATGCTAGCTAGATAGGAGAATTTGGAATGTCATATGTATCTCTTAGCGGTTTATCTGCTGCTCAGTTAGACCTGAACACCACCAGTAACAACATTGCGAACGCAAACACATTCGGCTTTAAAGAGTCTCGTGCTGAGTTCGGTGATGTTTACTCAAGCTCTTTATTTACCAACGCTAAAACTGCTCCTGGCGGCGGCGTTCAAGCGAATAAAGTTGCCCAGCAGTTCCACGAAGGTTCAAGTATTTATACCAACAACCCAATGGACTTACGTATCTCGGGCACGGGCTTTTTCGCGGTATCTAAAGATCGCCTCGTTCCACAACAAAATGAATTGACGCGTAACGGTGCTTTCCACATCAACAAAGACAATTACATGGTGACGTCGAATGATGAGTTCCTACTGGGTTATCAGGTAAACCCTGATACAGGTGATGTGCTTTCGTATGAACCACAACCACTGAACATTCCAGCTGAGTTTGGTAAACCAAAACAAACGGCAAACATTGAAGTAGGTGTGAACCTTCCGGCAAACGGCGAGCTGAAAGATCCAGCGCTGTTTGACTACAATGACCCTGAAACTTACAACCGCTCAACGTCATCGACCATTTATGACTCAATGGGGCAGTCGTATAAGTTAACTACGTACTATTTGAAAGACCAAAGTCAGTCAAACTCGTGGCAAACTTATTACACTGTGACTGACAAAGAAGGTGAGAAGCCTTTGAATATCACTGGCGGTGATGCAACAACCGCCAGTGGTCAAGTCGGTCACACCATGAGATTTAACAATGACGGTACGTTGGCAAGTATAAATAACGGGCAGCCAATTGTTTCTGAACCACTAGGCGCAGGTGCTAACCCACTTAACCTAAATGGCGCAGATGTAAACCAAACACTCTCCTTTGGTCTCGATTCAGCAACTCAGTTTGCTGCACCATTTGAATTGACTAAATTTGATGAAGATGGCGCAACAACGGGTTTCTTAACTAAGATCGACTTTGACGAAAATGGTAGTGTGTTAGGCACTTACTCAAACGGTGAAAACGTCACCTTAGGTCGTGTTGCGTTAGTTCGTGTATCTAACGAACAAGGTCTGGATAAGAAAGGTGGCACTCAATGGGATTCAACTCAGTTCTCTGGCGACAAGATCTGGGGGGAATCAAACAAAGGCTCTTTCGGTTCGATCAACAACGGTACTCTAGAGCAATCCAACATTGATATGACCCAAGAGTTAGTGGATTTGATCTCTGCTCAACGTAACTTCCAGGCAAACTCACGTGCGCTAGAAGTTCACAACCAGCTACAACAAAACATCCTGCAGATTCGATAATACGATCTTCGTATCTATGATCATCTGGTCTATCAAGCCAGCGGCAACGCTGGCTTGATAGGATTACCCGTTTTGCCACATTGCCGCGGCAACTTTCCCCTTCGATATCCCTTCATTTTTCTCTAATTTATTGTTTTATAATTAAAATAAAACTTGGCACATCTATTGCTTTATTATTCGTAACAGACGAATTTTGGAGCAAATTATGGACCGTGCATTGTTTCTCGCTATGAGTGGCGCAAAGCAAAATATGCAAGCGATGCAGCTAAAAGCGAACAACTTGGCTAACGTAAGCACAACCGGTTTTCGTGCCGACTTAGCACAAGCTCGTTCTATGCAAGCATACGGTGACGGTCTGCCTAGCCGAGTGTTCAGTATGACTGAACGCCCTGGAAACAATTTCCAGCAAGGCAGCGTGATCACTACGGGACGTGATTTGGACGTGACGATTCAAGGTAATGGCTGGATTGCGGTGCAAGATAAAACCGGCGCTGAAGGCTTAACTCGTAACGGCAATTTGCAGATCGATCAAACCGGGCTTTTGCTCAACGGTAATGGTCATTTAGTACTTGGTGAAGCGGGCGCTCCGATCACGTTACCAGTACCAGTGACAAAAGTTGAAATCGGCAATGACGGTACTATCTCTGTTCGCCCGCAAGGGGCTCCTGCGGATGCGATGGAAATTGTCGACCGAATCAAACTTGTTCGTCCAAGCAACCAAGATTTATATAAAGATGTAAATGGTCTTTTCCGCGCAAAAGATCCCAACGCGGCATACGACGCAGATGCCAATGTAAAAATTCTGACCAGAGCCTTAGAAGGAAGTAACGTCAACGCGGTTGGTGAAATGACCAGCCTGATTGAGTTACAGCGTCAGTTTGAAATGCAAGTCAAAATGATGAGCACGGCAGAAGACATGGATAAATCATCCGACTCTCTGCTTCGTATGAGCTAACCAATTGAAAGGAAATTAGTATGCAGCCGGCATTATGGGTAAGTAAAACAGGCCTCGACGCGCAGCAAACCAATATTGCGACGATTTCGAACAACTTAGCAAACGCATCAACGGTTGGTTACAAGAAGAGTCGTGCCGTGTTTGAAGATTTGTTCTATCAAAATATTAACCAACCTGGTGGTCAGTCGTCTCAGAACACTGAACTACCTAGTGGTTTGATGTTAGGTGCGGGTTCTAAAGTCGTGGCAACACAAAAAGTACACACGAACGGTAACGCACAAACGACCACCAACAGTCTGGATATGATGATCGAAGGAGATGGTTTTTTCCAAATCCTGATGCCAGACGGCAACATAGGTTATTCGCGAAACGGTCAGTTTACGCTGAACGATGAAGGTGTGATAGTCACGTCAGGTGCGGGCTACCCGTTAGATCCTGAAATTGTGGTTCCACAAGACGCTATATCCATCACTATTGGCAATGACGGTGAAGTCTCTGCCCGTATTCGTGGTCAGCAAGATAACCAAGTGTTAGGTCAGATCACAACGGTAGACTTCATCAACCCGGGCGGTTTAGAGCCGATTGGTCAGAATCTTTACTTGCCGACAGGGGCAAGTGGTGATCCTCAAGAAGGTGTACCGGGTTTAGACGGACTAGGCAGTATTCGGCAATCGATGTTGGAAAGCTCTAACGTTAACGTAACTGAAGAGTTGGTCAACATGATTGAAGCGCAACGTGTTTACGAGATGAACTCGAAAGTTATCTCTGCGGTAGACAAGATGATGAGCTATGCGAACCAACAGCTATAAGCCCTATATAGCTATGTAACCCAATAGCTATAATCCAATAACAATCAGTTTGCTTGATGATGAGTGATTGAGAGATAGTGATGATGAAACGTTTAATTAGCCTAATTTTTATTTTGACCTTATCTGGCTGCGGAATATTGCCAGAAGAAGTCGAAACCTCAGACGTCGCTGCCGGAACTACGGTCGTTGATGCTGTCGAAGGTGACAAATCCTCAGAAGAGGATACCGGTGTTGTTGATACACTACGTAAACGTACGGATCCTGTGGCTGGTGATCCGGCATGGGCACCCATTCATCCTAAAGCAAAACCAGAACACTATGCTGCAGAAACGGGGTCGCTCTTTAATTTAGCAAACTCTACTAGCCTATACGATGATTCTAAGCCCCGTGGCGTCGGTGACATTATTACTGTTAATTTGGATGAAAAAACCAAGGCGGCAAAGAGCGCAGATGCCGATCTGTCAAAATCTAATGATGCATCGATGGATCCACTTGCGGTTGGCGGGCAAAACTTAACCGTCGGTGATTATAATTTCTCGTATGCATTAAAAAATGACAATAAATTCAGCGGCAGTGCTGAAGCGAACCAGAGCAACAGTATTTCGGGTGCGATTACAGTCGAAGTGACGGAAGTTTTAGCTAACGGCAACCTAGTGATTCGTGGTGAAAAATGGATAAGTCTGAACACTGGTGATGAGTATATTCGTTTAAGCGGCACGATTCGTCCTGATGATATTGATTTCGATAACACCATTGCTTCTACGCGTATTTCTAACGCGCGAATTCAATATTCTGGCACCGGAACCAACCAAGATATGCAAGAACCTGGATTCTTGGCACGATTTTTTAATGTCTCACTGTAGATTAAGCTCCACAGTCGAACAATTGACATTTTTAAGTTGATATCGATGAGGCCTAATTGGCCTCATTTGTTTTTTGGAATTCAGGTCGGCAGACCTAACGTTAACGGTAACCCACTATGAAAAAACTCACTTTATTATTGATGATGCTAGTAACAGCAAGCGCTAACGCTGCTCGCATCAAAGATGTTGCTCAAGTAGCAGGTGTGCGTAATAACCAATTAGTGGGCTACGGTTTGGTCACTGGTTTGCCGGGGACTGGTGAGTCAACACCATTTACCGACCAAAGCTTTAATGCCATGCTGCAAAGTTTCGGCATTCAATTGCCACCTGGCACGAAACCAAAAACCAAAAACGTTGCCGCTGTTATTGTGACTGCTGATTTGCCTGCATTCTCGAAGCAAGGTCAAACCGTGGATATTACGGTTTCTTCAATCGGCTCAGCAAAAAGCCTTCGTGGTGGCACATTGATGCAAACCTTTATGAAAGGTTTGGATGGTCAGGTGTACGCAGTGGCACAAGGCAATTTAGTTGTGAGCGGCTTTAGTGCTTCTGGCGCAGATGGTTCAAAAGTGGTGGGTAACAACCCTGCGGTGGGTATGATTTCCGGTGGTGCGATTGTTGAACGTGAAGTACCGACACCATTTGGTCGCGGTGATTTTATTACCTTTAACTTGCTCGAATCTGATTTCACGACAGCACAACGCATGGCAGACGCGGTCAATGATTTTCTGGGCCCACAAATGGCCTCAGCCGTTGATGCTGCTTCGGTTCGTGTTCGCGCACCACGCGATGTCAGTCAACGTGTTGCATTTCTCTCAGCCATTGAAAATTTAGATTTTGACCCAGCAGACGGCTCGGCAAAAATCATTGTTAACTCACGTACAGGTACTATTGTCGTTGGGCAGCATGTTCGCCTAAAACCGGCGGCAGTGACCCATGGCGGTATGACCGTTGCAATTAAAGAAAATCTCAATGTAAGTCAACCTAATGCATTCTCTGGCGGTCAAACGGTTGTGGTTCCTGATTCGACCATTGAAGTGGAAGAGAAGCAGGGCAAGATGTTTAAACTTGAACCCGGTGTCACGCTAGATGAACTTGTCCGTGCGGTAAATGAAGTTGGTGCAGCTCCTTCTGACTTGATGGCAATTTTGCAAGCGCTAAAACAAGCGGGTGCGCTTGAAGGTCAACTGATCATTATCTAAGGGGATTAAGATGATTAATAACTCTAACGATATTGGCTTTATTCATGACATTGCCAGCTTAGATAAACTGCGTCAGCAAGCCGTCGGTGGTGATGAAGGTTCCGAAAAAGCGGCTTTAACGGCAGCGGCACGACAATTTGAATCGATTTTTACCAACATGATGTTGAAATCGATGCGTGATGCAAACTCTGGTTTTAAATCTGAGCTGTTTAATAGCCAAAATGAAGACTTTTACCGCCAAATGCTCGATGAGCAGATGACCAGTGAACTGAGTGCATCAGGCTCTCTTGGCTTAGCAGATATGATTGTGGCTCAGTTGTCTGCTGGTGAGAAATCACCAACAGGCGGCGAAGATGCATTCCAAGAAGCGATGCGTCGTGTGGAGCGTTCTCGCGAAGCTCAGGCAAACCGAGCTGAAATGAGTGATGACAGTGAATTCGCAATGGTGAATGGCACGGCTGCCGCGGCTGAACCGGTAGCAAATTTTGAATCACCGCGTTCATTTGTTTCATCATTGAAGCCTTTTGCGGATAAAGCGGCAAAAACGTTGGGCATTGATGCCTCTCTACTAATTGCTCAAGCGGCATTGGAAACCGGCTGGGGACAGAAAGTGGTTAAAAATGCCCGCGGTAGTAGCAATAATCTTTTCAACATCAAAGCGGACCGTAGCTGGCAAGGAAACAAAGTTGCCACGCAAACTTTGGAATACCATCAGAATACGCCTGTAATGGAAAAAGCCACATTCCGTTCTTACGACTCTTTCCAGGATAGCTTTAACGACTATGTTCGTTTCTTGGAACAGAACCCTCGTTACAATACGGCACTTAACCATCAAGGCAGTGACGAAGAGTTTATCCGAGGTATTCATCAAGCGGGTTATGCGACCGATCCTCAATACGCTGATAAAGTCCTCCGAGTGAAGTCTCAAATTGACCAAATGGACGAATTGTAATCAGTTTTAGCCGGAGATATTTCTCCGGTTTTTTTGCCTCTCAATATTTACCTTAATAATTAATTCTTCTTACATTTCCTGCACTTATTAACAAAAAATAAAAATGGCACACATGTTGCTTTATACCCTGTAGATAGTCAGTGAACACTGATGTTTTATTCGTTTTTTGGGGGCAGTATGGCGTCTGATCTTCTGAATGTGGGAACGCAAAGCGTATTAACCGCTCAGAGACAACTCAATACAACAGGTCATAACATTTCTAATGTTAATACAGAGGGTTACAGTCGTCAGTCTGTGATCCAAGGGACCAATATGCCTCGCCAATACGGCGGACAAAGCTATGGTATGGGCGTGCATGTGGACAATGTTCGCCGCTCATGGGATCAGTTTGCCGTTAAAGAGCTCAACATTGCCACTTCCGAATATGCGTTTAAGAGTGATACTGAACAAAATCTCGATATGTTATCTAAATTGCTCTCATCGGTAGCGTCTAAGAAAATTCCAGAGAACCTCAACGAATGGTTTGATGCGGTTAAAAGCTTAGCTGACTCACCAAACGATGTGGGCGCACGTAAAGTGGTATTGGAAAAAGCCAATCTGATTTCTCAGAACTTAAACGATTTCCATGAAACTGTGCGTCGTCAATTTGATGTGACCAACAAAGGTCTTGATGTCGGTGTGGAACGCATTAACCAAATCGCCATTGAAATTCGAGACTTGCAGCGCTTGATGATGAAAGTGCCAGGTCCTCATAACGACCTGATGGACCAGCACGAAAAGCTAGTGGCTGAACTTGCTGAGTATACTAATGTGACTGTCACTCCTCGTAAAAATGCGGAAGGATTTAATGTTCACATTGGTAACGGTCACACACTGGTATCCGGCACTGAAGCAAGTCAGTTGAAGATGATGGATGGTTATCCTGATGTTAAACAGCGTCGTCTTGCCATGGTTGAAGGTAACGCAATTAAACCGATTACGGCAAAAGACATTGGCGGCAAAATTGGCGCTTTAATGGACATGCGTGACGAACATATCCCTTATGTTATGGATGAAATTGGTCGTTTGGCAACGTCATTCTCATATGAGGTGAATAAGTTGCAATGGCAAGGTTTGGATCTACGTGGTGATGTAGGGCATAACATTTTTTCTGATGTGAACTCAGATATAGCTGCGCGTGATCGTGTTGTGACGCCAGCAGATTCAAAAGCCGATCTCGCCGTTTACATTGACGATATTAGCCAACTGAGCGGTGGTGAGTATTCACTATCTTATAACGGCAGCGATTATGTCATTACGCGTCCGAGTGGCGAACAAGTCATTGTGCAGGAATCTCGCGGCAATATTTATTTCGATGGTATGCGAATTCAAATCAATAATGACCCAAAAACTGGCGAGCGCATGATTTTACGTCCTACTCGTAACGGTGCTAAAGACATTAAGCTTATCACCGACGATCCGGCGAAAATTGCCGCTCAAAGTTATGAAGCATCAACCACTCTTGCTCAGGGCAAAGCGAAGTTCAAAATCCTTGAAGCGGGCGAAATTCGTGAGTTCGAAGTCGTCATTTCTCCGCTTGGTGATCAGTTTGCGGTGACGGATACCAAGGGCAATATCTTATTGGAACCTCAAGATTATCCACCGTCAGGCCCTGTTAATGTCCAAGGCACTATTTTTGAACTCTCCGGCGGTGCATTGCCGGATGATAAATTTACGGCAAACCTTGTTGCTTCAGAAGGTGACAACGGCAACTTACGTAAAATGATCAACATTCAAACCGATAAAGAGATGAATGATAACAACTCAACCATCATCGATCTCTACCACAATCTCAATACGGATTTTGGTTTGAAGCTTTCAACCGCCTCACGTTTGACCGACGTTTCTCGATTAGAAAAGCAGTCTGCACAAGAGCGCATTGCTTCAGTTTCTGGTGTCAATCTGGATGAAGAAGCGGCAAACATGATGAAGTTTCAACAAGCTTATATGGCATCGTCTCGCATCATCCAAGCATCGAACGATACGTTTAACACTATTTTACAGTTGAGATAGGAGGAAGAATAAATGTTAACTCGAATTTCCAGCTTCCATAACTATCAATCTGTTCAAAACGACATGCGTCGTCAAGAATCGAAAGTTCATCATAACCAAGCACAACTTGCTTCAGGTAAAAAACTTTTGTCGGCGGCAGATAATCCGTTAGCGACACACTATATCCAAAATGTTTCTCAACAAGAGGAACAGATACGCCAGTATTTAGATGCGATTACTTTGGTGAGAAATCGCCTTGAACACCAAGAGGTTATTGTTACCAACGCAGAAGAGTTTGCCGATCAGGCTAAGCGCCACGTGATGGAAATGATCAACGGTACTTTGTCGAGTGAAGATCGTGGTGCGTTAGCTCGCCAAATTCAAGAAATTTCAAATAACTTTCTGAATTTAGCCAATGTTCAGGATGAGATGGGTAACTATATCTTTGCCGGTACTAAGCCTAAAAATCAGCCGTTTTTCCGGGATAACGCAGGCAATGTAACCTACTCCGGTGATGATTATCAGAGAAAAATGAAGATATCTAATAGTTTAGAGATCCCATTTAACACACCGGGCAGCAAGATCTTCATGGAAATTGCAAACCCATTTGGTGACTACGAACCTAACTATGCATTGCAAGAAGGTTCTGAGCTGCTACTTGAACGTGCGTCCAACAGTGATGTGGATGATACGGCTACTTATAAAGTGACTTTCGTTGATATGGAGAACGGCAAGTTTGGTTATCAACTTGAGCGTAACGGTAGCATTGTTCAGGCTGATGAGTTTGACGGCAAAACCGGAATTCAATACCAAGGTTTATCGATCGCTATTAAAGGGCAAATCACCAAAGGTGATTCTATTAGCATCGAGCCGCGTAAAACTTTCAGCATTTTCGACAGTTTTAAAGATGCCGTCGAATACTCATCTCGCTCGGTATCCGATGCGTCTTCGACAGCAAAACTACATCAAGTGATAGAAGAACTGCATACGGCTTTCATTCACTTGAACAAGTCGCACACTAATATCGGTGCTAGTTTGAGCTCGTTAGATATTCAAGAAGAACAACACGAAGATTTCAAAATCAGCTTAGCAAAGTCAAAAAGTCAGTTTGAAGATTTGGACTATGCAGAAGCTGTGATTGAATTCAACGAAAACTCCCGAGCATTGCAAGCGTCTCAGCAAGCGTTCGGCAAAACTAAAGATTTAACTCTGTTTAATTACATCTAACTTGAGTGCCATATGAGCAATGCCATATGAGCAAAGTGAAATGTGATGAATAAAACAACCATTGCCGCTTAACCGATTGATTGGAAATTAGTCAATAAGAAGGCGGCAAATACGCGGCAAAGAGCTATTGCCGCAGGCTATGAATCTCTCAATGTTCTAGCGTTATTAAATTGAGGTTTCTAGTAACTTATTGAAATTTAGTTGATTTTAAAATATTTAAACTAAATTTTAAAGTTGGCACACATATTGAATTAGTAATATCAGTGTTAATTAAACAATTTTTTAAGTCGGCACAGGGTGCAGATTTAGCAAGTTATTTACGGTCAGTGCTTCCAAAGAGTAAAGCTGACCGCTTCGCAAAATACTTGCGGACTCGATAGGAGAGCAAACTATGACCATTAATGTAAATACCAACGTGTCGGCAATGACTGCGCAGCGTTATCTAAACAAAGCGACTGGCGAGCTAAACACATCTATGGAACGCTTGTCGTCTGGTAACCGCATCAACAGTGCGAAAGACGATGCCGCGGGCCTACAAATTTCTAACCGTTTGACGGCTCAGTCTCGTGGTCTGGATGTCGCAATGCGCAATGCCAACGATGGTATTTCGATTGCACAGACTGCAGAAGGTGCAATGAATGAGTCAACCAGCATCCTACAACGTATGCGTGACCTATCTTTGCAATCAGCGAACGGCACCAACTCGTTATCTGAACGTACAGCACTGAATGAAGAAGTGTCTGCACTGCAAGACGAACTAAACCGTATCGCAGAAACCACCTCATTCGGTGGACGTAAACTGCTTAACGGTTCATTTGGTGAGGCATCATTCCAGATTGGTTCTAGTTCTGGTGAAGCAATCATTATGGGCTTAACCAGTATCCGTGCTGATGAACCTCGTATGGGTGGTATGGAGTACGTTTCAGAGCAGGGCAAAACAAAAGATTGGGGCGTACCAGCCAATGCAAATGAACTGACTTTCGAGTTTACTGGTAAAGACGGTGAGCCTCAGACGGTAAGTGTTCAAGCTAAAGTTGGTGACGATATCGAAGAACTTGCCACATACATCAATGGTCAAACAGACGTGTTCAAAGCGTCAGTAGACGAAGAGGGCAAGCTACAAATCTTCATTGCTGAACCAGACCTAGCACAAGACTTCAACATTGGCGGTAGTCTGGCTGGTGAACTGGGCTTGAGCACTGAAAGTGGTAAGTACATCACCGTTCAAGATATTGATGTTACTTCGGTTGGTGGCTCACAAAACGCGGTTGGTATTATTGACGCTGCGCTGAAATACGTAGATTCACAGCGTGCAGATCTAGGTGCGAAACAAAACCGTTTAAGCCACAGTATCAGTAACTTGGCGAACATCCAAGAAAACGTTGAAGCGTCTAAGAGTCGTATCAAAGATACCGATTTTGCGAAAGAAACAACGCAACTTACAAAATCTCAAATTCTGCAACAAGCGGGTACATCAATTCTCGCTCAAGCGAAACAGTTGCCAAACTCTGCAATTTCACTATTGCAGTAGTATTAGGACTCTTCATTAATAAGTCTAGACGTAGGCTAATGAAGACCCTTTGGCAAAGTATGTTCATTAGAAAGTGGCAGGCTCTCTCAATCTACACCCTGCTTGTCACTGGATAATATTCATACGCCCCAGGTTGGCCGAAATGTGTTCATTTCTCTTGATCTCCACATGGCTTGGCTACCACCAACAGCCCCGGTTCTCTCAAAGGAAGGGGCTTTTCTTTTGCCTGTAATCTATTACTTTAGGTAAAAGTCTTTCTAAATATCCTTTCTTATTTCTGATTAATTGTAAAACATTGATTGTTATTGATTTTGTTTATTTTTAATCAAAGGTTATAGGTCGATTTGAACTACTTTGTTGAGACTTACCAATAAGATTAATACCATCCTAGATAAAAATATGATCAAATTGGGCATTGGTGGAACAGCGAATGGGCATCGAACACAAACACGCCTTATTTTTATAAGAACGTGCTTCCATGGGGCTCCGTTTAGCCATTCTTAGCTCAAAGGGTTTACTTATCAATGCCTATTCACTGATCAGCAATTTTCCAGAATGGTATTCGTTATGAAAAGCTGGAATACAGCAGATAAAACAAAACCCAGCCTAAGCTGGGTTTCATAATGATGGTGCGGAAAGAGAGACTTGAACTCTCACACCTTGCGGCGCCAGAACCTAAATCTGGTGCGTCTACCAATTTCGCCATTTCCGCATCTTAATCTGTAGATTAACTGAATATTGGTCTTCAATTAATCGTTGTAATAATGGCAGGTCTACCTTGAGCCGAAGCAGGAGGATAGACAGAGGCATCAGAAGCCTTGCTTGCCGTTATTCATTTTAATAAATGGCAGGTCTACCTGGATTCGAACCAGGGGATGGCGGCATCAAAAGCCGCTGCCTTACCGCTTGGCGATAGACCTACAGAGATGATTGCTCATCTAAATCATGGTGCGGAAAGAGAGACTTGAACTCTCACACCTTGCGGCGCCAGAACCTAAATCTGGTGCGTCTACCAATTTCGCCATTTCCGCATCTTAATCTGTAAATTAATTGAATTCAGAGTTCAATTAATTGTTGTAATAACTCGTCTAAAACCAGCTAGTTACCAATAATGGCAGATCTTCCTTGAGCCGAAGCAGGGGGATAGACGGGGCATCAAAAGCCTCGTTAGCCACTACCGTTTTGATAAATGGCCGGTCTACCTGGATTTGAGCCAGGGGGATAGACAGGGGCATCAAAAGCCTCGTTAGCCACTACCGTTTTAATAAATGGCAGGTCTACCTGGATTCGAACCAGGGGATGGCGGCATCAAAAGCCGCTGCCTTACCGCTTGGCGATAGACCTACAAAGATGATTGCTCATCTAAATATGGTGCGGAAAGAGAGACTTGAACTCTCACACCTTGCGGCGCCAGAACCTAAATCTGGTGCGTCTACCAATTTCGCCATTTCCGCATCTTAATCTGTAGATTAACTGAATATTGGTCTTCACTTAATCGTTGTAATGATTTGTTCTTCAAACAAAACACTTAAATAATGGCAGGTCTACCTGGATTCGAACCAGGGGGATAGACAGGGGCATCAAAAGCCTTGCTTGCCATTACCGTTTTAATAAATGGCAGGTCTACCTGGATTCGAACCAGGGGATGGCGGCATCAAAAGCCGCTGCCTTACCGCTTGGCTATAGACAAACAGAGATGATTGCTCATCTAAATAATGGTGCGGAAAGAGAGACTTGAACTCTCACACCTTGCGGCGCCAGAACCAAAATATGGTGCGTCTACCAATTTCGCCATGTCCGCATCTTAATCTGTAAATTAATTGAATTCAGAGTTCAATTAATTGTTGTAATAACTCGTCTAAAACCAGCTAGTTACCAATAATGGCAGATCTTCCTTGAGCCGAAGCAGGGGGATAGACGGGGCATCAAAAGCCTCGTTAGCCACTACCGTTTTGATAAATGGCCGGTCTACCTGGATTTGAGCCAGGGGGATAGACAGGGGCATCAAAAGCCTCGTTAG
>NZ_JBKEBW010000099.1:0-7653 GCF_047973365.1 Vibrio sp. | reverse complement strand
TGGTGTCAGGCTTCCCCAGTTATTGCACTGACTCCCTGTTAGATATCCCACCCTCAATCACAGTATTGGTCTGACTAAGTATTGGGCTTTGCGCTATTTTGGACGCTTACCCACCAGTACCGCCGAAACAGATTACGGTTAGTTGTGTACATCTAACTTCCTATGGCTTCCTTCAGACCCCACCGTTAGCCCGTGACGCCCTTGCCATTCGGATTGTCTTCCCCTTAGTCAGGGTGACTCCACTTTCTTTTAAGTGGACGGGTTTGCCAGCTTTGCTGGGCAAACAAAAAAGACGTACAGTAGTACGTCCTCACTCACTTGAAGCGGCATTTTAACGGTAAACGTTCACTGTTACCAAGTCGTTTAGCTGTTTAAATCATAAACGCGACCACCGAGGTAAATACCACTAAAGACGAACAGAGAATGAAAAGCTCACGCACGCGATCACACTTGCCAGTAAACACTTCATCATGATGATGAAGGTACTCTTTACTTTTCAAGTAATGATAGAGACGAACCTGTTTGGACATGTTGCCATGTGTGGTGAAGAATCCTCGTCCATCCACTTGTTGATAAAGTAACGGGTGAGCTTCTCGCATGATATAAATCAGAGCTCGCAGCGCGGTAAGATATCTTGCTACGTTAATACCAGTAACAATCATTAGCGCTAATAGAATGGTATCTCCACTGATCATCTTTTCCTCCCTACACCCAAAGTAACAGGGCTACCCGAAGAAAAAGACGACCGTGTTTACTGTCTTTTCACTGCCACTAAGCAGCAGGGGCATCCATTACAGAAGATGAGCCTTTTTGTGCCAATGCCGCTAGATCTTTATCGATAAAGAACAACGCTTTACCATCTTCACCAACCAGTTCTAGCTTGTCTAAAATCCCTTTAAACAACTTCTCTTCTTCATGTTGCTCCGCAACGTACCACTGAAGGAAGTTAAATGTTGAGTAATCCTGTGATGTGAATGCCGCATGAGCCAATTTATTGATTCTTTGTGTAATCATTTGCTCATGTTCATATGTCTCACGAAACACGTCACCCAAGCTTGCAAAATCATGGCGAGGAGCTTCAATCGCGCCTAAAATCGGCAGAGAACCCGTTTCACTGACATAAGTAAACAGTCTCTGCATGTGTTGCATTTCTTCTGCTGCGTGAACTCGTAAAAATTCAGCCGCTCCTTCAAATCCTTTATCTTCACACCAAGCACTCATTTGTAAGTATAGATTGGATGAGAAAAATTCGAGATTAATTTGATCATTCAGTTGATCTACCATCGCTTGTGAAAGCATAGGACGCTCCTAACTCATTGTGCAAACTGAAATCACTATAACACGATCATTACAATTTGTTAGTCAATGCTGACCCCTCATTCAGTCTGGATATGAGATCATCATGGCAAAAATGTTTCTCTCTAGGTGCTAGAGTTTAATTAACCTGACATCAGGACAATTAAATGGAGAAGGCATCATGAGTTATAAACATATCTTAGTTGCTGTTGACCTATCTGAAGACAGCAAATTGTTGGTCGAAAAAGCCGTCGCTTTGGCAAAACCGCTCGATGCTGCGATCTCGTTTATTCACATCGACGTTAACTATGCTGAGCTTTATACCGGCTTGATTGACATTAATTTGGCTGAGACGCAACACCACGCGATGGAAGCGTCGCAAATCCAGCTTAAAGAGTTGGCGGATCATGCCAATTACCCTATCAACCATACTTTGGTCGACAGCGGTGATTTAAGTAATGAGCTTTGTGACACCATTAATGAGTTCAACATTGATCTTGTGGTGTGTGGTCATCACCAAGACTTCTGGAGCAAGTTGCTCTCCTCAACCAGACAGCTCATAAATTGTTCACCTGTCGACATGTTGGTAGTACCACTTAATGACTGACGAACAATAATAAATCAGCTAGACTGCGGATAATTTTTCACATCCACTTATAAAATTATCAGGGATTATGTTTTATTTATCTGCAGTTACCCTTCTTTGGGCATTTTCATTTAGCCTGATCGGCGTTTATTTAGCGGGTCAGGTTGACTCTTGGTTTGCCGTGTTAATGCGCGTTGCACTGGCTAGCGTTGTCTTCCTGCCATTTTTGAAATTCAAGCAAGTACCAAAAAAACTGATTGTTCAGCTTATGGCTATCGGTGGTATTCAGCTTGGATTGATGTACTGCTTCTACTACCAATCGTTTTTACTGCTCTCTGTCCCCGAAGTATTGTTGTTTACCGTATTTACGCCTATCTACGTCACTTTGATTTACGATTTGCTGAAAGCACGTTTCTCTCCGTGGTATCTGGTGACGGCTGCGATTGCCGTTGCTGGTGCGGTATTTATTAAGTTTGCCGCTATCAATGAAAACTTTGTCGTGGGTTTCTTCGTGGTGCAAGGCGCCAACCTCTGTTTTGCAATTGGTCAGGTGGCGTATAAGTATGTGATGGAAAAGCAGAGCGTTGAGCTTTCGCAACGCACGGTGTTCGGTTATTTCTACTTAGGCGCTCTGGTTGTCGCAACCATAGCTTTCGCCCTTTTAGGTAACCCAACCAAGCTGCCCACCACCTCACTGCAATGGGGAATTTTGATTTACCTTGGCGTAATTGCATCAGGTGTGGGTTATTTCGTATGGAATAAAGGGGCATGTATGGTTAACGCGGGCGCGTTAGCGATCATGAATAACGCTTTGGTCCCCGCTGGGTTAATCGTCAATATCGTGATTTGGAATCGCGATGTGGATATTGCGCGCCTTTCGATTGGCGGTATCATCATCTTGTTGTCTTTGTGGATCAACGAAACATGGGTGAAACGTAAAGTTGCCCAGAGCTATTGCCCAGAGCCATAAAGAAATAGCCCAGAGCCATAAGAGAGCCGAAAGCGCTTAATCACAGCACGAAAAGAATCGAATAACAAAACGCCTATCAGGTTAAAACCGATGGGCGTTTTTTGTATCTAATACCAGTCTGGAAAACTTTCTGATCAGTGAATGGGCATCGATAAGCAAACCCTCTGAGCCAAGGATGGCTCAGCGGAGCCCCATGGAAGGTCGCTCTTATAAAAAATAAGGGCGTGTTTGTGTTCGATGCCCATTCGCTGTTCCACCGACGTTCAATCTGATCACATTTTTACCTAGGATGGTATAAATATAATGCGCTAATGGTACTGAGAAGTAAGTGAATACTCACCGTTTGACACCGGATTTAACTTAGAAAACTTCAACTGTAACGCTTGCTGTTTCTTCAGCACTTTTTCCAGTTTCTTTTGATATTTTTTCTCCGCTTTAAGGGTTTTCTTCGCGACTTTTAATGCCGCTTTGCTGCTCTTATTAACGCTGGTACTTTCTTTCACAGCCGGAGCATTTACAGAAAAAGCCTGAGGTTTGCACAATCTCTTTTTGTCGGAAGAAGAGCGAGCGCATGAGCGACACAAGTAGTTTGGCGCAGCCACAATTCGATGAATATCTGACAATGAAGCAGTAATGTCGTGACGACTTAATTTACACAAACGCTGAGCCATAAATACAACCAAAATGATAATGATTCTTGATTATATATGATTTTATACTAATGAAAAGGCAAGATCGGTTTATTACTCTTTCATCGCGGCTATGACATAAACATCAAAACGGTTGTTTTTGGTTTCAATCGCCATACTGGGTTTTTGCTCTGCCAACCAATTGGCATAGTCAGGACGTTTTACCACCACTCGTTTAGTGGCAAGTTCTAACGCAGGTGCCAGTAGTGTATCTGCGTCATTATCAGCACCAACCAGTGACTGAAACACACGCATCTCTTTTTTTACTAGCGCTGTTTTCTTCTTGTTCTCCGGGTGCGGATACATAGGGTCCAAGTACACCACATCAGGGCGAACAAAATTGGCATCACTGACAAGTTGCGCAAGCGCATCATGGCTAGAGGCATGCAATAATGTCACCCGATCCGCTACCCAATCACCAATTTCACTGTCTTGTTTGGCACGCTTTAATCCGTCATCCAACAGTGCCGCAACCACAGGATGTCGTTCAATCATTTGAACTTTGCAGCCTAACGATGCCAAGACAAAAGCATCACGACCTAAACCCGCAGTACCATCAAGCACGGTCGGTGTCACGCCTTTGTTGAGACCTGCTGCTTTGGCTATGGATTGACCTTTGCCACCACCAAACTTGCGACGATGGGCCACGGCTCCGCTCACCCAATCAACGAAAATCGCACCGAGCTTAGGCTCATCCACTTTTCTCAGCTCTAATTGCTCAGCAGTAAGAACCAAAGCGAAAATGCTCTCCTCACAGTGAGTGAGCTGCCAACGGGTCGCTATATCATTAAGCTCAGAAGCGCGTTCAGGAGCTTCACAAATCAGTTGTAACTGCAAAGTGGTATTCCATTATGGCATTAAAAAATAGCTGTCAGTGTAGCGGATTTTCATCAGAAACCTAAGGTTTCAGTGTGATAATATAGTGAACATTCTTCTTGGAATGATTGGATTAGGTATCGGTATGCAAATCGCTTCTACCAAGCTCGACGAGCTTGATCGCGCTATTCTAAAAATCTTAATGGACGATGCTCGTACGCCTTATGCGGAGATGGCAAAGCAATTTAATGTCAGCCCTGCCACCATTCACGTACGTATCGAGAAAATGAAAGCTGCCGATATCATTCAAGGCACCGAAGTGATCGTCAATACCAAAAAGCTCGGCTACGACGTTTGCTGCTTTATTGGTATCAATTTAAAAGCCGCGCGCGATTACCATTCGGCACTAGAAAAACTCAATGCCCTTGATGAGGTTGTAGAAGCTTACTACACCACAGGTGCGTATAGTATTTTCGTTAAACTGATGTGTCGTTCCATTGAAGAACTGCAATTTGTACTGATTGATAAGCTGCAAGCGATCGACGAAGTACAATCGACCGAGACACTCATTTCATTGCAGAATCCAATTAACCGCAATGTCATTCCTTAGATTTTGAACACAAAAAACCCAAGTGTCAGACTTGGGTTGTTTTTCAGGATCGATTATCTGTTAAGGTATTTCAACAGATCTTCGGCTGAAATACCTTGCTGAGCTAATTGCTTAGCCAGTAGATCAACTTGTTCACCTTTGCGCGAGTCAATCACTTGTTGGAATTGATAAACGAGATCACGCAGCACTGGCAATGGAACTTGTTTAGCGGCACTACGCACACGCTCACTGCTTTGATTACCTAACTCATTAAGTAACTTACCGTACATTACTTTTTCAGGTGATTCTTCCAACTGCTCGAGAATGCGAGCCATTTCATAGGTAGTTAGGGACACTGTATTTCAATTCCAAGACGCTATTTCTGATGACGATGAGCGAAATAATATACACCTGTTGTTGTCATTAGAAAATAGCGCATCTGAGTATTTAGCAAACCTTCTCGCGTAATTTAGTTATGATTAAAACGAGGTGCTTATCTGTTCTGGTCTTGGAGTGAGGTATACTCAGTGTCAACAGAACAAAAGGACAATTATTAGGAGAACAGCAAGATGTACCAATCCATCTCCCAACGAGTTTCTGAAATACGTAACTGGTTAACACAAAACGGTTTAGATGCACTCATTATTCCTCATGAAGATGAATATCTTGGCGAATATGTCCCGGTGCACAATGAAAGATTGCATTGGATAACCGGATTTACTGGCTCTGCAGGCGCAGCAGTCATTACTCAGGATTCAGCCGCGATTTTTGTTGATGGTCGCTATACGGTTCAGGTTCGTAAACAAGTTCCACAGGAACTGTTTGAATACCGTCATCTCATCGAAGAACCGTATCTGGATTGGTTACAAACCGTATTACCGTCAGGTAGCACAGTCGGCTATGACCCAAGAATGCATCGTGCAAACTGGTTAACTGCCAGTCAGGCTAAAATTGCCGGTGAATTGACGCTGATGGCAACAGAAGAAAATGCGATTGACCAACTATGGTATGACCGTCCTCAACCCGTAGTGTCAGACATGCGCTTAATGAGCGATGAAGTAGTAGGCGTAAGCAGTCAAAGCAAACGTCAGCAAATCGCGCAGATACTGCAACAAAAAAAAGCAGATACAGCAGTGCTCACCGAGCTTGATTCTATCTGCTGGCTACTGAATATCCGCGGTCTGGATGTTTCACGCCTTCCAGTACTGCTTTCTCATGCACTTGTGCATGCGGATGCGAGTGTCGATTTCTTTTTGGATCCAGTTCGCCTTGCTGACAATTTCACCCAGCATGTGGGTGCCGGTGTGCGAGTTCATCACCCAGACAATCTGCATTTACATCTGGAAAAACTATCCAATAAACGCGTAATTATTGATCCGGCAACCAGCAATGCATGGTTTACCCTAACCCTGCAAAATGCAGGTGCAGAATTGATTCAGGACGCAGATCCTTGCCTGCTACCCAAAGCCGCCAAGAACGCAACCGAAATCAAAGGGATGAAGGCTTGCCATATTCGCGATGGTGCAGCAATGGTGAAATTCCTGTCATGGCTTGATAGCGAAGTTGCTGCAGGCAAACTGCACAACGAAGCGGAGCTGGCGGATCAACTCCAAGCCTTCCGCGAACTTGATCCAACACTCGCTGACTTAAGCTTTGATACCATTTCCGCTGCAACGACCAATGCTGCCATGTGTCACTACAACCATATGAACCAACCTGAGCCAGGTAAGCTTGCAATGAACACACTTTATCTGGTTGACTCAGGCGGTCAGTATATCGATGGTACCACTGACATTACTCGTACTATTGCTATCGGTGAAGTCAGTGACGAAATGAAGCAGCAGTTCACCCTAGTGCTAAAAGGTCACATTGCGCTCGCCAAAGCTCGCTTCCCGAAAGGTACTTGTGGTCATCAACTTGATGTCCTCGCTCGCCAGCATCTGTGGGCCAATGGTTACGATTACGACCATGGTACCGGTCATGGCGTTGGTCACTTCCTAAGTGTTCACGAAGGCCCACAACGTATCAGTAAGGTGTTTAACAACGTGCCGTTATTGCCGGGTATGGTGTTATCTAATGAACCGGGTTATTACCGTGCCGACGGTTTTGGTATTCGTATCGAAAACTTAGAATTGGTGGTAGAAGTTGAGACTCAAGGTGACTTCCATGTGCATGGCTTTGAATCGCTTACTCGTTGCCCTATTGATGTTCGTGCTATCAACGTTAACATGCTAACCAGACCTGAACTGACTTGGTTAAACGACTATCATCAGAAGGTTTGGCACCAAGTCAGCCCATTAGTTGAAGGCGAAGTAAAAGCTTGGTTGCAACAAGCAACCCAGCCTATCGCATATGCTTAATTCCACGTTCTAATAAAAATCCCTTAGTTGATGAAATCATTACTAAGGGATTTTTGAGTTTGTTGACAAAGTCTGTGTTTGATTTATACCCGTCATTCCTGCGAAGGCACTGACGAATCCCCAAAAAATAGACAAGCATGGCGAGTTGTGATCTTATGTAATCGCCAAAAAACAAAAAAACACAACTCAAGATGCCATGCTTATAACAAAATTTTGCCACAAAACACTTTCTAAATCTCTAAAGAACTTTAATCAGGCTCGAGTTAAATCATTGTTCGATTGTAGCAATGCCCTTATTCGAGGAAATGAACTTAGCCTGACCACTATTGGGCGTAATTTAGAAGGTC
>NZ_JBKEBW010000164.1:0-23562 GCF_047973365.1 Vibrio sp. | reverse complement strand
TTGGATATAAGCCGCCGTTTAGATTTATCCGAATGAGTAGTTGGAGAAATGCGCAAAGTCCTCTAGCCAGTTATGCGATGCCAAACCAATGGTTCAACGAACTGGGGTTGGTAAATCTTGAGCAAGTAGGAACAGGGTATGTGTTTAGCAATTATGCTGAATGGAAGTATGCATGAGCCGTATACGAGGTCCGTACGTACGGTTCTGTGAGAGGGATGAGGCGGTAACGCCTCACCCTACTCGATTTATAGATGGAAATTCGATGCATTTGTTCAAAAGTACAAAGTGTGATCTTGGTGAATTTTATTGCAGAGATTTGTGTGTTAAACATTATAAAACAATGAGTTAGCTTGTTTGTGTTATCGTCACACTGACTTGTGTTTTGCTACAAAAAAATCAACCAACTTATCTTAATTTTTGTACAAATGAATAAAGCGAAGACAAGCTCTATCCTCCATACTAGTCACATCCAATATTATTAATTTACCCTACATAAGGAAAATTCCATGCTAAATGTGAGTATCGATTTTGCTGAATCGCATTGGTTTTTTCCCAAGATAGTGATCACGTGTATTCTCGTTTTACTCGCGGTTATCTTGGTGAAAGAGCGAAAAACAATAGCGAAAAGCGTTGCTGGTTTTTCAATGAAATCAATTTTGAATCATGAGAACTACAAAGCGTATCTCTTTTTGGCGTTAATTAGTGTTTATATCCTGGTGATGGAAGCGTTAAGTGAGGTATTTCCAAACACAGGGTATGCCTTTTTAATTGCGACTGTCCCTTTTCTGTTCTGTATTCCGTTATTAATAGAAAAAGAAATCAACAAAAGAAAAATTATATATATAACCATTAACTCGGTTGTATCTCCAATCATTGCTTGGGCAGTGTTAGGTCAAATTTTTGGAATTACACTTCCTTAAAAATTTATTTTTGAAACAAAAACCTGAATGTGGAACTTCTTATGGAAATATTGTCACATTTGTCTATTAATATGTTTTTACTGAGTTCAATCGGTGTATTAATAGGTATTATTTTCGGTGCCATTCCGGGCATGACAGCAACGCTGGCTGTGGCGGTTTGTTTACCTTTAACTTATTCACTTGGCTTAACTGACGGTTTAGCTCTTCTACTTGGTTTGTATGTTGGTGGTATCTCTGGCGGCTTAGTGCCTGCGGTATTGCTGAATATTCCAGGAACACCTTCATCGATCACCACCACTTTTGACGGCTATCCGATGGCGCAAAAAGGGCAGGGTGAAAGCGCACTGAAAATTGCGGTAGTGTCATCACTGTTTGGTGGTTTGTTTAGTGCGATTGTTCTTTATTTCTTTGCACCATTCTTGGCGAACTTTGCCATTAAATTCTCTACTGTTGAAAAGTTCCTGCTTATTTTCCTAGCGCTGACAGTTATCTCGTCTCTGTCTAAAAATATGTTGATGGGTATTTTCAGTGGTCTATTAGGTGTGTTAGTCGCTTTAATTGGTGCTTACGATATTTCTGTTGGTGGTAATGGTGAATACCGTTTAATACCAGAAGCGTTTGAAGAACAATTAAGCTTTGGTTTTTCACTACTGCCTGTTCTTATTGGTATGTTTGGTCTGTCGTCGATTATTGTTGCTTGTTTGAATAAGAAGTCTGACGATGATGTAACGAGCGATATGATCAAATTGGATGCAAAACAAAAGTTCAATTGGTCAGTGTTTAAAGGCCAAACACTTAACCTAATTCGCTCATCATCTATTGGTACCTTTGTTGGTTTGTTGCCGGGTATCGGTGGTAGTGCGGCATCAGTGCTTGCTTATACTCAACAGAAGAACTTTTCTGAAAAACCAGAAGAGATGGGTAAAGGTGCAGCGGAAGGTATTATTACTTCAGAATCTGCAAATAACGGTCTCACCGGTGGCGCATTGATTCCGCTTCTATCTCTGGGTATCCCTGGCGACTCAACAACAGCAGTATTAATTGGTGCCTTTACACTACAAGGTATTCAGGTAGGTCCACTGTTCATCAATGAAAACCTGGAAACTTGGGACTTCATGATCATCTCATTGTTCTTCGCTAACTTTGTGATGTTCGCAATCATGTTCTTCGCTATCCGCTATGTTGCGAAAGTGGTACTGATTCCTAAATACATTCTTTACCCAATCATCGTAATGATGTGTGTCATCGGTGCATACGCAATTAACTACGGCGTAATGTTCGATGTATGGACGCTCGTGTTGTTCGGTATCTTTGGTGTGTTGGCATCGAAGATAGGCTTGGAAGTGGTGCCATTTATTATCGGCTTTATCCTAGGTAACTCTTCAGAAGTGTATTTCGTGAAAAGTATTGAAGCCTATGGTGACCTATCAATATTCGTCACAAAGAGCCCAATTGCGATGTTCTTGTGGGTAATTATCTTGGCTTCAATTGGATATTCGATTCGTTCGGCATTCAAATCAAGCAAAAGTAAAAAAGCTAGTAAAACTGCGTAACGAACGGTGAATGTGATGAGTCCTGCGAAGTTTATGCCAATGGTCGAGAGTATGAAAGTTATCCCTATTGCAGGGTATGACAGCATGCTACTGAATCTAAGTGGTGCACATGCCCCTTATTTCACTCGCAACATTGTCATTTTGCAGGACAACTTGGGCAACACCGGATTAGGTGAAGTACCGGGTGGTGAGAACATTCGTAAGACATTAGAGGACGCGCGTGGTTTTGTTATTGGCCGCAGTATTGGCGAATACAAAAACATTATGAACGAAGTCCGAAATGCCTACCTGGAACGAGATGCAAAAGGTCGTGGTTTACAGACATTCGATTTGCGAACCACGATTCATGCAGTAACAGCGATTGAGTGTGCAATGCTCGATCTTTTGGGGCAAGCGCTAAACGTTCCGGTAGCCGCGCTGCTAGGAGAAGGTCAGCAACGCGATAAAGTCGAAATGTTAGGTTACCTGTTTTTTGTCGGTGACCGAAGTAACACAGATCTGCCGTACCAAAGTCAACCTAATGACAGTTGTGATTGGTACCGCATTCGTCACCAAGAAGCATTAACGTCGGACGGCATTGTTCGCTTGGCGGAAGCCGCGTTCGACAAATATGGGTTTAGCAATTTCAAACTGAAGGGTGGTGTTTTCCGCCCTGATGATGAAGCTGACGCCGTCTGTGCGCTAGCAAGCCGATTCCCAGATGCACGAGTGACGATCGATCCGAATGGCTCTTGGTCTTTGCAGGATGCCATTCGAATCGGGAAAGGTTTGAAAAATGTATTGGCGTACGCCGAAGACCCATGTGGGGCTGAGCCTGGATATTCAGGTCGCGAGATCATGGCAGAATTTCGTCGCGCGACGGATATCCCAACGGCAACTAACATGGTGGCAACGGATTGGCGTGAGCTTGGACATTCGATTTCTCTGCGAGCGGTCGATATTCCATTGGCTGACCCACATTTTTGGACAATGGAAGGCTCGGTGCGTATAGCACAGCTGTGCCATGAATGGGGGCTAACATGGGGCTCTCACTCGAATAGCCATTTTGATATCTCTTTAGCGATGTTTACACAAGTTGCCGCCGCCGCGCCCGGAGAGATCACTGCCTTGGATACACATTGGATCTGGCAGGAAGGTAATCAACGTTTAACGAAAGAGCCATTAAAGATTCATGGTGGCTTTATCACGGTGCCGGACAAACCAGGTCTGGGTATCGAAATCGACATGGCTCAAGTGGAAAAAGCGCATGAGCTATACAAGAACATGGGGTTAGGGGGGCGCGATGATGCCATCGGTATGCAGTACCTTGTCCCTAATTGGAAATTCGACAACAAAAGACCGTGCTTGGTTCGATAAGCGCAGGTAGAGGAAAGTTACATGAATGAAAACATTTATCCAAATCACTTTAGACGCGCGATGAACAATCAAGAAAAACGGATTGGTTGTTGGAGTGCTTTAGCGAGCCCAATTACCACTGAAATTCTTGGTTTAGCGGGTTTTGACTTCATCCTGTTGGATGGTGAGCACGCACCGAACGATGTGCAAACCTTCATCCCTCAGCTAATGGCATTGAAAGACAGCCGCAGCGTGCCAGTGGTTCGTCCGCCAGTGAATGACCCAATCGTCATTAAGCGTTTATTGGATATCGGTTTCTACAACTTCATTGTTCCTTTTGTTGAAACCAAAGAACAAGCAGAACTTGCCGTTGCGTCTACTCGTTACCCGCCAGAAGGCATTCGTGGCGTATCTGTAGGTCACCGTAGCAATGCGTACGGCACGATTACCGATTACTTCAAAAACATTAACGAGAATATCTGTGTTGTGGTTCAAATCGAAAGCCAACAAGGCTTAGACAACCTTGACGATATTCTGGCGGTAAAAGGTTTGGATGGTGTGTTTGTTGGACCAAGTGATTTGGCAGCAGCATTAGGTCATTTAGGTAATGCAAGTCACCCAGATGTACAAGCAGCGATTAAGAGCGTGTTTGAAAAAGCGCAAGCGGCTGGTAAATCAGTCGGCATTTTGGCTCCAGTTCAAGCAGACGCTGAGCGTTACCTTGAATGGGGTGCGAACCTAGTCGCAGTGGGTAGTGACTTAGGTGTGTTTAAAGCAGCGACACAGGCATTGTGTCAAAAATTTCTAAGTGAATAAGGGCGAAGAGGAATAGTTATGAAAATCGGATTTATTGGCCTGGGCATCATGGGCAAACCTATGAGTAAAAACCTACTTAAAGCAGGTTATTCATTAGTGGTACTAGACCGCAACCAAGTAGCGGTTAAAGAGCTAACAGATGCTGGCGCGCTATCAGCGACTTCGCCTAAAGCAGTGGCAGAGCAGTGTGATGTTGTAATCACTATGCTTCCTAACTCACCACACGTAAAAGAAGTAGCGTTAGGTGAGAACGGTTTAGCAGACGGTGCAAAACCAGGTCTTGTCTTTATCGACATGAGTTCTATTGCACCTTTAGCGAGTCAAGAAATTGCAAAAGGCCTGGCTGAGAAAGGCGTGCTAATGCTTGACGCACCAGTAAGTGGCGGTGAACCAAAAGCTATCGACGGCACGCTTTCTGTCATGGTTGGCGGCGACAAAGCCGTATTTGATAAGTACTACGATGTCATGAAAGCGATGGCTGGCTCAGTGGTTCACACTGGTGATATTGGCGCTGGTAACGTCACTAAACTGGCAAACCAAGTGATCGTGGCACTGAACATCGCAGCAATGTCTGAGGCGCTTTCTCTTGCGACCAAAGCAGGTGTAAACCCTGAATTGGTTTACCAAGCGATTCGTGGTGGCCTAGCGGGCAGTACTGTTCTGGATGCTAAAGCACCAATGGTACTTAACCGTAACTTCGAACCAGGTTTCCGTATCGACCTTCACATTAAAGACCTTGCAAACGCGTTAGACACTTCTCACGGTGTTGGCGCGCAACTTCCTCTTACTGCACAAGTAATGGAAATGATGCAAGCGCTTAAAGCTGATGGTCTTGAAACGAAAGACCATAGTGCACTTGCTCTGCACTATGAAAAACTAGCTAAGGTCACTATCCAAAGCTAATGGTCTAGCAGCAGGTTTGTAGGGAACCTGCTGCTTCCTTTTTTTATCGAGTGGTGTCTATTGATGAAGATTGTAATCGCACCTGATTCGTACAAAGAGAGCTTAAGCGCGATTGAAGTCGCAGACGCTATCGAGTCAGGATTTAGACAAGTATTTCCCGATTATCAGTATGTGAAATGCCCCGTTGCAGACGGTGGCGAAGGTTCAGTTGAAGCCTTAGTTGACGCGTCCGGCGGTGAGATGGTGCACACCAATGTGATAGGTCCATTGGGCGACCATCACGAAGCATTCTATGGTATTTCCGGCGATAAAAAGACTGCGTTTATTGAAATGGCAGCAGCCAGCGGTATTGAACTGATTGCACCTGAACATCGAGACCCTTATACCGCGACCACTTTTGGTACCGGACAGCTCATCGACCACGCCTTGAATCAAGGTATTCGTCATATGATTATCTGTATTGGTGGCAGTGCGACTAACGATGCAGGTTGCGGCATGATGCAAGCGCTGGGCGTTTCGTTCAAAGATGCACAAGGCAAAGAACTTGTTTACGGTGGCTTAGCACTTGAGACACTTGCGCATATTGATGCGAGTCATCTTGATAAGCGTTTGAGTGAATGTCATATCGAAGTCGCTTGTGATGTGACCAACCCACTAACCGGCTTAAACGGTGCCTCTTATATTTATGGTCCGCAAAAAGGAGCAACACCTGAGATGGTGAAGCGTCTTGATGCTGCGTTAGCCAATTTCGCCAAAGTGGTAGAGCAAGACCTAGATAAACAAGTCGATCATATTCCTGGTGCCGGTGCAGCAGGGGGCATGGGCGCAGCTTTCTATGCATTTTTAGATGCAGACCTTCGTCCGGGCATCGACATTATGACTCATGCTGTTGGCTTGGAAGAGATGGTGAAAGACGCCAACCTAGTGATCACTGGTGAAGGTCGTTTAGACAGTCAAAGTGTTAACGGTAAAGTGCCGGTGGGTGTGGCAAAAATTGCCAAACATTACCAGTTACCTGTGATTGCAATTGCCGGAGCGCTGGGTGATGAGATCGATGAGGTTTATCAGCACGGTATTGATTGCGCCTTTGACTCTGTATACAAAATCACCACTTTTGATGAGATTAAGAAAGAAGCAAAAGCCAATGTTACCCGCAGTGCGTTTAACATTGCCTCTGCAATTCAAGTCGGTCAAAGTTTAACGTTATAAAATCAAACTAAAATACAAACGGCACATATCTCTAAAGTTGTGCAAGTCAATATTGCAAATTTCTTCCACCCGTTTCATACGATATCTAAGGGTGTTGGGATGAACATAAAGAACGTTGGATGTTTTCTTAATGTCACAACTGTTTTCAAACCAACACAAAATTGTGTGGATCAGTGTCGGATCAGCTAGCTCTAATTGTTGAACGTGAGTAGAAAGCTTATCTCGTTGCCAGCGAGATAAGCTGCTCTCAAACAGAGCAGGAAGTTCATATTGAGTGAACGGATAAAACTTCGCTTCCGGATTCAAACGTTGTCCTGCTTTCATCGTCGCCATTGCACTTTCAAATGCGTAATGAAGATTCTGCGGTTGGTTGTAGATAGCGCCAATCGAGCAATGGAATTCCACTTTCAGTGACTCGGACAAATAGCTGGTTATACTTTGCCAGTCATCAATAATGGTTTCGCCGCTTTTCTCTTTTTCTGTCACATTGAGCAGTACTAAGTTGGTCTTGTAGGAGTATTCGGCTTTGAGGCGTTTACGTGACCACTGATTGAGTACACGAACCACTTCTTTTTGATCACCAGAGTTAGCAACTTCAATCACACAAATAGCGTGATGATTGAAAATATCGACTTTTAACTGTGCTGCCATGTTGGTGATGTGTTCTTGTGATGCATTCGGGTCGATACACTCAAGCAGCAGCTCTTCAAGTTTGCGTTCGCTCCAGCGCGTCATTTCCATCATTGATGTGTATTCAACCACCATTTCAGCCGCCATCTTCACCATTTCACCGAACGGGCGCACTTCTTCCAATGGACCTGAAATACCGATAACGCCAATCGGTTCTTGATTAAAGATGATTGGTAGGTTTACACCTGGTTTTACATGGGGAAACTCAGGTAACATGCCTTCAGAGATTTCGATTGGTTTCAGCTCACTCAATGCCAGTACTGCGCCACCATGTTTTTGGTATTTGCGGGCAGGGTTGGTTGACGCAATGATAATGCCTGTCTCATCCATCACATTAAGTGGATACTTGATGATTTTTTGTGCTCGGTCGACAATACGTTGGGCTAGTTGTTCATGTAACTGCATAGTTTCACTTGTGGCTTCTCGTTTGCTGTATCAAAGGCTGATACGTTGTTGAAACGTAAGTCCTATGAGTGGAATAACCGACAATAATACTGTACAAAAGAGGTAGTAACTGCGATCTCAATCGCACCGAGAGATTGGCAGTGATGTCATTGAGTCTTTTCCTGTCAGCAATATTTTTTGTGATGAATGGGTGAAGGTAAGATGGTTTCTCTCCGGTTGGTTGTTAAAGTATTACCTTACAAAATGAAACGCTGTGTTAGAAAAATTACATAATTCAGCTGAAAAACATGACGAAAGTCTCATTTACCGAACGATATAGTCTCAACTATGAACTAATCCTCATCGTTTCATATTAAGTTTAGATACAATAAGCCGATAATAATGAACGAGGCTTAGTTAATTGTAGGAAAAATCGCACTTTTAGCTGTTGTGACGAAGAGTAGAAAGTGAGCTTGATAGAGGCTTATATCATGCATAGCAACAAGCAATTAACTGAAAACTCACATAATAATAAATACTCTATTCACCATAAGCTCACGGTTTTATCGGGACCAGTGGCTAAGAACTTTGTGAAGGACGCGAAGACTTATGAAGAGTTTTTCCTTTAAAAACAAAATTATATCGCTAATAGTTGCCATTATCACCATCACCATTTTTGTTTCTTTTCTTAGTGTTAATCATTTTATTAGCTCGTACATCTATCAGTCAGATACTGCCAGAATTGAGCATAATATAGAGTTAGTGAATAAAACGCTTCACGGGGAGCTACAAAGCAAATTTAACCTAGCGAAAAGCCTTAAGTTCAACATGATGGACATCGGTACGACCAGAGATTCGGCGGGTTTCTCTCATATCGTCCGTTTAGCCAGTAGCTATGCGTTTGATGATACTGGTCGAGTGCTAGAGCAAGACGAAACGCAAAAATACATGACAATGGCAGAGGGTCTGACTGCAGAACCAACGGTGAGTGAAGTAACTGTTGTCGATGGTCAACCAACGCTCAACATTTCAATCAGACATCCTGATGGTTCATCGAATTTCTTCACTCTGAATTTGAGTAACCTGAAACCAATCCTGGAGACCTATTCGCTTTCCGGCAGCTACATGGAATTGATTTCAGCCAACAACGTTACCATTTTCTCTGATAAGACAGGAGATAATCTGATCCCGGTTGAACGTAAGTTTGAGCTTGGCGGTCAGACATGGTCTCTAAACGGCTACATCGACCTCGATAATATTCAAGCGAATACCGACCGCTTGAACTGGAAGATCACTCTGGCACTCATGATTTGTGCAGTGATTATCATCGGTTTAAGCGTGGCGATGTTGCACTTTGCATTCAAACCATTACTGCGCCTAAAAGATCTCGTTGCTGACCTTTCCCAAGGTAACGGTGATCTAACCCAGCGTTTGAGCGTAACATCGAATGATGAAATCGGTCAGATTTCGACATCAATTAACCGATTCATCGAACAACTTCAAGGTATGTTTATCGAAGTTTCTAATTCATCTGAGAAAATTGATTCTGCGGTTAACCATTTAAGCAATCAGTCTGAATCAAATATGCAGATGTTAAATGCGCATACTATAGAAACAGAGCAGGTGATTACTGCGATTGACGAAATGAGTGCAACGGCAGGTTCAATTGCGCAAAGCGCAGCAGATGCCGCGAAGCTGACTGAACTAACAAATACTTATGCAGATGAATCCAAACAAACAGTAAACCAAGCAGTACGCAGCGTAGCGGCTCTGGAATCGGATGTTGCAGAGATGTCGAATACCATCAGCGCAATGAACCAAGACACCAAACAAATTGGCACTGTGCTGCAAGTGATTGGTGATATTGCTGAGCAAACGAACTTGCTCGCATTGAACGCTGCGATTGAAGCTGCACGTGCTGGTGAACAAGGTCGTGGCTTTGCTGTGGTAGCCGATGAAGTTCGAGCCTTGGCGGCACGTACTCAACAAAGTACTGCGCAAATCAATGAGATGCTATCTAAGCTCAACAACACATCAGAAACTGTGGTGAGTAAGATGGAAACCACACGTAGAAGTTGTGAAGCAACATCACAAAGCACACACCAAGTGATGGAGTCACTCAATACAGTAACAACTTCTGTGGTTGAAATTAATGACCTGAACACATTAATGGCAACCTCGGCAGAGCAGCAAAGCCACGTCACTGAGGAAGTCAGCCGCAATATGGCTGCGATTCAGGCGTTGATAGGTCAACTTAATGATAGCGCCGCAGAAACCGACAGTATCAGTCGTGAGCTAGGTGGTACATCTAGCGATCTTTCGCAGGTTGTTGGGCAGTTTAAAGTTCATTAATAATTTGTTGCAAATGTCAAAAAGAGCACCGGTTGGTGCTCTTTTTCTATGCGCTTTTCAACACTATGTATCGGCTAGGTAAGATGATTGTCAGTGTTGTTGTGAACATATTGAGTGAGTTGTTAACGCTTGTTTAAATTGGTGGCGAATCAGCTCAAAAGGAACCAAGATGAAACGATACGGGATAATCTCACCATTACTTCTGTTAAGTGCATTAATGTCGACACAAACACAGGCTTCGGGTTCACAAGTCGATATAGAATTAGGCTGTGTTGCGGTAGCCAACAACGATGTTTCTATTAAAGCCGGAGACTGTAACACTAGGAAAGTTGAGAGAGTCGAAAGAGTGAAAGTCGTCAAAGTGGTGGAAGAGAAGCACTACGATGGTCATCCAGTGCATGGAAAACACCCGGGCAAGAAGAAAGGTCACAACAAAGAAACGTATATATTAGTGCCAGCGGATAAGCACAGACACTGAAGATTATGTTAATGAAATAAAAGGGATGCATCAATCATCCCTTTGACAACAGCACAGCTTTAGCCGTTTATTAGTTTAATAGAATAAATGGCATAAACATAACTGCAAGCAGGACTACAAGGATTACTGAAATGTAAGGCATTACAGCTTTAAATGATCTATCTAAAGATAGCCCTCCTATCACGCTAGATATCAGAAGACATAAACCGTATGGTGGTGTAACTAAGCCAATAGATAGGGTAATGATGATGATGATACCAAGTTGTACAGGATCCACACCAAGTGATAATGCTACTGGGTATATGACTGGTACAAATAATACCATTGCGGGAATGGCATCCATAAATGTACCGATAAACAAGAAGAACAGTACAATAATAAACAGGAATAAGTACTCGCTTCCGCCTAGAGTATTAAAGAAGTCGGCAACAATAGCGTTAATTTTGTAGTAGCCTAAGAATTCACCAAGAGCTGAAGCAGCAGCTAGTGCGAACAGAGATAAACAGCTTAGTTTCAATGTTTCAACAAAAATCTCCGGTAGATCTTTGAAAGTGATAGTTTTGTAGTAACAAGCACTTATTAGATAGGCATAGATGGCTGAGAATGCCGCGGCTTCCGTAGGGGTGAATACACCAAATACGATACCACCGATAATGATTAACGGTGTAATCATTGCTGGTACAGCATCTTTTGCTAAAGCAAAGAACTCTGCACGTGTAACTTGTTCCATTACGGGCAAATTATCACGGTGAGCGATGAAACCAATAACCACCATCATACCTAAGCCAATTAGGATACCTGGGATCATACCTCCCACGAATAGCTGCCCGACAGAGGTATTGGTCAAACCACCATAAATAACCATAGTAATACTTGGTGGAACAATTCCGCCAATGGTTGATGATGCCGCAGTAACACCAACAGACATTTCTTTACTGTAACCCTTCTCAATCATATTTGGGATCAAAATCTTACCTATGCCAGCTGTATCTGCTGTAGATGAACCACTGACACCGGCAAATAGCATTGACACAATAACATTGGCATGACCGAGCCCGCCAGGGCGTTTACCTGCTAATGCGATAGAGAAATCGATCAGTTTTCTTGAAATGTTCCCTTTATTCATAATACTAGCTGTCAGCACAAATAGAGGGACTGCTAATAGAACATAAGAGTTAAGACCGTAGAACATTTTCATCGGTATCATGGTATTGGGAGTACCAGACATGGTTGCGATACCGATCAAAGAAGAGATACCGATAGAAAATGCGATTGGTACACCGATGATAATTAACCCAATGAATAATATAGTGATTAATAGTAGTTCCATCATGCCACCTTACGAGTAGTGATTTTCACTACCTCTTTTAAAATATTATCTACTAGGAAAATACTTGAGCTTATAAACGTGATAGGCATGATTAGCCAAACATAGCCTTGCTTAAATTCAGGGACAGTAATCCAACGAGAGTTCCAAAAAGTGTCTGTGATTTCAATACTATAGATTGAACATAGAACGCAGAAACCAAGCATAATGATGTTTTGTATAATGACTAGGGCAGAACGTTTGTTCCCTTCATATCTGTCAGTCAAAATTCTAAAACTAAAGTGTTCATTTTCGTGAACCATAACTGCCGCACCAAGAAACATGGCCCAAATAAACGCATTTACGGCAACCTCTTCAGTCCAAAGAACAGATATTCCTAAATAGCGAGTGACAACTTGGACTAATGTCGCAATAACAAAAACCACAAGACAAATTGAGCCAAATGTGATTTGAGCTTTTGATATCAGCGAAGTAAGTAATTTCATTGCTACATCCTTATACTCCGGGCGGTTAGACCCGGAGCTGACAGAAAGGTTTATTGAGCAGAACGGATAGTGGTTAGCATGTCACTTACACCCACTTTTTGCGCCCATTGATCTTGAATAGCAACAGCTTTCTTAATAAATGGGGTACGATCTAGAGTATTGACTATTGCTCCTTCATCAATTGCTTTTTGTTTGAACTCTGATTCTTGGTCGTAAAGCGCTTGGCGTTCAGCTTGAGTAGATTCTTTGATTGCTTTATCGAAAGCTGCTTTTTGTTCATCGCTAAACTTCTGCCAAATACTGTTACGAACTAGCAGCAGACGAGTAGTGTAGTCATGACCTGTTTCTGAGATGTACTTACCATTAGAAGTTTTATGGTGTTCCATTGGAATAAAGTAAGGATATGCGTTTTCTGCACCATCAACTACGTTACTTGATAGTGCTTGGTATAGTTCAGCCCATGCTACAGACGTAGGAATTGCACCAATGTTTCTCCAGTATTGAGAAACGACACCTGATGTTTGAGTACGTATTTTCATGCCTTTAACATCTTCGATGTTATTTACAGGGGCTTTACCATACCAATGTCGCACACCAGCCGTCCAGTAAGCGGCTACGCGGTATTTTTCACCTGATTTAGTATAAATAATATTAGCTAGGTCTTGACCAACTTTGCCATCGACCACTTTTTCCCAGTGACTGTAATCGTTGAAAAGGTAAAGTAGAGAAAATAGGTCAACTTCTTCGATGCCAGATGAAGTCATAAAACCAGGTGATACTAGTACGATGTCCGCACCGCCAAGAACCAATTTTTCAACGAGTTCATTTTCATTGGTGCCGATAGTACCAGCATGAACTTCAACGTTGAAAAGACCTGACGCATCTGCAACCTCTTTAAGTTTTAGCATGCCAGATTGGTATGGGCTAGATAAGTTAGTTTGGTTATGCGCAGCGACTATTTTTAAAGGTGCATTTGAATCAGTCGATTCTCCACAACCAAACAATGCTGTGCTTAATAGTAGGGCAAGGTATTTAGCTTTCATTTTTATACTCCGGTAATCCACATTATTTACGTAATGAACATTAGTCTGGAATCGGTTCCATTAAAATAACGAGAAAATAAATCTGTGATCGCTATTTCACCTATATTTAATTATTGTGATGGATATTATGATTTATTAGGTGGATAATATTTACTGCTAATAATTCAATTGATTATATTGACGAGCATTGTAATTAAATTTTGCTATAACATTTATTTAATATTGAGTGGAGTTTCGTGTGATTAATGTAGCTGCGATCTCAATATTCTCTGGAGAAGTATCAGCATTACTCATTCTCAATAGCAAGCGTTCGCAAGCCATTTCACCAATCTCTTTTAATGGTTGGCGTATAGATGTAATACCGCCTAATGCGATTTGTGCCCATCCGGGGTCATCTATGGTAATGAATCCCAAGTTTGAATCCAAATTTATATCTAATAGGGTAAGTGCTTTTGCAGAATATAATGCGCACACGCCATTGATACAAAATATGGCTTTCTTTGAGTTATTGTTAGAATGAATGAAATTGGATATAGATGACGTTAATTTGTTTTCCTCTATATCTTCTACTTCTAATACAGTTACCTGCATTGTTATGCTAGATTTAACGAATGCCTGAATAGTATCGACTCGAATTTTTCTGGGAGAGGCATTTAGTGGTTGAGTTACGATTAGAATAGACTCAAAGTTATGGTCTGCTAGATGCTGGCATGCTAGCTTTGCAGCCTGTTTGTTATCGACACCAATGCAATCTACGTTTAGCTGGTCGTTTGCACGGTCTAGAATCACAAAAGGACAATCAATGGGTTTTAATGCTTCGAAGCTATCTGCTGTCATTCCTAGGGGATTAATAATGATTCCGTCTACTCGATGAGCTTTTAGAAGAGTTAAGTATCTATCTTGTTGATCTTTGCAATTATCAGTGTTACACACCATTAACATATAGCCAAGCTCTCGACACTTACGTTCTATGCTTTGCATAAGTTCAACGGAATAAGGATTCGTTATGTCTGCTAATAGCAAGCCAATAAGTTTTGACTGCCCTGCTTTGAGCATTCGTGCTGATTGATTTGGTTGATAGCTTAGATACTCAATCGCATTTGCGATTTTTTCTTTTAGGGCAGGGCTAAGTTTATCAAGTTCATCGTTTAAATATCGCGATACGCTTGTTTTACCAACTTTAGCGTGTTTAGCGACATCTGAGATGGTTGCAAATGCTTTAACTTTTTTTTCTTGTTGCAATTTCGTGCCTCATAGAAAAAGAATAGGGGCTATACTTAGCCCCTTATTGTATACCAATGGCAATTTGATTAAACGTCATAAGTCGTAGACGCAGTGTCGCCGCCTGTACCAGTCCAGTTTGTGTGGAAGAACTCACCACGAGCGCGGTCTGTACGCTCGTAAGTGTGAGCACCGAAGTAGTCACGTTGAGCTTGTAGCAGATTCGCTGGTAGACGAGCAGTCGTGTAACCGTCCAGGAACGTTAGAGCAGATGTCATACATGGCATTGGGATACCGGCTTCTAGAGATTTAGCCGCTACTTTACGCCACGCTGCTAGGCTGCTTTGTAGGATGTTCTTGAAGTACTCATCTGAGCCAAGGAACGCTAGTTCTGGATTGCTCTCGAATGCATCACGGATATTGCCTAGGAATGCAGAGCGGATGATACAACCACCACGCCACATAAGTGCTACGTTACCGTAGTTTAGGTCCCAGCCGTTCTCGTTTGATGCTTCGCGCATTAGCATGAAGCCTTGAGCGTAAGAGATGATCTTAGAAGCAAGCAGAGCTTGACGTAGTGCATCAACCCACTCTTGTTTGTCGCCTGCAACTGGAGTGATAGTTTTACCAAACAGTTTTTCAGCTTCAACACGTTGGTCTTTCAGTGCAGACAGACAACGAGAGAATACAGACTCAGAGATCAGAGTTAGAGGAATGCCCAGGTCTAGCGCGTTGATACCTGTCCATTTACCGGTACCTTTTTGGCCAGCAGTGTCTAGGATTTTCTCAACAAGTGGCTCACCGTCTTCATCTTTGTAGCCAAGGATGTCAGCTGTGATTTCAACCAGGTAGCTGTTTAGTTCAGTTTTGTCCCAATCAGCAAATACAGCTTGCATCTCGTCTGCAGACAGTCCAAGACCATCTTTCATGAACTGGTACGCTTCAGTGATCAACTGCATGTCGCCGTATTCGATACCGTTGTGAACCATTTTAACGAAGTGACCCGCACCGTCGTTACCAACCCAGTCACAACATGGCTCGCCAGCGTCAGTTTTCGCAGAGATACCTTGGAAGATTGGCTTAACCGCTTCCCAAGCTTCAGGAGCACCACCAGGCATGATTGAAGGTCCGAAACGTGCACCTTCTTCACCACCAGAAACACCAGTACCGATGAAGTGAATACCTTTTTCACGTAGCGCAGCAACGCGACGGTTAGTATCTGGGTAGTTAGTGTTACCGCCATCAATAATGATGTCGCCTTTGTCTAGAAGTGGTACTAGTTGATCGATGAATGCGTCAACTACTGAACCCGCGCGAACCATAAGCATCACTTTGCGAGGAGTTTCTAGTTTCTCTACTAGCTCTTCCAGAGTGTACGCACCAATGATGTTCGTGCCTTTAGCCGGACCTTCTAGGAACTCGTCAACTTTTGACGCAGTACGGTTGTGAGCAACCACTTTGAAGCCGTGGTCGTTCATGTTTAGGATCAGGTTTTGACCCATAACCGCCAGGCCGATTACACCGATATCACCTTTCATTTGTTTCTCTCCTTCACGCAATCTTTGCTGCTGCGTCTAAATCTAAATACCACTCTGTTTCGCCAGTCTTTGACTGAATTTTTGCTGCTGGATAAGGCAGTTCAGCGGCTGGAGTAGTGTGAATTTCATTAACGATCTCGGTTTTACCTGCACCAAGAACGAGGTAACTAATACGTTTTGCTGCTTGCAGAACTTTCGCTGTTTTCGATACGCGAAGTTGACCAGATTCTGGATGCGTAGCCACGACAGACAGATTTTCATCTGCGTAGTTGGTTACGTTAGGGAACAGCGATGCTGTATGACCGTCAGCGCCAACACCAAGCAGGATCCAATCGAAAACAGGAGTGCCGTTTTCACATGGAACAACATCAGCCATCTCTTTTGCAAAACGTTCTGCTTCTGCTTGTGGCTCATCTTCACCACGAATACGGTGGATGTTTTCTGCTGGAAGGTTTACTTGGCTAAATAGCAGTGCGTTTGCTTCACCGTAGTTGCTTTCGGCATCATCAGGCGCAACACAACGCTCATCACCCCACCAGAAGTGTAGGTTTTGCCATTGAATAGCGTCTGCATAAGGTGCACTCGCCAGTAACTTAAACAGCATTTTTGGTGTGCTACCGCCAGACAGTGAAATATGCACAGGTGTGCCTTGTTCACTGTAGCGCTGCATTTCATTCGCTAGTGATTCAACAACCTGCTCAGCTGTTTGAAAAATCTTTGAATTGATCATAGTTCGCAGTAATCCGTGTCTGTAAGGTTTTTGCATGGGAAACGCCATGCTCTTCCATCATTAATGAGAAGGTTGTCCGACTCTTTGGGTCCCCAAGTACCACATGCATATCCGTAAAGAGATTGTGGATCTTGCTTGAAGTCCAGAATGGGTTGAACAAATTTCCAACAAGCTTCTACTGCATCGGTACGAGCAAACAGTGTTGCATCACCATTTAATGCGTCTAACAGCAAACGCTCGTAAGCAGTCAGCATCTTCGTTTCTTCTAAAGATGCGTAATGGAAGTTCATAGAAACTTCTTTTGCTTTGAAGCCGGCACCCGGTTCTTTGAGTCCGAAGCTCATCAGGATACCTTCGTCTGGCTGAATGCGGATGATCAGTTTGTTTTCAGGTGCATTTTTGCCAAATACCGGGTGAGGTGTGCGTTTAAAGTGGATAACCACTTCAGTCACACGAGTCGGTAAGCGTTTACCACTGCGCACGTAGAAAGGTATACCATTCCAGCGCCAGTTATTTATAAACATTTTTAACGCTACGTACGTTTCAGTACGAGAGTCTTCGGCTACCCCCGGCTCATCGCGATAGCCTGGAAGGAATTTACCGCGCACTTCTGACTCAGTATATTGGCCAAGCACAAGGTTATTGCGTAAGTCATCTTCGGATAAAGGCTGAAGGCTTTGCAGAACCTTGTTCACTTCGTTACGGATAGAATCCGCGTTGATGGCCGCTGGTGGTTCCATACCTATCATTGCTAATACTTGTAGTAAGTGGTTTTGGAACATGTCACGCACCGCACCAGAGCCGTCGTAGTAACCACCGCGCTCTTCTACACCGAGGAATTCAGCACCGGTGATTTCAACGTATTCAATGAAGTTACGGTTCCAAAGTGGTTCAAACATACCGTTTGCAAAGCGGAACACCAGTAGGTTTTGAACGGTTTCTTTACCTAGGTAGTGGTCAATACGGTAAATTTGGTGTTCTTTGAAATGGTGGTGAATCTCAATATCCAGTTCTTGTGCTGATTTTAAATCGTAGCCAAATGGTTTTTCGATGATCAGACGTTTCCAACCATCTTTTTCATCGTTTAAGCCGTGAACAGCAAGGCAAGAAGGGATCACGCCATAAAGGCTAGGAGGAGTAGCAAGATAGAACAGGGTATTACGTTGTTCAAATGCGTAGTGGTCTGAAAGTGAATCCAAACGATCTTTCAGTTTTACATAATCTTCGACATCCGACGTATTGATGGCTTGATAGTGAATGTACTCACAAAATGCATCAAGAATATCTGGTTCGGTTTTCTCTAATTCTTGAAGCGAGCGTTTCAATTTTTCTCGGTAGGAGTCGTCACTGTATTCAGTACGACTTACGCCTAAGATTGCAAAGGATTTTGGCAGTTGGTTGCTTGCAAATAGGTGGTATAAAGCAGGAATCAACTTGCGGTAGGTTAAATCGCCCGAAGCACCAAATATCACGATGCTGCTGTTTTCAGGTATTAACATCTTCTTTCCCTTAGAAACTAGGTGTGCCCAAAAACCAATGGAGTTATTTGGGGGCTATTTAGCAATGTGCTTACCCTAGCAGCGCAATGCACAAATAAGTAATTGGTTTTGTCTATTTCTGTCATTAGAAAAACCGAAACGCCCTTTGCACTCAATGTCATTATTTTACATTGGACATCGGGACATGGTTGATTTGCTATCAAAATGTGACTTCAAACCAACTCGAGGTCGGTATTGTCTACGACAATTTGACACACATCAACTATTGATCGCGCAATCGATTAACTTTTGTTCGATTTGTAATCATAAATTCATTTTTCACCGGTCATGGCGCCCAAATTTGTGACTCTATTAACCGGTTTAGAATTGTTGTTTCATATACGCTTTCACCGTTTTAATGTGTTCTTCTTTATCGATGTCACTGTGTTGGAATTTTTCCAAGAACATGTCGGCGTATTTCTGGTACACGTCTTGTTCGAGGAACAGCAGATAGAGCTTTGGATCGATATGACCAGACGTTGCCATTTTGGTCATGATAGAGATCGATTCATCAATGGTTTTAGCCTGTTTATATGGACGGTCGTTGGAAGTTAAGGCTTCAAATACATCGGCAATTGCCATGATTTTAGCCTGAACGGAAAGCTCCTCTTCATGTAGACCCCTTGGATAGCCTTTACCGTCAATGCGTTCATGATGACCACCAGCAATATCAGGCACATTTTTCAGATGTTCAGGGTAGGGTAAGCGTTGCAACATGCTGATGGTTTGTACTATGTGATCGTTAATCATAAAGCGTTCTTCGCTGTTCAATGTACCACCTCGAATGGAGAGGTTATACAACTCTCCTCGATTGTACTGATAGTCACCGGGTTGCAGCACAAACGGTTCCTGCCATGTGTCTTGTGGTTTGTTATTGGCTTGCCATTTAACCAGATGTACCTGTTTATCAGCAATGATGTTTTCCATCACTGGCAAAGCTTGTTTTGCACCAGCACGCTGAGCTTCAATCCAGGAAATGCCTAACTGATCATCGATAGTTCTCTTCCATTGCTTTTGCGCGATAGATCGTAGGCGAGCGACATCGTCGTCCGACATGTGTTCACTACCAATATTGCATTTAGCGATAAAGGCAAAATCCTCGTCGAGCGATTGCTGTGTCTTTTCTAACGTTGCTTTAAGCTGCTCTGTATCACCACCTTGCGCGACACCTTGCCAGTAGTCAGATTCTGCTTGAGTCTTCAGGACTTCAAAACGCATACGAACTTCGTGAACCCGGTCGTAAATGGTTTCTAACTTGGTTGCTTTATCGACCACATATTCCGGTGTGGTGACTTTACCGCAGTCATGTAGCCATGCTGCGAGGTTCAGTTCTTCCCATTGCAGTTTGGTCATAGAGAAATGGCGATAGTAGTGGGTATCCTTATCAACGACTTCAGCCAGTATTTTGGTCAGTGCAGGCACGCGTTGGCAATGCCCTCCAGTGTACGGTGATTTGGTATCAATGGCCGATGCAATAAGGGTAACGAAGGCATTCAACATGTCTTTTTGTTGTTGGATCTTATCAATATTGTCCTTAGCTATCTCGGCAAAGCTCAATAATTCTCGCAAGAAGGCGTGTTTGTCGTATTGTTCTGCGGTGATCGCTCGTTCGTAACCTAAGTTCAGCAAACCGACTAACTGTTTTTGGCGATTAAGCAAAGGGAACAAATAGATATCGGAATTATACAAATGATCGAGATGTTTACGCAGGATATTGTCAGTGCGGGTGAGATGAACGGTTCCGCCCTTGTTTAGCTCCGCCAATAGCCAAGGCGTTCCTGTTAGCAAACTATTGAGGTCAATCTTAAATGGAATGATGGCATGATCGGCAGCATTGGTAAAAATAGCTTTCTCTGGTGAATAGGTGTAAAGCTGAATAGTTTCAGCGCGTGTTACCAGATAACTCTGATGGGTAATCGTTTTTGCCAATACGGTAAAATCTTGGTTGGAAGCCGTCTCTCTTAACAATCTTAATAAGTCATGTAATGTATGCTCCATCAGCTCAATAGACTTGGTGAGGTTCGATACCTCTTTAATCATACTTTTCGGATAGCGCGTTTTTTTAAAATCAAAACGCGCGATGTTATCTGTCAATTCCATCAAGTTCACCAGTGGTCTTGCAAGACGAGAAGAGATGAACCAGACAGCCGCGAAGCAAACCACCATCAAAACCAAGGCGGCTTGAAGCTGTTTGTTTCGCATCGAAAGTAAGCTGGCAATTAAGTCACTTTGTGGGGTTGCATCTGCCAGTAGTAAATGAATTTCCGGACTTAATGCAACGGGTGTCAGTGTCACAGACCAAGGCTCCCCACTGTACTCTACGGTTTCATATAATGTTGAACTGCTGATACGGTTGGCTACAGGGGTAAAAATACTTCTGTTAAGTTTTTGCTGAGTGGTTGTCTCATCATCTGCCAGGCGTAATGAAGTGTTGTGCTGTGCTAGTACTCGGAACTGATGATCAAACAGTACGAGCTTAGCATTTTGTGAATAGCCAATATGTGAAAGTTCTTGAGACAGTGAATCTAGCGTAAAGTCCGCTCCTACCACTTTATTACCATCAGCAGAGCGACGTGACAACGTGACTCCAGGAGTTTGAAACAAATAAAAGATATAGGGCTCAGTTAAGCGAATCACATCGTCATTTTTGGCAGAGGTATACCAAGGGCGAGTACGCGGGTCGAATTGACTGTTTGCTAGCTTGGCATAACCAACTTGCACAAGGTTGTGATCAAAGAAAATGTATTCGTTGGTGCCGTCTACCTTAGTGAAATTAATAAATAGTCTTGCGTTTTCAGGTGCTTTGACGCGTTCTCTGGATGGTGCATCAAATAGCGGTCGGATAATCGTGAAATCGCCATCTTCATTGCCAAAATAGAGTGCGACTAAACTATTTTGGCGCTCGAATAATAACCTCATGGAAGAGAGCCAGCGTGCTTGTTCTGACGGTGGTTCGTTTTCATCGATAAAACTGCTGTATGCCATGAAATCCAAAGTGGACAAGATGGGGGCAATGCTTTTTTGAAAGATGGATTCCAGTTTGCGGCTGCTTTGCTGACTCAATTCCTTAGCGCTACCGCTAAGTAATTGCTGTGCATGTTGTGAGCTGATGCCAATAAGTACTGCACCTACGATGGTCGTTAGAATCAGAAAAAGTGTACTAATGTGAATACTGAGTGAGTAACGGCGCTTCATGCAGAATCCCTTCAACAAATGATTGTTTAAGTATTGTCTAACTTGGCAAAGTTGCAAAAAAATATACATAAAAACGTTTATTGAAAATGACAGAAAATCATTAACTTATTGAGCATTTTCTCTGTCGTAGAGTCGTTCAACTCGCTGATTCTTACTCTGCGAGAACAGCATTGCTATGTCAGCGCACGGATACTCTTCTGTTTTACTTAAGCTGTTCAGTTGTAGTAAATAATGGGACTGATACACTGCTTATATCGCGATGCCAGGAAAGAAATAATGAAACTTGAAGTAGATACCCATACTCACACTTACGCCAGCGGTCACGCATACAGTACCTTGATTGAAAATGCCAGACTGGCGAAGCAAAACAACTTAGCTATGTTTTGTATGACTGACCATGCTGAAACTATGCCCGGAGCCCCACATTATTGGTTCTTTGCCAACCAACGTGTGATTCCTCGTTTTCTAGAAGATGTGGCGATTATTCGCGGTATTGAATCCAACATCATGAACGTTGAAGGCGAAGTGGATATTCATCCTAGCTTAGATGACAAACTGGATTGGGTGATCGCCAGTTTTCATGAGGCGGTTTTCATACCTTCTAGCAAAGAAAACCACACTCAAGCGCTGATCAACGTAATTAAGAGTGGTCGAGTGGACGCATTGGGTCATTTGGGGAACCCAAATTATGATTTTGATTTTGAGACGGTAATTACTTGTGCCGTTGAACACAATGTTGCTATCGAAATTAATAACAGCACGCTGAAAGGTCATAGCCGGATAGGGAGTGTTGATCGCTGCTACCAAATCGCGGAAGTTGCCAAACGATTAGGAGCATGGATAACCACAGGTAGTGATGCTCATTTTTGCCAAGAAGTTGGTGTGCTAACTAAAGCAGAAGAACTTCTTAACAATGTAGGTGTTGATTCCAAGCAAGTAATTACTCATAGTGCACAACAGTTCTTGAGCTTTTTGGCGCTTCGTGGAAGAGCGCCGATTGAAGAGTTTTCGGACTGGTATTAATAACAACAACTATTTGGGTTTGCCGTAAAACGTAACACCAACACGGAAGAGAAAGTAAATGAAAAAACTATTAATGTTTGGCCTGGGGTTGTTGCTCTCAACCCAACTGTTTGCTGCTGACTTTGATTTGAAAGCGACAATGAAGCAGATGAAACAATCATTTAAACAAGCTGCGCAGGCTCAGACTATTGAAGAGATGCAGCAACCTATCATTGATTTAAATGAGTTGGTGGAGCAAGCCAAGTTAGGTGACTATCCGCCAGAGAAAAAAGACATTTATCTTGAAGGTTTTAACAAGCTAACAGTGACGCTTGAGAAAATCGAATCCGAGCTTCAAGCCGGTCAATTGGAAGCGGCCAAAGCTTCTTTGAAACAGATCGACAGTTTGCGTGAAGAGTACCACGATAAGCGTAATCCAAGTATCTGGGACAGCATATTTGGTTGATATCTAATATCATTTTGGTAAACCTCCAGATCCACCTGATCATATTTTTATCCACAATAATGGTATAGAGGAAAAGGTCAGAGTGCTCTGTAATGCCAATCAGTTAAGAAAATCCTCGTTCCCATGCTGTGAAGTGACCCCATAAAGTTGGACATTTCTGTTAAGCGGCTTGCAAGGCCTGATTTCGATATTCTATCGGAGTCAGGCCTTTAAATTTCACCTTAATCCGTTTTGTATTGTAATACTCTATATATTCTTCGATATTTGCAATCAGTTCATCAGCATCAGTGAAGCTTTGACCGTGATACATCTCTGTTTTGAGTAAAGCGAAGAAGTTTTCAGCCACTGCATTATCTAAACAGTTTCCTTTTCTCGAC
>NZ_JBKEBW010000058.1:0-53370 GCF_047973365.1 Vibrio sp. | reverse complement strand
ATCAATTAAAAATGAATTTGAACCATGCATAGTGAAAACATGAGCCCAATAACGAACATGTTTTGTTGGGACAGAATATTTTTCAGCGAGCTCTCGAGGAGTGGAGCCATCAAGATACTTTTTAGCTACTTTGAACTTTAACTCGCGACTGTATTTGGACATAAATAAAAGACCCCCAATAATTGGTTGTCCAACTATTGGGGGTCACTTCAGAGCATGGGAACGAGGATTCTCTTAACTGATTGGTATTACGCATTTGATGCGGGCTTTATTTTAAGACATAACGTGTTAAATATTTTCTCTGCCGCCAGCTTGAGTGAACCAAGCGGTAAGATGAGTTTTCAGATCTTTCAGTTCGTCAGGACCAATTAATGCGAGCCCAAGGTCTTCAGCCCGAGTGATATCATTGTGACGTAAAGGTCGGAAGCTGACTAGCATAGCTCGAGCTTGCAGCCCCCCCAGCAGGTCACGTAGAGATTCCAGCTTGTAGAGCGTGTCATCGCCGTCATCACGCATGCCTTTAGTCTTACATTCAATGATATACAGCTTGTTATTTACAACGGTTGCGACATCCAGCTCATTGCGAACCTCTTTATCTCCGAGTTGACGATAAACTTGGACGTTTAATGAGCGATCCTGAATGGTTGGCAAATCGTCTTGGATCTGCCTAACAGTGCTGTGAACAAGGGTCTCTAACCACTCACCATTTGAGAATCGACGTGCATCTTCGTTGACGAAGGTCAGAATGCCGTTTTCATAGCTAGCGATTTCAGTTTCCACTAAATCATTCAGCAACATGTTCAATTCGCGATAACCTTGCTGCTTTTCAGATAACTCTACGTCCAAACGCTGTTCTTTGCGGCAAGTCGTCGCTAAATAGTTCAGTGTTGCTAAGCCGGGACCCAACTCTAAAGCGTTACTTGCCCAGCGTTCACCTAGGTTATAAAGCTTTTCGTCCAATTGAGGCGGAATGTTCTGCTCACTAAATTCACCACGCGCACCAAATATGGTCAGGTAATCTGAGATGGTAATGTGGTCTTGTACTTGAGTATCGCTATTCCCGTCAGGATAAAGCCAACATAGACAGTCGCTGTTAGGTTCGACCACAAAAATCGGCCAATGGTAGGTGCGAAAAACTTCGTATACACAGAGCAGTCGGTGTCTCAGTCCACAGCTTGCATTCAACTTAACGGATAAATTGCGTTGCTTGAGGTTATTCGCAAGTCTGTTAATGGCTTTTTTAATCTCAGCGACATTTGAGCCGGCTGGTATTTCAAAAAACTCAGAGGTGATATTGCGTTGGTTAAGCACCGTATGCAGGCGAACATACATCGCTTCTTGCGAGCTATCCCCAATAAACACTATATGACGGCTTGCGGTTCTGTCATCCAGAAGTGGGGTAACCAAACGGACTGGGTCTTGGTCAATAATGCCAACATGAACGGCCATAGTTTTTCCTCATGTTTGGCTTGCAAAAAGAGTTAAGTATGAAAGGTTTGCCGCAAGCCATAGCTATCATATAACGGTGCTATGCGGAAAAAACAAGGGTGACCTTATAGAAAAGACCACCCTGAAGAGAGTTTTTACCTAATGATTACAATCTTGTACTTATAATGCGCAGTTTAATCAGAGTTTAAATCTGTGTACCAACTCGCTTTGCTGTGCTGCCAGTTGAGTCAGATTGGCACTGTTATCTGCGATCTCTTCCATTGCCCGGTAGCTTTCATCAGCAATGAGATTGATGTCTTCAATACTACGCGCAATGCTTGCTGTTGTTTCATTTTGTTCAGCCGCAGCTTGAGAAATGTGCGTACTCATCTGACTGATTTCGATGATTAGAGCCTGAATTTCTTCCATTGCGCTGTTCGCATTTGATGCTTGTTCGACAGATTGATCCATATCCTTCATGCAGCTTTCAATCACCTTGCTGGCAGACGTTGAGCTTGATTGCAGGTTGTTAATCATGTTCTCAATTTCAGCGGTTGATTGAGTGGTGCGTTGGGCCAATACACGAACCTCATCTGCGACTACGGCAAAACCTCTACCTTGATCACCAGCACGAGCCGCTTCGATAGCTGCGTTAAGGGCGAGCAAATTAGTCTGTTCGGCGATATTACGGATTACATCAAGAATACTACCTATTTGGCTACTCATCCGGCGTAGATCATTCGTTGCTTGCACAGATTCAGTTAAGCGAGCCTCAAGTTGATTAATCGTTGAGATATTTTGGCTCATAATCACGCGACCAGATTCAGATGCGGTTTCAACCTGTTGAACCATTTGCAGCGAGTTTTGTGCGCTGTTGGCCACTTCCTCAACGGAATGCGCCATTTCGGTCATTGCTGTTGCAACGCTTGCTGTTTGCTGACGTTGGTTGTTTAACTGAGATTGTGCGCCTTGGGATGTCGTCTGGTTATTGTTCGCGGTAGAGGTTAGCGCATCAGAAGCTTGATTAAGCTTTTTCAGTATGTCGTGCAGGCTATCGGCAAGGGTATTAATATGACCACTCACTCGGCTAAATTCGTTGTTATAACGAATGCCGATACGTTGTGTCATATCACCATTCGTCAGGCTTTCCAGTGTGGTAAGAATTCGTTTTAGTGGTTCACGTACACTCTGCGCTAGGTGATAACCAATCGCGAGTGCTAGCACAACAACGGCGATACCTATAGCAACAGCTTTATACAGACCTTGATAATAAACGTCACCAGCTTCAGTTAACGAACCATTAAGATCGCCGGTTGCTGTTTCGTTAAATGAATCCAAAATGGTCATCGCGTTATCGATATCAGCGGCTAGGTTACCAATGTTTTCATACAAAGCTGTACGAGCTTTAAGATATTCATTGTGTTGATCTAGTACGCCGCCTTTCTGACCAATGTCCTGAGTAAACTTCTCCACTTTCTGCTCAAAATTGTTTTTAATTTCTGGCAACTGAGTTATCAAACCACGATAAGCGTAATTAAGGTGGGTGACGGCTTTTTTATTGAGTGCGACGGCTTTTTCGACAAAGGCTACATCTGTGCTCGCTAATGCGTCGGATGTGATCACTTCGGCATCGCGCAGTTTTATAAAGTAGCTTTTTGCCATGACTTTAACAGAAATGTTGTCTTGACCATCCACAGCTTCTTTCATTCCTGCGCTTAATTCGGCTTGTAAACGTTGGAACTCGCGAGTGGATTTTTGGACTTTAGCTTGAGCGTCGAACATCGCTTGATAGTTGCTCATAGCATTGTCAGCTTCATTGAAATAGCGGTTTTCTAATTGTTTCAGTGAGTCCACTCGTTCAATCAGTTCGGGGTGAGAAACACTGGCCGTTTGTAACTGATTTAAGGTTTCGCCGAATTTATTTTTTGCCGCCGCAAAAGAGGCACGCATTTCGTTCATTCGCGCGAGATTCTGAGTGGTCAGAAAGTCTTTAAAAGATTTATCTGCTGACAGCAACTGAACGCTCGTCTGGTTAGATAACGAAACCAGCGGCAGTGCGGTTTTCGATACACTTTCGAAATTTGAATGAATTTGATTCATTCCGCTCATCATGATAGCGACGGTTACAGCAAACATGACAATAATTAATGCAAACCCAGCATACATCCGTCTAATTACGGAACCTTGCATACCTTTACCCCCCAATAAACACAATCTCAAAAAAATAATAAATAATGCTCTATGGCAAAATCCATTCATTCTATGAATCATCAACCGTTCTTTTTTTGAGGAAAGTTACAAAATTGTGATTTGCTACTATCAAAAATTGAATTCTGTTAACTGGATAATGTTTTGTGTTGAGCTTTGAAGTGCCTTGACGCATACTCAAATGCACAATGATTGATAAAAAATGCCTATTACGGAGCACTTTATGGCTGAGGAAACCATTTTCAGTAAAATTATTCGCAAAGAGATCTCAGCAGATATTCTTTATCAAGATGATTTAGTCACTGCATTTAGAGACATTAATCCTCGCGCTCCAAGTCACATTCTGATCATCCCCAACAAGTTGATCCCTACCGTGAATGATGTGGAAGAGAGTGATGAACTTGCACTAGGTCGTATGTTTACTGTAGCTAAGAAGTTGGCAAAGGAAGAGGGGATTGCTGAAGACGGATACCGTCTGTTAGTCAATTGCAATTCTCATGGTGGACAAGAGGTGTATCACATTCACATGCACCTTGTTGGCGGGCGTCCACTTGGCCCGCTGTTAATGAGCTAATTATGATAATGTCCCGTTACACGACGGGGCATTATTGTCTCCATTCTAATATTTGCGGAGTATGTGGTGAAGGCGACAAAGAAGCACGTTACGGTTTCCATAGTCTGTTTGCTACTTAGTGCCTGCGCCAATCTGACGGCCGGTAATCTGTTCAGTCATTACAGTGCCCAGAATCAGAATTTGTATCAAACAGTCAAACAAGGTCAGTACGCAGAAGCGACAGATTTGCTCGAAGAATACGTGGCAGGCGATATTCTTGATAATTTGGAGAAGGGTCGCGTTTATTTTTTGAATCAGCAGTATGCCGAAAGTAAAGCGACATTTGAGTTTTCCGATGCAGCGATAAAAGAGCAGCAAAGTAAAGCGCTGATCTCTATTTCAGATACGGCAACGAGTGTTGGCTCCTTGGCGGCTAACGACAACTTAAACGATTATCAACCAGCGGATTACGAGTTAGGTTTTCTGCATCTTTATCTCGGTCTCAACTATGTACAGGCTAATGATTTGGATGGCGCATTAGTTGAGATGCGACGAGCGAATCAGGTTCAGGAACAAGCCCGAGCTAACCGTGAAGCCGAACTGCAAAATGCGCAAAATCAGCTACGTGAAAACGGTGTCAGTGCCAATTTAGGCAGTGTTCTCGCTAAATATCCCGATGCCGGTAAAACGTTGCAGGCAGTACAGAATGGCTATTTGCTTTATCTGTCAGCGCTTCTCTACGAAGCATCCAATGACCTAAACAGTGCTTATATTGATTACAAACGTGCCCTGGCGGTTGCACCGCAAAATAACGCAGTGATTGATGGTACATTAAGAGTTGCTAAACGTCTTGGTATGAAAGAAGACCTCGTAGTGTTGGAAAAGCAGTATGGCGTGACACAAACTCTGCAAAATGGGCAAGGAAGAGTTATTCTGTTACAAGAGCAAGGTGTTGTTAAAGCAATGGAAAGCTGGCGATTATCTTTACCTCTTTATGACAGCAGAGGACGTAGTGCGCTGTATTCTTTAGCTTTGCCTTACTACCACAGTGGCGTAGTGCAACAAAAGTTTTATTCACAGTTGAATGGCAAAGAAATCAGCACCTCAACGTTAGTGGATGTTGATTTGATGGCGCAACAAAACTTATCGGAAAAGATGCCAACAATCGCGATTCGACAGGCGTTGCGTGTTATGGCGAAGGATCAGTTGCGTAAAGAGACCGCTAATGGCAACGATGTGGGTAACTTAGTGTTTAATATTTGGAATACACTAACGGAGCAACCAGACACTCGTAGTTGGATTACGTTGCCAGCTTCAGTTAAAGGTGCAACTGAAATCGTGCTGTCAGGTGAGCAAACATTGAGTGTTGCTGGTAAGTCGTACAGCTTCAATGTCCCGGACAGGGGAACCACGCTTGTTTGGGTATCTCAGCAAGGGTCGAATGCCACGGTGTGGCATAAGCAATTAGGAAAATTGTGATGAAAAAATGGCTAGTAGCTTTACTGTCAGCTTTAGTAATAGTGGGATGTGGTAATAATACCGCAGGACTTAGCGTTGAAGGTGAATCGCAAAGAGTCCTGTTTGCCGACAACGTATTAGGCAGCCGACTTGTTATTGATGATATTTCTACGATAGATGTTGATGGACATGCCCGAGGCGTTGTCCGTTTGGTCAGTAATTATAATGGCGACCAAAATATTCAATATCGTTTCTACTGGTATGATGAAAATGGATTGGAAGTAAACACTCGGCTCGCTCCGTGGAAACAAGCGATTGTACGTGGCATGGAAAGTATTTCTATATCTGAAGTTTCGGTCAATCCAAATGGGAAACAATTTCGAGTTCAGATCCGTGAATCTGATAACTAGGCATTTTTAGAGGAAAGCAAATGAAAAAGAGTGTTATTGCGTTGCTTGGATTAGCAGTGATTCTTGGTGGATGTTCAAACAAAGTCAGTTATGGTGATGCGCAAGCTGTAGAAACGGTTAGCGTTGATTTCGGTTCTACGGATCTGCAAAAAATTGCTGGTGAAATGGTCGATAGCATGATGATGTCGGGCTCTGTTGCTGCGATTACTCGTGATTCTCGACCGATTGTTTTTGTCGAACGTATCAAGAACAAAACTAGCGAGCATATTGATACTGAGTCAATTACTGACACCATTAGTACTAAGATGTTGAATTCCGGTAAGTTCCGTTTTGTTGACATGGATCGTGTGGAATCTGTGCGTGAACAACTTAACTTCCAAAACAACGATGAACTTGTCAACCAAAGTACAGCAATCCAGTTCGGCAAAATGGTGGGTGCTCAATACATGTTGTACGGAAACTTGGCTAGCATAGTGAAGAGTGCTGGCAGTGATAAAGACGTTTACTACAAAATGACCATGCGTTTAATGGATCTGCAAACGGGTCTTATTGAATGGGCTGATGAAACCGAAATTCGTAAACAAGAATCTAAGAGTTTACTTGGTCTTTAATCCTAGCCAGTCCTGAAGGTGAATGAGGTGAGCAATGGCGAGAATGTCTTGGCAAGAAGCGTGTCAGTTAGATCCAACCTTGCAGGCTGTTGCTCACTATTTTTCTTTTCCTCCGGAATATGCACAAACCTTAACAGGGGGGTTAACTAACCGTTGTTGGAAGGTTGTGTGCCAAAAGGGTGAAACCTATGTATGGCGCCCGAATACTAGCATCACCAAAGCCTTCTCTATCTCTCGTTTTCAGGAATACCAAATTCTCAAAGCGATTGAGAATACCAATATCGGACCTGTGCCCGTATTTATCAGTGAGCACGGGCTGTTAGTCGAATGGGTTGCAGGTGAATCCCTTAGCGAAGGCATCAGCTTTGATTCTCTGCTCAAAGTCCAATCACGAATTCATACCATTGAGACGATAAAAATCCCCGTCGTGCCATTCTCATTTTCTGCCCGAATTGACCATTATTGGTTCCAAATAAAACAGAGTTTAAAAACACCTGAGTTTGAAAAACTGTATCGGGATTGGCGTAATTCGCCAAGTTTAGCCAACGTTGGTTACGCGCTGTGTCATTTTGATTTAGCTGGCTATAACATGGTGCGAACTGAAAATGGCATCAAAGTGATCGATTGGGAATATGCTTCCGTTGCTGACCCAAGGATGGATCTGGCATTAAGCATTGATGTCGCTGGCGAAAATCCCGCGGAAGCCATAGCGCGTTATTGTCAGTTGCGAAATATCGAAGATATTGATACATGGATTGAAGGAACTAAGGCGTGGCTACCCAGAACGACGGTGATGGCGATGCTTTGGTATCTACTTGCCTTTCAGTTATGGGGCGATGAGTACTATTATCAGCAGGCGATTAAAATAAAAGAAACATTTTGTAGTTAGGATCACTGTTTCTCATTTATGGATCGTATGTTTCAACACGATTTACTTTAAAACCTTAGTGTTCGTGGTAGATTTAAACCTCAAGGAGCGGGAGAGTAATATGATTATTTATTTGCACGGTTTCGACTCAACCAGTCCAGGGAACCACGAAAAAGTTCTGCAACTGCAGTTTATTGACGACGACGTTCGTTTTGTCAGCTACAGCACCTTACATCCAAAGCACGATATGCAGCATCTGCTAAAAGAAGTTCATAAAGCGATTGAGCATTCTAATGATCCAAATCCTATTATTTGTGGCGTAGGCTTAGGTGGCTATTGGTCTGAACGCATTGGTTTTCTTTGTGGTATCAAGCAGGTGATTCTTAACCCAAATCTCAGTCCAGAAAACAATATGACTGGCAAAATTGATCGGCCAGAAGAGTATGATGATATCGCGACCAAATGTGTTGAACAGTACCGTGTTAAGAACAAAGGACGTTGTTTGGTCATTCTGTCACGCAATGACGAAATGCTTGATAACCAACTAACCGCTAAAGCGTTAGAAGATTATTACGACATCATTTGGGATGAAACACAGTCTCACAAGTTCAAGAAGTTGTCGCAACATCTTCAAGCGATAAAAGCTTTCAAAACGGCTTGATTTAACAAAATTTAATGTAAAAAACGGTCGATCATTCGGCCGTTTTTTATTATGCAATCTATGGCTTATTTCCCCACAGTTTGAATGAATATAAGGTTGCGTAGCGGATTTTGCTAGATATAATGTGAGCCTCGAAATAAATTTGATGTACATCAAAAAAATGACTAAGAGCAAGGCATAAAACTTGCCTAGAATTTAGATTAAAATCCATTTCTGTCTCAAACACTTAACATTAATAATTAGCCTCAAATCGTTGAGCTTAGTACGAACTTAAGAATTTCTTCAGTGTGAATTTTTCATGCTGAACGTTGATTTTTCATTATTTTTGAGGAATGTTGTTGTGACACGCATTATTGTAGTCGGTGGTGGCGCTGGTGGTCTTGAGCTTGCAACTAAGCTTGGGCGTACTTTAGGCCGCAAGAACCGAGCAGATATTACTCTAGTAGACCGTAAATCAAGCCATCTATGGAAACCTCTGTTACATGAAGTTGCCACGGGTTCGTTGGACGAAGGTGTTGATGCGCTTAGCTACCGTGCTCATGCCAAAAACCACAGCTTTGATTTTCAACTAGGCAGTTTAGAGTCGATTGATCGCGAACGTAAAAAAATCGTATTAAGTGAGTTGTATGACGATCATGGTGAACTCCTTATGCCTAAGCGAGAGCTGGCTTATGACATTCTGGTCATGGCTATTGGTTCCACTTCAAACGATTTTAACACTCCAGGCGTTCGCGAAAACTGCATTTTCCTGGATAGCCCAGAACAGGCTCACCGTTTTCGTACTGAAATGAACAATGAGTTCCTAAAACTGCACGCCAAAAATGGTCAAGGTACTGTTGATATCGCAATTGTTGGCGCAGGGGCTACAGGAGTCGAGCTCAGTGCTGAACTGCATAATGCGATTAAAGAACTTCGTACTTACGGATTTGGTGATTTGGACTCAAGCAAGCTGAACGTTAACTTGGTTGAAGCGGGCGAGCGTATACTTCCTGCTCTGCCTCCTCGTATATCCTCTGCCGCACACAGTGAATTAACTAAGCTGGGTGTGAACGTGCGTACCGCGACTATGGTCACTCAGGCAGATAAAGATGGCTTAACCACTAAAGATGGTGACAAGATCCACGCGCATATCATGGTTTGGGCAGCGGGCATCAAAGCGCCTGATTTTATGAAAGATATCGCAGGTCTGGAAACAAACCGTATTAACCAACTAGTGGTAAAAGATACGTTGCAAACAACGCGTGATGACAATGTTTTTGCCATCGGTGATCTAGCGCAATGTACACAGGCTGACGGGTCATTCGTGCCACCACGGGCTCAAGCGGCTCATCAAATGTCATCACAAGCGTTCAGAAACATTGTAGCTATGCTTAATGGTCGTGAACTTAAACCTTATGTTTACAAAGATCATGGCTCCCTTGTCTCACTGAGTCGTTTCTCAACGGTGGGTAGCTTAATGGGTAACCTAACCAAAGGCTCAATGATGGTTGAAGGTCGTATTGCACGCGTAGTGTATATTTCTCTGTATCGAATGCACCAGATGGCGTTGCATGGCATTTTCAAAACAGGTTTGATGATGTTGGTGGGTCGTATTAACCGAGTGCTACGTCCTAACTTGAAACTACATTGATCTGTTTTGATTAAAAATTAAAATCCCATAGATTATGATTAATGCCATTCGTTTAGAGCGAGTGGCATTTTATTGTTATCTTGCTTTACGGGCTGCTTCAACCAGACCGTCTAACCATTCCTGATGACCATTAATCATTGGGTTAGGCTTAGTTGCTGCAAGTTGTTTGGCTGGATTACCATTTTGGGTTTCCTGAGTCAGGATGCGAACTCGGTTGTCAGAAAGATCTTCAATTAACCAGGCATGATGTACATCTAAACGAGTATCACCTTCGCCTGACCAGCCATGCCATGCAATACGTGCAGGTTGACCTTCTACCGGTGCAATATGTTCAACACATTGTGACTCAACCGGGAAGCCGAAAGTTTCGAAATAGAATAGAACGTTATTTTCTAACTCAGGGCCTTTATCGTCATAAAAACGAGGATTAGCAGAGTTAGCATAGTAAGTTGGCCATAATGCTGGTGTGTTAAGTAGAGGCCAGATATCTTTTGTTGAAAGACCAGCGACAATCACTTCATTTGAACAGAAGTTGTCAGTAAAACCGGGTACAAAGCCTTCAGGCCAGATGATGTCACTCATAATGAATTCCTCATGTTTGAATAGTGAAACATGTTGTTTCGTTGATGGTGATATCATCCGATTTTTGCACTTATTACTCCAATCACAAAAAAGGATATGGGGTATAACGATGATTTATATCTAAAACTTAGCGACGTATTTTCCCCGGGAATGCCCCTGTCTGATTTGATTAAGGATTTCTGGGATATCACTTAAGCTAATTGTGGTCGTTTGAGGAGAAGCAATGATGTTCTGCTCAAGAAGGTTATTCATAGCAATACCCGCTTGAGTGATTGACTTCATGCCCATCTCGCCGTTCACGTGACCAGCCCCCAGGCTTAACTGATGTAACGTTAAGCCGCGATCAAACGCGTTTTGATGCTGTGTAGAATCAATGGTGCTTACCAGTTCGACTAATTGCCCGTCAAAGCCAAGCATTGAGGAAGTCAGTGCCTGTGTCGGACCTCCGATACAATCGAGAGCACATTCAACCCCCTGATTTTCTGCTATGGCGTTCACCTTGGTGAGAAGTTGCTGATCCCGATAATCGAGGCAATGCGTTGCACCTAATGATGTAGCGTAATCAAAGTTATGTTCTGAACAGACCGCAATGATGGTATCAAGCTGAAAATAGCGGCTGAGTTGGAGAGCATAGCTTCCTACGCCTCCGCTTGCCCCGTAGATAGCAATACTCTTTTTACCCGCAAGATGAAGTTTATCGTTCAGTGCACGATAGGCTGTCCATCCGGCACAAGGTGATGCCGCCGCTTCAATATCGGATAGGTTAGGATGTTTGGTTAATGTACGAGAGTCATGAACGGAAAATGAAGCAAAACCACCCTGACGGCGGCGCATATTGCCATGATAGAGAACACGATCACCGATATTCCAATCGCTGACCTGGCTACCTTTAGCAACAATCACACCAGAGACATCAAGTCCGCCAACCATGTCACGATTACCCGCTTCAGTAATACCAAACCAGTAATTAATTTTCGCATCGACCGGATTAAGACCAACCGCATGGACTTTGACCATAACGTCGAAAGGCGTTTCTAACTCTGGCTCTGCGATATTCGTGACCGTAAAACGGTCCGATTCTGGGTGATAGGTGATAGCTTTCATTTTCCGTTCCTCTTAATTAGGTGGGATTAGTTATACGCGCCGCTCGAATAGGTTAATTCGTAGCTATGACTATAGATCTCTAAAATATTGCCGAATGGGTCTTCCATGTAGATCATGCGGTATGGTTTCTCACCAGGATAGTAAAAACGAGGAGCTTTCATACGTTTTTTACCGCCGGCGGCAACAATTTTTTCAGCTAGCTCTTCTACGTTTGGATCTTGTACGCAGAAGTGGAAAACACCGGTTTTCCAATATTCGAAGTTGTTTTCCGGATTTTCAGCATTTTCAAACTGGAAAATTTCAACCCCAATTCGATCTCCCGTAGACAGATGGGCGATTTTTACACTTGACCACCCCTGACCAAAAACATCGGTGCACATTTCACCGATAGGAGTGTCGTCTTCTACAATGGTGGTTGGTTTCATGATCAGGTACCAACCAAGTACTTCGGTATAGAACTTCACGGCTTTATCCAGATTCGGCACCGAGATACCGATATGGGAAAAGGTTCTTGGGTATGTGTTTGTGTTTGACATTAAGCTGTTCCTTATAGAATTTAAGTCATGCTATGCCATTTTAAAAGTTGCCTTACGAAATAAAAAATTATTAAATATTCTTATTATGATAATTATGAGTTATTAATTTATGCTAAATCCTATTTGGCTTAATACTTTTAAAACTTTGGTTGAACTGGGGCATTTCACTCGTACCGCTGAAGCGCTCAATATGACCCAGCCCGGTGTTAGCCAACATATAAATAAACTGGAATTGGCGTGTGGTTATCCGTTGATAAGACGATTCAACAAACAGTTTGAGTTAACCGTTTATGGTCGAAAAGTGTATCAATTTGCTCTTAAACGAATGGAGGAAGAATCTGAGTTATTACAGGATTTAGGAAGAGACGAACCTTTTAGCGGTCGTTGTACTATTGGTTGTTCAGGGACTTTTGCCTGGTTGCTATACCCGCAATTGCTTTCATTACAATCTGAATATCCCATGCTTTCAATAGAACTTGAAGCGACACCCAATCAACGAATTTTTGAGCAGATACAAAACGGAACGCTCGATATTGGTATAGTGACTAAAAAGCCGAATCCTAAGTATTTTGATAGTAAGGTGATTGGCGCTGAATCTTTGGTTTTCGTTGTGCCTAAATTTGTAAATTCAGCATTACCACTCGATAATCTACTGTCAGAACTCGGTGTGATACGTCATCCGGATCTGCCGCATTATTTTCAAACTTACGTTGAGAAGTCTGATTTATCACTATTATCAAAACTGGATCTCGACGGTATCTCAACGCAAAGTTACATCAATCAAATCCATCAAATATTAGTGCCGATTTCTAAAGGTATTGGTTTTACGGTGGTGCCGAAACGTTGTGTTAATTTATTTGCCGATCGAGATAAACTGCAGATATTGGACATTGAAAAAGAGGTCAACGAACCCGTTTATCTGGTTAGCAAACGTCATTCTCAACTTGCGCTGCGCTATGATCAAGTAGTAAAAGTCATTGAGGATACGCTGACACAATGTGATTGAAGGGGGCGCGAAAGGTTGGAATATTAGTGTTTTTTAGAGAGATGATTATTTTAGGAGTATTTAACTGACGTGAATAATGACATCCGAAACTTAGATTTGAACTTGCTCAAAGCATTCGATGCGTTAATGGATGAAGGCAGTGTCACTCGAGCCGCTCAGCGCTTAGTGCTGACGCAACCCGCCGTGAGTGCGATGCTGACACGTTTGAGAGATAATTTTAATGATCCACTTTTTGTTCGCTCTCAACGTGGAATGGTGCCGACAGAAAGAGCTATAGCGTTAGCAGACCCAATTAAACGGGTTTTGGCCGATATAAACTTGTTATTACAACCCGTTCATTTTGACCCGCTGACTGCACAAATGGCATATACCATCGCCGCGACAGATTATGCCCTCAAAGCCGTTATTGTCCCCTTGGTGGCAGAGCTTAAAAAACAGGCTCCAGGCGTGAGGGTGGCGGTAATTAACGTCAATCATGATAACCTTGCACAGCAGATGGAACAAGGTGCCGTCGATTTGGCTCTTGTTACACCTCAAACCACACCGGAGGAACTACATAGCCGCGCTTTATATGAAGAGCAGTATGTTTGCATGATGAGTGCAAGTCACCCTGTCGCAGCAGCAGATGAGATAACGTTGGAACAATTCTGTTCTTTAGAGCATATTCTGGTGTCCAATAAAGGCGGATTTTGGGGGCCTACTGATGATGCATTAGCTGCAATGAAGCTCAACCGTCATATCGGCCTGTCAGTGAATAGCTTTTTGGTATTACCCGAAGTTTTAAGAATTACCGATATGATTGCCGTGGTTCCGAGACGCTTAGCGTGCCGTCACGATAATCTGGTTATCATGGATACGCCGTTAGAGGTACTTGGTTTTACTAAAAGCATGGCGTGGCATGAACGTTCACATCGAGATCCCGCTCACCGTTGGATTCGGGCACTCTGTCTGGAAGTCAGCCAGTTACCTCATTTCTGATATAAGTTTTATTTATATTGTTAATAAGCAAATCGCTATTCCATTTATAGTATCCGTTCTCTAGCATGGCACTGTTACCTTACTCTTTTTGCAACCTAAGGAGAAAAATCCAATGACAGTGCTTTTCGATGACTATGTGTTAAATGGCAAAACGTTAAAAAATCGTGCCGTTGTTGCCCCTATGACTCGAGCCAGAGCTCCGGGCAATGTACCTAATGACAGCACGGTTCGTTACTACGGTCAGCGTTCAGATGCAGGGCTGATTGTGACCGAAGGTACGCCAATCAGTCAGCAAGGGACTGGTTTTGTCGATTGCCCTGGGATCTGGAATCAGGCTCAAATCGATGCCTGGAGTAAAGTGACGGCGCGCGTACATGATCTTGGCAGCGTTATTTATACCCAAATATGGCATGTAGGTCGTATTAGTCATACATCATTGCAAAAAGAGGGTGCTTTTCCGGTCAGTTCAACGGATCAGCAGGCTACGAATAGTAGCGCGTTTGGTTATGATGCGGATGGAAAACCAAGTTTTGTCCCTGCGAGTAAACCTCATCGTCTGACCACAGAAGAAGTTAAGAATGTCATCGCTGATTTCGCTCAGGCAGCAGAAAATGCCGTTGCAGCGGGTTTTGATGGTGTAGAAATTCACGGTGCGAACGGCTATCTCGTCGAGCAGTTTATTAATGCGGCGGTTAATGATCGTCAGGATCAGTATGGCAGTGAAACGGTTGAAAACCGTGTGCGTTTTGCACTAGAAGTGGTGGATGCGTGTATTGAACGCATTGGTGTTGAACGTGTCGGCATCCGCCTTTCTCCATTTGGTCGCTTACACGATCTGGGCGATTTTGAGGGAGAAGAAGAGACCTTCCTGCATTTGGCTCGTGAACTGAATGACCGTGGCATCGCTTATGTTCACATTATGGACCAGGCTAGCCGTGGTGCTCCTGCTATGCCAGACGGATTCTTAGAAAAATTCCGTGAAGCCTTTAAGGGAACATTGATCCTGGCTGGTGGTATGGATTTGGACAAAGCCAATCAGTTACTTTCTGACGGTACTATTGATCTGGCTGCGTTTGGAGCGAAATATATCTCTAATCCAGATTTAGTTGAACGTTATCGTCATGGCTGGCCAATCCAAGAGCCGGATCTGTCTCTCTACTACGGTGGCGACGAACATGGCTATACGGATTATCTACCGTACAGCGGTGTGGCTCGCTAACCCATTTCACGGGCTTTATCTTACCCTAACTGTTTGAAGGGTAGGGTTGCCCCGTAGCATTAGTATTGTAAAACAATAAATTAGGCTGAAATCTAAATTGATTTCGGCCTTTTATCGATTCATTAAAATATTCATATTACATCTTTAGTTTATTTAAACGCCATTTCAACTTGCCAGTTAAATGATGGGTATAAGTTGCTTAATTTAATGTATTGAATTTGTTGTGTTTTTTATTTGAGATGTACGTTTGTTCCATTAATGGTCCGAACTATTTCATATATTGGTCTATTTATCCAATCATAAATGTGAATAATTCTCATAAACGTTTGGTAATCATTTTCACTTAAGGATGTATTGGATGTATAAATGGACCCCCTCAAAGGCATTATTAGCGGTATCTCTGGGCTTGATTTGTCAATTTCCCGCCATGGCAGATGAAACGGAAACTCAAGTAGATGAAACCATGGTAGTGACTGCTGCCGGTTACGAACAAAATATCACCCGTGCTTCAGCGACCATTTCGGTCATTACAGCCGAAGATATTGAGAACAAATCCTATACGGATATTACAGATGTATTAAAAAACATTTCTGGGGTTCAGGTCGTCGGTGGCGGGGTTGAACAAGCCATCATGATTCGGGGTATGTCTGCAGACTACACACTCTTTCTTATTGATGGACGTCCTGTTCAAGGAAACGATGCATTTGGATTGAATGGTACGCAATCTGGTACGCCAATCAACTTTTTACCGCCAGTTTCTCAGATTGAGCGTATTGAGGTTATTCGTGGTCCTGCATCATCTTTGTACGGTTCTGATGCTATGGGTGGTGTCATTAACGTCATCACCAAGAAAGTCACTAATGAGTGGAGTGGTAGTGTTACCACGGAATACACTAAGGCTGATAGCGCCAATAAAGTGAATGAGGACGCCGCGCAGACCAGCATAGCTTTAAATGCCCCTCTGATTAAAGATACACTTTCATTACAATTTAACGGCTCATATCTGGATCAGGACGAAAGCCACTTTATTGGCGGTGATGATAATCAAGCCTCTGATCCGGGCTATACACGTAGAAGCTTTGATACCAAACTGAATTGGACAATGAATGAGAGCAATAATTTAGTTTTTGGTTACAGCCGTGCTGAACAGGACAGGACTACAACGCCGGGAGTGAGTATTGCGGAATCATCAACTGTTAGAGGCGTGACTACTATAAACGAAGTCTCGACCACTAAGTCGGTACGTGACACTTATTTTATTGAACATGAAGCTAATTTCGAAGCTGCACGCCTTAAATCTTACATCAATTATGATTACTCAAAAAATGATTCACGTACTAATGAAACAACAGGCAACGGTATTGAATTTGGTGTTTTGACTCTCAACTCTCAAGCCAACTGGTTCTGGGATGCTAATACTCTGACAATGGGTGCGACATTTAAAAATGAAAAACTGGAAGACGGTGCAACTAATACCCTGTCTGATGACATCATTAACATGGAACGCTATCAATACTCACTGTTTGTTGAAGACGAATGGTTACCCATGGACGACTGGTCAGTGACTCTGAGTGGTCGTTATGACGAAAATGAAGCATTTGGTGGCCATTTTAGCCCTAAAGTCTATACAGTGTATGGATTAAGCGATGAATTCGTTTTAAAGGGTGGGATAACTTCTGGTTATAAAGCTCCGAGTTTACGTCAAAGCGCTCCTGATTTTGGTGCGACTTCCCGAGGAGGAGTAACGATTGGTAATCCTGACCTGAAACCAGAAACAAGTTTGAACTATGAGATTGGTATCGGTTTCGATGACCGAATGGGTTCAGGTATTTCCGCAACGTTAACCGCTTATTTAACTGAATTCGAAGACAAAATTAATCGTACTGACTACGTTTGTGCCAAAAACGTTGAATGTACTTACAATGGAACAACTTATCCTGCCCATCAATATGGCTACAAGGCTTACGATAACATTGATGAAGTCGAAATGTCGGGTATCGAAGCAACGATGGATTACCAGATTAGCGACAGCGTGTTACTTCGTCAGTCATATACTTACACCAAATCGGAACAGAAAAGTGGTGAGAACATAGGTAAGCCACTAAATAATGTTTCAGAACATATGTATAACGCTTCTGTCGAATGGCAGGCATCAGAGCAGTTATTACTATGGACACAGGGTAACTACCGTAGTGAAAGCTCAGGAGATGAAAGCGGTGAAGATATTATCCCAAGCTACACCTTATTTGATGCTGGCTTAGCGTATAAAATCAAAAAGGATATCAATCTAAAAGCGGGTATTTACAATCTGTTTAATAAAGAAATTAACCCAGAAGAAGACGAAGGTTATATCTATATTCTCGATGGTCGTAAATATAACCTTGCTTTAACTGTGCGCTTTTAAATATAGCTAAAAGTGGGGCTATATGTGTCCCACTTTGTTGTATTAAATACAATTAAAATTTTAATGGTTAATTTCTGAGAACTCATTACACCAGGTACAATAAATATGAAAATTAAGCAATATAAACAGAAAATATATAAATTCATTTCAGTGGGCCTTATCGGTGTTTCAGTACTATGCAGTGGAGCTGCACTGGCTGACACTGTCACGGTGTCGCATATTATGGGTGAAACGACGTTAAATACCTCTCCTGAGAAAATTGTCGTGATTGGTATTGGTGCACTTGATGCTGTCGATGCATTTGGCGTAGAACCTGTCGCCGTATCTAAGGTTGCAGCATTCCCTGATTATTTATCTAAATATGCAGATGATAAATATGCTTCAGCAGGCACAATTTTTGAACCGGATTTCGAGTCAATTTATATGCAAAAGCCGGACTTGATTATTGTTGGCCCAAGAAGTTCTAAACATTATGAAGAACTGAGTAAGATTGCTCCAACGTTTGTCTATGCGGTTAATAATGGTGATTCATACTGGTCTGACACCAAAGTACTATGGGAAAAACTCGGTAAAGTGTTAGACCGTGAAGAATTGGTAGAAAATAAAATCAATGCTCTGGACTCACGATTCAAATCGATAGAAAAACATAATAAAGAACATGATTATAATGCGCTGATGGTAATGAGTTCGGGTAGTAATATTACCGCTTTTAATGAAAATTCGCGCTTTGCTTCTTTATATAAAGATTTTGGTTTTAAGCCTAGTATACAAATGGCAGACAATGCGGATAAAAAATCGGCAGGTGGTCGTAATGGCGGACATGGCAACTTAGTTTCATATGAGTTAATTAAACAAAACAATCCATCAACTCTGTTTGTTCTGGACCGTGATAAATTGGTGAATCGTGGTAAGAGCACCACTCATCAAGATTTTGAAAATGATCTGGTTAAAGCGACTCAAGCTTATCAAAATAACCGCATGGTCTTTTTAGATATTACTGCTTGGTATGTTGCTGGTTCAGGTGTTCATGCGACCGAGCAAATGTTACGTGATATCGAACAATTAAATTAATCTACGCCCAAGGAACTTGTTGTGCTCAGATTGAGTTTAGTTTTAGTGGGGTTAAGTTTAGTCTCATTATTTATTGGGGTCGGTCAACTTTCTCTTGCCAACTTATGGCAAGGGGAGGTTGATGCATGGCAAATCTTTTTAAGCAGCCGTATTCCACGGCTGTTATCTATTTTATTGGCGGGAAGCGGTTTAAGTATAGCTGGTTTGATTATGCAGCAAATTAGCCAGAATCGTTTCGCGGCACCTTCTACTTCAGGTACGATCGAATGTGCCATGTTGGGGTTTGTTCTTAGTCTGGTTTTGTTTGGATATGGACAGCAGTTGTGGCTGATTTTTTTGTGCGCCATGCTAGGAACCTTAGCATTTGTACAATTAATTCAACGAATTAAATTTAAAAATACAGTTTTTGTACCACTGATAGGCATAATTTTTGGTAACGTGGTTGGCTCATTAGCGACTTTTATTGCTTACAAATATGATGCAATACAAAACCTTTCAGGTTGGAGCGTAGCTAATTTCGCTAATATTCTTGATGGCAATTTTGAGCTTTTATATATCGCATTGCCTTTTATGTTGTTTAGTTATTTGTATGCTACGCGGATTTCTGCCGCAGGTATGGGTAAAGAGTTTGCAATTAATTTGGGGCTTAACTATCAGCAGGTCGTGGTTGTAGGCGTAATTCTGGTTGCAGTGATGTCGTCTTCAGTTGTGATGATTGTCGGTCAACTGCCATTTTTAGGTTTAATTGTTCCTAATTTAGTTAATCGTTTTTATGGCGATAACTTGCGTAAAAATATTCCTCGTACGGCGGTGATGGGCAGTTTATTAGTGCTGTTATGCGATATCGCAGGGCGATTGATTATATTCCCTTACGAAGTCCCCATTTCTATGGTGATTAGTCTGTTAGGCGGTAGTGTGTTTATTTATTTAGTTCTACGGGACATGAAGGCGAAAGGGTAGGACAAGATGACAGATAAACAAAAACTACTGACGTTAATAATCATCTCTTTAGTGTTCATTTTTTTATTTATTTCAGCAGGTTTAACCTGGGATAATTATCAATATTTTCTTTATCGTCGCACGCCTAAAGTATTAGCGATTGTTGTTGCAGGTATTGCTATTGGTATTGCTTCATTCAGCTTTCAAACGATCACTAATAATCGCATTTTAACCCCTAGCATCATGGGGTTTGATTCATTGTACTTGTTGATTCAGTCTTTTATTGTGGTTACGGTGGGCGGTTTTAGCGTTTGGGCTATTAATCCCTTTATCAATTTCGCTTTATCATCGTTGATGATGTTGGGTTTTTCCCTGATCTTGTTTGCGCTTTACTTCAGGTACTCGAGTCGCAATATCATTTCTTTGTTGCTTCTTGGTGTGATATTTGGACAGTTGTTTCAGAGCTTGTCATCATTTTTTATGATGTTGATGGATCCTGATGAATTTGCCATTGTTCAGTCAAATATGTTTGCCAGCTTTAATAATGTTAATGTCGGTTTAGTGTATTGGACAGTGCCTGTTCTGATACTGATAGCGGTTGCTTTATTCAGATATCACAACATTTTGGATGTCTACCTGCTAGATCAAGACAATTGCATCAGTTTAGGGGTCGATGTGAAGCGGACAACACGAAATATATTGTTACTTTCTGCAGGTATGGTAGCCATTTCTACAGCTCTAGTCGGACCCTTGCTCTTCTTTGGGCTATTAGTGACTAACTTAACCCGTGAATGGTTGCGAACTTATCAGCATCGTATGCTATTGACATGTTGTGCTCTCATGTCGGTCGTGGCTTTGATTTCTGGTCAGTGGGTAGTTGAAAGGTTATTGGGCTTTCAAACCACGCTCAGTGTGGTGATTAACTTTATTGGCGGAGTGTATTTTCTATATCTGTTGTTGAGAAATAAGGTTGTATAGGCGTTATGATTCGTTTAGATAAATTATCGAAAAAATTTGGCCAAAACTATGTGGTCAAGCAGGCATGTGCTGAATTTGTACGCAGTAAGGTTACAGCCATTATTGGCCCTAATGGAGCAGGTAAAAGTACCGTATTATCTATGGCTGGACGACTGCTAACGCCGGATGCTGGTGAAGTGTGGATTGATAGTCGGGCTCTGGTCGACTGGAATACCAAAGAGTTGGCTCAGCATTTATCTGTTTTGCGTCAAGCTAATAGTTTTACTATGCGTTTCACGGTTAAAGAGCTGGTGGCTTTTGGTCGCTTCCCTTATTCGCGTGGGAAATTGACTGTTGAAGATCATAATATTATCGATCAAGCGTTGGAATATTTAGATTTGACTGGTTTACAAGATAAATATCTTGATGAGCTTAGTGGCGGGCAGCGACAGTTGGCCTTTATTGCAATGGTGATTGCTCAAGATACGGATTATATATTTCTTGATGAGCCATTAAATAACCTTGATATTAAACATTCTTTACAGATCATGCATATTATTCAAAAGTTAGCGCATGAGCTGGGTAAAATGGTGGTCATTGTTATACATGATATAAATTTTGCAGCTTGCTATGCCGACAATATTATCGCCTTGAAAAATGGTGAAATTGTTGCTCAGGGAGATACCAATTCTGTTATTCAGGCAGATATTTTGCAACAAATTTATGAAACTCCTTTTCGTATTATTGAGGTAGAAGGTAAGCGTATGTGTTTGTACCATTCTTAGTTAATGTCATTTTTCCCATTCTGATGGAACGTGCTCTTTAAGCATTGACCGTAAGGCTTGTATTGCAAGAGGTAGGTGCTCTTTAACTGAATGATAATTTAGACTTGGAGGAAAAAAGGAGTTTTTAAGTAACAATAAAGTGATGTATCGAGTCTATTATTTTGTATAAACAATACTGCGTGATTGAAAACCTATAGATTTTGCTGCATTAATAACTGCTTGTTGGGTAGAAAATCTCCTTGGTTTTAAGCTTCGTGATGTTTCTAGAAAACTGTTTATTCCCCATTGATTGCTTGTGACCATTAAATAGAACCCATGCTCTTTAGGGCATGGAGTAACAATAGCTTTATCTAAATATCCTAAAAGATAGCTTTGTTTAAATTCATTGAGAGTCATTAGTATAAACCTTAATAAAAAGTGGAGGCTTAAAACCTCCACTCTGGTGTTATTGAGGGCAATTATAGGAATGCGCGATATGGTAGTTCTGGTTCATTTTTGAAAATATCCGCAAAACCACGGAAGTGTTGGTAGTGCATATGCCCTTTGTCTGTTGGATACGTGTACTTACCACCAACTTGCCAGAAGAATGGAGCAAATTTGTATTGCAGGCGGTCTTTTTTCATGTTCCAAAGAACTTCAATTTCACGTGGGTCGTTTTGGAAATTAGCCCAGATGTCGTGGTGGAATGGCATAACCACTTCACAATTCAATGATTCTGCGGCACGAAGGATATCAGAAGAAGTCATCTTATCTGTAACACCACGAGGGTTTTCGCCGTAAGAAAGTAATGCCACATCGATCTTATGATCATTACCATGTTTAGCGTAATAGTTAGAGTAGTGAGAATCACCAGAGTGATACAGTGAACCACCTGTAGTTTCAACGAGATAGTTTACTGCTCGATCATCCATACCATCTAGAATCTCTTTATCTAAAGAAGACACACCTTCAGGTAAAGTAACCAATGCTGTACGGTCAAATGCATCTAACACTTTAATGGTTACGTCTTTAATGGTGATTTCATCGCCAACTTTTGCAACGATACAACGATCTTCAGGAACACCCCAAGATTTCCATAATTCAACACAGGCTTTAGGGCCAATAAACTTAACATGGTCGCCACAGTTTTGTAGTACAGCAGCTGCTACGTTGATATCAATGTGGTCAGCATGGTCATGTGATGCCATTACTGCGTCGATCTCTTTAATTGCAAATGGGTCTAACGGGAAGATAGCTGTACGTAGGTTAGGTTGTAGCGCTTCAACACCACCCATACGCATCATCTGGTGTTGATTTTTCATAAATTGGTTTTTCTGTGTTTTCTTACCTGTACCACACCAAAAATCCATCGATAGGTTTGCACCACCTTCTGATTTTAACCAAATACCAGTACAACCTAGCCACCACATAGAAAACGTGTTTGGTTCAACTTTAGTATTTGCAATTTCCTCATTTAACCAAGTTCCCCATTCAGGGAAAGTGTTTAAAATCCAAGACTCGCGTGTAATTTCGTTTACATGGCTCATGATATTCTTACCTTTTAATTAAGAGTTATAAAATTTAGGGTGTAGAGACCTACGCGTCTTTTTATTTAAAGACGCGGTTTATAAGTGAGTTAATAAATTGTGATAAGGCGTTAAACCAGAATAACCTTAACACCTTGTTGTTCTAAATTTTTAATTACTGAGGAGTCTGCATCCTTTCCGGTAATTAAAATATCTATTTTTTTACTTGAACAGAACAACATACCGGTTCGCTTACCAATCTTTGAACTATCGACTAAAGCGACTAAAGTATCGATTTGCTCTAGCATATGTTGCTCTGCAACAGCGGTGAGCATATCGGCTTTATAAAGCCCAACATCAGTTAATCCTTTTCCTGATGTGAACATCCAGTTTCCTGCATAACCATTAAGCGAATCTGGCATCGGATTAATGAAAATATTTTGAGCTCGATGATATTGCCCACCAATAATAATTACATCTTGATGATCTTCATTTATTAAATAGCTAGCTAACGGAAAATAGTTAGTTACGATTTGAACATCTTTACCGCACAATTGTTGTCCGAGAAGAAACGCTGTTGAACCGCAGTTTATAACGATGCTATCGCCTTTATGACATAGCTGAGCTGCGGCGAGAGCAATACGAGATTTCTCTTCATAGTAATCAGCACTATCGATATTTAATGGAGACCAGTGTTTCTTTTTCGTTTTGATGCGCTCAGCGCCATTACGAACTTTTTTGAGTTTACCCACCTCGTCTAGTTTTGATATGTCACGACGAGCCGTAGCCGGCGATACCGAGAATTTGTCGATAATATGCCCGACGGTAATTGTATGGTTCTCTTCTAATAGCGACAAAATTCCGTCATGCCTTTGAGCTTCGTTTATCATTTTGTCACCTTTATCTACTTTTCATAATCACTTTATGATTGTTATTGATTGTTTATGATTTGATTTTGAGTTTAATAATCATCAGTTTTTAAGTCAAACATTTCTGCACTAAAAACTATCTCAAAAATCGAAAAGCCAACTAACATATTGATTTTAAATGAAATATTAATACTTCTATATTGTGTTTTGTGATAAGGAACTCAATAATCATTATCGGGTCTCTTTAAAATTGATTTAAATCAATTTAATCACAAATGTGCATTGAATGATTATTTATGATTATTAATAATTCTTTCGTGAGCAAAGGATGAGCATTGTCTGTTCTGATAATGCCCCAAACCTACAAACTATTGATAATCAAAATAAGGGGTAAAGATATGGAGTTTCTATACGACATATTCTATGTTTTTTACAGCCAAGTAATGACCAAAGCACCGTTGTTGCTCGGTTTGGTTACATGTCTTGGCTATATTCTGTTAAAAAGAGATGTAACAACAGTTATATCTGGTTCGATTAAAACCATCGTTGGTTTTATGATCGTACAAGTCGGTTCTGGTTCTCTTGTCGCTGGTTTCGCGCCAGTTATCAAAAAGTTGAATGAAATTCATGGCTTAACGGGTTCAGTTATCGACCCTTATACCACCATGATGGCAACAATGGAAACCATGGGTGAGAACTACTCATGGGTCGGTTATGCAGTGTTACTTGCGCTTGGTCTAAATATTGTCTTAGTTGCATTCCGTCGTTTTACTGGTATTCGTACCATTATGCTGACTGGCCATATCATGTTCCAGCAGGCAGGGCTTATCGCTGTATTTTACTTTGTGCTTGGCGCGAGTATGTGGGAAACCATTATTTATTCGGCAATATTGATGGCGCTTTATTGGGGTATTTCTTCAAATATCATGTTCAAAGCGACTCAGGAAGTTACTGGTGGTGCAGGTTTTTCTATTGGTCACCAACAACAATTTGCGTCATGGATTGCAACCAAAGTAGCCCCTAAATTGGGTGATAAAAAGGATAGTGTTGATCATATTAACTTGCCGAAATGGTTGCATATTTTCCACGATTCCATTGCAGCAACGACGCTCGTTATGACCGTGTTCTTCGGCATCATTTTGCTATCTTTTGGTCTAGACAATCTGCAGGATATGGCTGGTAAAACACACTGGTTAATCTACATTTTTGAGACTGGTTTGAAATTCGCGGTAGCAATCCAAGTGATTGTAACAGGTGTTCGTATGTTTGTTTCTGAATTATCTGAAGCATTCAACGGTATTTCTGAACGCCTAATTCCAAATGCAGTTCTTGCGATTGACTGTGCTGCTATCTATGCATACTCGCCAAACGCAATGGTATTTGGTTTCATGTGGGGTGCTGTAGGTCAGTTTGTTGCTGTACTGGGCATGCTTGCATTTGATTCACCAATTATGATTATCCCTGGCTTTATTCCTATGTTCTTCTCTAACGCAACAATCGGTGTATTCGCTAACCACTTTGGTGGTTGGAAAGCGGTTATGAAGATCTGTTCCGTTATGGGTATCATTGAAGTGCTTGGTTCTGCTTGGGCAATTCATATCTTCGCTCAAAATGGTGCTGAATTTAACGCTTGGATGGGTATGGCTGACTGGGCACTAGTATTCCCACCAGTAGTTCAAGCTCTATCTGCTTCTAGTCTGTTCTTCTTCGTTATTCTTGCATTAGCGGGTGTCTATATGTTCTATGCATCACGTGCACTTCGTGAAGAAGAAGACGCAGAAGCGGCGATGACAGCGGTGACTCCAGAAGGTATCGAAGTTGAAGTAAAAGTTGAAAAAGCATCTTCAGCCGCTTCAGTAAGTACATCTGCACAAAGACCCGTTCGTATCTTAGTCTGTTGTGGCTCTGGTCAAGGCTCTTCGATGATGTGTTCTAAGAAGATTAAGTCTTACCTAGACAAACAAGGTATTCCGAGTGAAACATCTAACTGTGCAATTACAGACCATAAATCACGTGTAGACAGTTTCGATATTATCGTGACATCAGTGGCTTTAGCTGAGCAAGTTATTGACCTTCCTGAAGGCAAGTTCAAACTAGGTGTTAAAAACATGATTATGCCTAAAACATTCGCTAATGAATTAGAGTCAATCATCACCGAAAACTTCCACAAATAATAACAATTATTCTAGCGCTCATGCTCAACGCGTGAGTGCTGGATAAAGAAAATAAAAGGGTAACGTTATGCAACTGAAAGAATCATTAATTCAGAACAACTCAATTTTACTGAATGCTAAAGCATCTACATGGCAAGAGGCTATTAAGCTTGGCACTGATGCTCTTGTTCACGCTGAGGTTGTCGAGTCTCGTTACTACGATGCAATTATTTCAGCAATCACAGAGCAAGGTCCTTACATCTGCATTCATGATGCATTTGCTCTGCCTCATTCTCGTCCAGAAGATGGTGTAATCAAGACAGGCTTCGCGTTAACTGTACTTGAAACTCCGGTTGTTTTTGAGGGAGTTGATGAGCCAGTTGATGTTCTGGTGACTTTAGCTGGGAAAGATTCTGAAGAACATATTGAAGGCACAATGCAAGTTGCGAATTTAATCGAGTTTGATGAGGACTTCTCAAAACTACGTGCTTGTAAGACCGTTGATGAAGTTGCTGAACTTATTGAACAAGCGTTGTTAGCCGCAGACGAATAAGTGAGTAGAGCTATGTATAGTGAATTAAAAAAACGTGTTTTAGAAGCAAACCTTAAGTTACCTAAATACGGCTTAGTTACTTTTACTTGGGGAAACGTTTCAGAGATTGACCGAGAACGTGGTGTTTTAGCAATAAAACCATCGGGAGTTGAATACGATGAAATGAAATTGGACGACATTGTCGTGGTAAATCTTAACGGTGATGTCGTTGAAGGGCGTCTAAATCCATCTAGTGATACTGCTACTCATATCGAGCTATATAAGGCGTTCCCTCAAGTCGGTGGGATTGTACATACACACTCAAGAAAAGCGACCGTTTGGGCGCAAGCAGGGTTAGATGTTCCGGCTCTGGGAACAACTCATGCTGATTATTTCTATGGTGACATCCCATGTACTCGTTTATTAACAAAACAAGAAATTGATCATGAGTATGAGAAAAATACCGGGCTGGTGATCATTGAAGAATTTAAGAAGCGTGGCATAGAAGCTAAAGCGGTTCCTAGTGTGGTAGTGGCTGGTCATGCTCCTTTCTCTTGGGGAAAAAATGCCGATGATGCGGTTCACAATGCCGTAGTACTTGAAGAAGTCTCGGCGATGGCAATCGATACTCGCGCACTTAACGGCACAATAAAAATCCAACCAGAATTATCAGATAAACACTATATGCGTAAGCATGGTGAGAATGCTTACTATGGTCAAGGTGGGGAGTAATTTCTGATATGTATAAAGTTCTTGCTCTTGATTTAGACGGTACTGTATTAACGGATCAACATACAATTCATCCAGCCGTTAAGCAGGCTATCGCTCATGTGAAACAAGACTGTCACGTCGTCATTGTTACAGGGCGTCATCATACAGCAGCAAGGCTTTATCATGATGAGTTAGGGTTAACGACACCAATCATATGTTGCAATGGTACGTATTTATACGACTACGTAACAGACTGTGTGTTAGCACATAACGCTGTAGATAAACAGCATGCATCAATGTTCGTTCGGTTAGCACAAAAGTACCAACTGAAGTTAGTTATGTATGTAACGGATACCATGGTTCATAGCATCAGTAATCCTGTGAAATACATGATTGAGTTAGAAGAGTTCTCGAAAACTTTGCCAAAGGGAAAAGGACCTAAAATTAAGCAGATATCTACATTTGAAGATGTTATTGCCGCAACTGACTTTGTTTGGGAATTTGTGGTAGAGGGCGAAAATAACGCAATCAAGCAGTTCTTAAATGAACCGTTTATTACGACACATTTTACTTTAGAACGTTCTTGGCTGAATCGCCTAAGTTGTTATTCAAAACAGAATAGTAAAGGTAAACGTGTTGCTGATTATGTGGAAAGTCTTGGACTTCATTTCAGTGATGTGATGGCTGTAGGAGACAACCATAACGATATTTCGATGTTGAAATATGCAGGTCTCAGTGTCGCAATGGCAAATGCTGATGATGTAGTAAAGCAATTCGCATCAATCGTTTGTGAGAGTGACAACAACGAGGGTGGATTAGGGCATTTAATTCGCAACCAAATAAGGGGACAGTAAATGTATAAAGTACTCGCATTAGATCTGGATGGAACGGTGCTGACCGATAATCACACTATTCTTCCGCAAGTTAAAGCTGCAATCCAAGAGGCGCAACAGCACTGTCATGTCGTTATTGTTACGGGACGTCACCATACTGCGGCTCGCCCTTATTATGTTGAGCTTGGATTGAATACGCCAATTATTTGTTGTAACGGTACATACATTTACGATTATAAAAATGAGCAAGTCATTACACATAATGCGATCGATAAAGAAACAGCATTAGAGTTCATTGCTCTGGCAGAAAAGCACAATGCCAAGTTAGTTATGTATGTGACCGATGCGATGACTTACGAAAGACAAGCACCAATTTCTTATATGCAAACTTTAGAGGATTGGGCACAAACGATCCCTGAAAATATTCGACCGAATATTTACAAGATTGAATCGATACCTAAGGAAGCAAATACAACACAATTTATTTGGAAATTCGTTGTTGAAGCTGAATCAAGCGCCGTTGAATTATTGGTTCAACATCCATTAGTTCAAACCAAATTTAATGGGGAGCGTTCTTGGTCAAATCGAATTGATTTTGCAGCAAAAGGAAATACGAAAGGTAATCGACTTGCTGAATATATAGAACAGCTCGGTTTTCAAGCCAATGATGTAATAGCAGTCGGTGATAACCACAATGATACTTCAATGATTCAACTGGCAGGTTTAGGTGTTGCAATGGCTAATGCTGATGACACCGTTAAATCATTTGCAAATGAAATCTGTCAAACAAACAACAACCAAGATGGCCTTGCTCATCTTATTCGTGAAAAAATAAAAGGATAGACATTATGACTAAACCAATGATTCAAATCGCTCTTGACCAAACTAATTTGTCAGCAGCAATAGAAGTTGCTCAGAATGTAGAAAGTTTCGTAGATGTGATTGAAGTGGGCACTATCTTAGCGTTCGGTGAAGGCATGAACGCAGTATCTACACTACGTAAGAATCACCCTAACCACATTTTAGTCTGTGATATGAAGACTACTGATGGTGGTGCAATTCTATCACGTATGGCATTTGAGGCTGGTGCAGACTGGATCACTGTCTCTGCTGCTGCACACATTGCTACCATTGAAGTGTGTAAAAAAGTGGCTGATGAGTTTAATAGTGAAATCCAGATTGAACTTTACGGAAATTGGACAATGGAAGACGCACAAGCATGGGTTGACCTCGGTATAACTCAAGCTATCTATCACCGTTCTCGTGATGCTGAACTCGCTGGTGTGGGTTGGACTGGTGAAGACTTAGAAAAAATGCGCAAGCTTTCTGATCTGGGTCTAGAGCTGTCAATCACTGGCGGCATTGTTCCTGAAGATGTTTATCTATTTGAAGGTATTAAAGCAAAAACGTTTATTGCAGGTCGTGCATTAGCGGGTGATAAAGGTAAAGAAACAGCAGAAGCACTACGTACTGAAATTAACCGTTTTTGGAAATAGTTGAGAGGTCGCTATGTATCAAAACTTACAGCGACACCGAGTAGGGCTTTATGAAAAAGCCCTACCCAATGAGCTGAGCTGGGAAGATAAGCTTAGAACGACAAAAGAATTAGGATTTGATTTCTTAGAAATATCTGTCGATGAATCAGATGAACGTCGTAGCCGTTTAGATTGGGATGATGAAACGATCTATTCATTACGCCGCTTGTGTGAACAATATGAGCTTCCTCTGCAATCAATGTGTTTGAGTGCTCATCGCAAGTTCCCTTTTGGTTCGGCTGATCCTGATATTAGAAATCAAGCTGTTATTCATATGGAAAAAGCGATTACTCTAGCTTATAAATTAGGAATTAGAACAATTCAACTTGCGGGTTATGATGTTTATTATGAACCTGCGAATAAAGAAACACACCAACGATTTATTGAAGGTATGAAGTGTTGTTCTAAATTGGCAGAAAGAGCCAGTGTCATGTTAGCTGTGGAAATAATGGATACTGATTATCTTAATTCTTTGAGTAAGTTTGAAGTCTTGAATAGAGAAATAAATTCACCATTTTTTACAGCATACCCTGATGTGGGAAATATTTCTGGATGGAACTATGACATAGTTACCGAACTAAAATTGAGTAAACCTAATATTACACAGATACATCTAAAGGATACTTATAAAGTTACATCTGAAAGTAAAGGACAGTTCCGTGATTTAATCATAGGTGAAGGGCAGGTGGATTTTAATGCTATTTTTACCACTCTTAAAGAAACAGAATGTGTCGTTCCTTTAGTTATTGAAATGTGGGCTAATGATGAGCATTGGAAAGAAAATATTACAATCGCTCAAAGTAAATTAAATGATGCTTGTGAATATTCTTCTTTACCTAAATTATTTTAAATATCTCTAGTTAAATATATTTTTATAAATTTATTTTTATTCCAATCGTTGGAGTAGATGCAATGCATCGCCCCCGCTATGATGCATTGCACCATTTATATTTTAATTCTATTACTATCATCGATGATTTATATATTTATTGTAGATTTTTAATTCTTAATCTCAGCCAGGGATCAATGAGAACACAACACCATCTTTAGGTTGGTCATTAAACAAGAAACGGTTGCGGGCAATATGTTCTTTTAGCGCACCACAAGCTAATGCCAGTTTCTGACTGGGAAGGTTTTCTGTGTCACAAATGATCTCGATTCTGGTGAGTTCTAATTGACTAAAACAGAATTCGATTAATGCGTTGACGGCTTCTTGGCCGAAACCTTTGCCTTGGGCATGATCTGCTATCCAATATCCTATGCTTGCCATATTGAACACGCGATAGAATTCATTAATTGCAACCATACCGATTAACTTCTGTTGGTGCTTTTCAAATACACCAAATCCGTATGCATCTGCTTTAACCCAGTTTAGTCGGTTAGCCAAAATAAACTGTTCGGCATCTTTTGTTGAAAACTGTTCATGACACCAGTCTATCCATTGATGAAGAGATGGTGAGTGACTAATACAATCAGAGAGCGTTTGGGCCTCTTCAAGTTTGAGAAGTCTGAGTTGCAATCGCTGAGTTGTTATCTGGAAATCTGGCAGCATGTTTTATCTCAACACTTAGAGTGTCAATGCAAAAAAGCGCCCATGGGGCGCTTTAGGTTTTATTGTTCTTCGACTTTTCTGACTTGGATAATCATGCCCATCAGAGGGTGATCCAAATAGTGTGTTTCACCGCTGCGCATACGTCTTTTTTGATCGATGCGATAGCTTTTCAGGAACGTCTCTATTTGCTTAGTGGGAGAAACGGGCGCTAAGTTGCCTGCTTGTACCATACCATCGGTTTGCTCGTCATTAGCTAATTCAATTGATACATCTTGCATCACGATTTGACGTTCACTTGGTCTTTTAAGATCCATCATCACTTCGGCGTATAAGTAATGCTGTACATAGATTTGAAATGTACCGTCTAGTTCATAAAGTGGTTTAGCGATACTTTGTTCAGTGACACCATCAATCGATGTTTGAGTCACAGTATCATCAATCGCATCGCCATTAGGGCGATATTGGCGCGAATAATCTTTACCCGCTTGGATATGGAACATAGGTGCGGCGTTCTTTGCTTCATCTCCCTGACGCCATGCGGTGTGCAAAAGTACGTCAAAACCTGCGTGCTTTTTAAGCTCTTGGACTTGGTCATTAAGCTGATAGTCTGAGTAGGCAAGCATTTTAACGCCTTTAGATTGGCGATAATTAGCATCAGCAAAATTGCCAGCCCTTGCCATATTAATTTCTGACAAACTATCAGGCCAAGATTCGCTGATTTTCTCTGCTTCTACTGCTCTTTTGAAGATGATGACTTCAATATCAAATTGTCTTTGAGCCAAACTAGGCATAGCGACAAGTAAAAGCAGTAATGGGATCAGTTTTTTCATTATGACTCCGTCATTCGGCGCTCAGCACCACACATCATTTTTACGTTGTTGGAAGTAAGTTTTGCTGGAATTCATCCAGCATGTTTGCAACAAACTGAACTCTTTCTCTTCTGTCGACTAATGGTACCGCATACTTAAACTTAGTTGGTCCATCCATCGCAAATTTTTTCGGTTGAGACTGCAACAGTTTAACCAAAAACATAGGGTTAATGTCAGCATTTGGATAGAACTCGATGTATCCACCTTTCTCGTGCGCTTCAATTTTACGAATTTTAAGTTTCGCCGCATCAAGTTTAAGCTGTGCAACAGCAAGTAAGTTTAACGCTGCATCCGGCAGCTTGCCGAAACGATCAATCAGTTCGACTTTCAATTCTACCAGCTCACTCTCATCATAGACGCTGGCAATTTGTTTATACATCGACAGACGGGTATTGATATCAGGGATGTAGTCGTCTGGTAGTAACGCGGGTAAGCGCATTTCAACCTCAGTTTGCTCACGGAGCAAATCATCTAAGGATGGCTCTTTGCCTGATTTTAGAGCTTCAACGGCTTGCTCTAACATTTCCATATAGAGCGTGAAACCAATCGATTGAATCTGCCCACTTTGCTCATCGCCTAATAGTTCACCAGCACCGCGAATTTCTAGATCATGGGTCGCTAATGTAAAGCCCGCTCCTAAGTCTTCCAATGATGCAATGGCTTCAAGACGCTTAACGGCATCTTTGGTAATGGCTTTCGGTGGTGGTGTCAATAAGTAAGCGTATGCTTGATGGTGAGAACGACCGACACGACCACGCAACTGGTGTAATTGTGCCAAACCTAATGAGTCAGCACGGTTCATGATGATGGTGTTGGCAGTTGGCACGTCGATACCCGTTTCAATAATAGTGGTGCATACCAGAAGGTTGAAACGCTGATGATAGAAATCATTCATTACGCGTTCCAACTCGCGCTCGCGCATCTGACCATGAGCGGTAGTAATACGAGCTTCTGGAATAAGCTTCGCTAAATCTTCAGCGACTTTTTCGATGCTTTCTACCTGATTGTGTAGGAAGTAAACCTGACCACCACGCATGATCTCACGCAGCACGGCTTCTCTAATGACGCTGTCTTCGGTTTGACGGACAAAGGTTTTAATCGCCAAACGGCGCGCTGGAGGCGTCGCGATTATCGACAGATCACGCATGCCACTCATTGCCATGTTTAGTGTCCGAGGAATCGGTGTTGCCGTGAGAGTCAAAATGTCCACATCGGCGCGCATTGCCTTCACTTTCTCTTTCTGACGAACACCAAAGCGGTGTTCTTCATCGACAATCAGTAAGCCTAAATCAGCAAATTGGATATCGTTGGACAGCAACTTATGCGTGCCAACCAGAATATCGACTTTACCTTCCGCAACGTCTTGTAGAATTTGCTTCTGCTCTTTTGCTGACTTAAAACGTGACAATACTTCGACCCGGATTGGTAAGTTGGCAAATCGATCGCGGAAATTTTCAAAGTGCTGTTGTGCCAGTAAGGTTGTCGGAACGAGCACGGCAACTTGTTTATTGTTGTCAGTACATAAAAAGGCGGCGCGCATGGCAACTTCGGTTTTACCAAAACCCACATCACCACAGACTAATCTGTCCATTGCTTTTGCCTGACACATATCAGACATCACGGCATTGATCGCCATTGTCTGGTCATCGGTTTCTTCAAATGGAAACCCTGCTTTGAATGTAGCGTACTGATCTCTGTCGAGAGTAAATTTGAAGCCAGGTTTGAGTTCGCGTTTGGCATAAACATCCAGCAGTTCTGCGGCGACATCGCGAACTTTTTCTGCTGCTTTAGTACGCGCTTTCGTCCATGACTCACTGCCAAGCTTGTGCAATGGTGCGCTTTCTTCAGCGCCACCTGAGTATCGGCTAATTAGATTTAATGAGGATACTGGCACATAGAGTTTTGCATCGTTCAAATACTCTAGAGTGACAAATTCAGTGGTTAAGCCACCAGCCTCTAGTGTCTGTAGCCCGACATAACGACCAATACCATGGTCAATATGAACCACAGGTTGCCCCGGTTTGAGTTCAGCAAGGTTACGAATGACAGCATCGCTGTTAGTGGCTTTGCGATCTTTCTTACGGCGTTGTATGACTCGATCGCCGAGTAAATCGCTTTCGCAAATGAGCGCGAGTTGGTCAGTCGCAAAAATGAAACCGTGCTCAGAAGAACTGAGAACTAGCGTGAACTTATCACTGCTTTCCAGCGCTTCACCAAAGGTATTTTTACTGTGTGGGCGCAGTTTAATTTGTTGCAGTAATTCAAGTAGCGCTTCACGGCGGCCTTCAGATTCAACAGAAAAAATCACTTTGCCTTTAAACTGCTCGCTAAACTGACGCAGTGCTGCGAGTGGTTCTTTATGTTGGTGTTGAACGGCAAGTGGTGGAAGAACACTGATATCCGGATTGCTTCGACCCGCCTTTTCAGACACGGGGTCGATACTCATTATGGTATGAGGCAGATCCTTAAATTGAGCAAACAACTCATCCTTTTTCAGCCACAACTCTTCGGGTGGCAGCAGAGGTCGCAGCGGATCGACGTTACGTTGGTCGTATCGATAGTCGACATCAGTCAAAAACTGGTCGATAGATTTTTCTATATCGCCGATAGAAATGAGCTGGCTATCGGCGGGTAAGTAGTCGAAAAGTGTTTCTGTGTGTGTAAAAAACAGCGGTTGCCAGTATTCGATACCTGCCGGCCACGTCCCTTTAGAGACTTGCATGTAAACCGATTCGGGTTCACGGCGAGCTTCAAAACGTTGACGCCAACGTATACGGAAATCTTCTATCGCACTTTCTGTTGTTGGAAACTCGTGCGCTGGTAACAGACAGATATCCTGAATTTCTTCAATTGAACGTTGATTCTCAGGATCGAAAGTGCGAATGGTATCAATTTCATCATCAAAAAAATCGATACGGTATGGATTTGAACTTCCCATCGGGAATAGGTCGAGAATAGAACCTCTACTGGCATATTCGCCAGGACCGAACACTTGATCTACATGGCGATAGCCCGATTTTTCTAACTGGATTCTCAGCTTTTCTAGTGAGAAAAGATCACCACGTTTCACCATCAGGGTGTGTTGCAGGAGAAACTCTCTTGGTGTTTGACGTTGTAATAGTGTGCTCACCGGTACAATCGTAATACCAGACCTTAATGATGGGAGCTTGTACAACCGAGATATTCGATCCGATTTGATTTCCTGATGATGTGAAAAATTATCGTATGGTAAAGTTTCCCAGTCAGGAAAAAGCGCAATTTCATTGTGACTGAATTGCTCGATTTCATGTAGCAATTTGAGTGCAGTTTGTGGATCTGGTACCGCGAGCAAGGTATGTCCAGCATGGTCATTTGCAATTTCAGCGATAGCTAAAGCGAGACTCGCACCTTTTAGGTTGCCGATGTGTTTTTTGTCTCCGGCGCCTGAGGCCGAATTCAAACAAAGTAATGTATTTTTAGTCATGGAAATGCTTATGTTTTATCTCTATCCAAAGAACGCTGACGCAGCAATTTTTGCTGTTGGTAGAGGGCGGCTTTAATCAGCAAGTCTTGGTCAGTATCACGCAATAAATCGTACTTTACCGTGACGGATTTTTGCGCATCGTGTTCTTCAACGCTGTAAACCGTGGCGTAGCAATAAATTGCCGCGGCTGGATGCTCTATAAATAATTTGATACGCAGTTTTGTACCCACGGCAGGCGCGTTATTGGTTAAATAAGTCAATTGACTTGCACCAAATACTGACGTTTTGTGGCGTAACTCAGGTTCATCTTGTTGGGACAACATAAAGGTCAATAAAAGATTCAGTTTTGAGTTCTGAGTATCCAGTAACTGGACGACGTGCTTGAAGTCGCTATTTTTTAGCTCAAGTTTTGCTGCATCATTGAGTTGATCCAGTTGGCTAAATTCACTGGCAACAACAAACGGCGCCGGGATCTCACTGACGAAACTTTCATAAGAAGGAAATATGAAATTGTCAGACATCTGTTCGACGTTAATGGTAAGGGCGTGATGTACCGTGAAAAATTCTTGATCTGTCATATAAGTTCCTTCTTTTCTTTGTTGATTATCGTCATACCGACCAAGTAATCAAGTTATGCCTGTATCGACAGTGCAAATAATTGTTTTTCTCCAACATCATCACTTTTTGCACACTTTGCGCTGAGAATGACATTAAATGGAACTATTACATTTATTTAGCAAAGAAAAGCTACAACCTTGGCTAGATTCTCGTTACAGTAACACCATCTTATTTGATTGGTTTTTATTATGTTTCATCCGATATCGACCTTTATCGGCTTGCGTTATTTAACAGGACGCTCCGGTGACAGGTTCAGTCGATTCGTGTCTTATATGTCTACCGCCGGAATTACCATCGGTGTCATGTCTTTGGTTACTGTGCTTTCGGTAATGAACGGTTTTGAAGCACAATTAAAGAGCAGAATTCTTGGCGTATTGCCACAAGCCGTTATATCTCAAGCGTTGGATAAAACGGTACTCACCGATAAGGTGCCTGCATTTATTACTCAGTTATCTAGTCAGCGTAGCCCTGAACCCATTGTCCGCAGTGAGGCGGTTATTCAGAGCCCCTCGCAATTGGCGGCGGGTTTGATGATTGGAATTGAACCATCGGCAAATGACCCCATTATGGATCACTTAATCGCTGGTACTCTTTCCGACCTAAAGGCGGGTGAATACCAAGTGTTTTTGGGACATACATTGGCGAGAACTCTTAATGTGTCACTTGATGATAAAGTGCGATTAATGGTCACCAGTGCGAGTCAGTTTACGCCACTGGGTCGTATCCCCAGCCAGCGAAATTTTACCGTCGCAGGTATTTTCAATACCGGTTCTGATGTTGATGGTCAGTTAATGATCACTCACATCAGCGATGCTGGAAAATTATTGAAGTTCAACGCCAAGACCGTGTCTGGGTGGCGCTTATTTTTTGACGACCCATTTGTTGTTGGCGAGCTCTCCAATAAGCCATTACCGCAAGGTTGGCATTGGACCGATTGGCGAGAACAACGTGGTGAGCTGTTCCAGGCGGTTGGTATGGAAAAGAACATGATGGGCCTAATGCTGGGTTTGATTGTCGGCGTTGCGGCTTTTAACATTATTTCTGCGTTAATTATGGTGGTGATGGAGAAGCAGGCTGAAGTCGCCATTCTGAAAACCCAAGGAATGAAAGATAGTCAGGTGCTTGCGATTTTTATGCTTCAAGGGGCGAGCAGTGGTGTGATTGGCGCTATTGTTGGCGGAACTCTTGGCGCACTGCTGGCCAGTAATCTCAATACCATTCTGGATAGTTTAGGCGTAGCTTTATTTTCTCTCGGTGGTGAGCTACCTGTGGTGATTAATGTTACGCAAATTTTGGTCGTGGTTGTACTGGCTATATGCTTGAGCCTGCTTGCCACTTTGTTCCCGTCTTATCGAGCATCTTCTGTTAAACCCGCTGAGGCTTTGCGTTATGAATAACCTTTTACGTTGTCACCAAGTTTGTAAAACTTACCAGGAAGGCGAACTACAAACTCAGGTATTAAAAGGCGTGAGCTTTGATATTCAACGAGGCGAGTTGGTTTCGATTATCGGTTCATCGGGGTCTGGCAAAAGCACGTTATTGCATATTCTCGGGGCGCTCGATGATGCGTCCGCAGGTCATGTGGAGTTTCTGGGGCAGGACTTGACCCGTTTGCATTCCAACAAGCAGGCGAAAATCCGTAATAAGCATTTAGGTTTTGTTTATCAATTTCATCACCTGTTAGCTGACTTTTCTGCGCTGGAAAATGTGGCGATGCCGCTGCTGATTGGTGGTATGAAAGTGTCAGAAGCAAAAGCCGCTGCGCAAGCACTATTAGAACGAGTGGGATTAAGCCACCGCTTAGAGCATCGCCCTTCAGAGTTATCCGGTGGTGAGCGTCAGCGAGTCGCGATTGCTCGAGCTTTGGTTAACAAACCTGATCTTGTGTTGGCCGATGAGCCTACCGGTAATTTAGATCATAAAACCGCACTGTCGATTTACGACTTGATGCGCGAGCTGAACAGAGAGTCCGGAACGGCATTTTTAGTGGTGACGCACGACGGTGAACTGGCGGCAAAAATGGATCGCCAGATGCATATGCAAGATGGTCTGTTGCTTAAAGTGGAGGAGGCGTAGTGTTCTCTTCTCTATCCATGTTTATTGGTGGCAGATTTAGTCGCGCTAAGCAGCGTAACAAGATGGTGTCGTTTATCTCCCTCTCATCAACTATTGGTATCGCTGTTGGTGTGGCCGTCATCATTATTGGTCTTTCTGCCATGAACGGTTTCGAACGCGAGCTGCAAAACCGGGTTCTTTCTGTCATTGCACACGGCGAGTTTGAAGGGGTTCGTGACCCTATTAGCAATTGGCAAGATATTGTGCAAAAAGCTAAGCAAAATGATGAAGTGGAAGCCGCAGCCCCCTATGTGAAAATGACCGCGTTAGCGGAAAAAGGCTCACAGCTTAAAGCGCTCGAAGTCCGTGGCATTGATCCGCAAATGGAGCGTGCAGTTTCAAGTCTTTCTCAATATGTCACAGACAATGCTTGGCAGACTTTTACTGCTGGTCAGCAACAAGCAATTTTGGGTAAAGGTGTGGCTGATAAGTTAGACGTTAAGGTTGGTGAGTTCATTACCTTGATGATTCCGAGCGCTACCAGTGAAAATAAAGTGCAAGCCCCCAAACGTGTGCGGGTAAAAGTAATAGGGTTTCTGGTTTTAAATGGGCAAATCGATCATAACCTTGCTTTACTACCGATTGACGATGCCCAGCAATACGCGAATTTGGGTGACGCGGTCACTGGTGTGTCTATCAAAGTTCGAGATGTGTTGAACGCAACGAACGTGGTACGCACCGTCGGCACGACATTAAATGAATACGTATATCTTCGCAGTTGGCAACAAAAGTTCGGTTTCCTGTATCGTGACATTCAGATGGTACGTAGCATTATGTATCTGGTTATGGTGCTGGTGATTGGCGTCGCAAGTTTTAATATTGTCTCAACCTTGATGATGGCGGTAAAAGACCGGGCAGCGGAGATTGCCATTTTGCGCACTATGGGTGCGAGCGATGGTCTGGTAAAGCGTATTTTTGTTTGGCAAGGTGTGTTTTCTGGTGTTTTGGGTGGTGTCGTTGGCAGTGTATTTGGCGTATTGGTGGCGTTAAACCTTACTTCTATGGTGAAAGGTTTAGAGTCATGGATTGGGCATCAGTTCTTATCTGGAGATATCTACTTTGTCGACTTTCTACCATCACAGGTTGTTGTTAGTGATGTACTGTTGGTGTCGGGCACTGCCATTGCCCTAAGTTTGTTGGCGACTTGGTATCCAGCATCTCGGGCAAGCAAGCTTAACCCTGCATCTGTTTTGAGCAGCAAATAATACCTAGGTAAAAATATGATCAGATTGAACATCGGTGGAACAGCGAATGAGCGTCGAACACAAACACGCCTATTTTTTATAAGATCGGCCTTCCATGGGGCTCCGCCGAGCCATCCATGGCTCGGAGGGTTTGCTTATCGACGCCCATTCACTGATCAGAAGGTTTTCCAGAATAATGGTATAAATTCGCTGTTTAAGTAGCAAAACCAGAATAGAAAAAAGGACCGATAGGTCCTTTTTTCATGTTGGTCATACATTCATTTCAGTGTTGAGTAATACATTGCTCTCAAGTTGAAACCAAGGTCATTTCATCTATTCGTGTTCAGGTTATTTTCGTACGTCGTTTCTGCCAACTTCTAACCACAGAATAACGCCAAAGACCACGGATGCCAAAATAGCCGATCACCGATGAGACTACCGCACACACTGCACAACCTAAAAGAAATGGCGGTGCGATGGTTCCCATCTGATGGATCAGAAAATCCCAGGACAGCTCGAAATGAAAATGTTGTGGTGGGATATTGAGTATCCAGGCTCCTAGTTTATAGGCGATATAAAAGATAAATGGCATGGTAATCGGATTGGTAATCCAGACCAGAGCAACAGATAGTGGCAGATTGACACCTAAAGCAATGGCTATTCCAGCAGACATGATCATTTGACTTGGTAACGGTACAAATGCCATGAAGAGACCAACAGCAAATGCACCCGCTGCTGAACGTCGGTTTAGACACCACAAGTTAGGGTTATATAAAACACTGCCAAAAACTTTTAATGCCTTTTGACGTTTAATCACATCATGGTTAGGCATGAATTTTTTGATGAATTTTCTTGGCATAGGAAACCATGACTCTCTTATCGAAAAATTGGACGCTTGCTTCGTTCTCGCTCACTGTTTTGTCATCGCCCTATTGGCCTAGTATGCCAGCCTTGGGATTTGCGCTATTGTGCCCACTTTTTTTCATGTTTAGTGTCCGCTTTAGCAAACTAAGACACTGGGGCGGGATCGTACTTGGTTTGTTAGTGATCATATCACATGGTAACGAAGTAAAAACTCAATCCAGTAGCATTTTTCAAGCAGGGCAGGATATTACCATAAAAGGAAAAGTTGACAGCTTTTTTAAACAAATTAGTTATGGCTATGAAAACTCTGTTGCTGTATATCAGATAAATGACCATTTTGTCACTAGCTGGTTCCCCGTTGGTATTCGTCTATTTTCACCGGTACCTTTACAAATCGGTGATTACTTTGAGTTTTCAGTGAAAGTCAAACCTGTTGTTGGTCGTCTGAATGAGATTGGGTTTGATGCTGAAACTTACTATCTTAGTCAAGGGTGGGTTGCACAAGCAACAGTTAATAAAAACACTCGTTTTCAGGTGATTTCACATTTCAATCTACGCTCTTGGATCTATAGCAAAGTGCAGCAACATACCGAGAATAGTCAATTCAAGGGCATGATTCGCGCACTCATATTCGGTGAACGGTCTGGTCTTAGCCAGCTCGATTGGACGCAACTTCGCAACAGCGGGTTGATACATTTGGTTGCAATTTCAGGGCTTCACATCGGAATCGCTTTTGGTATCGGCTATTTTTTCGGTCAGGGAATGGCAAGACTATCACCGCATTTTCTTTGGCTCCCTTTTATTTTCGGTTCGGTTTTAGCCGTTGCTTATGCGTGGCTCGCAGGCTTTACTCTTCCGACTCAACGCGCCTTGGTTATGTGTTTGCTCAATGTAATCTTGACTGTGTTGCGCATGAACATCGCTGTTTCTCAGCGGATATGGCTCACTTTAAGCGCCGTACTTTTAATCGACCCCTTCGCCTCTTTAGCAAGCAGCTTTTGGCTTTCATTTATCGCCGTTTGTGCTGTGATTTATCTCTATGCTATGACTTCACATTGGAAGATATGGTGGGTGAAAGTCATTGTTGGACAGTTGGTTTTGGTTTTGCTTATGGCCCCGGTTAGTGGTTACTTCTTTGGTGGGGTTAGTTGGGTCTCTATTTTGTTCAACATGATTTTTATTCCATGGTTCTCTTTCATTATTGTCCCCTTATTGTTTGTCGCTGTTTTATGCTCTTGCCTTGCTTTACCACATAGCCACTATTTATGGCAAATAGCAGATTTCACTTTTGAACCGGTCACTTGGGCTTTGCAGTTTTCGAATGTTGGTTGGATTACTGTCAATGAAGACGGTCTCTATCTGATGTTTGCAATCACTTTGATCTGGTTGCTGCGATTTGCCCTGAGCCATTTAAGCCTAATACTGATTTCATTTGTGTTAATAGGATTTATGACTTTTAGATCTTCCACTTATGATTGGAAAATGGATGTGTTAGATGTTGGTCACGGCTTAGCGGTATTGATAGCAAAAGATGGCAAAACTGTACTCTACGATACAGGTAGCAGTTGGGATGGCGGTAGCTATGTTCGCTCAGTGATAGCTCCTCTGTTAGCAAAAAGAGGCATTGATAAACTAGATTCGGTGATATACAGCCATCTTGATGATGACCATGCTGGTGGTCAGGCGGATGTCAATCAACTTCTTTTTCCTCAACGTATCTATTCCAGTCAGAAGATTAAGGGCGCTATTCCTTGTATCAGAGGGAATACTTGGTTGTGGCAGGATCTACATTTTTTTGTGTTGTGGCCGCCAAAGCAAGTCGATCGTGCTTACAATCAGCACTCGTGTGTCATTCGAGTGTTCGATAATAAATATGGTCATAGCGTATTACTGTCAGGGGATGTTACCGCAGTCGGTGAGTGGTTACTTGTACGGGACAGTAACCCATTACAAAGTGATGTGATGTTAGTACCTCATCACGGAAGCAAAACCTCATCCACAGCGGCATTTATTGAGCGCGTCTCTCCAGAGATAGCGATTGCGTCTTTAGACCGGGGCAATCGCTGGCATCTTCCTCATCACACGGTCGTCGAAAGGTACTTAACTTCGGGTGCAGATTGGTACGATACCGGGAATTCTGGACAAATTACGCTGAAATATCGAGCAGACAAGCGTGTCTTATCCACTTTGCGTCAACATGGGCTGATTCCTTGGTATAGGCAGATGCTACGTAAAGGGGTAGAATGACGAACAATATTGAAATAAGAATAAGCACTTATATGTCACTGAATAACGACGAAACTACATGGCAAACATTTAAACGCTTGTGGACTTACATCCGCCTTTATAAATCTGGGCTAGTGGTAGCGGTGATTGCTTTAATTATCAATGCAGTTTCCGATACTTATCTCATTTCATTGCTTAAACCTTTATTAGATGAAGGTTTTGGTCAGGCTGAATCAAACTTTCTTAAACTACTTCCTTTTATTATTCTGGGTGTAATGGCAATACGAGGTATTAGTAGCTTCGTTTCCGATTACTGCCTGAGCTGGGTATCTGGCAACGTTGTCATGCTGATGCGCCGTGCTATTTTCCACCACTTCATACATATGCCGGTTAGTTTCTTTGATAAAGAACCTACTGGCAGTTTACTTTCTCGTATCACTTATGATTCCGAACAGGTGTCTGCCGCGACTAGCAAGGCATTAGTGAGTATTGTGCGTGAAGGTGCGAGCATTATCGGCCTGCTGGTGTTGATGTTTTGGAATAGCTGGCAGTTATCATTGGTGCTGCTCGTTGTTGCACCTGTGGTTGCAATGGGTATCAGTGTTGTATCAAAGCGTTTTCGTAAAATATCGAAAAATATGCAGACCACCATGGGGCATGTGACGTCATCAGCAGAGCAAATGTTAAAAGGTCATAAGGTTGTATTGAGTTACGGTGGTCAACAAGTCGAGCGTGAACGCTTTGACGAAGTGAGCAACCGCATGAGACAACAAACCATGAAGCTTGTTGCGGCTCAGGCGATCGCTAACCCAGTGATTCAAATGATTGCTTCCATCGCATTAGTCACCGTACTCTTTTTGGCGAGCATTGATAGTATTCGCGCTGAACTGACTCCCGGTACGTTTGGTGTCGTTTTTTCGGCAATGTTTGGTTTGATGCGGCCATTAAAGGCTTTAACTAACGTGACTTCTCAGTTCCAGCGCGGTATGGCAGCGAGCTCTACCTTGTTCAACCTAATGGACTTAGAAACGGAAAGCGATAACGGCACATATGAAGTTGATAAAGTTAGTGGTGACATTGCCGTGAAAGATATTACTTTCACTTATTCCGGCAAGGAAAAACCTGCGTTATCCCATGTGAGTTTTGACATCCCACAAGGAAAAACAGTCGCTTTAGTTGGTCGTTCAGGTTCAGGTAAATCGACCATTGCCAGCCTGTTTACTCGTTTCTATGACGTCGATTCAGGCTCGATTGAACTTGACGGTCACGATGTTCGCGACTTTAAACTGACGAACCTACGTAAGCACTTTGCTTTGGTTTCTCAGAACGTACACTTGTTTAACGATACGATTGCGAACAATATTGCGTATGCGGCTGAAGGTGAATACACCCGCGAACAAATTGCCGAGGCAGCGCGTTTAGCGCATGCGATGGAGTTCGTTAATGATATGGAAAATGGTTTAGATACCATTATTGGTGAAAATGGCACCAGTTTATCGGGTGGTCAGCGTCAACGTATTGCTATTGCACGAGCGTTGCTGCGTGATGCACCAGTACTGATTCTCGATGAAGCCACTTCAGCGTTGGATACGGAATCAGAACGTGCAATCCAAGCTGCATTGGACGAACTACAAAAAAACAAAACGGTTTTGGTTATTGCTCACCGTCTATCGACGATTGAGCAGGCAGACCAAATTCTCGTGGTCGATGAAGGTGAAATTATTGAACGAGGTAAGCACGCGGAATTGCTGGCACAAGATGGTGCTTACGCACAGCTTCACCGCATTCAATTTGGTGAATAGGCTTTAACTGTGATTGAAAAAATCTGGTTTCAACATCATCCTGTTCGCTTTCTTTTGTGGCCGCTGCTGTGGCCATTAAGCCTAATGTTTAAAGCGATGAGTCGCTCACGCAGACAAGCTTTTCAAACGGGCAAGAAGAAAAGTTATAAGGCGCCTGTACCGGTAGTGGTGGTGGGAAACATTACCGCGGGTGGTAATGGTAAAACGCCCGTGGTTATCTGGTTAGTTGAGACTTTGCAGCGTCTGGGTTTCAGACCAGGTGTGGTGTCACGTGGTTATGGCGCAAAAGCGCCTGCGTATCCACTGCTTGTCTCCGATAGTACGTCGACGTCTCATTGTGGTGACGAGCCTAAGCTTATTTTCCAACGAACCAAAGCGCCAGTCGCCGTTGATCCTATTCGCTCGAACGCGGTTAAGGCTCTGCTCAAAGAGAATGTCGATATTATAATCACTGACGATGGGTTACAGCATTACGCCCTTGAGCGTGACATTGAGTTTGCCGTGGTCGATGGTGAGAGACGATTTGGCAATGAGCAACTACTGCCTTTAGGTCCACTTCGTGAGCCGGTTTCTCGCTTAAAAGAGGTGGATTTTACCATTACCAATGGTGGCTCTCCTCTCGTTGGTGAAGTCGCAATGACATTGCAACCGGATTTAGCGGTGAACATGGTGACCAGAGAGCGAGTTTCGGTCGAAACTTTACCCAATATCGTTGCTTGGGCGGGAATTGGTCATCCGCCACGCTTTTTCAATACATTGAAAGCGTTAGGAGCAAAACCAATCGTTGAGCATGGATTTGCTGATCATAAAGATTTCGATTCCTCAGAGCTGTTTGCTTTGGCAGAGCGTGGGGATAATGTCGTTATGACAGAAAAAGACGCCGTAAAATGTGCTGCATTTGCGCAAGAAAACTGGTGGTATTTGCCAGTCTCTGCGCAGATTTCTCATATTGATGAACAGCATATTGTGGAAACAATTAAAGAGGTTATGGAACAGTATGGATCACCGTCTGCTTGAAATCGTTGCTTGTCCTGTGTGTAAAGGCAAGTTGACTTACGATAAAGATAAACAAGAGCTTATTTGTAAGCTTGATCGTCTTGCTTATCCAATCAAAGAGGGCATTCCTGTTCTCCTTGAGCCAGAAGCTCGCACTATGTCAATGGACGAGGGGCGCTAATGTCATTTACCGTTGTTATCCCTGCGCGTTTCCAATCAACGCGTTTACCGGGCAAGCCGCTCGCTGATATCGGTGGAAAACCTATGATCCAATGGGTTTATGAGCAGTCTCTGCTAGCAGGGGCTGAAAGAGTGATTATTGCCACTGATGATGCACGAGTTGAAGAGGCTGCTAAAGCGTTTGGTGCAACAGTGTGTATGACGTCACCAAACCACCAGTCAGGCACTGAGCGTTTAGCGGAAGTGGTCGAACTGATGGGTATTGAAGATGACCACATTATTGTTAACGTACAAGGTGATGAGCCATTAATTCCACCGGTGATCATTCGTCAGGTTGCCGATAATTTGGCGGCGAGCAAAGCACCTATGGCAACATTGGCGGTTGAAATTGACCATGAAAATGAAGTGTTTAATCCAAATGCGGTGAAAGTGGTCACCGACCATGAAGGTTATGCGCTTTACTTCAGTCGGGCGACGATTCCTTGGGATCGTGATAACTTCGCTGCTAAAGACAAAGCGATTGTGCAGCCGTTAATGCGCCACATTGGTATCTACGCTTACCGTGCCGGTTTTATTAATACCTACATTAACTGGCAGCCGAGTCAGCTTGAAAAGATTGAAAGTTTGGAACAACTACGTGTGCTTTGGTATGGTGAAAAAATCCACGTAGCGGTAGCGCTAGAATCACCTCCTGCGGGTGTCGATACTGCAGAAGATTTAGAACTGGTACGCAGTATTGTGGCTAAACAAGTGTGATCAAATAAAGAAAAGCCCCAGATGAGAGTCCGGGGCTTTGTTCATTTTACTCAGTGTCTATTCTGTCGGACACTTATGTTTACAACTACTTATTTTTACAACTAATTGTTAGGTTAGATGTTTAGCTTGTCGCAACGATAATCACCTTTCGTGATCACCTTTCTTAGGACAGGTTGCGAGGATTTCTCTTCTTCCAGTGTCTTTTACCTCCTCCAATTTGACTTCAAAACCCTATAGGCGATGCATGTGTTTAAGTACCTCCTCGTAGCTTGGGTCTAACGGAATTCGGTCGTGGGGGACATACTGTAGCGTAATGGAACGGTCTCCACGAACGTCGACGCTGAATACTTGGATGTTAGGCTCCAAGTTACTCAGATTATATTGAGCAGCGAGCTTTTCTCGAATTAACTGATAGCCGCTGTCATTGTGAATGGCGGTGACTTCAATAAAGTTCTTTCTGTCGTCGTCAGTAATTGCGAACAGTTTAAAGTCGCGAATCAACTTTGGTGATAAATATTGACTGATAAAGCTTTCATCTTTGAAATTGTGCATAGCAAAATGTACAGCATCTAACCAGTCAGAGCCTGCCAGTTCAGGGAACCATTCGTAGTCTTCTGCTGTTGGCTTTTCACAAATCCGTTTAATATCGGTAAACATGGCGAAACCTAGCGCATACGGGTTGATGCCACTGAAATAGCGACTGTTATAAGATGGTTGGGCAACCACACTGGTATGGCTGTGCAGGAACTCCAGGATAAACTTATCTGATACCAACCCTTCGTCGTACAGATGGTTCAAAATGGTATAGTGCCAGAACGTTGCCCAACCTTCATTCATCACCTGGGTTTGCTTTTGTGGATAAAAATACTGGCTGACTTTGCGTACGATACGCACGATCTCACGCTGCCAGGACTCAAGTAGTGGCGCATGCTTCTCAATGAAGTAAAGAATGTTTTCTTGTGGCTCGCTTGGAAAGCGTGGTTGGTCGTTTTCCGCTCTTGCTTTGCGAGGAACAGTACGCCATAAGGCATTGACCTGAAATTGCAAATACTCTTCACGTTCTTCCTGGCGAGCTTTCTCTTCGGCAATCGAAATTTTCTCTGGTCGTTTGTATCTATCGACACCGTAATTCATCAGCGCGTGGCAAGAGTCGAGCAGACGTTCCACTTCATTCACACCATATTTTTCTTCACACTCGGCAATGTAGTTTTTAGCGAACAAAAGATAGTCGATAATCGAGCTAGCATCTGTCCATGTCTGGAACAGATAGTTACCTTTAAAGAAAGAGTTGTGACCATAACAGGCGTGTGCCATAACCAAAGCCTGCATGGTCACTGTATTCTCTTCCATCAGGTACGCGATACAAGGGTCGGAGTTGATAACGATTTCATACGCTAACCCCATTTGGCCATGCTTATAATTTTGCTCGGTATGAATAAATTTTTTGCCAAACGACCAGTGGTTATAGTTGATTGGCATACCGATGCTCGAATAAGCATCCATCATTTGTTCAGATGTGATGACTTCTATTTGGTTCTCATAGGTATCAAGTCTATACAGTTCAGCCACACGTTTAATCTCCGCGTGATACTGCTCTAGAATGTCGAAAGTCCAATCTGGTCCATCAGGCAACACATTCGATTTGCTCGCACCTTTCTTCGGTGAAGCTTTAGTCTTTTTTGTCGTAGCATTAGTAGTCATGCGCGCTTCTCCCTATGCCGATTCCTTGTGGAACAATTCCCTAAACACAGGGAAGATGTCCTCTACACTGCGGATGTTTTTCATTGCGAAATTGCCAAATGTTGGCTGCAGCTTTTCGTATTCATGCCATAAGGTTTGATGTGAGCGACGAGTAATCTCGATATAGGCATAGTATTGGCAGTAAGGTAACAGCTGATTAATGAGCAGCTCTTTACAACGTGGTGAATCATCTGCCCAGTTATCACCATCAGAAGCTTGAGCACCGTAGATGTTCCACTCACCAAGTGGGTAGCGTTCTTTAATGATGTCATGCATCAGCTTTAATGCACTCGATACAATAGTGCCGCCAGTTTCTTGGGAGTAAAAGAATTCCTGCTCGTCCACTTCTTTTGCTTGGGTATGGTGGCGGATAAACACCACTTCTACGTTCTGGTAAGTACGAGTCAGGAATAGATAAAGCAAAACGTAAAAGCGTTTTGCAATGTCTTTGGTGGCCTGATCCATAGATCCAGAGACATCCATCAAACAGAACATGACCGCTTGGCTTGATGGAATAGGGCGTTTTTCATAATTTTTAAAACGCAAATCGAACGTATCAATAAAAGGTACGCTTTCAATTTTTGCCCGTAGCTCTTCAATCTCCTGTTTGATGCGTTTTTCTTCCAGAAGTTGAGCCGGTTCAGAGGTTTTAATTCGCTCTAGCTCTTGTTCCAGCTCTTTCATTAAACGACGTTTATTGGCTGTCATTGCGGTGCGACGCGCTAAAGATTGTTGCAGTGAACGTACAATTGCAATATTCGACGCCGAGCCTGCAGTTTGATAACCGGCTCGGTGGGTTTTCCATTCGGTGATCTTGTTGATTTGGTTCTTTTCAAGGTTCGGCAGTTCGAGGTCTTCAAACAAAATGTCTAAATACTCATCTTTGGATATTTGGAACACAAATTCATCTTCGCCTTCACCATCCTGGCTCGCGTCGCCTTCTCCCGATCCTCCTCCTTGTCCGCCACCTTTAGGGCGTTCTATTTTGTCACCTCTTGTAAATTGGTCATTGCCGGGATGGACACGTTCGCGCATGCCCCCCTGGCCTTGGTGAAAGATAGGCTCTTTGATGTCTTTATTTGGGATAGAGACATCTTCACCGGTTTCTGTATTGGTGATTGAACGACGGTTTACCGCGTCGGAAACCGACTCTTTAATTTGTTCTTTATAACGGCGTAAAAAGCGTTGTCGGTTTACCGCGCTTTTATTCTTACCGTTTAATCGTCTATCGATGAATTGCGGCATGAGTCTTCCCCTGTATACGTCACCTGAATCGTCCCTCCAACTAGGCATCCAATCCGTGGATGCCTATCGTGATGTTAGATATCAGATATACCCTTCCTTCAATCTGTTATTAGGTCATAAGCGGACTGTGTTTAAGACGATTTACGAACACGTAAATACCACTCAGACAACAGTCTCACTTGTTTCTCGGTATAACCTTTCTCCATCATACGAGCGACAAAGTTGTCGTGTTTTTTCTGATCTTCAGAAGAGGTTTTCGCATTAAAAGAGATAACAGGTAGCAGTTCTTCAGTGTTCGAGAACATTTTCTTCTCGATAACCGTGCGCAATTTTTCGTAGCTGGTCCACGCTGGGTTGTTACCGTTGTTATTCGCTCGTGCACGTAATACGAAGTTGACGATTTCATTACGGAAATCCTTCGGATTACTGATGCCGGCGGTTTTCTCAATTTTCTCCAATTCATTGTTGAGGGAAGCTCGATCAAACAATTGTCCGGTTTCTGGGTCGCGGTATTCTTGATCCTGAATCCAGAAATCCGCATAGGTGACATAGCGGTCAAAGATGTTCTGACCGTACTCAGAGTAGGACTCTAAGTAGGCGGTTTGAATCTCTTTACCAATAAACTCGACATAACGAGGGACTAGATAGCCTTTGACAAATTCTAAGTAACGGTCAGCGGTTTCCTGTGGGAACTGCTCTCGTTCTACCTGTTGTTCAATGACGTAGAAGAGATGCACTGGGTTTGCGGACACTTCGATGTGGTCGAAGTTAAATACGCGAGAAAGAATCTTAAACGCAAAGCGAGTCGAAAGACCGGACATACCTTCATCCACGCCAGCGTAGTCGCGATATTCCTGATAACTTTTTGCTTTCGGATCGGTATCTTTCAGTGTTTCGCCATCGTAAACCCGCATTTTCGAGAATAGCGAAGAGTTTTCTGGAATTTTCAACCGCGATAGCACGCTGAACTGAGCAAGTAACTCAAGTGTGCTTGGCGCACATGGCGCATTGGAGAGTTCACTGTGCTCAAGCAGTTTTTGATAGATTTTGACTTCTTCGGAAACACGTAAACAGTAAGGTACTTTGACGATGTAGACACGGTCTAAGAAGGCTTCATTGTTTTTGTTGTTGCGGAACGTCTGCCACTCGGATTCATTAGAGTGGGCGAGTATCATGCCGTCAAACGGTAAAGCAGATAACCCTTCTGTGCCGTTATAGTTACCTTCTTGTGTTGCAGTTAATAGTGGGTGCAGCACCTTAATTGGTGCTTTAAACATCTCGACGAACTCCATCAAACCTTGGTTTGCCCGGCAAAGCGCACCCGAGTAACTATATGCATCTGGGTCGTCTTGTGAGTAGTGTTCTAATTGACGAATATCGACTTTACCAACCAGTGAAGAGATATCTTGGTTGTTTTCATCGCCCGGTTCTGTTTTGGCTACGGCAATTTGATCCAAAATAGAAGGACGAACTTTGACCACTTTAAATTTAGTAATGTCACCACCGAACTCATGTAGGCGTTTAGCAGCCCATGGTGACATGATGGATTTTACATAGCGTTTTTCGATACCGTATTCTTGTTTGAGTAGTTCCCCATCTTCATTGACATCAAATAGACAGAAGGGATGATCATTGACTGGGCTGCGCTTGCCATTCGCTGATAGCACATAGATAGGCATCTGTTGCATCAATGCTTTGAGTTTTTCCGCCAGAGAGGATTTACCGCCGCCTACGGGGCCGAGTAAATAGAGTATCTGTTTGCGCTCTTCTAAACCTTGAGCGGCATGTTTTAAATAAGAAACAATTTGTTCTATGGCTTCTTCCATGCCGTAGAAATCTTGGAATGTTTTGTATCTTGAAATGACTCGGTTAGAAAAAATGCGGCTTAATCGAGGGTGTTTGGACGTATCCACCATCTCGGGTTCACCGATGGCGAGCAATAGGCGTTCTGCGGCGTTTGCATAAGCGCTTTTGTCGTCTTTGCATAGATTTAAAAACTCTTGAATAGTTAGCTCTTCATCCTTGGCTGCTTCATAGCGTGCCTGAAAGTGGTCAAAAATACTCATAGTAAATCCCCTCTAATAATGTCGCACAGACATACAACCGCTTTAAAACATATATCCCTAACTCTTTAAGCCTAGTTTGCTATTCGCGATTTTGCTTAGAGATTATGTATTTATTTCAAATGGGTGATGAAAAAAAGAAACTGCGAAATTGACATTTACGGATGAATTGATGTGTGCCTGCGGCTTCAATTGACGCATGTGATTGAGAATCGAACGTAGTTTTACAGCAACAAAATTAGAATAATTGCTATCAATGTTGTTATTGAGTGGATAGCTTCGTATGATGTCGCTCAATGGATTGCGTACTTATGGATATTTCTATCACCATGAATAAGTTTTATTTTTCTGCATTTGTTGCTTCCTCTGTAGCGATATCTCTGCCTGTTCACGCAGAGCTTAACCAATGGTCTTTGGGCGTTGCTGCGGCATATTCGCCAGCCGTGTATAAAGACACACCGTCGAATCGTACCGTGATCCCATTGATTGGTTATGAAGGTGAACATCTATTCCTACGCGGCTTTAGCGCTGGCTACCGGTTATTTCCTATGCAGTCTCAGCAAAACGTGGTGTTTCGGCTTATGTATGATCCGCGAACATTAAAGCCAGGAGATTCCGACAACGCACAAATTCAACTACTGGATAAGCGTTCTTCTACCGTGTTGGGCGGTGTTAGCTATCAGTTAATGACACTTGCGGGCATGTTTGAAACCTCCGTCGGTACTGATATTGGCGATACTCATAACGGCATTTATGCTGAATTGGCGTGGCGATTGCCACTGCGCTTTGGCAGTTGGGGGATAACTCCGGGGGTGGGTTACGCCTACAATTCAGATAAGCTCAATAACCATCTTTATGGCGTATCGAGTGATGAATCGGTTCGCAGTGGCTTACCTGAATATGAAGCTAAGTGGGATGGTCAGTACTTTGTTGGACTATCAGCGTATTGGCACATTGTTGATACGGTGAGACTTGTCGGTAATGTTCGCTATACCAATTTGCAAGGTGATTTAGAGGAGAGTCCGATTATTGACAGCGGTGTGAATACCACGGTTTCTCTGGGTGTTGCCTATCTATTTTAATGATATAAATTTAGCGAATGAAAAAGGCGGTAAACCGCCTTTTTGTCATTTGAAATCTCTATTTCTACACGGCGAGATTACGCATTAAAGATCTGGCGTAATTCATTGGCAGAAAGGTGGTATTGACGAGGGCAGTGACGCCAGGTTGCAAGCATACGACGGTACTTATCAGCCATCGGCATTTGGCTGTTAAAAAGATGCTCACCTTTATCAAACTGAGGGTATAGACCTTCAGAATTCACCAGAAAGCGAACGTAGTTGACCAACTGACCTTCGGTTGCAATATCGTAACCAAGGTAGTTAAGACGGCGTACATCCACGTCTTTTCGTGCTTCTTCGCTGAGCATTTTGTGTGACTCTTGCATAGCGTGATACATCTCCATGATGTCAATCACTTCGCGGCATTGTGTGTCACTCAAACAACCAAATTCTTTATTCAATTCACACATTTGAAGCTCGTAGCCACGTTCAACGATAGTCTGTAAACGTTTGTATTTCGCTGAGTTTGATGGGTCGAGTTGAGACATCAAGTAGTATTGATTTGAAAGAATAAGACGTTGAGCGTTAGTCATTTCCATAGCTGGCCTCACTAAAAATTGGTTATTTTTTGCTGAGGTTAGGTTAACAGTAATGCATTACTCTGAAACATGATCTCAACACTGTTTTAATAGAGATAGTACATAAAATATGCAGTGGCGTGACTATTTTTTGTGATGTTCGTTTTGATTATGGCCGTATCAGTGTCGTTGTACCACGTGTCTTGGTCGGTGAAATAACAATACCAGCACGTGAGCTCAATGCCAATCAGTGAAGAAAACCTCTCGTTCCCATGCTCTGAAGTGACCCCATAAAGTTGGACATTTCTGTTAAGCGGCTTGCAAGGCCTGATTTCGATATTCTATCGGAGTCAGGCCTTTAAATTTCACCTTAATCCGTTTTGTATTGTAATACTCTATATATTCTTCGATATTTGCAATCAGTTCATCAGCATCAGTGAAGCTTTGACCGTGATACATCTCTGTTTTGAGTAAAGCGAAGAAGTTTTCAGCCACTGCATTATCTAAACAGT
>NZ_JBKEBW010000007.1:0-13813 GCF_047973365.1 Vibrio sp. | reverse complement strand
TTGCTCCTAAAGAACAAAGAGATTATGCGGTATTAGCCATCGTTTCCAATGGTTATCCCCCACATCAGGGCAATTTCCCAGGCATTCCTCACCCGTCCGCCGCTCGCCACCCGAGAAACAAGTTTCTCTGTGCTGCCGCTCGACTTGCAGGTGTTAGGCCTGCCGCCAGCGTTCAATCTGAGCCATGATCAACCTCTTCAATTTAAGATTTTGATACCCTAAATAAATAGGAGAGGCTCACTGAATACTGACATTACAGAAATGTAATGTTTGAATTGACTGTGCTCAGTCTTGCGACTCACTGGTCACTTCGTTTCATTGAATCCGAGTTGATTCTTTATAATCATCTTAGATTTTCATCAACGAGTGCACACACAGATTGATAGGTTTAAATTGTTAAAGAGCTTTGCTATCGATTTCAGCCTTCAAAGCATCATCGCTAGGGGTGCGTATAATACGCTTTAATATTTGAGAGTCAATGTTTATTTTAAACTTTCTTTTCTCTCTATTTCACCGCTACCTTGTGATATTCGTCTCACTCCGTGTCAGTGAGGCGGCATTATAGGGAGCTAAAATAATTAGACAAGCACTTTTTTCAAATAATTTTTCGTTCGCTCAAAAAGAAAGCAACGTACTGTTTATCGAATAAAATTTCAACATTTGAGGGGGGTCACAGCAATTGGTTGGAAAAAACCTAAGCATATACGTAAGATTGATGTATCTATTTTGTTAATCGTAGATACGCATCTAATTTTATTCTTACAAGTAGTATTCTCATATGAACTTAAATAAACCAATGTTTTTAAATATCGCAATTGCGATTATTGGCGGTGCAATAATTTCTCTAGTTCCAGGCATTCCTTCAGCTGTAAGTTTTATTGTGGGTGTTGTGGCAGCAACTATTGTATTCAAACTTTTCCTGTCCTCCCCCTCCATTAAAGAAGATGAAGATCCAGCATTACCGACGAAGACTCTGTATGTAGGGAACTTACCTTACAAAGCTAATGAGTCTCACGTTCGTGATTTATTTGCCCAACATGGTGACGTGTTCGCTGTTCGCCTAATGAAAGATAAGCGAACAGGAAAGCGTAGAGGTTTTGGTTTTGTGGTTATGGCGGCGACACATGCTCAGTCAGCGATTGATGCATTGAACGAACATGACTACATGCAGCGCACATTAAAAGTTAGGATTGCGAATGATCCTAAACACCCTGAAGAGGATATGGACGAATAGCAGAAAACCCGATCTGCTCTAATCTCTCATTCAGTGCACTTTCTTCCCAAGGAAGTGCGCTTGAATAAATTGTGTGCTTGTTCTCTGAGCGAGCACCACTTTCTACACCAAGCAAATTCTTTACTCGCCTTGCTATCGCTTCCCCAGAATCAACCAGCAATACGTCTTTTCCTAACACATGCTGTATTTCGTCCTTTATCAAAGGAAAATGTGTGCATCCTAAAACAGCAACATCAATATGATTGACTAGTGGACTTAAAATATTTTGTAGTTCCTGCAAATCTATCGCTTTACCTCTGAGCTTTTCTTCCGCCATATCAACGAGACGTGTTGAGCCAAGTAACTCTACATTTTTATCAGCAGAGAAGCTTCGTATAAGATCATGTGTGTATTGACGAGTGATTGTCGCTGGTGTGGCAATAAGTCCAACGGCTTTATTCGCTATAGAGGAAGCGGGTTTAATTGCAGGGACGACACCTACTACTGGAATAGAAAGTCTGGAACGAAGGGTTGGTAGAACTATGGTACTCGCTGTGTTACATGCAATAACAACAATATCAAAACCTTCTTTGTTCACTAAACCTGTAACTAAACTTTCAACTCGCTGAAGTAATACTTTCTGATCTAACTCACCATAGGGATAAGCTTCATTGTCAAACAGATAGGTATACGAGAGCTGGGGTAACAGCGCCTGAATTTCTTTATAGACAGATAAGCCACCAACACCTGAGTCGAAGATTAGGACTTTAGCAACAATTGAATTAGACACAATAATAACCAGACAGGACAACAAACCCTAGCGATCATACTCTCTCTTTATAAATAGGCAAAGGTGGGCAGGGAAATATGAAAGAACCGCCCGAAGGCGGTTGGGGTTTTATTAGAATTGGTATGTAACATTCGCGTAGTAGTTACGCTCTGGCGTCACGAAGCCTTTAACCGTCTCATATTCTTTATCAAAAACATTACCCACTTTCGCTCCACATGAAAGTTGCTCTGTAATATTGTAAGTCATAGCAATATCTGTCAAAGAGTAACCGCCCAGTTCCTGCGTATTAGCCGTATCACTGAATCGCTTACCTTGGTACAAGTAGCTTACATCAAACTTGAAGTCTGAAATTTCGTAAGACATGTTCCATTTAGCGCTGTTTCGTGCTCGACGTACAAGTTGCTTGTCGGTATCTTTGTTCTTGGCATCTAGGTAATCGTATGAAACCTCGTGGAAAATTCCAAAGGTATCAAAGCTTGCAACCAATTCGATGCCCTTTACCTGTGCTTTACCGATGTTATCAAGACTTTCATCCGAATTTGCAATCATGTTCTCGATTTCTGAATGATGATAAGCAATACGCAGATTAGCAAAATCATAGTTCGCCTCTAGAGCGATCTCACCTGATTGAGCTTCTTCTGGATCTAGGTTAGCGTTACCTTCATAACAACCCCAGACGTCACATTGCCGAGGCCAGTAAAGCTGGTTAAATGTCGGAGCATTGTATGACGTACCAAACATAGCTATCAATCGGTGTGAGTCATCGATGTCATAACCAGCACCTAGCTGATATGTCGTGAAAGCTCCGTACGCGTCACTATCATCGAGACGGACATTTGCTTCTAATAGATAGTCTTCACCTGATTTAGCAGTACCAAAGTAAACTGATTGAGTCTGACGATCAGCATCAACATAATCAATGCTAACGTTGTCTACTTTCTCATTGTTGTACTCAATACCAGCCATAAGATTGGTTGAATCATTTAGAGAATAGTTATTCTGCCAAGTAATAACATTACGTGTTGTTGAAATGTCACTAGCATCGGAGTCATTACCATACGATTCTGATTTATCTTTGTTATTACCGATGGTTAGCGATGAAAGTAATTTTGCAGTTTGGTATTCGGTAACTACGCCTAAGTTGTACGTCGTATCCTCACTTTGATCGGCACCACCTGTAGCATAACCACTGTCAAAGTCATTTTTACTATTCTGATAATAAGCCGTGCCTTTAACAGTTAACTGTTCATTGAATTGATAACCAACATCCACGGTTGCATATTTATTGTTATAACCGTCATCATCTACGTTAACTGGGTTAGTCGACACCGGTTGAACATTGTAACCGTCAGAACGCTGTGTACTACCAGTAATACTAAACCAAGCATTATCAGTTGAGGTTGCTATACTTGCACTTGCATCACGCCGACCTTTCGAACCGATGCCCGCAGAAACACTACTAGCACCATTGCCCTTCTCACTAGTGATCAAGTTGATAACACCACTAACCGCGTCAGATCCATAAACGGATGCACGAGGACCACGAAGAATCTCGATGCGTTCTACGCTCTGAAGTGGAAGTGCGTTTAAGTTTGCTGTACCCGTCGTTGAACTACCAACACGGATGCCATTAATCATAACCAATACATTGCGACCTGAACGACCACGAATGTAAAAATTGTTTGTTTGGCCAGGACCACCATTATTGGCAACTTGTACACTAGGAAGACGTTTTAGCAATTCAGTAAGAGATTCGACTTTGAGGTCTTTTATTTGCTGTTTAGTAATAACATCTATTGGAGAAAGCTGTTCATTGATTCCTTGTTCAAAACGGTTCGCCGTTACAATTATCGTTTCATTGGCACCAATGTCATTAACAACAATGTCATTAGCAACCGTCTCATCAGCCGTTCCTTCTTGTGCATATGAAAAAGAGGTATAAGAAAACAGCGACACCACTGCCACTGCCAGAAGGGATTTATTCATTATAGTGTCCTAAATCGCGTTAATCCTACCGAGCATGGGTCCATCCCATTAGTTTGCTCGGTTGCTGGCAGGTCTTCGGACTTGAGAGCAAATCTTTTACCTACTAACTCGACTTCCCACAAATGTAGTGTCATTTGAGTATTCGTTCTCTCTTACCGCTGCGCGTCAGTTCAAGGATTTTCACCTGATTCCCTCTTAAATGTTTAGACGTCTAGGCATCTAAACATTACCAGCTAGCTTAAATACTATTAACCAATTGATAACTTGTCTAGAACAGATTGGTATAAACTAGCGTTTTTACGAGTGACGAGACATCAATTTCAGCCTAGGACTGGACATAAGCGGGAGATTGAATAAAATCTGCGCTCTTTCTTTGAACGTACCAGAAAAAGGTAAAGCAATGGCGACTCTTGATGTAAACCCAGACAACTATCAAGTGCAACTGGATGAGAAAATCACTCGACTAGGAGAGATGTTTGCATCTTATGGTGTGCCTAAGTTGGAAGTCTTTGAGTCTCCAACTCAGTTTTATCGTATGCGAGCAGAATTCCGTATCTGGCATGAAGGTGATGAGATGTACTACATCATGTTCAACCAGCAAACTCGCGAAAAATACCGCGTTGATCAATTTCCTGCAGCAAGTCGTCTTATCAACGATTTGATGCCTCTGCTTATTGAGTCGATGAAGGGTAAAGACACTCTACGCCGCAAACTTTTCCAAGTAGACTTCTTATCCACTCTGAGTGGTGAGATTCTGGTATCGCTTCTATATCATCGTCAACTTGATGAAGAGTGGATTGCGGCAGCTAAAGCGCTCAAACAAACACTGCAAAATGAAGGCTTTAATCTGAACATTATTGGTCGAGCGCGCAAAATGAAGATAGTGCTGGACCAAGATTATGTGGTCGAAAAGCTGAGTGTGAACGGTCAACCTTATATCTACCAACAAGTTGAAAATAGCTTTACTCAACCAAACGGTAAAGTGGCAGAAAAAATGCTGGAGTGGGCTGTCGATTGTACTCAAGAGAGCAAGGGCGATCTTTTAGAACTTTACTGTGGTAACGGTAACTTCTCATTGGCACTAGCGCAAAACTTCGATCGCGTATTGGCAACTGAGTTGGCAAAACCATCGGTACATTCAGCACAATACAACATTGCTGCTAACAAAATCGACAATGTACAAATCATTCGCATGTCAGCAGAAGAATTTACCGAAGCAATGGAAGGCAAACGTGAATTCAACCGCCTGAAAGATGCGGGTATCGATTTAAAAAGCTACAACTGCAACACCATCTTTGTCGATCCGCCTCGCTCAGGTATGGATATCGATACCTGTAAGATGGTTCAAGGTTACCAGCGAATTCTCTATATCTCGTGCAACCCAGAAACACTAAAAGAAAACTTGGATGTTTTATGTGAGACACATAAAGTGACTCGCTTTGCTCTTTTTGACCAATTCCCATACACCCACCACATGGAAGCGGGCGTGATGCTAGAGCGCAAAGCCTAATCAAGTTTCAAATAAGTCGACATAAATAGATAAACGAGCCCGTAGCTCGTTTTTTGTACCCATCAATGCTCGATTATTCAGGGCGAGCAATAAATCCTAGCTTCTTACCTACCCACAGTAACAACAACAGAGCCACTATGATCGAAAAGAAGTTAGACCCCGCCTCTGGATACTGAGCTTTAACAAAAGCAGAGTGACCAAAGACACCGACAAAGAAACATGCCAAACCCACTAACGGAATATCTTCCGCAACGGGGTTACGCAGGTATTCCTGATACAGCGCCTGCACAGACAGTACTAAAGCGATCACAGGGAAGATAGAAAAAGAGACTTCGCTGATGGTCAGCCAAGACAGCAAAGCGTCACCACACATACCCGCGATTAACGCCAGTACTAATGTTTTACGTTCTGAACCATGATTAATGGCACTACTACTTTCATTCGACATTAATTCATCCCGCCTTTTAGTCGATTACGTTCACGTTCTTTGCGATACCAGAAAGCGCCTTTGGCTATCATTCGCAACTGCATGATGAGACGCTCGGCAAGTTCATCACGTTCACGTCTCTCAAGGTCTAATGCTTCTGCACCAGAGCTAAAAACCAAAGTGACTGAGGCTTCTGCTTGAGTAATGGCCTCTTCACGATTCATCCCGGTGGCAATCAGATATTCAGAAAGCTCGGCCGCAAAATGCTGAATTTCACGAAATACTGCGGTACGAAACTCGAATGAAGTGCCGGAACGCTCACGAAGCAACAGACGGAATACGTTCGGGCTACTTTCAATAAACTCCATAAAGGTTTCTACAGAAGTGCGGATCACACTGCCCTCTTTAACAATACGCTGGCGAGCCTGACGCATCAGTTGGCGCAGCAATAAGCCGCCTTCATCAACCATGGTCAACCCTAGTTCATCCATATCTTTAAAGTGGCGATAAAAAGAGGTAGGTGCAATTCCAGCTTCACGTGCGACTTCACGTAAGCTCAAATTAGAAAAACTACGATCAGCACTTAATTGGCTAAATGCCGCATCAATTAGCGAACGACGCGTTTTTTCTTTCTGTTGTGCGCGAATTCCCATCGATTTCATTTTAAGCCAAACCCTGCCAAGTCAGTCACCAAAGTCGCCTACTATAACGCGATTTCCCCTTATAGCTAAGAGGCAAAACAGACCATTTTGAAGCCTCAGACAATTTCCGAACATAACTGTTGCATTTTTCATCAACCATTCAACTCAAGCGCGAAATCATCAGTATTTGTTCTAATCTCGTGATCCTCTCCACTCTATAAGGGGTTTAAGTTTCACGACTCGCATAGATCAGTTAAAATCTCGCTATCGCAATGTTAATCAAATCATAACAAGGATCTTCTATGGCACTGAATAACCACTTTGACGTCATCGTAATAGGCAGCGGACCTGGCGGTGAAGGTGCAGCAATGGGGTTAACCAAAGCGGGATTAAATGTCGCCATTATCGAAAAAGAAACCAGCGTAGGTGGTGGATGTACACACTGGGGTACCATCCCTTCCAAAGCATTGCGTCATGCGGTTAGCCGCATCATCGAATTTAACAGCAACCCTTTGTTCTGTAATAACAATTCAAGCTTGCACTCAACTTTCTCATCCATTCTTGGACACGCAAAAAGCGTGATTGATAAGCAAACCAGAATGCGCCAAGGCTTTTATGACCGTAACCAATGTAATCTCATCTTTGGTACGGCGCACTTTGTTGACGCGAATACAGTGGCAGTAACTAAAGCTGACCACACCGTTGAACACTACACGGCCGATAAATTTGTTATCGCGACCGGCTCTCGACCATATCGCCCTGCTGATGTTGACTTCAACCACCCTCGCGTTTACGACAGTGACTCAATTTTGAACCTTGAGCATGATCCGCAACACATCATCATTTACGGTGCTGGTGTCATCGGTTGTGAATATGCTTCTATTTTCCGTGGGTTAGGGGTTAAAACCGACTTAATCAACACTCGCGACCGTCTGCTATCGTTCCTAGACAACGAAACGTCAGATGCTCTCTCTTATCACTTCTGGAATAGCGGTGTGGTTATCCGCAACGATGAAACCTACAGTAAAATTGAAGGTACGGATGATGGCGTTATCGTACATCTGAATTCCGGCAAGAAGATGAAAGCAGACTGTATACTTTACGCGAATGGTCGAACTGGCAATACAGACAAACTAAACCTTGAAGTGGTTGGTCTGAAACCAGACTCTCGCGGTCAACTTAGTGTGAATAGTAATTATCAGACTGAAGTTAGCCACATTTATGCGGTCGGTGATGTTATTGGTTATCCAAGCCTTGCAAGTGCAGCTTATGATCAAGGTCGCTTTACGGCTCAAGCCATTTCACAAGGCCAAGCCACCAACAAGCTGATTGAAGATATCCCGACCGGTATTTATACCATTCCTGAAATCAGCTCGGTGGGTAAAACGGAACAAGAACTCACGGCAGCAAAAGTACCTTACGAAGTGGGGCGTTCATCATTCAAACATTTAGCCCGTGCACAAATCTCCGGTAAAGATGTGGGAAGCTTAAAGATTCTTTTCCATCGTGAAACCAAAGAGATCTTAGGTATTCACTGCTTTGGTGAGCGCGCTGCAGAAATCATCCACATCGGTCAGGCAATTATGGAACAAAAAGGTGAAGCCAATAGCATTGAGTATTTCGTGAATACCACCTTTAACTACCCAACGATGGCCGAAGCGTATCGTGTGGCGGCATTAAACGGGTTAAATCGCCTGTTTTAATCTTAAACTATGATCTTAAAATAAGTGGACCTAACCGCAATGCGTAATCAAATCCGTATTGCGGTTTCATCAATTCTGCTACCAAATCACATGCGCAACGATTGGTGTAAATCGTTGCTTAAAGCCTGGGAATTTACTCAGCGCACGTTGCCAAAACTTCCAACGATCACATTGACTGTCTAAAGGCGAATAAGTGGTAACTTGGCGCGCCCAAGGTAAGCAGTTCATTACTGCGTTTTTTGCTGTTGAAAAACCATGAGCATAGGTGCCCGACCCCATCTTTTGCCCTAATCGAGTACAGGTTTTGTCTCCTGCGAGGACTAAACATGCGCTCGCATTGGCAAAGCTCACCCCCAATGCGCGGACGAAGCGAGATACCTGCGCTGCATCGCAATCCAAAAGAGCGTGCTCGCACAGAATTAACACCGGAGCAGACTCTGGAATAGGCAGACGTTCTAACCAATCCGTTTCCCCAACACAGCCACACTGATGTAAATAGCGTTCGCTACGGTGGAACAGCTTTTGTCTCCATAATAAATTTTCTGTCACATCCAGTTCAATCCAGTGACAGCGCCCATTATCAATGCGATAGAAACGCGTATCCAAACCAGCACCAACATTGATGATCCAACCATCTGGATGCTCAGCTAAAAATCGATGTACTTGTTGATCGCAGAGTTGCGTAACAGTGACATACAGTAATTGCTTCTGATCAACATCCCCACTGATGCAATCAGGCGCTAGATGGCAACGCTGACAAGCTGTTGCAGCAATAGGATCATAAACCAGGCCGTTATCGACCAAGCTCTCACGACTACGTAGCCAAAGAGGTTGTACCAAGTTGGTAGGGATTTGATAACGTTGAGAGTTTTGCTTGTGGGGAGTGCGCATCATCATCTTCCTTGTATCGCGACAAAGAAGATGATAATGAATATCAATTAGATTTGCAAATCTTTAAGTTTCGGATATACCGTACAGATGTGAAACCCCAAAAAGTCAGAAAGGTAGGATTACATCCAATCCGTATTACGAATAATACCTACCGCAATACCTTCAATCGCAAGATTCTGGCATGTTAAATCCACTTCAATTGGCGAAAATTCTTCATTCTCAGCATGAAGCAGAACTTTTGAACCATGACGCTCCAAACGCTTAACCGTCACGTCATCTTCAACCCGAGCCACAACCACTTGCCCATTGCGTACATCTTGAGTCTTATGTACAGCAAGCAAGTCGCCATCCATAATACCGATATTTTTCATACTTTCGCCGTGAACACGTAGTAAGAAGTCTGCATGTGGACGGAACATATTCGGATCCACCTGATAATGAGACTCTACGTGTTCTTGCGCTAAAATTGGCTCACCTGCCGCTACACGACCGATCAGAGGTAAACCTTCCGCTTCGTCGTTCGCCACTTCAACTAAAATGCGAATACCACGAGAAGCCCCTGGCACAATTTCAATGGCTTGTTTGCGAGCAAGAGCTTTCAAGTGCTCTTCTGCTGCGTTTGCGGAACGAAAACCCAATTCACGAGCAATTTCGGCGCGCGTTGGTGGCATTCCTGTTTCATCGATCTTGCTTTTGATTAAATCAAAAACTTGTTGTTGGCGTGGCGTTAACGGCTTCATAGTTCACCTGTTTTTTTATACAGTTGACTGTGAGTATATCCAGTAATTTTTGAAATGCAAAGCCAATTGCTTCTTTTTTATATAAATAGAGCTTCAGGTTTAGATAAATAGCACTTCAAGCCAAATATAACCGGCAATAACCATGGCAATAAACACGGCTGCAGACCCCATATCTTTGGCTCGACCAGACAACTCGTGATGCTCTTGTCCAACACGGTCAACAACGGCTTCCAGCGCACTATTTAATAGCTCAACTAAAACAATGAGCAGCACGCTAGATATCATTAACATGCGCTCAACTTGGGTAACGTCTAACCAAATAGCGAATGGAATAGCGACGATGGCAAGTAAAGCTTCTTCGCGAAAAGCCGCTTCATGTTTAAATGCCGCGCAAATACCTTTATAGGAATAACCTGTCGCTTTGAATAGGCGCATTAATCCTTGGGGATTCTTCTTATACATTCTGTGATCCACGTATTGACGATTTAATATGTAAAAAAAATTCAGAAAAACTGCACAAAAAGCAAACATCACTGAATAAAATTAAAAGGTTTGACCAGTTTCTGGTATTCTTGCCACTCGAAAAATAAAGACCAACTTAGGTGTATCTCCCTTTTCCTTGTAAATCATTTAGGAACACGGAAATCCACTTCAGTTTTTGTACTGATTTTTGAGGCTTTGAACTCTTATGTCTTCTGGACAATCACTATCACGTTCGCTTTTAAAGCTACCGACAACGCTACTAGTTAAAGGGACGGCAATTCCGTCAAATCCGATTGAAGATATCGGCATTGATATTAACAAGCCAATCATTTATGCACTACCTTTCCGTTCAAATATTGATTTGCTGACACTGCAAACTCACGCGAAAGAAGCAGGCTTGCCGGATCCACTATCTCCGCTAGAGCTTCAGGGTAAAACTCTAAAACGTTACGTGTTTATCTCTTCTCGTCCAACGCTGCTGCAAAATGACAGTCATGTACCCAGTGATTCCATTGCAACATTCAGTGATCTTCTGGCACTGCATCATCACGATCAACAACTTGATGTACAAGTGATTCCTGCTTCTGTGTTATGGGGAAGAAAGCCAGGTAAGGAAGGCAAAGATAAATCCTATTTGCAGCCAATGAATGGCTTACAAAAAGCGAAAGCGGTTATCGTGTCTGGTCGTGACTGTTTGGTACGTTTTAGCCCAGTGGTATCACTTCGTCATATGGCGAATTCGCATGGTACCGATGAAGCTATTGCTCATAAGCTGGCTCGCGTTGCTCGTATTCACTTTTCTCGTCAGAAATTAGCCGCTTCTGGCCCAAATCTCCCTCAGCGCGAAGTGCTGTTCCGCCGCTTAATGCAATCTCCAGCGATTGATAAAGCGATTCAGGACGAAGCTCATGCGAAGAACATTTCGCTTGAGAAGGCACGTAAAGTAGCCCATGACATCATGGATGAAATCGCAGCAGACTTCTCATATTCAATGATTAAAGAAGGTAGTCGTGTGTTGCGCTGGCTTTGGAACCGTTTATACCAAGGCCTAAACATTAATAATGCTTCAACGGTTCGCCGCTTAGCACAAGACGGACATGAAATTGTTTATGTACCTTGTCACCGCAGCCACATGGACTATCTACTTCTATCTTACGTTCTGTATAACGAAGGCTTAGTCCCACCGCATATTGCGGCGGGTATCAACCTGAATTTCTTCCCAGCCGGCCCGATTTTCCGTCGCGGCGGTGCATTCTTCCTGCGTCGTAGCTTTAAGGGCAACAAACTGTATTCAACCATTTTCCGTGAATATCTTGCGGAGCTATTCTCTAAAGGTTATTCAGTCGAATACTTCAGTGAAGGTGGTCGCTCTCGCACTGGTCGCTTGCTAACCGCAAAAACGGGAATGTTAGCAATGACTATCCAAGCCATGCTGCGTGGACTCAATCGCCCTGTGACACTCGTACCGGTGTACATTGGTTATGAGCACGTCATGGAAGTAAGTACTTACGCAAAAGAGCTGCGTGGTAAGCAAAAAGAAAAAGAAAATGCAGGCTTAGTACTACGTACTATTCGTAAACTGCGCAACTTTGGTAAAGGCTATGTGAACTTCGGTGAGCCTATCCCACTCAACCAATTCTTGAACGAGCAAGCATCATCTTGGACTCAAGATATCGACCCAATTGGTGCCACCAAACCGCAGTGGATGAATCCGGTGGTGAATCAGTTGGCAAGCAAAATGATGACGCATATTAACGACGCTGCAGCGACCAACGCATTAACATTGTGTGCCACCGCTCTGCTTGCCTCTCGCCAGCGGGCGTTATCGAGAGATACTCTAATCAACCAGATTGATTGCTACTTGAATATTCTACGTCATGTTCCGTATTCCAATACCTCTACGGTGCCAGATGACAGCGCTGAAAGCTTAGTCAATCACGCCGAATCTCTCGACAAGTTTGTTATCGAATCCGATACCATGGGCGATATTATTTCGTTAGATCGTAACCAGTCGATTCTAATGACCTACTACCGCAACAACATTATTCACCTGTTTGCGCTGCCATCACTGATTGCTCAGATGCTAATTCGCCAGCAAAAATTAACTGTCGAAAAGATTCAAGAAAACGTAGCGCTGATCTACCCTTTCCTCAAGCAAGAACTCTTCCTCAGTCTTGATAGTGAGCAACTGACAGAAAAAGTGGCGCATTATTTAGCCGAGTTGCAACGTCAGGATTTAATCTCGATTAACGATGACATGGTGATGATCAACCAAGCGAAAACCCAAGTGTTAATGCTGCTTGGACGTACGATTTCAGAAACGTTGCAACGTTATGCTATCGCTCTGAATCTACTGGTTGAAAACCCTGAACTTGGTAAATCCGATTTAGAAGCGAAAAGTCAGGAGATCGCACAACGTCTTGGTCGTCTGCACGGCATCAATGCACCGGAGTTCTTCGATAAAGGCGTGTTCTCAGCACTGTTTGTCACCTTGAAATCGCAAGGCTACCTGGACAACGATGGTGAATGTAACGTTGAGCCAACAAAACGCCTTGCTCGCAAGTTGTATGGAATGCTCTACCCAGAAGTAAGGCTAACCATTCAAGAAAGTATTTATCAATACGATCAACATCTTGTGAAATAAACCTTTTGCAAAATAAACAGTGAAGACCAAAAGGCATCCCCGGATGCCTAATGTCTGTCAGTTAAACTCAAAAAGACAGAGTTATCGTTCCCACGGTCTGAAGTGACCCCCAATAGTTGGACAACCAATTATTGGGGGTCTTTTATTTATGTCCAAATACAGTCGCGAGTTAAAGTTCAAAGTAGCTAAAAAGTATCTTGATGGCTCCACTCCTCGAGAGCTCGCTGAAAAATATTCTGTCCCAACAAAACATGTTCGTTATTGGGATCATGTTTTCACTATTCAGTGTTCAAATTCATTTTTAATTGATTGCCATTCTCTTAGTGCGGAAGATAATCTGTAAGCGTTGCAATTATTGTGGACAAAGGTCTGGTCTGTCAGACACACTAGCGCGGTGTTAAACCTCTCTTTCCCTACGACGTTAACGAGTTGGCTCCGAAAATATGAAAAGCAAGGCATTATTGGGTTGGAGAAACATAAAAGAGCGATTATTCCAATGAAGAACTCCCCGCAAACGCCACACAAATCTGATGATGAGATGACCCTGGAAGAGTTAAAAGAAGAACTGGCGTATTTACGTTCGGAGAACGCTGTCTTAAAAAAGATCGAGGAGTTGAAGCAGCAGCGATTTCGTCGAACAAAGAAAAAGCGTTAACCGTTTCAGCTCTTAGAAAAACATACTCTTTAAAACATCTGTTGAAAGTCACTAAGTTACCGAGGAGTGTGTTTTATTACCACCAGAAAACCCATCACAAGCCTGATAGTTATGAGTATGAAAAAGAGAG
>NZ_JBKEBW010000127.1:0-14194 GCF_047973365.1 Vibrio sp. | reverse complement strand
TCATTGGAATAATCGCTCTTTTATGTTTCTCCAACCCAATAATGCCTTGCTTTTCATATTTTCGGAGCCAACTCGTTAACGTCGTAGGGAAAGAGAGGTTTAACACCGCGCTAGTGTGTCTGACAGACCAGCCCTTTGTCCACAATAATTGCAACGCTTCCAGCTTAGCTTCCGCACTAAGAGAATGGCCATCAATTAAAAATGAATTTGAACCATGCATAGTGAAAACATGAGCCCAATAACGAACATGTATTGTTGGGACAGAATATTTTTCAGCGAGCTCTCGAGGAGTGGAGCCATCAAGATACTTTTTAGCTACTTTGAACTTTAACTCGCGACTGTATTTGGACATAAATAAAAGACCCCCAATAATTGGTTGTCCAACTATTGGGGGTCACTTCAGGGAACCGTGGGAATGAGAAAATGACCAATCAAGGTCATTCCTTTGAAAGTTAGCAATTGAAAGCGAGGATCTAAAAGTGTTCTGTAATTTTACGTAACACTTTTTCGTGACTACTTACGAGGCAGTTCAATCTTACGTTGCTCTGAAGGACGATACAGAACCAGTACTTTACCAATCACTTGTACTTTTTCTGCTTTAGTCTCACGAACGATCGCATCAACAATCAGTTGTTTGGTCTCGCGATCTTCAGATACCACTTTCACTTTAATCAGTTCGTGGTGGTCAAGCGCAATTTCGATTTCTGCCAGAACAGCTTCGGTCAGCCCGTTAGCGCCCATTAGCACGACTGGGTTTAAATGGTGTGCTAGACCTTTTAGGTGCTGCTTTTGTTTGTTGCTTAGGTTCATTACGCGCCCAAATTTCTTTATTATCAGGGTTGAAAAAAGCTATTTTAACGCCATCTATCTTTGAAGACTATATTTTCTACCATACTTTCTCAGATATACTCTCGCTGCGACTTCAAGTCATTTGAGTATAGGCGCTGTTTGATTAGGATTAGAATGAGTAAACAAAAACACTCAGCGAGCTCTGGCCGCTGGTTGAAAGAACATTTCGATGATAAGTATGTGAACGAAGCTAAAAAGAAAGGTTACCGTTCACGTGCTATCTTTAAAATTGAAGAAATTCAAGAAAAAGACAAATTATTGAAGTCCGGAATGACTGTAGTGGATTTGGGAGCAGCACCTGGCGGCTGGTCTCAATACGCGGTTGGTATTGTTGGTGACAGTGGACAAGTGATTGCTTGTGATATTTTGCCGATGGATTCCATTGCAGGTGTATCGTTCCTTCAAGGAGATTTCCGTGAAGAAGCGGTATTGGAAGCACTGTTAGAAAGAATTCAGCCAGACATGGTGGATGTCGTAATGTCAGATATGGCACCGAATATGGCCGGGAATCTTTCTGTAGACCAACCTAGGGCGATGTATCTGGTCGAATTAGCATTAGATATGTGTCGACAAGTTCTTGCGCCTAATGGTAGTTTTGTGGTCAAAGTGTTTCAAGGCGAAGGGTTTGACCAATATGTTAAAGATGTTCGTGACATGTTTAACGTTGTGAAAATTCGTAAACCAGATTCTTCAAGAGCGCGTTCTCGCGAAGTTTATATCGTCGCCACTGGTTACAAAGGTTAACTATTTTACTTGTAATGAGAAATGTTAACACTATGGCTACAGCCTAGAAACTGTAGTACCCTACCTTTAATTACAACTAGTTATCGAGAGGCTTACACCTTGAGTGACATGGCAAAAAATTTAATTCTGTGGCTCGTAATCGCCGTTGTATTGATGTCTGTATTCCAAAGCTTTGGTCCGGGAGACAACAACGGTCGTACTATCGATTACACAACGTTTGTACAAGAAGTTGGCCAAGGCCAGATTCAAGAAGCTCAATTCAATAACAGTGAAATCAGCTTTACTCGTAAAGGCAGCAGTGCACGTTATATGACTTACATGCCTGTGTATGACGAGAAGTTGCTTGATGATTTGATCAATCAAAATGTGAAGGTTCAAGGCACAGCTCCTGAAGAGCAAAGTTTGCTAGGAACCATTTTCATCTCTTGGTTCCCAATGATTCTGCTTGTTGGTGTGTGGATTTTCTTCATGCGCCAGATGCAAGGCGGCGGTGGCAAAGGCGCAATGTCCTTTGGTAAGAGCAAAGCTCGCATGATGAGCGAAGAGCAAATCAAAACCACATTCGGTGATGTTGCTGGCTGTGATGAAGCGAAAGAAGATGTAAAAGAACTGGTTGATTATCTACGTGATCCAAGCCGATTCCAAAAACTGGGCGGTAAAATTCCGACCGGTGTGTTGATGGTTGGTCCTCCGGGTACGGGTAAAACCTTGCTGGCAAAAGCGATTGCCGGCGAAGCGAAAGTACCGTTCTTTACTATCTCTGGTTCTGACTTCGTTGAAATGTTCGTCGGTGTGGGTGCATCTCGTGTGCGCGATATGTTTGAACAAGCAAAGAAAGCCGCACCTTGTATTATCTTTATCGATGAAATTGACGCTGTTGGTCGCCAACGTGGCGCGGGTGTGGGTGGTGGTCACGACGAACGTGAACAAACACTAAACCAAATGCTGGTTGAGATGGATGGCTTCGAAGGTAATGAAGGTATCATTGTTATCGCAGCAACCAACCGTCCTGACGTACTTGACCCGGCACTGCTTCGTCCTGGCCGTTTTGACCGCCAGGTGGTTGTTGGTTTACCAGACGTACGCGGACGTGAGCAAATCCTTAAAGTTCACATGCGTAAAGTTCCGCTAGCGGGTGATGTTGAACCATCACTGATTGCGCGTGGTACTCCGGGGTTCTCTGGTGCCGATCTGGCAAACTTGGTCAACGAAGCGGCACTATTCGCTGCTCGCGGCAATAAACGCAACGTTTCAATGGTTGAGTTTGAACTGGCTAAAGACAAAATCATGATGGGTGCAGAGCGCCGTTCTATGGTGATGTCAGAAGAGACCAAAGAATCCACCGCTTACCATGAAGCGGGGCACGCCATTGTTGGCCGCTTAGTACCTGAACACGATCCGGTTTATAAAGTGTCGATTATCCCTCGTGGACGAGCTCTTGGTGTGACCATGTATCTACCTGAACAAGACCGTGTCAGTATGTCGAAACAGCATCTGGAATCGATGATTTCCAGTCTGTACGGTGGTCGCTTAGCCGAAGAAATTATCTACGGTGTTGAAAAAGTCTCCACCGGTGCGTCTAACGATATCGAACGTGCGACTGATATTGCTCGTAAGATGGTGACTCAGTGGGGTTTCTCAGAGAAATTGGGCCCTATGCTTTACGCTGAAGAAGAGGGCGAAGTGTTCCTTGGTCGCAGCGTAACGCAAACTAAGCATATGTCTGATGATACGGCTAAGCTCATTGATGATGAAATTCGCATTATTATTGACCGTAACTACGAACGTGCTCGCCAAATTCTTCACGATAATATGGATATCATGCATTCCATGAAAGATGCACTGATGAAGTATGAAACGATTGATGCAGGACAAATCGATGATCTGATGGATCGCAAGTCAGATATTCGCGAGCCAGCCGGTTGGGCTGATCAAGCTAAAGCTCAAGATGAGAAAAAAGCGGAAGCGGCTAAGGCTGAAGCAGCAAAAGCAGAAGCTAAATCCGAAGTGAAGGCGGAAGAAAGCACTTCTGCTGAATCAACAGATAATAAAGATTCTGAATAATCTTTCGTTATCTCGAAAACCCCGACTTGTTCGGGGTTTTCTGTTTGCGGGATAGAGAGAACTGTCATTCCAGAATTTTGCAACAAAATATCTGGAATCTATCTTTAACTTAATAAGATCCCAGATAAATGCTGTAATGCCAATCAGCTAAGATAATCCTCGTTCCCATGCTCTGCGTGGGAATGCATATTTGACTAACAGAAAGTCAGATTAACTGCCTATTTTGGGTTTGGTATGCATTCCCACGGTGGACCGTGGGAACGAGAACTCTGTTTAACTGACAGATATTACAAGATAAATGCTGCGCATTTTCTGGGATGACGAATAAATGTTTATTCGGAATATAAATACCAATGAAACTACAAACAGCAACCAAACAACTTATCCTCGATCGCCCGCATGTGATGGGGATTCTCAACACCACACCCGACTCTTTCTCCGATGGTGGAAGTTATACCTCTATTGAGAAAGTTATCGCTCGCGCGAAACAGATGATAGATGCGGGAGTCAGTATTATTGATATTGGCGGAGAGTCAACCCGCCCCGGTGCTCCCGATGTTACCGTTGAAGAAGAGTTGCGACGAGTGATTCCAGCTATCAAAGCGATTCGAGAGTTTAACCAAGACGTTTGGATTTCAGTCGATACCAGCAAAGCTGAAGTGATGCGTCAGTCTATCGAAGCGGGTGCTGATTTAATTAACGATGTCCGTTCCCTGCAAGAGCCAGGCGCTCTTGACGTGGCAGCAAAGGCTAATGTCCCAGTTTGCATTATGCATATGAAAGGGCAGCCAAAAACGATGCAAATCAACCCTGAATACGATAATGTGCAGCTCGAAGTAGAAAGCTTTCTTATTGAAAAGCTTGCTGAATGTGAGCGTGCAGGTATTGCTCGTGACAATATCATTCTTGATCCCGGTTTTGGTTTTGGTAAATCACTTGAGCACAACTATCATTTACTCGCCAATCTAGAAAAACTTCATCGATTTGGCTTACCGATATTGGCGGGTATGTCTCGCAAATCAATGGTGTTTAAACTTCTTGAGAAGAAACCCGCGGAATGTATGGTTGCCAGCGTGACATGCGCAACCATCGCGGCGCTAAAAGGCGCGCAAATTATTCGCGTCCATGATGTTGAAGAAACATTGGAAGCGATGAAAGTCATGCAGACAATGCACAACAATTTATAAGTTAAAAATCTTATAAGTCAGACTGATGACAAACCCAACATCGTCATTTCAGAATTTCGGAACGAAATATCTGGAATCTAATAAAAGCCCATGCGGTAAGTAGATTCCTGCTTGCGCAGGAATGACGGAAAGGGACTTTGTCAACAAACTCGCTTATAAGTTAAAAAAGAAAATTACAAATAGTTATAAGAATAGGCTAAGGAAATATTATGTCTGACGAAAGACGTTATTTTGGTACTGACGGTGTTCGTGGCAAGGTGGGTCAATACCCAATCACTCCTGACTTTGTGCTTAAGCTAGGTTGGGCTGCAGGACGAGTACTGGCGAAACAAGGTACTAAGCAAGTTATTATTGGCAAAGATACACGTATTTCTGGTTACATGCTGGAGTCAGCCCTTGAAGCGGGTTTAGCTGCTGCGGGCTTAAAAGCAGTATTAACCGGGCCGATGCCAACCCCGGCGGTGGCGTATTTAACGCAAACTTTCCGCGCAGAAGCGGGCATTGTTATCTCTGCATCTCACAACCCATATTACGACAACGGTATCAAGTTCTTCTCGTCGAATGGCACTAAGCTACCTGATGACGTTGAGCTGGCTATTGAAGCTGAGCTGGACAAAGAGATCACTTGTGTGGAGTCAGCATTATTAGGTAAAGCTTCACGCTTGGTGGATGCCGCAGGGCGCTATATCGAATTCTGTAAAAGTACTTTTCCTAACAAATTGAGTTTGGCGGGGCTGAAAATTGTCGTCGATTGTGCACACGGTGCAACTTACCACATTGCGCCAAATGTATTTAAAGAATTAGGTGCAGAAGTGGTGGCTATGGGTATTGAACCCAATGGCACCAACATCAATGACAAAGTCGGCGCGACAGACGTAGCAGCGTTGCAAAAACGTGTTATTGAAGAAAAAGCACATCTAGGTTTAGCGTTTGATGGCGACGGTGACCGCCTAATCATGGTGGATGAGAATGGTCATAAGGTTGATGGCGACCAAATTGCTTACATCATCGCTCGCGATGTGCTGCGTCGCGGAGAACTAAAAGGCGGTGTTGTCGGCACGCTAATGACCAACTTAGGCATGGAAAATGGCTTGAAACAACTGGGCATTCCATTTGTGCGCGCAGCGGTGGGTGACCGTTATGTTATGGAGCAATTGCTGGCTAAAGGTTGGACGATCGGTGCGGAGAACTCAGGTCATATTATCTTGCTCGATAAAGTGACTACTGGCGATGCGATTGTTGCGGCTCTGCAAGTATTAGCTTCCGTCGTCGGTAGTGAAATGTCGCTTGGTGAACTTTCTAAAGGTATGACGCTTTATCCTCAAGTACTGGAAAATGTGCGTTTTAGTGGCGATTCTAATCCACTTGAAGCAGAAGCTGTGATTGCGAGTGTTAAACAAGTTGAAGCACAACTTGGCAGCAAAGGGCGTGTGTTACTGCGTAAGTCCGGCACTGAGCCGCTGCTTCGTGTCATGGTAGAAGGTGAAGATGCAGATCTTGTTAAATCCTCAGCTTTAAAAATTGCACAAGCAGTGAAAGCGAACTGTTAAGTCTTGTTTTTATAAACTCAATATCGTCATTCTGGATAAATACTGCGTATTTTCCGGAATGACGATTGTTGTGCATGTTCGTTTTCTGGGACGATGAATAGAGTTAATTACCACTTTGCCCCTTTTTTGAACGTTTAAGCAGCAAACTAAATATTTTTAATAAATATCCCTTGTCAGTCATACTCTCATCCTATAGTATTGCCTCCGCCTTCGTTGAGGAGGTCGCTAGCCTTGTTCTCGTCAATGATTGAAACAATCACAGATGATTAGAATGGCGCTGGCTCAACAATTTGGAACATAGGTGGAAGCGATGTTTACAGTTCTACTTGTGATTTACCTGTTGGCAGCGGTTGGTATCATTGGCCTAGTGTTGATCCAGCAAGGTAAAGGCGCAGATATGGGAGCCTCATTCGGTGCTGGTGCTTCAAACACAGTGTTTGGCGCGAGCGGCTCAGGAAATTTCCTAACCCGAATGACTGCAATTTTTGCAACAGTATTTTTCATCTTTAGTCTTGTGTTAGGCAACATGTCTACTCACAAAGCTGAATCACAATGGGTTGACCCTACTAAAGGTCAAGTGATTGAGCAAACGACTGAAGGTACATTGAGTGAAACTCCAGCCTCAACAGGCGACGAAATTCCTCAATAATCTTACTGCAAAGTAAGACAGGTTATGCCGAGATGGTGAAATTGGTAGACACACTAGCATGAGGTGCTAGCGCTTCGGTGTGAGGGTTCGAGTCCCTCTCTCGGCACCATGTTTACAAACTTGTAAAACACCTTGTTGAGCGTATAATTGCTCGCAAGTCGGACGCGGGATGGAGCAGCTTGGTAGCTCGTCGGGCTCATAACCCGAAGGTCGTTGGTTCAAATCCAGCTCCCGCAACCAATTATCTTCTATTATTAGAATCTTTTTCTATTATGGAAATAGTTGATGCAAGTTTGGCAGTGTTTAACCTCACTGCAGTTGAGAAGAAATTCTCAATTTATCAGGGTCCAGCAGCAAAAACCCCGACTTTCGGGGTTTTTTGTTATTTGAATTTCTTTATAAGGAGTTCAGATACTTTGCTTGGAATTTAAATTGGGCTCTATGCCCTTTTTTTGTTTCTGGAGTGGTTTAAATGACTGGTTTAGAAAGACAACTAACAGAGATGCTTGAAGCGCCAGTGGCTGCTTCCGGTTATGAGTTAGTTGGACTAGAGTTTGTTCGAGCAGGACAACACTCAACACTACGTATCTACATTGATCATGAAAACGGCATTAACGTTGATGATTGTGCAGAAGTGAGTCACCAAGTGAGTGCTGTATTGGATGTTGAAGATCCGATCACTGTGGCTTACAACTTAGAAGTGTCTTCGCCAGGTTTGGAAAGACCACTCTTTAAAGCTGCACATTATGATCAGTTCATCGGTCACGAGGTCAGCATCGTATTGAAAATGGCTGTAGCAAACCGTCGTAAATGGAAAGGCGTCATTCACTCAGTTGATGGTGAAACTGTTGCTGTTACTGTCGACGGACAAGAAGAACATTTTGCTATTAGCAATATTTCAAAAGCTAACCTGATCCCTAAATTTTAGTTCTCCTAGAGAAAAGAGCTTAAGAGGCTATAACAATGAGTAAAGAAATTTTAGCGGTTGTAGAGGCTGTTTCGAACGAAAAAGCAGTACCTCGTGAGCGTATTTTTGAAGCGCTTGAAATTGCGCTAGCAACATCAACGAAGAAAAAATACGAAATTGACGTAGATGTTCGTGTTGCTATCGACCGCAAAACTGGTGAGTTTGAAACTTTCCGTCGCTGGTTAGTGGTAGACGAAGTAGAAAGCCCAACAAAAGAGATGTCTCTGGAAGCTGCATCTTATGATGATGATTCAGTAAAGTTAGGCGATTACTACGAAGAAGAGATCGAATCCGTCACGTTCGACCGCATCACAACGCAAACGGCGAAGCAAGTTATCGTACAAAAAGTACGTGAAGCAGAGCGCGCACAAATCGTTGAACAGTTCATTGATAACGAAGGTGAGCTAGTTACCGGTGTGGTTAAAAAAGTGAACCGTGAAACGGTTATCCTCGATCTAGGCAACAACGCTGAAGCGGTAATTTTACGTGAAGACCAACTTCCACGTGAGAATTTCCGTCCAGGCGACCGTGTTCGTGGTCTGCTATACAAAGTGGCTCCTGAAGCGCGTGGTTTTCAACTATTCGTGACTCGTTCTAAGCCTGAAATGTTGGCTGAACTGTTCCGCGTAGAAGTGCCAGAAATTGGCGAAGAGATGATCGAACTGAAAGGTGCGGCTCGTGATCCTGGTTCTCGTGCCAAAATCGCAGTGAAAACCAATGATCGCCGTATTGACCCAGTGGGTGCGTGTGTGGGTATGCGTGGTGCACGTGTACAAGCTGTATCTAGCGAACTTGGTGGTGAGCGTATTGATATCGTGCTTTGGGACGATAACCCAGCTCAATTCGTGATCAATGCCATGGCGCCAGCGGATGTTGCCTCTATCATCGTTGATGAAGATGCGCATTCAATGGATATCGCTGTTGAAGCCGACAACCTGGCGCAAGCTATCGGTCGTAACGGTCAAAACGTACGTCTGGCGTCGCAACTATCTGGTTGGGAACTGAACGTAATGGCGGTTGCTGATCTCAACAAGAAACACCAAGAAGAATCAATGGCCGCTATCGAGAACTTCATGAAGTACCTTGATATCGAGCAAGACTTTGCTGAGCTATTGGTTGAAGAAGGTTTCTCAACATTAGAAGAAGTTGCGTACGTTCCAGTCAACGAACTACTTGAAGTCGATGGTCTGGATGAAGATCTCGTCGAAGAGCTACGTAACCGTGCAAAAAATGCATTAACAACAATCGCATTGGCACAAGAAGAATCGTTTGAAGGCCTTGAGCCAGCTGAAGATCTACTTGCTCTAGCAGGTCTTGAGCGTGATATGGCATTTAAGCTTGCTGCTAAAGGTGTGGTAACACTCGAAGATTTAGCAGATCAAGGTATTGACGATCTTGAAGGTATTGACGGCCTAACCGAAGAACATGCTGGCGAGCTCATTATGGCAGCTCGTAACATTTGTTGGTTCGGCGAAGACGCATAATTTCAGCAAGGGAGAAAGCGGCATGACACAACTTACAGTTAAAGCACTGAGTGAAGAAATTGGTACTCCAGTTGACCGCTTATTAGAACAACTTGCTGATGCTGGTATGAAAAAAACGAGTTCAGACAGCGTATCAGAAGATGAAAAAAGTCAACTTCTGAATCACTTACGTAAGGAACATGGAGAGGGTTCAGGATCTGAACCAACTCGTTTAACGCTCCAGCGTAAAACCCGCAGCACACTAAGCGTAAGTGCAGGTGGCGGTAAAAGTAAGGATGTTCAAGTTGAAGTGCGCAAAAAACGAACGTATGTTAAGCGCAGTGCAATTGAAGATGAAGCAAAACGCGAAGCAGAAGAAGCGGCTTTGCGTGAAGCAGAAGAATTAGCGAAACGTGAAGCTGAAGAAGCTGCAAAACGTGAAGCGGAAGCGCAAGCTCAAGCAAAACGTGAAGCAGAAGAGAAAGCAAAACGCGAAGCAGATGAAAAAGCAAAACGTGAAGCTGAAGAAGCTAAGCGTGATGCACAGGGTGGGGCGCAACGTGAACGTTCTGCTGAAGATAAAACGAAGCAAGAAGCAGCGCGAAAAGAAGCCGAAGCACTGAAGCGTCGTCAGGAAGAAGAAGCTAAGCGTAAGGCTGAAGAAGAGAGCCTTCGTCAGCTTGAGAAAGCTCGTGAATTGGCTGAACAGAATAATGAGCGTTGGTCTGCTGAAGAAGAGAAAAAGGGTAGTATGGACGATAATACAGATTACCATGTGACCACTTCGAGTTATGCTCGTGCGGCAGAAGATGAAGCAGACCGTCGTGAAGAAGGTGGTCGTCGCCGTGGTGCTTCAAGCAAGACTAAAAAGACAAAAATGTCTAACCGTGACGATAAGCAAGAACGCGATACTCGTCGTGGCGGCAAAGGTCGTAAAGCGGGCAAGATTGCTAAGCCATCTTCAATGCAACACGGCTTTGATAAGAGCGCAGTGGTTGCGAAATCAGACGTTGTCATCGGCGAAACCATCGTCGTTTCTGAACTGGCAAGCAAAATGTCAGTGAAAGGCACAGAAGTCATCAAAGTGATGATGAAGATGGGTGCAATGGCGACGATTAACCAAGTGATCGACCAAGAAACAGCACAATTGGTTGCTGAAGAAATGGGTCACAAAGTTATTCTGCGTAAAGAAAACGAACTTGAAGAAGCGGTAATGCAAGACCGTGACAACGAGTTTGAAAAAGTGGAACGTGCGCCAGTTGTTACCATTATGGGTCACGTTGACCACGGTAAGACATCAACACTTGACTACATTCGTCGTACACACGTTGCTTCTGGTGAAGCGGGTGGTATTACCCAGCACATTGGTGCATACCACGTTGAAACACCAAACGGTATGATTACCTTCCTTGATACTCCGGGACACGCAGCGTTTACCTCTATGCGTGCTCGTGGTGCTCAAGCGACGGATATCGTTGTGCTGGTTGTTGCCGCGGACGATGGCGTAATGCCACAAACAATCGAAGCTATCCAACACGCGAAAGCGGCAGGTGTACCTCTGATTGTGGCAGTGAACAAGATCGATAAAGACACGGCGAACCCAGACAACGTGAAGAACGAACTGGCTCAGTACGATGTTATTCCTGAAGAGTGGGGCGGTGAGAACATGTTCGTTCACATCTCTGCAAAACAAGGTACTAACATTGAACAGCTACTGGAAGCCATCTTGCTACAAGCTGAAGTTCTAGAACTCACTGCGGTTAAAGACGGCATGGCTTCTGGTGTGGTTATCGAATCACGTCTGGATAAAGGTCGTGGTCCAATCGCAACCGTACTTGTACAGTCTGGTACTCTGAACAAAGGCGATATCGTGCTTTGTGGTCAAGAGTATGGCCGTGTACGTGCGATGCGTGACGAAGTAGGTAACGAAATCAGCGAAGCGGGTCCTTCTATCCCTGTCGAGATCTTAGGTCTTTCAGGTGTACCTGCAGCGGGTGACGAAGCGACTGTGGTACGTGATGAACGTAAAGCTCGTGAAGTAGCAAACTACCGTCAAGGTAAGTTCCGTGAAGTGAAACTGGCTCGTCAGCAAAAATCTAAACTAGAGAACATGTTCTCTAACATGACGGCTGGTGATGTCGCTGAGCTGAACATCGTACTGAAAGCTGACGTACAAGGTTCTGTTGAAGCAATCGCTGATTCATTGATGAAACTATCGACTGACGAAGTGAAAGTGAACATCGTAGGTTCTGGTGTGGGTGGTATTACTGAAACTGACGTAGTACTAGCAGCAGCATCAAACGCTATCGTTGTTGGCTTTAACGTTCGTGCCGATGCTTCGGCTCGTCGTGCGGTTGAAAACGAAAGCATTGACCTACGTTACTACTCAATCATTTACCAATTGATTGACGAAGTGAAAGCGGCAATGAGCGGTATGCTTGCTCCAGAATTCAAGCAAGAGATCATTGGTCTTGCTGAAGTACGTGATGTATTTAAGTCACCGAAACTGGGCGCAATCGCAGGTTGTATGGTTACTGAAGGTACAATCAAACGTAACAACCCAATTCGTGTACTACGTGATAACGTGGTTATTTACGAAGGTGAACTTGAGTCGCTACGTCGCTTTAAAGACGACATGCAAGAAGTTAAGAGTGGTTACGAGTGTGGTATCGGCGTTAAGAACTACAACGATGTTCGCGTAGGCGACCAAATCGAAGTATTCGAAACTATCGAAATCCAACGTACTATCGATTAATTAGCAAAAATTTGATGAATTTACGTAGGTAATGAAAGCAAAACTACTCGTCCCCACGGTCCTCCGTGGGGATGCATACCAGAGCTAGATATGCATTCCCACGCAGAGCATGGGAACGAGAAAGTTTTCAGCTTACAGGTCCATCAATAAAGTAGTATTAACGGCAATGTTCGGTTGTTGAATACGCCATGGGGGAGTGGGAATACCATTCCCCCATTCTTTCTATTAGTGAGAAAATTATGCCAAAAGAATTTAGCCGCACTCAACGTGTGTCTCAACAATTACAAAAAGAACTCGCCATGATCCTTCAGCGCGAAGTTCGTGACTCTCGTTTAGGAATGGTGACCATTTCTGATGTGGAAGTCTCTCGTGACCTCGCCTATGCGAAAGTATTCGTCACTTTCCTATGTGTCGGTGAGCAAACGCCAGAGTCTTGTTTAAAAGCGCTACGTGAACACGAAGCTCATATTCGTATGATGCTTGGTAAGCGTATTCGTCTACGTCTAACGCCAGAAATTCGTTTCCACTACGACAGCACCTTAGTTGAAGGTATGCGTATGTCGAACCTGGTTTCTGAAGTCGTCAATAGCGACAAGCAAAGACAAAAAGAAGCAGGTCGTGAGGACGAAGAGTAATGGCTCGTCGTCGTAAAGGGCGTCCGATTAATGGTGTGGTGCTGATTGATAAACCAACCGGCATCTCATCTAATGACACCTTACAAAAAGTTAAACGCCTTTTCTTTGCTGAAAAAGCAGGGCATACCGGAGCACTAGATCCTCTGGCGACGGGTATGCTGCCTATTTGTTTAGGCGAAGCAACCAAGTTTTCACAGTTTCTGCTTGATTCCGATAAGCGCTATCGCGTGATTGCAAAACTGGGTGAGCGCACTGATACCTCAGATTCAGACGGTGAAGTGGTTGAAACGCGTGAGGTGAATGTCGACCATGATACGCTGATCAGTTGTATCGAAAAATTCCGCGGTGAAACCGACCAAATACCATCAATGTTTTCCGCATTGAAATACCAAGGTCGTCCATTGTACGAATATGCTCGTCAAAGTATCGAAGTACCACGCGAATCGCGCAAAATCACTGTTTACGACATCGTGTTGCATCGTTTTGAACGCGATGAAGTTGAGATGGAAGTGCACTGCTCAAAAGGCACTTACATCCGTACTATCGTCGATGATCTAGGCGAAATGCTTGGCTGTGGTGCACACGTGACTATGTTGCGCCGCACTGGCGTAGCGAAATACCCGTATCAAAACATGGTGACCATTGATCAGCTTAATGAGCTGGTAGAACAAGCTCACCGTGAAGAGCGTTCACCGTACGATGTGCTTGATGCATTGCTGTTACCAATGGATACCGCAGTACAAGACTTACCAGAGGTCAATCTGATTCCTGAACTGGTTGATATGGTTCAGCATGGTCAGCCGGTGCAGGTATTCGGTGCTCCGCTTGACGGCATTGTTCGTATGACCGGCGGCGAAGAAAGTTTGTTCCTGGGTGTCGCGGAAATAGACAATGACGGAAAGGTTGCTCCCAAGCGTTTGGTTGTTTATCCCCAATAAGCATACTAACTTCTCGTTCCCACAGCATGGTAACAAGCGAGATACTCAGCGCTAGTTCCCACGGTCTCCGTGGGAATTCATATCGGGGTTAAATTAAGCAGCAAATCTGTTTATTTGTGAGTCAGGTATGCATTCCCACGCACAGTGAAGTGACCCCATAAAGTTGGACATTTCTGTTAAGCGGCTTGCAAGGCCTGATTTCGATATTCTATCGGAGTCAGGCCTTTAAATTTCACCTTAATCCGTTTTGTATTGTAATACTCTATATATTCTTCGATATTTGCAATCAGTTCATCAGCATCAGTGAAGCTTTGACCGTGATACATCTCTGTTTTGAGTAAAGCGAAGAAGTTTTCAGCCACTGCATTATCTAAACAGTTTCCTTTTCTCGAC